>JAFPWH010000072.1 GCA_017395065.1 Clostridia bacterium | reverse complement strand
GCCCATGGAGGTGGAAACGAAGTAGTAGCCGGGAACGTCGGGGCTCACGTCGATCGTTGCAGTGCCGCTTGCAGCGGTATCGCTGCCGGCAGCGGTGTAGGGGTTCGGGGTGGGCGTCGCAGCCGCAGCGGCAGCAGCCGCGCGGTCGAGCTCCGCGTTGATGGCAGCAGCCAGCGCGGCAGCCTTGGTTGCGTCGTAGCCGCTGGTTTCGGTCGGCTCAACGACGAAGGTGGTCGGGTCGGTGCTGGTCGGCGTGAACTTCAGGCCGTAGGTTGCGTTGGTGTAAACGCCGTCGGCGTCCGCGGTCAGACCGTTCGTGAGGAAGGCAAACCACGGATTGGTGTTGCTGATGGTGTAGGAATATGCGGTGTGGAGCTGCGTGGGGTCTGCTGCGGGAGCGCCGGGGTCGGTGCCGGGAGTTGCGTTCGTGCCCTGATAGGTCACGTCAAAGATTTTGTAGGCGGTGTAGGTTTCACCGTCTACTGCGTTGTCGATGGTGATGCTGTAGGTATTCACGGCGAACGCCGTTGCTGCCAGAGCAAACACCAGGACCAGCGCGATGAGAGTTGCCAGTGCTTTTTTCATTGCTTTTTCCTCCTAAAAATTTAATTTTTTTGTTTTTCGGGTGAAATGTATATGATCGCATCCTGCAGCGGTATTGTATGCTGCAGGATGCGTTATTTCCTATGAGATCGTGCCGAATGCGGCAAGCGGCCAGACGCGGATCAGGATCTTGCCGACGATCTGCTCATCGGTGACGCAGCCAACCATGGAGCTGCGCGAGTCGATTGAGGTGGATCGGTGGTCGCCCATCACGAAGTACTGCCCTGCCGGTACCTGATACGGAAGCTCCAGATCGCAGGTGCCGAAGCTCTTTTCCGAGACGTACGGCTCTTCCAGCGGCGTGCCGTTGACGTAGACCGTGCCATCCTCCGTCAGGTTGACCCAGTCGCCCGGGCCGCAGATGACGCGCTTGATCAGCAGCTTGTTGTTATAATAAAACGCGATCAGATCGCCCTTGGAAAAGTCTTTGACCTTCAGCGCAACGACGATCTCTCCGTCCTCCAGCGTCGGCTTCATCGACGAGCCGTAGATCCGCATTACCGGAAAAAGCAGCGTGGCGACGAGAACGGAAATCGCGGCCACCGTCGCCAGCACGAAAACCGTGCTTCGCAGAATGCTTCGGAACCGCTTTTTCTGTTCCTCCCGCGCCAGCGCACCTTCCAGCTGTGGCGTCGTCGGCAGCGCTTGCTCTCGCTTCATACGTTTGTGCTTCATTTGTCAGATCCTTCCTGCCGTCGTTTCTCATTGAGCCGCGACGGAAGCGGTTTCCCTTCGGCAACGGTGCGCGCGACATAGCGCTTCGCCGCTGACAAATACAGGTCCGCAGCCTCCTGCGCTTTTTCAAAAACATCAGTGATCGCGAGCGACGCTTCGGCGATCGAGCCGCACTGCGCCAGCCGGAGATCACGCTGTAATAATTTTTCATTTGCAGCATCGAGCGCAGCCTGCAGACGGTCAATTTCCCTGCTTTGATCCACCAATAATTCCAGCAATTGCGCGCGGTTCAGCTTTTTTAATTCCTTATCGGTCATCGTTCTCTGCCTCCGGGAAATCGTTACAGTGCATTGCCGCTCATGGGAAGTACGCACGAAACGATGAATGATCTGTATGTTGTGGTTAATTCTTGAAGCGATAACTATATGTAGAAATTTCGCCAAAATGCACTATTTTAAGAATCTTTTAGATATATTATACATTATCTAAAGAAAATGTCAATGTTAAATGTAATGTTAATATATGTAAAGAAACATGTAGCAGAATTAATTATTATGTATAAATTTACTTTTTCATTGAATATATTCTCGCGTTTCGTCCAATCATTTACGGACAATATGACGTGTAATTTGTTTTTTGCAAGAGCGCTTTTGCCATCTGATCTTCCCATTGCAATCTATTGAAATTCTGATATAATTAAAATATATTTATATTGCATCTTTCATTTTGAGAAAGACGATTCGTCGGCTGCTGGGTCGTATTGACCAAGCGTGATATTTCTCACCTTCTGGACGAGATCTACGGAAAGGAGAACGGCGATGTATACGGAAAATGAAATCCATTCGATTGTCGAAGCCCAGCGGACGTTCTTTCGCTCCGGCAAGACGCTCGACCTCAAGTGGCGCATCGCACAGCTCAAACGACTGAAGGCTGCAGTGATCGCGCATGAAAGTGAATTTGTAGCTGCGCTGCGGGAGGATCTGGGCAGAAGCACGGTGGAAGCCTATCTCTGCGACGTCGGCCCGATCATCGTGGAGATCAACGAAACGCTCCGTGGACTGAAAAAATGGGCGAAGCCGGAACGGCATTTCAGCGGACTGATGTGCTTTCCAAGCACGGTTACGACGGTATATAAGATGCCCTACGGCGTCAGTCTGATCATCTCCCCGTTCAATTTCCCGATGCTTTTGACCCTCGGCATGCTGACGGCGAGCATCGCCGGAGGCAACACGGCCGTTATCAAGACCAGCTCCAAATCTTCGGCAAGCACCGCGTTTCTGAAGCGGTTCATCGCCGAGATATTCCCGCCGGAGTACGTCACGCTGATCGACGGCGGCCACGACGTCGCCGACCTCTGCCTTGCGCAGCGGTTCGACAAGATTTTCTACACAGGCTCCCCTGCCGTCGGCAGACACGTGCTCACGGAGGCGGCGAAGAATCTGACCTCGACCGCGCTGGAGCTAGGCGGCGAGACGGGCAACTGGTGCATCGTCCGTAAGGACGCCGATCTGCACGACGCGGCAAGAAAGATCGCCTTCTTTAAGCTATGCAACGCAGGGCAGATTTGTATCAACGTCAATCAGATCGCCGTCGCCGAAGAGGTCGCAGACGCCTTTTTGAAGGAGCTGAAGGCGGAGTTCACCCGTCAGATCGGTGAAGATCCGACGCATAGCCACGAATACCCGAAGCTGATCACCGACGCGGCGTATGACAAATGCGCACGTCTTGCCGAGGAATACCGCGACCGCATTATTTTCGGCGGCGACGGAGACAGGGAAAACCGGCGCTTTGCACCGACCGTCATTTATCCCGTGGATAAGAAAGAGAGCATCGTGCAGCATGAGCTGTTCTGCCCTCTCCTGCCGGTCGTTCCCTACAATGACAGTGAGATCAACGACCTGCTGGAAACCGTCGCAGACCGTGAGCATCCGCTGGCGCTCTATGTTTTCACAAAGGATATGAAATGGGCAAAGCGCGTGATGCAGACCATGCAATACGGCGGCGGCTGCATCAACGAGGTCTGCATCCATATGATGGTCAAGGGCGTTCCCTTCAACGGCACGGGGCATTCCGGCATGGGCGCCTATCACGGCGAATGGGGCTTCCGCGAGTTTACGCACCCTTCTACCGTCCTGCGCGGCAGGACACGGTTCAATCTGCCGCTGCGCGAACATCCGTACGGCGGCAAATACGAAAAAACAAAAATGTCGCTGCTTAAGAAATTTGAAAAATAAATTATATTCAGCATTTGTTTCGATTTCGTTCACAGTTTCGTCAAAATTGCCGTTTATACTCAAGATGTAAGAACGATAAGCTTTCTTACAAGTGATGCACGATTCATCTTTTCATTTTATCTCTCTTTTTCCCTCTCTCTTTTCAAAAGCGAATTCCCGGTTACCCTAAAAAGTAACCGGGAATTTGCTTTTACAGACTGTCAAAAAGTCCGTAATCGATTAACGTTCGTAATCGAACTCAAAGTCGTAGATGCTGACCGTGTCGCCGTCCTCGATCCCCATTTCCTCCAGCCGGTCAAACAGGCCGCTTTTGCGGAGCTGGCGGTCAAAGTACATTCTCGACTCATAGTCGGCAAAATTAATGTCCATGATGAGCTGCTGCAGCCATTTGCCGGAGACGATCCAAAGATCGTCCATATGCTCGATCGTCAAAGCGTCAGCCACTCCAGCTTCAGCAAGTGGCTTGATGTATTCCGGCTCGTAGACGGTGACGGGCGGCAGCTCCTTGAGCTTCTCCGCGATCTTTTGAACGAGCTGTCTCGTCCCCTGCGTCGTTGCGGCGGAGATCTCATAGAACGGATAACCGCGCCGTTCGACGTATTCGCGCAGGCGTTCCAGATTGTCGCTTCCCTCGGGGATCAGGTCGCACTTGTTAGCGGCGACGATCATCGGGCGGGACGCAAGCTCGGAAGAGTAATTCGCAAGCTCCTCGTTGATCTTTTCAAAGTCCTCGATGGGATCGCGGTCCTCGCTGCCGGATACGTCGACGATGTGCACCAGCAGCCGGCAGCGGTCGATATGCCGCAGGAAGTCGTGCCCGAGACCCGCACCCTCTGCAGCGCCCTCGATGATGCCGGGAATATCCGCCATGACGAAGGAAACGCCGTCGTCGACGTAGATCACGCCGAGATTGGGATACAGGGTCGTAAAATGATAATTGGCGATCTTCGGATGGGCGTTGGAGGTCACGGAAAGCAAGGTCGATTTGCCGACGTTCGGGAAGCCGACCAGTCCGACGTCTGCCAGCAGCTTCAATTCCAGAACGACCTCATGCTCCTCGCCGGGGAGACCTGCCTTTGCGAAGCGCGGCACCTGCCGGGTCGGCGTGGCGAAATGCTTGTTACCCCAGCCGCCTCTGCCGCCCTTGCAGAGGATGAAGTCCTCGCTGTCGGACATGTCCTTGATGATCTCGTTCGTTTCCGCGTCACGGACGACCGTACCGCGCGGGATCTGGATGACGAGATCCTCGCCGCGCTTGCCGCTGCAGCGGGCGCCCTGCCCGTCCTGTCCGTTCGGCGCGACGTATTTGCGCTTGAAACGGAAGTCCATCAGCGTGGAGAGATTATCGTTGACGCGCAGGACGATATTGCCGCCCTTTCCACCGTCGCCGCCGTCAGGCCCTCCTGCCGCGACGTATTTTTCCCGATGAAACGCGACCGCGCCGTTACCGCCGTTTCCCGCCTTGACGAAGATTTTCACTTTATCTACAAACATTCACAATCTCTCCTTCCTCAAAAAAATCCCGAACATAATGATATGTTCGGGATTCCTTATGCATCTTACTGCTCTACCGGGTAGACAGAGCACATTTTGCGATCCTTGCCCATGCGCTCGAACTTGACGTGACCGTCGATCTTTGCAAACAGGGTGTCGTCGCTGCCGATACCGACATTGGTACCCGGATGGATGTGCGTGCCTCTCTGGCGAACCAGAATGTTGCCCGCGAGAACGAACTGGCCGTCCGCGCGCTTCACGCCCAATCTCTTGGACTCGGAATCACGGCCGTTCTTCGTGGAACCGCCGCCCTTCTTATGAGCGAAGAACTGAAAACCGATTTTCAGCATGTGTTACACCTCCATAACTTCGATATAATCAGGATAATCATCCCGCAGGGAGCACATCGTCAGCATAAAGCCGGTCAGCACTGCCTGAACTGCGTCCTCATCGTCGCAAACTGCGGGAAGCGTGAGGGTGATGCGGGGCTCATCTTCAATGACCTTCGTGTTGGCATGGTTGCCGAGCACGTCATTGATCGTACACTCTGCGAATTTCACCGCGGAAGAAACGGCCGCGCAAACGATGTCGCTGCCATCTTCGGCGTATCCGCTGTGCCCCGATACGGCAAAACCGTTGATTCTGCCGTCACGATTGAAAATTTCTACTTTCGTCATAATGCAAATTAACCGACGATCTTCTCAATCTGCACCTTTGTGTACGGCTGTCTGTGACCGCGGATGGACTTGGAGTCCTTCTTCGGACGGTACTTGAAGACAACGATCTTCTTGGACTTGCCTTCCTTCAGCACCTTTGCTTCGACAGAAGCGCCTGCGACCACGGGAGCGCCGAACTTGGAGTTCTCGCCGTCCACGATAGCCAGGACCTGATCGAAGGTTACGGTAGTGTCTGCCTCAACGCCGAGCTTTTCGACGAAAATGACGTCGCCTTCCTTGACGTTATACTGCTTACCACCGGTAACGATAACTGCCTGCATGCTTTGCACCTACCTTTTCTGTAGTCTCGCTCTGGAGGTGTGAGGGCTGCCCTCAACTTCGACCTCTTCAATGCGGCTTGTCTATTCTAACACCCGGATTTGCAAATGTCAAATAGTATTTGACACTTTTTTTAATATTTGCTATACTTTTTTTGTAATTTTTACGGAAATCGGTGATACGATGAAAAAAACGCTTGCCCTTTCTCTGCTGATCTCGGTGCTTCTGTGCGGGTGTGCGGTAAATGCGCCGGTCGAGCGGGAAATCTTTGCGATGGATACCGTGATGATGCTCCGCGTCTGGGGGAATGAATCTGACGCTGCCGCAGCGGTCGCGGAGATCAACCGTCTGGATGCCCTGCTCTCCGTAACGAACGAAAACAGCGAGATTTTCGCGCTGAACCGTGACGGAGAAGCGGAATTAAGTATGGAAACTTACGACCTCCTTGTAAAAGCGGTCGCAGTCAGCAGACGCACGGAGGGGGCCTTCGATCCGACCGTCTATCCGCTCGTGGAGGCGTGGGGCTTTACGCACGATGCACAGGCAGTTCCCGCGCAGGACGAAATCAACGAGGCGCTTGCGCTGGTCGGCTATGAACAGCTCGAAAATCATTTGGACGTTACCTGTCTTTCCATAGACGGCATGCTTGACTTCGGCGGTATCGCAAAGGGCTATACTGCCCGGAAGGTCGTTGACCTGTTGCAAGAGCGCGGCGTCGATACTGCCTTTCTCAACCTCGGCGGCAACGTGCAGACCCTGGGCAGCAAGCCGGACGGCGAAGCGTGGACCGTCGGGATCGCAGATCCTGAAAATCCCTCGCAGGCGATCGGCTGCCTTCGTTTTACAGGCTCTCTTGCGCTCGTGACCTCCGGCGGCTATCAGAGATACTTTGAAGAAAACGGTGTACGCTACCACCACATTCTTGACCCGAAAACGGGCTATCCTGCGCAGAGCGGGCTTGCCTCCGTGACCGTGCTTGCGAAGGACGGTGCGCTGGCGGACGGACTATCCACTGCACTTTTCGTAATGGGAATGGAAGAAGCGTCCGCACTCTGGCGCGCAAGCGACGATTTTGAAGTAGTATTCATTACGCAGGACGGCATTATCTTCGCGACCGAGGGTGCAGCTTCCCTGCTGACGGACTGCGAGTTTACGGTGATCAAACGATGAAGACACGGACTTGGATTTTGCTCTTTTCTGCACTTGCGGCAGTGTGCCTGCTCTGCACCTTTCTTATCCTTAACGATGCTTCGACCGGCGGGACGGCAACGGTGCGATCAGACGGCGTAACGGTTATGACCCTCGACCTCTCCAAGGACGGCGAATACCGGATCGCGTCGGACTACGGCATGAATACGCTCCGTGTCGAGAACGGCAAGGTATCGGTCATTTCCGCCGACTGCCCCTCGCAGGACTGCGTGCATCACGCGCCCGCCTCTTCCGGCGCGCCGATCGTCTGCCTGCCAAACCGGCTGGTCATTACATTTTCAACAGCGCAGGAATACGACGCGATTATAGGATAAAGTCAGGAGGCAAACAATGCCTCCTGACCTTTAATAGGTACGGATATTACTCGTAATCTCATTGAACGCCTGCGCAGCCTGACGGCTGCTTTCCGGCTGCTTGGAAAGATCGGACAGCGATACCATGCCGACGACGCGACTGTTGTCCTGCACCGGCAGCCTGCGGATCTTCTCCCTCGCCATCAGCGCGGACGCCTCGTCGACACTCTGCTGCGAGCCGACGGAAAAGACCCTGCGGGTCATAATGTCCGACACCTTCACGGTGAGCGGATCCTCCTCCGCAGCAACGCACCGCAGCACGATATCCCGATCTGTTACCATCCCGCGCAGCTTTCCCTCCTTCGTACACACCGGCAGCGCTCCGATGTTATAATGCGAGAGCAGTCTTGCCGCGACTGCGGCGTTTTCGTCCGGCGAAACGCTGATAATCCGCCTGCTCATAACTTCTTGAACCTTCATAACTACCTCCTAAAATTTTCGCCTCTGCCGAACAAAGCCGGCAGAGGCGTTTGTCATTTGGAAGTATGGGAAAGTATTGGGTTTTCTATACCGTTACTTGTGAAAACTTGCGTCGATTGCAGCCGCAGCCTTTCTTCCCGCGCCCATGGCAAGGATGACGGTCGCAGCGCCGGTCACGGCGTCTCCACCGGCATAGACACCCTCGCGTGTCGTCAAATTGTCCTCGTTGACGATCAGGCAGCCTTTCTTATTTGTTTCCAGACCGGGCGTCGTCGAACGGATCAGCGGATTGGGAGAGGTGCCGAGCGCCATAATGACGGTGTCGACCGACAGCTCAAACTCGCTGCCCGGGATTGCAATGGGACTGCGTCTGCCGGAGGCGTCAGGCTCGCCCAGCTCCATGCGGACGCACTGCATTGAGCCGACGCGGCCTGCGCCGTCTTCCAGAATCCTGACTGGATTGGTGAGCGTGAGGAATTCGATCCCCTCCTCCTTCGCGTGGAGCTGTTCTTCCAGCCGGGCGGGCATTTCCTTCTCGCTGCGGCGGTAGACGATATAGACGTGCTCCGCGCCGAGACGCTTCGCGCAGCGGGCGGCGTCCATTGCCACGTTGCCGCCGCCGACCACGGCGACTGCGTTGGAGACAATGATGGGCGTATCGCTGCCGCGATTGTACGCCTTCATCAGATTGATCCTTGTCAGATATTCGTTCGCGGACAGAACGCCCTTGAACGCCTCGCCCTCAATGTGCATGAACATAGGCAGGCCTGCACCCGAGCCGACGAAAACTGCACGGAAGCCCAGCTCAAACAGCTCGTCAATCGACAGCACCTTACCGATGACCATGTTTGTCATGACTTGTACGCCCATGGCCTTCAGCTTTTCGATCTCGTTTGCAACGAGCGTCTTCGGCAGACGGAATTCGGGAATGCCGTAGACCAGCACACCGCCTGCGGTATGTAAAGCCTCAAAGATACTGACCTCATAGCCCTTTTTTGCAAGCTCGCTTGCGCAGGTCAGACCGGACGGCCCGGAGCCGACCACGGCGACCTTAATGCCGTTCGATTCCGGCTTTTCTGGCATTTTGTTGACGTTCTCGCGGTACCAGTCCGCAACGAAGCGCTCCAAACGGCCGATCGCGACCGGTTCGCCCTTTGCGCCGCGAACGCACTTGCTTTCGCACTGCCGCTCCTGCGGGCAGACTCTGCCGGACAGCGCGGGCAGCGCGTTGGTCGAGGTGATGATCTCATAAGCCGCAAGGAAATCTCCTTCCGCGACCTTGGCGATAAATTCGGGAATACGGATGCTCACAGGGCAGGCGGTTACGCACTGCGGGTTTTTGCAATGCAGGCAGCGCTGCGCTTCGTTGACCGCCATTTCCGCTGTGTACCCTAACGTAACCTCCTTGAAATTACGGTTGCGGACGTTCGGCGCCTGCTCCGGCATGGGAGTTTTGTTCATCTGCATATTCGGCATGGTGGTTCCTCCCTTCATCGGATCAGTGCTTTGCCGAGCGATTCGATTCGGCACATATGTTCTCTTTCATCCTGGGCTTCCTGATCGCGGTAGGCGCTGTTACGGTTCATCAGCTCCGCAAAATCGACCTTGTGCCCGTCGAAATCCGGCCCCTCGACGCAGGCAAAGTGTACCGCGCCGTCGACCGTGACGCGGCAGCCGCCGCACATGCCCGTCCCGTCAATCATGATCGGATTGAGCGAGACGACCGTCTTTATTCCGAAGGGCTTTGTCGTTTTGGCGACGAATCGCATCATTGGGATCGGGCCGATGGCAAGCACCTCGTCATAGTGGTTTCCCGCGTCCAGAAGCTGCTGCAGCTTGGCCGTGACAAAGCCTTGCTCGCCGTAGGTGCCGTCGTCCGTCATCACGTACAGGTGATCGCTGCAGGCGAGGAACTCGTCCTCTAGAATCACGATGTCCCTACTGCGGAAGCCGACGATAACGTCGACCTCGCAGCCCGCATCTTTGAAAGCCTGCGCAGAGGGCAGCGCGATGGCGCAGCCGACGCCGCCGCCGATGACGCAAACCCGCTTGAGCCCCGCCGTTTCCGTCGGTCTTCCGAGCGGACCGACAAAATCGAGGATCGAATCACCCTCGTTCAGCTCGCCGAGCAGCTTGGTCGTCAGACCGACCTTTTGGAAAATCACGGTGACTGTCCCCTTCTCGCGGTCGTAGCCCGCAATCGTCAGCGGAACGCGTTCGCCGTATTCATCCACCCGGAAGATGATAAACTGGCCTGCTTTTGCCTTCTTTGCAACAAAAGGCGCTTCGATCTCCATTAACGTGATAGCGGAGTTGAGCTCTTTCTTTCTAACGATCTTGAACATAAGCATCCACCTTTCCAAGTGATATTCTGAATGGATTATAACACAGTTTCGGGTAAACTCAATCTGTTTTCCATTTTATAACAGCGTTTTTACGGTGATCGGTTCTTTTCCGATCTTATTCCATGAAAAAACTTCGATCAGTTCGGCAGCTTTGACAGGAACAGGCTTCGCAATCAGCCCTGCGAGGCAGGCAAGATAGCCGATCAGCGTCTCCGGCTGGAAGCGTCCGCGCAGATGCGACATATCCAGACTTTTTTCACGCTTGCTCAAGCGTTTGCCGTCCGGCGCAACCAGAAGAGGCACGTGATAAAACTGCGGCACGGGCAAGCCAAGCGTCTCATACAGCCAGATTTGGCGCGGCGTGGAGTCCATAAGATCACAGCCGCGCACAACCTCCGTCAAGCCGCCGTCGGCGTCGTCGCAGACCACGGCAAGCTGGTAGGCGTATACGCCGTCTGAGCGGCGAACGATGAAGTCTCCGCATTCTTCCGCGAGGTTTTCACGCTGTAATCCGAAGACGCCGTCCGTGAACGTGATGGTACGATCCGGTACGCGGACACGCCACGCGGGATTTCTCGTTTTTGTCTTGCGCTCCTCCTCGCTGAGATCACGGCAGGTGCCTGCGTAGATCAGCTTTCCGTCCGACATATGAGGCGCCGAAGCGACGTGCAGCTCGCTGCGGCTGCAGTAGCACGGATAGGTCGGAAGGCGATCGAACGCCTCTGCGTAGCGTTCGCTGCGCGTACTCTGCAGCGGCATTTCTTCATCCCACCACAGGCCGAGCCACGAAAGATCGTCGCGCAGCGCGTCGATATATTCCTGCTTGCTGCGGTCGGGGTCGAGATCCTCAATCCGCAGCAGCATTTTTCCACCCTTTGCGCGGACGGAAAGCCACGCAAGAAGCGCGGTAAAAAGATTGCCCAAATGCATTCGTCCCGACGGGCTGGGCGCAAAACGTCCGATCGTCATGGCAGTCTCACCGCATTTCGCAGGGGCTTACCAGCCAGATAGTTTTGTAAATTCTCACGGCAGATTGCCCAGATGCTCTCTTCTGTCTCCGGCAGGTGACCGAAGCTCACGCCGGCAATGTGCGGCGTCAGAATCACGTTCGGCATTGTCCAAAGCGGATGCTCCGGCGGCAGTGGCTCCGGCTCGGTCACGTCCAGACCGACGCCGAAAAATTTCCCCTCATTTAAGAGATTCGTTAGACAGTTCAGGTCAATCAGGCTGCCTCTGCCGACGTTGATCAGAACAGAATCGTTTTTGCACAGAGTGAGACGAGTCTCGTCAAAAAACTGCTCTGTTTCCGCATTGGAAGGAAGCGCGCAGAGAATGAAGTCCGCCTCGGGTAGAAAGGCGTCGGCGCAGAATAAGGTTGTGAGCGCCTCGAAGTACGTTCTCGGCTGCCGCGCCGCACGGCATACGCCGACTGTATGGACGCCGAGCGCCTTCAGTCGCTTGGCGATCTCCGTGCCGATATTTCCGCAGCCGAAGATCAGAGCGGTACTGCCCGCGATCCGTTTTTCGCGGCCGAGATCCTGCCACGTTCCTGCTTTTTGATATGCAGACAGTCTGCGGCAGAGAGAAAACAGCATGGCAAGGGCGTGCTCGGCGATCGTCTCCCCAAAGGCGCCGGTCGCGGTGGTCAGCAGAACGCCCTTCGGAAAGCCGCCGCGCAGATAGCGGTCGGCACCCGCCCAGGTCATCTGCACCCATTTCAGCTTTTTTGCGGCAGACAGCTCGAAAAGGCTCGGTTCGCCGATCACGACCTCCGCATCCGCGATCTCGCGCATCCGCAGTGCCGCGTCAGCGTCCTGCGGCAGGGCGAGGACTTCAAATTCGTCCGTCAGGTGCGGCACGTTCGTTCCGCAATCAGACAGAATCAGCAGTTTTCGCATAGGGAACCTCCGGAAGTCAGCGGGCGACAGAAAAGTCGTCCCACGATACAGCCTCGTTGTACGGATTGAAATGCGCGTTGATCAGATCAATATAGTCTTGATCCAGATCGACACAGACGTAAATATCATTGAAATAGAAGGGCATGACGGTGGAATACATCGACTCCGTCCCGCAGACGGCGGCGGATTCCGCCAGCCAGTAAAGCTCAGTCAGGGACAGGTCGGTCGTGCAGTTTTTTGCGATCTTGTAAAGCGCCGCCGGGAGCTTTATGAGGTTGCGCGGCCGCGCCCACTGGTCGATCGCCGCTTTGATAAACTCACGCTGGACGGCAACTCTGCCGATGTCGGCATTTTCGTAGCCGGAACGGAACCGGACGAGTCCCATCGCCTGTTCTCCGTCCAGCTCCTGCAGACCTGCGTCGAGCGCGATATGAAGCGCCTGCGCCGGATCGTCGTAGTACATGTCGAGCGGGACGTCAAATTCCACGCCGCCGAACAGATCGACAAGTTCAACAAAAACGTTCAGATCGACGAGAATATAGCCGTCCGGCCGGAAGCCGATGCAATCGGCAGTATAATCCATCAGCGATTGCATCCCCTTTTCTCCGCAGCCGTTGGCAGCGTAAGCGGCGTTGATTTTATGCGGCGTATAGGAGGAATTAACCTTCGTATCGCGAGGAATACTCATAACGTTCAGAGAACGGTTTGCGCGGTCGACCTGCAGCAATAAGATCGTATCCGTGCTGTTGCTTTCGGCGTCCTCACCGACCAGAAGCACCGTGCAGCAGTCTTCCTTTCTTCCCGCAGAACGGTAGGCCGGCGCATGAGAGAAAAAGTGAAACGCTGCGCCGGCAAGAATCAGCGCAAGCAGGAAAAACAGCAGTGTTTTCAGAAGGAATCTCAAAAGGCCGTGCTTCTTTTTGCGCGGCTTGACGGGAGGCTCATTGTATTGTGCCGCTGCTCGCTCCGGGAATACGAATTGTTCCTGCTCGGAAATATCGTCGACGTCTTCATAGGGATCAGCTTCCGAAGGAAACATTTCCTCATACGCTTCTCCGTTATAATCCGCCGACTGCGAATCGTCCCTCGGCGGAATCGGGCGCGGGATCCATTCTTGATTCGGTTTATAGCGCATACGCTCACCTCTTAACCGTATTTTACAACAGATTGTTCGTCTTGTAAATAATGAAAACTGACGTCGCAGATTGCAAAAGAAATTTGTGCATTTTTTCGGAAGATTGCTGTTGACAATTCCATTCTGTGGCGGTATACTTGTCAAAGGACACAAGATGTTGTGGTTGCCGTTCGACCTTTCCACAAAATAATCCAATCCTATTTTCTCGATTTTCGGAGGCATATATGCGTATCGGAGGCCTTCAAAAGCTGACATTACTCGACTTTCCGGGACATGTTGCCTGCACGGTCTTCCTGCAGGGCTGCAACTTCCGTTGCCCCTTCTGCCACAATTCCTCGCTGGTTCTTGGGACGGAGGCAATCTCCGAAGACGAGGTTTTCCGCTTTCTGAACACGCGGCAGGGTCTTCTGGACGGCGTCGCGATCACCGGCGGCGAGCCGCTTCTTTCGGCAGATCTGCCGGACTTCCTTCGGAAGGTCAAGGCTCTCGGCTATCAGACTAAAGTTGATACCAACGGCAGCTTTCCTGAGAAGCTGCGCAGCCTGATTGACGAAGGGCTGGTCGATTACGTCGCGATGGACGTCAAAAACAGCCCGGAAAAGTACGCCGAGACGGCCGGCGCCGAGAGCGTACTGGATGCAGTCCGGCAGAGCGTTGATATTTTAATGAAAGGCGCAGTCCCCTGCGAGTTCCGCACCACGGTGGTCGACGAGCTGCACGAGCCGTCCGATTTTGAAGCGATCGGCAGATGGCTTTCCGGCGCGCAGCGCTATTTTCTGCAGGGCTTCGTTGATTCCGGCGATATTCTGCGCCCCGGCCTGCACGCGGCAAGCAAGGAAAAAATGAAGCAATGTCTGGAAGCAGTCATTCCCTATCTTCCCACGTCACAAATCAGAGGTTTATAATATTCAAGAATAGAGGAGAGTTATTATGTATCAAGTAGTAAAGCGCAATGACAAGGTCGTGGATTTCGACCTGTCGAAGATCTGTGTAGCCATTCAGAAGGCGTTTGACGCCCTCGGCAAGGACTACAACAAGGACACCATCGACTTCCTCGCGCTCAAGGTAACGGCTGACTTTGAGCCGAAGATCAGAGATGGCAAGATCGCCGTGGAGGACGTGCAGGACAGCGTCGAGACCGTTTTGAGCCGCGCAGGCTACGACGACGTTGCAAAGGCGTATATCCTCTACCGCCGTCAGAGAGAAAAGATCCGCAACATGAAGTCCACCATTCTCGACTACAAGGAGCTTGTGGACAGCTACGTCAAGGCGCAGGACTGGCGCGTGAAGGAGAACTCCACCGTCACCTACTCCGTCGGCGGCCTGATCCTCTCGAACTCCGGCGCGATCACCGCAAACTACTGGCTCAGCGAAATCTACGACGATGAGATCGCAAACGCGCACAAGAACTGTGACCTGCACATCCACGATATGTCCATGCTGACCGGCTACTGCGCAGGCTGGTCCCTGCGTCAGCTCATCCAGGAAGGCCTCGGCGGCGTTCCCGGCAAGATCACCTCCGCTCCGGCGAAGCATCTTTCCTCTCTGTGCAACCAGATGGTCAATTTCCTCGGCATCATGCAGAACGAATGGGCAGGCGCGCAGGCGTTCTCGTCCTTCGACACCTATCTTGCTCCGTTCGTCAAGGTCGACAACCTGAACTACGACCAAGTGAAAAAGTGCGTCGAGTCCTTCATCTACGGCGTCAACACTCCGTCCAGATGGGGTACGCAGGCGCCCTTCTCCAACGTTACGCTCGACTGGACCGTTCCGGATGACATGGCGGAGCTGCCCGCGATCGTCGGCGGCAAGGAGATGCCCTTCAAGTACAAGGACTGCAAGGCGGAGATGGACATGGTCAACCGCGCCTTCATTGAGATCATGATCGAAGGCGACGCAAACGGCCGCGGCTTCCAGTATCCGATCCCCACCTATTCCATCACGAAGGAATTTGACTGGTCCGAGACGGAGAACAACAAGCTCCTGTTCGAGATGACAGCAAAGTACGGCACTCCTTATTTCTCCAACTACGTCAACAGCGATATGCAGCCGAGCGACGTGCGCTCCATGTGCTGCCGTCTGCGTCTTGACCTGCGCGAGCTGCGCAAGAAATCCGGCGGCTTCTTTGGCAGCGGCGAATCCACCGGCTCGGTCGGCGTCGTCACGATCAACATGCCGAAGATCGCGTACCTTTCCAAGACGCCGGAGGAATTCTATAAGCGTCTGGATCACCTGATGGACATTGCCGCCCGTTCCCTGAAGATCAAGCGCACCGTCATTACCCGCCTGATGGAAGAGGGTCTGTACCCCTACACCAAGCGCTATCTCGGCACCTTTGAAAACCACTTCTCCACCCTCGGCCTGATCGGCATGAATGAGGTCGGCCTGAATGCAAAGTGGCTGCGCAAGGACATGACGCACAAGGAAACGCAGGAGTTTACGAAGGAAGTTCTGAACCACATGCGCGAGCGCCTGTCCGACTATCAGGAGCAGTACGGCGACCTGTACAACCTCGAGGCGACCCCTGCCGAGTCCACGACCTACCGTCTTGCAAAGCATGACAAGAAGGACTTCCCCGACATCATCACCGCCAACGAGAACGGCACCCCGTACTACACCAACTCCTCTCACCTGCCCGTCGGCTACACGGAGGACATCTTCTCCGCACTGGACGTGCAGGACGAGCTGCAGACGCTTTACACCTCCGGCACCGTCTTCCACGCCTTCCTCGGCGAGAAGCTGCCCGACTGGCGCTCTGCCGCAGCGCTGGTGCGAAAGATCGCGGAGAATTACCGCCTGCCGTACTACACCCTTTCCCCGACCTACTCCGTCTGCCGCGAGCACGGCTATATCACCGGCGAGCAGTACACCTGCCCGATCTGCGGCAAGCCGACCGAGGTCTACAGCCGTATCACCGGCTACTACCGCCCCGTGCAGAACTTCAACGACGGCAAGGCGCAGGAATTCAAGGATCGTCTGGAATATAACGTTGCAAGCTCCATGAAAAACCGTTTCGGTACGCCGGAAGCTCCCGCGCAGAGCGAAACGGAAGCACCTGCCGCTGCAGAAAGCTGCGGCGATGGCAGATTGGTTCTCTTCACCACGAGCACCTGCCCGAAGTGCGTCATGGCAAAGAAGTTCCTCGCCGACGCAGGCATTGCTTACGAGACGGTCGTCGTTGACGAAACGCCCGAGGCAGCGAGAAAGTACGGTGTGCGTCAGGCGCCCACCCTGCTGATCCTTGACGGCGACAAGGAAATCGAGCGCGTGGAGAATCCCTCCAACATCCGCGCCTTTGCGGACGCACACAAGGCGTAAGAGGGCTTTGTATGTATGATATTATCATCGTCGGCGCAGGTCCTGCGGGTCTGACCGCAGCGATCTACGCGCGGCGCGCCGGAAAGAGCGTCCTCGTACTGGAAAAGGACACCTTCGGCGGGCAGGTCACCTTCTCCCCGAAGCTGGAAAACTATCCGGGATTTCAGGAGATCAGCGGCAACGAGCTGGCGCAGAAAATGCTTGAGCAGGCGCTCGCGCTCGGCGCGGACGTCGATATGGATAACGTGACAGACGTTATTGGCGGCAATGTGAAAACCGTTATCGGCGAAAATGCGACGTACGAGGCGAAGGCCGTCATCATTGCAGCGGGCGCACGGCACCGCAGACTGGGTCTTCCCCGTGAAGAGGAACTAATCGGAAACGGCATCTCCTTCTGCGCGGTCTGCGACGGCGCGTTCTACAAGGGGCAGCACGTCGCCGTGATCGGCGGCGGCAATACCGCCCTGCAGGAGATCCTGCTCCTGTCCGAGGTCTGCAGCAAGGTCACGGTCGTGCAGAATCTCGCCTTCCTGACCGGCGAGCAGAAGATGATCGACGCGGTGCAGTCCAGAGAAAACGTTGACGTGATCTATTCCACCGTCGTCACCGCCTACGAGGGCGAAAGCAGCCTGACCGCGCTCCGTCTGATCAACACCGAGACGAACGAGGAAAGCCGCCTGGAAGTGGACGGCGCCTTCCTCGCCATCGGCACGGTGCCGGAAAACGGCGCGTATCAGAAGGTCGCAAAGATCAACGAGCAAGGCTATATCGAAGCGGACGAGCGCTGCATGACGAATACGCCCGGCGTCTTCGTCGCAGGCGACTGCCGGACGAAGACCTACCGTCAGGTCGCCACGGCGATTGCAGACGGCGCAGCCGCCGCGCTCAACGCCTGCCGCTATCTCGATGCATGATTAAAAACGGACTTCTCATAATAAGAGAAGTCCGTTTTTGTCGGTGTCGTATTACTCTGCGGAAGATTCCTCGGTTTTCTCTTCTCGCAGCTCTGCACCGTAGCGGCAGATGACCGAGGTGACGATCATCATCACGCCCAAGCCGAGAGAAGTAAAACGGTCAAGCGTAAGCTCGTTCATCTCCGGATGTGCCGCAGTTACAGCAGCAATACCGATGGAGCAGACGATCGCCGTGCAGATCGGAATCACGATGGCAAGGATGCCCAAACGCTTCAGCTCCTTCGCGCCGCGCGTCGTAAAGGGCGTTCCGTCAGCCAGCTCGTTACGAAAATAAATCTCTGCGAATTTGGAGAGAACGGCCTCCGAAGCGCACAGCACCATACCGACGCCTATCTCGGTATAGAGCGCAGCTGTACTCAAGCCGGCTTTATTCTCGATGATGCTGCGGATGGTAACGCCGCCGACCTTGAAGCTCTCAAATCCGGCAATCAGACTGATCAGACCGACAATGCAGATGCAGAAGCAGACGATGCAGAGAATAAAAATAATCTTGCTGAAGATTCTTCCGATCTTTGCCAGCACCTGAATGGTCTTTAACGATTTCATATGCAGCTCCTCCTGTAAAGTAACTTTGCACTTTGCATTATAATGAATCCGTCGTTTCTTGTCAAGTCAAATCACCTTTCGTGTGATTCCGCTCACCAAATAAGCGACCTCTGCCAAATTCAACAATAATTGTCATTGATAATCGTTCAAATAACGGTGAAACTACGGATGAGGTCATCAAACCGTATTGATGACTGAAACTGTAAAAGGAGATGACAATGATGAAGAGTAACAGCCAGATCAACGTTCCGGAAGCACGCGATGCGATGGACAAGTTCAAGATGGAAGCTGCCAACGAGGTTGGCGTCAACCTGAAGAACGGCTATAACGGCGACCTGACCTCCCGCGAGGCCGGTTCCGTCGGCGGCCAGATGGTCAAGAAGATGATCGAGTCCTACGAGCGCAACATGAAGTAATCAGCAATAAGCCGGTGACTTTCGATGAGTCACCGGCTTATCCTATCCGTCAGTGCAGCCCGATTTCCTCCGGGTCGATGATGCGGATGCCGTTATTTTCCAGCAGGGCGATCAGCCGCGCTTCATCGGAGACACGGAAGACCATATAAGCGTCTTCCCTGCCGCGGTTAAAGAGCGAGTACATATACTCAATGTCGATCTGCGCGCCTGCCATCAGCTCCAGAACGTTCGAAAGCGCGCCGGGAACGTCAGGAACGGCAACAATCACGACGTCGTTAATCTTGATAATGCAATGCTGGTCGGTCAGCGCTTCTTTTGCCGTGCTGATGTCGTCAACGAGCATGCGGAGTATGCCGAAATCCGTCGTATCGGCAATGGAGAGCGCGCGGATATCCACGCCCGCCTCGTGCAGAGCGCGGGTGATCGCGGCGATTTTGCCGGCCTTATTCTGCAGAAAAACGGAAAGCTGCGGTACCATATTGCTTACCTCCTTAATCCAAGAGCTTGCGCTTATCTATGACGCGAACGGCCTTTCCTTCGGAGCGCGGGATGGTATTCGGCTCCACCAGAGAAACCTTTGCGCCGATGCCGAGCAGGGTGCGAAGCGCAGCCTCCAGCTCCTTCGCGCGCTGGGCCAGACCGCGAACAGTGTCGGAGAAGATCTCGTTACTGATCTCAACCTGCACCTCAATGCTGTCCGTATGATTCGCGCGGTCGACGACGATCTGATAGTTTGCGGTGTAGCCCTGATCAAGCAGGACCGTTTCGATCTGTGACGGGAAGACATTGACGCCGCGAATGATGAGCATATCGTCCGTTCTGCCGCGCGGCTTTGTCATTTTGACCAGCGTACGGCCGCAGGAGCATTTTGCTCTCGTGATCACGCCGATGTCGCGGGTGCGGTAGCGCAGGATCGGGAACGCCTCCTTCGTGATGCAGGTGAATACCAGCTCGCCTTGTGTCCCCTCCGGCAGCACCTCGCCGGTATCAGGGTCAATGACCTCGACGATGAAGTGATCCTCGTTGATATGCATTCCGGTCTGCTCGCAGCATTCAAACGCGACGCCGGGGCCCATCACCTCGGTCAGTCCGTAGATGTCATAGGCCTTCAAGCCGAGCTTCTCTTCGATCTGACGGCGCATTTCATTCGTCCACGGCTCTGCGCCGAAGATGCCTGCCTTGAGCGAAATGTCGTCCTTTGTCATGCCGCTTGCCTCCAGTACCTCCGCAAGATGCAGCGCGTAGGAAGGCGTACTGCACAGGACGGTGCTGCCGAAGTCGTGCATGATGGTGATCTGCCTTTGGGTATTGCCCGTAGAGGCCGGGATCGCTGTCGCGCCGAGGCGCATCGCGCCGCCGTCCGCGCCGAGACCGCCGGTGAACAGGCCGTAGCCGTAGGAGACCTGCACGATATCCTCATCCGTGCAGCCTGCGGCAGTCAGCGCTCTGGCGCAGCAATCCGCCCAGATGTCAAGATCCTTTTTTGTGTAACCGACGACGATCTGCTTGCCTGTCGTGCCGGACGACGCGTGGATACGGACAACGTCCTTCATCGGCACGGCGAACAGCCCGTACGGGTAAGTGTCGCGCAGGTCCTTTTTGTAGCTGAAGGGCAGCTTGTGCAGGTCGTCGATCGAATGAATATCGTCCGGCGTAACGCCTGACTCGATCATTTTATCGCGATAGAATGGGACGTTTTCATAAACGCGCCTTACCGTCGCGACCAGACGCTCGTTCTGCAGAGAAACGATCGTTTCCCTCGAAGCAGTTTCAATTTCTTTCTGATAATATCTTTCCATATCTACGATTTCGCTCCCAAAGCAAATGCTTTACGGTTCATTTCCAGGAATTTCGGTGGGACGCTCTGTTCGATCGCCTGCTGCCATTCCTCTTCTGAAAAGTCAAAATACCGTGACAATCTGCCCATCAGGACGAGGTTGACGGCCTTGGACGAGCCTGCCTCTTTCGCAAGAGAAAGCGCGTCGAAGGCGTCGACCCTGCAGCCTGCGGTCTCCATTTTTGCAACAAGCTCCGAAGGATATTCCGCAGCGCCCGTGATGACCGGCATCGGATTGATTCTCTGGGTGTTCGTGACGATCGTGCCGTCGGGACGCAGGTACTGCGTCCAGCGAGCAGCCTCCAAAAGCTCAAACGAAACGATAATGTCGGCCTCGCCGGTATCAATGATCGGAGAATATACTTTCTCGCCGTAGCGGACATAGGTGACGACACTGCCGCCTCGCTGGCTCATGCCGTGAACCTCGGAAACCTTCACGTCATAGCCGCGCTGCAGCAGGAGCTTGCCGAGCAGCTTGCTCGCCAGCAGACTTCCCTGCCCGCCGACGCCGACGATCATAATGTTTTTCGTTTTCATGATCAGCCCTCCCGTAACGCGTCGAATTTGCAAAGCTGACGGCATACGCCGCAGCCGGTGCATTGGGTGCTGTCGACCTTTGCCTTGCTGTCTACGATGCTGATGGCGGGGCAGCCGATCCTCATACACGCCTTGCAGCTCACGCACTTTTCTGCGTCCACGTGCAGCGGCGCCTTGTGCTTCACGTACTTTAAGAGCGCGCAGGGCCTTCTGGAAATGATCACCGAGGCCTCCGGCGCAGCAAGCTCTTCCTTGATCACGCGCTCGCACTGGCCAAGATCGTACGGGTCAACGACGCTGACGCGCCGAATGCCCAGCGCGTGACACAGCGCCTCCAGATCGACCTTCGCCGCAGGATCACCCTTGAGGTTATAGCCGGTGGTCGGATTCTGCTGATGTCCGGTCATGCCGGTGATGGAGTTGTCAAGAATGATCACGGTGCTGTGCGAATCGTTATAGGCAATGTTGACAAGCCCCGTCATGCCGGAGTGCATAAAGGTCGAGTCGCCGATGACCGCAACGGTATTCGCGTCCGTTTTGCCTTCGTTTGCCTTATTAAAGCCGTGGATGCCGGAGACGGACGCACCCATGCAGATCACGCTGTCAACGGCGTTCAGCGGCGCGACGGCGCCGAGAGTATAGCAGCCGATATCGCCGATCACGTTGAGCTTCAGCTTTTTGAGCGTGTAGTACAGGCCCCGGTGCGGGCAGCCGGCGCACATGACCGGCGGTCGAGCCGGGATCGCTTCCTCCAGCGCACGACCCTCCGGCACGGGAAGACCGAGTCCTGCGGCGATCTTGTTCTGCGACAGCTCATCAATATTGGAGAAGAGATTCTTTCCCTCGACCTGCAGACCGAGCGTCTTACAGTAGTCCTCCACGAAGCCGTCCAGCTCCTCTACGACCACAGCGCGGTCGACGGAGGACACGAAGTCCTTCAGCAGCTGATCCGGCAGCGGCCAGATCATGCCGAGCTTCAGCACGCTGACCTCCCTGCCGCAGATTTCACGCACGTACTGATAGCAGGTGCTGGAGGTAATAATGCCGAGCTTTCGCTCCGTTCCTCTCTCATAACGATTGCAGGAAGCCGTTGCGGCGTATTCCGCCAGCGCGTTCAGCCGCGCCTCTACAATGGGATGGCGCTTCTTGGCGTAACCGGGCATCATGATGTACTTCATCGGATTCTTCTCGTAGGGCTTCTGCGGAAGCTCTACCCGCTCGGATGGCTCGACGACGCTTTGCGAATGCGCTACGCGTGTACACATCTTCAAAAGAACCGGTGTGTCAAACTGCTCGGAGATCTCGTAGGCGAGCTTGGTGAACGCAATGCCCTCGGCGGCGTCGGACGGCTCAAGCATCGGAACCTTTGCGGCCTTGGCATAGTTTCTGGAATCCTGTTCGTTCTGCGAGCTGTGCATCCCGGCGTCGTCCGCGACGGCGATGATCATACCGGCGTTGACGCCCGTGTAGGCGATCGTAAACAGCGGATCGGCGGCCACGTTCAGACCGACGTGCTTCATGCCGCAGAAGCTGCGCTTGCCCGCCATTGACGCGCCGAACGCCGCCTCGACGGCGACCTTTTCATTCGGCGCCCACTCTGCGTAGATTTCGGGATATTTTGCCGCGCATTCCGTGATCTCCGTACTCGGCGTACCGGGATAGCTGGACACGAAGGCGCATCCCGCTTCATATAGGCCTCTGGCAACGGCTTCGTTGCCGAGCATCAGTTGTTTCATGCTGACGCCTCCTGATTTCAGTTTGTGATCTGTGCCTCGACCAGACGGCCGTGGCAGTATTTCTCGCGCAGGACGGGCTTTTCGATCTTGCCGGTCGGATTGCGCGGGACCTTTTCAAAAATGATTTTACGCGGGCGCTTATAGCGCGGCATACCGAGGCAGAATTCGTTGATCTCTTCCTCTGTGCAGGTCGCGCCGTCCTTAATCTCGATGATTGCGGCGGCAATCTCTCCGAGCCGAGGATCGGGCAGGCCGATCACGGCGACGTCCTTGATCTTCTCGTGTGCGCGCATGAAATCTTCAATCTGCACGGGATAGAGGTTTTCGCCGCCGGTGATGATAACGTCCTTCTTGCGGTCGACCAGATAGATAAAACCGTCCTCGTCGTATTTCGCCATATCGCCGGTATAGAGCCAGCCGTTTTTGAGAACCTCGTTCGTCGCTTCTTCGTTCTTATAATAGCAGAGCATGACGCCGGGACCATGGACGATCAGCTCGCCGACCTCGTCGCCGGAGACGGGAGTTCCCTGCTCGTTGACGATCTTCGCTTCCCAGCCAAAGCCGGGCTTACCGATCGCGCCGACCTTGTCGATGTTTTCCACACCGAGGTGAACGCAGCCAGGGCCGATGGATTCAGACAGCCCGTAGTTGGTATCATACTGATGATGCGGGAAGATCGCCTTCCAGCGCTTGATCAGACTGGGCGGAACGGGCTGCGCGCCGATGTGCATCAGGCGCCACTGATCCAGCGCATAGTGGGAAATATCCAGCCTGCCGGAGTCGATCGCGTCCAGAATATCCTGCGCCCACGGGACGAGCAGCCAGACGATGGTGCATTTTTCCTCCGAGACGGCGCGCAGGATCCACTCGGGCTTCACGCCGCGCAGCAGAACGGCGCGGCTGCCGGAGAGCAGGCTGCCGAACCAGTGCATTTTTGCGCCGGTATGATAAAGGGGCGGAATGCAGAGGAAAACATCGTCGCGCTTCTGTCCGTGGTGATTCTGCTCCGTGCGACAGGAGCTGACGAGCGCACGGTGGTTATGCAGGATCGCCTTGGGGAAGCCGGTCGTGCCGGAGGAAAAATAGATCGCCGCATAGTCCTCCTCGGTCAGTTCGACCGGAGGGGCAGAATGAGAGCAGTAATTGACAAGCTCAAGGTAGGACTCTGCAAAGGGCGGCACGTCCCTGCCGACGAAGAACATGAATTTCACGCGCGCCATGCGCTTGACGATCGGCTTGATACGGTCGGTAAACTCCGGACCGAAGACAAGCACCTCGACGTCGGCAAGATCGACGCAGTATTCGATCTCGTCGCTCGAATAGCGAAAGTTCATCGGCACAGCGAGCGCGCCGGACTTCAGAATGCCGAAATAGATCGGCAGCCACTCGAGACAGTTCATCAGCAGGATGCCGACCTTTTGACCCTTTTTGATGCCGCGGCTCAAAAGCAGGTTGGCAAAGCGGTTCGCCCTTTGGTCGAACTCTTCCCACGTCATCTCTCTGCGGTAGGGCTGATCTGTGCTCGTATTCTCGATCAGTCGGAACTCACGCCACGTTTTCGCACGGTCGCGCTCCTCCGAGGGGTTGATCTCGACCAAAGCGACCTCTGCGCCGTAAAAACGCGCATTTCTTTCCAAAAAATCGGTTATTACCATAATCTGTCTCCTTTGCAATAAAAAATCGTCCGCTGCTTTCGCAGAGGACGAGAATTTCCCGTGGTACCACCTCTATTGGGTCTCAACGGATCAAACGATCCAGCGCTGTAACGGGCGCAGCCGTTCCTGCCTACTGAAGCGTTCGGCAGAACCGCTCGGAAAGGTATTCTGTCCGCGCGCTGCCGCTGCCTTTCACCGACTGGCAGCTCTCTGTGGGTGCGTTCGCGGACGTACTTGTTTTCGTCGTCGCGTTTTCTATCTCAAATACTTTAGCACTTTTAATCGTTAAAGTCAAGTATTATTTTTCACGGGAAACGGGCTTTGCAGCACATAGCCGTTCATGCTTGCCTTTGCAACGAGTGTGCCAAGATCGTCGCGAATGATCACGTCGTATAAGGCGACTGTCCGTCCCTGTTTGACGACGTTGGCAGCGGCGATCAGCTGCGTACCCTTTGCGGCAGTCAGGTAGGTAATGTCTCCGTGCAGCGTGATCGTGTTGGTCTGCTCCGCTTGACCGTTGGCGGCGACGGCGGAGGCAAAATCAGCGAGTGTAAAGATCGCACCGCCCATCACGGTGCCTCTTGCGTTCAAATGCTTCGGAAGAATGGGCATGGTGCAGACCGCGTGGCCGCGTTCTGCCGTTTCGATCGTGATCTCTGCCGCTTCTGTCGCAAAACGGTCGGCAGTAAAGGCGCGACGGATCTCTTCCAGTGTTCTCATGGGTTTTCTCCTTCCGGAATATGAAAAGTGATATAAGTATATCATTTTTCAAATAAATTGCAAGGATAATTCTTGCAAAAACAGCGCTGTGGTGGTAAAATATATGGGAATTTTGGAACGTCTGCAACCAGACGTGAAAGGAAGCGTTTCTATGACAACCATCGACATTTATTCCGGCTTTCTCGGCGCAGGCAAAACGACCCTCATCAAAAAGATGATCAAGGAAGCCTATTCCGGGGAAAAGATCGTCCTGATCGAAAACGAATTCGGCGAGATCGGCATCGACGGCGGCTTTATGCAGGACGCCGGCATTCAGGTCAACGAAATGAACTCCGGCTGCATCTGCTGCTCTCTCGTCGGCGATTTCAGCAAGGCGCTGCAGCAGGTCATCAGCGAGTACCAGCCCGACCGCATTCTGATTGAGCCGTCCGGCGTCGGCAAATTGAGCGACGTGATCGCCGCCGTGCAGCGCTCCGTCGGCGGCGACGTGCAGCTCGGCTGCTTCGTCACCGTCGCTGACGCGACGAAGTGCAAGGTATATCTCAAGAACTTCGGCGAATTCTACAGCAATCAGATCGAGACGGCGTCCGCGATCATTCTCAGCCGCACGTCGACGATCGCCGATGATAAGCTGGACGCTGCCGTTTCCCTGCTCCGCGAACACAACAAGGAAGCCGTGATTATCACGACGCCCTGGGAGCAGTTGACCGGCGCGCAGATTCTGGAAGCCATGCGTCACCAGAACTCTCTGACCGAGGAGCTGGCGGAGCTGATCGAGCACGAGCATCACCATCATGACGGCGAGGAATGCGACGATCCTGACTGCGCCTGCCATCATCACCACCACCACGACCATGAGGACGGCGAGGAGGAACATCACCACCATCATCACGACCATGATGATGACGAGGAAGAGCATCACCACCATCATCACGACCATGATGATGACGAGGAAGAGCATCACCACCATCATCACGACCATGATGATGACGAGGAGGAACATCATCACCATCATCACC
>JAFPWH010000071.1 GCA_017395065.1 Clostridia bacterium | reverse complement strand
TCGCCGAGGGCCTTGCGCAGCGCATCGTCGCGGGAGACGTGCCCTCCTCCATTCGGGACAGGCAGATCTTCTCGCTGGATTTGGGCGCGCTGGTCGCGGGTGCGAAGTACAAGGGCGAATTTGAGGAGCGCTTAAAAGCCGTGCTCAAGGAAGTCACGAGCGCCGAAGGCAAAATCATACTGTTCATCGACGAATTGCACAACATCGTCGGCGCGGGCAAATCCGAGGGCAGCATGGACGCCGGCAACCTGCTTAAGCCCATGCTGGCAAGGGGCGAACTGCACTGCATCGGCGCGACGACGCTGGACGAGTACCGCAAGTACGTCGAAAAGGACGCCGCGCTCGAGAGGCGCTTCCAGCCGGTCATGGTAAACGAGCCCACGGTAGAGGACACGATCAGCATACTGCGCGGCCTCGAGGAGCGGTACGAGGTATTCCACGGCGTGAAGATCATCGACTCCGCGCTGGTCGAGGCCGCGGTGCTGAGCAACCGCTACATTTCGGACCGTTTCCTGCCGGATAAGGCCATCGACCTCGTGGACGAGGCCTGCGCCATGGTGCGCACGGAGATGGACTCCATGCCCCAGGAGCTGGACGAGATCAGCCGCACGATCATGCGCATGGAGATCGAAGAGGTCGCCCTCGCCAACGAGCCCGAGGAAAAGGCCAGCGTGGAGCGGCTTAAGAAGCTGCGCCAGGAGCTTGCCGAAAAGCGCGAAGAGTTCAAGGAAATGAAGACGCGCTGGGAAAACGAAAAGGAAAGCATACATAAGGTGCGTACGCTGCGCGAGCAGATCGAGCAGGTGAACGCCGACATACAGCTCGCCGAGCGCAATTACGATCTGAACAAGGCCGCCGAGTTGAAATACGGAAAGCTGCCCGAGCTTCAAAAGCAGCTAAGCGAAGCCGAAGCTGCCGCGGAGAAGGACAAGTCCGCCCGCACGATGCTCAGGGACAAGGTAACGGCAGACGAGATCGCGCGCATCGTTTCGCGCTGGACGGGCATACCCGTGACGCGCCTGATGGAGAGCGAGCGCGAAAAGCTGCTGCACCTGGACGACGAGCTGCACAGGCGCGTCATCGGGCAGGACGAAGCGGTGACGCTGGTCAGCGAAGCGATACTGCGTTCGCGCGCCGGCATACAGGCACCCGGAAGACCCATGGGTTCGTTCATGTTCCTGGGCCCCACGGGCGTAGGCAAGACGGAACTCGCAAAAGCGCTGGCGCAGGCGCTGTTCGACGACGAGAAGGCCATGATCCGCATCGACATGAGCGAGTACATGGAGAAGTTCTCGGTCAGCCGCCTGATCGGAGCGCCTCCGGGATACGTGGGCTACGACGAGGGCGGCCAGCTTACCGAGGCCGTGCGCCGCAGGCCCTACAGCGTGATTTTGTTCGACGAAGTCGAAAAGGCGCATCCGGACGTATTCAACGTGCTTTTGCAGCTGCTGGACGACGGAAGGCTTACGGACAATCAGGGCCGCACGGTGGACTTTGCCAACACCATCGTCATCATGACCTCGAACCTCGGCAGCGACGTCATCCTCAGCAGCATGAACGAGGACGGCGAGCTTTCTGAGGACGTGCGCCAAGAGATCGACGAACTGATGCACGCGAACTTCCGCCCCGAATTCCTGAACCGACTGGACGAGATCATACT
The DNA here is from genome assembly GCA_017395065.1 of Clostridia bacterium. Taxonomy (GTDB): domain Bacteria; phylum Bacillota; class Clostridia; order Christensenellales; family Aristaeellaceae; genus RUG14130. The sequence goes on along the minus strand of JAFPWH010000071.1, from coordinate 149,614 downwards.
CTTCAAGGGCCTTACGAGGCCGCAGATCAGCAAGATCGCCCGCCTCATGATCGACGACGTGAACAAACGCATCGAAGACAAGGGCATCACGCTCAGCCTCACCGACAAGGCCACGGAGCGCATCATCGACGAGGCGTACTCGCCCGAGTTCGGCGCAAGGCCGCTGCGCAGGTACATACAGCGCAACATCGAGACGATGCTCGCCCGCGCCATCATCAAAGGCGACGTGCCGGCAGACGGCAAAGCGATCATCGATGCCAACGGCTTTGGGCTCTACCTCGCAAACGCCGCGGACCTGATCCCGGACGGCGGGGACAGTGGGGACAGTATCGAAAAGTAAAGCCGGATTCCATACCGCAAGGCGGCAGCTCTTCCGATTCGATCGGGAGGCCGCCGCCTTTTTATGGGCAGAAATTTTGTAACAAATACAGCCGCTCAAAAGTGCAAATTGTTACAAGGCACACTGTCTTCCGAGAAATTAGGCTGTATGATTACGTATAATTAACCAATATTGGGATTTTACGGCTATTTAGTTTGCAAAAATTCTTAATATATTACAATTTTATGTATATTTCCTCTTGAATTTGAAATACTTCAGTGATATAATTGCATCAACTTAATTATTTAAGTAAAGAAGGTGCGATTATGAAGCTGAAGCGCTTGGTGGCGTTGACCTTAGTGCTTCTGTTGGCATGCTGCGACGCAGCGTTCGCAAAGGACTATTACGCCAAGGCCAAGAAGGATACGGTCATCTACAAGAAGGCCAGTTCCTCTTCGGATAAGATCACTACGGTCGAGAGCGGTTCGTGGCTTTTCGTAACCGAAACGGAGGACGGCTGGGCCAAGGTCAAGTACAACGGCAAGACCGGCTACACCTCGTCCAGTCACGTCAAAAAGACGGCCAAAGCCGTGTACGTGAAGAGCGACAGCGCCGTCATCTACAAAGAGGCGGATTCGAGCTCGAAGAAGCTCGTCACGCTCTCCGAAGGCACGAAAATGGACGCCTATTACATTACGGGCAGCTACACCAACGTGGTCTACGGCAAATACGAAGGCTTCATGCGTACCTCTTCGATCACGCTGACGAAGCCTTCGGACAGCGACAAAAATAGTGAAAAGACCACAACGACGAAGACCTCGACGAGCACCAAAAAGACGATGTACGTGCAGAGTGCGAGCGTCAGTCTCTACCGGCGGGCGGACAGCTCGTCCACCAAGCAGGGCACGGTGGTCTACGGATGCAAGGTGACCGTAACCGAGACCAGCGGCAGCTGGAGCAAATGCACCTACGGTTCCGTTACCGGCTATTGCAAGACCTCTTCGCTCACCTCGAGCAATCCCAATACGCTGAACAATACGGTCTATGTAAAGGACAAAAGCGTCAAGATCTACGCTTCCCCCTCGACTTCGGCCAAAACGACCACCGTCTCCACGAGCACTGCACTCAAGCAGACCGCAAAATACGACCGTTGGAGCAGGGTGACCTACAACGGAAACGTCGGTTTCGTAAAGACGAGCGAGCTTACGAGCAAAAAGGGCGGCGACAGCACAAAGGACGGCGACACGAAGAAGGACAGCAAGAAGGCCGTTTCTGCCGACTGGTTCAAGAGCAACATACAAAGCAAGTTCTATAAGGGGCGCGTCGTCACCGTTACGGACGTATCCACGAAGATCTCCTTTAAGGTCAAGCGCAAGGGCGGACAGTACCACGCGGACGTGGAGCCTTACAGTTCCTCGGATACCGCGGCGATGAAAAAGGCCTGTGGGAGCGACTTCATGACCTGGCACAGAAGAGCCATCTGGGTAACGATCGACGGCACGAAATACGCGGCCTCGATGAACTGTATGGCGCACGGCGAGTGCAACATAAAAGACAACCACTTCGACGGGCACTTCTGCATCCACTTCACAAATTCCAAGACGCATTGCTCCGACAAGGTGGATTCGGCCCACCAGGCAGCGATCAAAAGGGCGCTGTCGGCAAGCTGAAGCGTCTGTGTAAAACATCTTCATCAGGCAAACCGGAGGCTGCGAAACGTAGCCCCCGGTTTTGTTTATATAAATAGGATGTTTTACCTGTTCTCCCACGAGAGGATCACGGCGTTTTTCAATTCGGAGACCTCTGCCTCGCTTCTGTTCAGCCTGACCGCGTTCGCGGCGCGGGCAAACTCATCCACCGTGCTGATCGGAAAACCGCAGCACTCGTTTTTATAGTGCATGGGGACGCAGGCGACGGGCTTTGCCGCCTTCATGACCTTAAGCGCCGTCGAAGTGTCGATCGTGTAGAAGCCGCCCACGGGCAAAAGCAGCACGTCCGCGTTGGAAATGAAAGAAAGCTGCTCCTTGTCCGGCACGTGCCCGAGGTCTCCCAGGTGAACGACCGTCTGTCCGTCGGCCGTGATGCGGCTTAGCAGGTTGAGCCCCCGCTTGCTGCCGCCGGCGTCGTCGTGAAAGCTCGGAACCGTTTCGATCTTCACGTCGTCAAATTCATATTCGCCCGCCTCGTCGATCAGCTTCCGACAGCCCTTCACCGCGTCCGGACAGCAGTGATCGTGGTGCTTATGGCTCGTGATCACGACGTCGGCGTCGGTCTGCAGTTTTCCGTAGCCTACGCTCGCGTCGTACGGGTCGACGACGATGCGCGTTCCGCCCTGCGTCGTCAGCTTAAAGCAGGCGTGTCCCATCCACTGAAGCTTCATTTCCGTCCGTCTCCTTTTCCAGAAGTGTTTTGAGATATGCGCCGGCCTCCATGTCACCCTTGCGCATGCTGAGCGCAAGGCTTTGGCGAAGCAGCCTGTCTCTTTCCTCGCCCTGCGCCTTCAGGTATTCCGTGAGGAAGGGTCTTACGCTGCAAGGCGCGTTTTCATACAGGGGCGTGATGTGCGCTATTCCATTTTCGATCCTTACGGAAAAGCCCGGCAGATCGCCGATTTCAAAGCCACGCTTCGGCGCGTCGCTTGCGAACAGCGCTTCTCCCCTGTCCACGCGCAAAAAAGAATTCTCGGGCAAAAGCGCTCTGAGTGCGCGCCTGTAATCGTCTACGGTCATGCTACAGCACTTCGCCTATGCAGGAAACGAGGTCGCTTGCAAGCATCGACGCCGTGCCGTATTTTTCCTGCGCACTCTCCCCTGCCCTGCCGTGCAATTGGCTCGCGGCCCAGAGCGCAGTCTCGCAGTCGAGCCCTTGCGCGAGCAGAGCGCCGACGATGCCGGTCAGCGCGTCGCCGCTGCCGCCCTTGGCCATGCCCGTGCAGCCGGAGCTGCTTATGAAGAGGCCCTTTTGTTTTATGACGCTGCACGGTCCCTTTACCAGCGCGGCGCAGCCGCATGCGCTAAGCCTTTCGGCCGCAAGACAGGCGTCCCGAAGCTTTTCGCCCAGAAGCCTCGCCGCTTCGCCCGGATGGGGCGTGACGGCGTGGCAAGGTTTGAGAAGCGCTTTCAGATCCGCGTTTCTGCCGATGATGTTCAGCGCGTCCGCGTCGAACACGGCTTTGACGCTGCATTCCAGCGCGAGGCGTATGCACTTTTCGCTGCACTTCATGCTCAAGCCGGGGCCGACCGCGAGCGCAGTTTTGCCGCCGATCGCGCTTTCGAGCTTTCCATGCGCTTCGTCGGAAAGCGCTCCGTCCTTTTCCGGCAGAGGGATGCACATGGCGCAGGGCACGAGCGTCTGGAGGATCGGTTCGATCGATTCCGGGCAGGCGACGGTCACGAGGCCTGCGCCGCTCCTCAGCGCCGAAAGGGCCGTGATCGCCGCGGCGCCCGCCATTCCGAGCGAACCCGCGACGATCAGCAGATGCCCGAAGTCGTTCTTGTGCGCGCTGCGCAGCCGCTTCGGAAGTGCGCGTTTTACGTCTCCGTCTTCGACCAGGCACATCGCACCCGAAGGATAGCAGTCTTCGCCGATGCCTATGTCGGCGACCGTGACGTTTCCGCAGACGTCGACGCCTTTCTGCAAAAGGAGTCCGCGCTTATAAGCCTGAAACGTCACCGTTTCGTCCGCCCAAACGCATTCGTCCGGCGTTTCCCCGGTATCGGCGTTGAGCCCGGAGGGCAGGTCACAGCTTATTACGAGGCTGCCGTTTTCATGGTCTTCATTGATCCTTTGGATCAGGCGGGCATGGTTTTCATCCGGCGCGCGGTTTAGGCCGATGCCGAACAGGCAGTCCACCCATACGTCGGGTTTCGGCAGGCGATTAAGCGCGCTCGTATCCGATATGGCGAACACGGTGCTTTTTGCGCGTTCGCAGTTCGTGACCGCGTCGGGATTTCGCGGCTCGGAAGCCTGCAGGATCACCGTGCGCACGCCCTTTTCGGAAAGCAGGCGCGCCGCGGCATACCCGTCTCCCCCGTTTCCGCCGCTTCCGCAGGCAAAGGCGCAGGTGCCGTCTTTGGGCAAAAGCATCAGGACGCGCCGGGCAAGCTCGCCCGCGGCCCTTTCCATCAGCGTTAGGGAGCTTACGCCCTTTGCAAAGTAACTGTTTTCGGCAAAGCGCATCTCTTCAGCGGTAAATACGGGTTTCATGCTTCCCTCCGTTTTGCGAATGCGAACATTCTATCTGCCGTACTCGATTTGGGCTCGCGCCTCTTTGTAATACGAATAGCACAGAAGCGAGCGGCTGAGCTCCGTATCGTTTTTGTCATAATACACGCGGTACGCTTCCGCCTTATAGCCGGTGCGTGCCTCGGTGACCACGATCTCCTCCCCGGAGGACAGAAGCGGGTTGTAGATCCTTTCGGGGTCGCCGGGCTTTATGGTGCGCGTGGTTTTGGTCTCGATCTTTATGTAGTTTCCGTCCGGGAACAATTCGCCGTAGATCTCGATCAGCACGCGCTTGTCTTCCCTTAAGTATGCCACGATGTAGAGCGTATGCCCGGTGGTGTTTTTGAACTGCATGTCCTGACTGCCCCAGCTCACCGTGGCGTCCTTGCCCTTGTCCACATAGGAAACGGGGCGGGAGTGCTCATGGCGCTCCACGATCTCGCAGTCGGCCTTCATCGCGGCGTTCCACAGCGTCGTGGAGACCTGGCAGACGCCGCCGCCGATGTCCTGCCCCACCTCGCCGTTCGTATAGACCGGCGCGACCGTGTAGCCGCGCGATTCGGTGCGCTTGCCGACGACCTCGTTGAACGAAAACACCGCGTCTGGCTCCAGCACGGTCCCGTTGATGGCCTTGCAGGCAAGGTTCAGATTGATCAGGCGGTTGTTGGAGGAGCTGCTGGCGTTGGTGACGGCGCTGGTGATCATGCCGTATTTGTTTTCGACCTCTATGCGGCTGAATTCGGGCTCGATGGTCTTTACGTCCACGACCAGCAGGCCGCCTCCGTTTTCGATCAGCGCGCAGGCGTCCGTGTAGAGCTTCTCCGCGTCGACGTAGGTCCCGGTCTGCCCGTCGGCGTAGGTAAAGCAGCGCGTGGCAAAGTCAAAATCCACGACGCCGGCGTTTTTGACCTCGCGCGTATAGCTTTTGGCCACGTTGTCCGTTACCTCGCGCAGCTTCTCGGGATCGTACAGCCTGCGGTTCACGCGGTAGTTGATCTTGTTGGAGGCGACCTGATTGATGCTGCGATACCTCTCTTCGAGGGAGCCGCTGCGGCCGAAATTCCAGGCTTCGCGTATCACGCTGTCGTAATCGCTCGCATAGCCGAGCTCTTCGGCGGTGATCAGAAAGCCTTCGTCGCCGATCTCGAAGCACAGGCTCCTTTGGCGGTAGCGGTTCTCCACGCGGCTGTCGAAGGCGCTGAGCGCGTCCTCCAGGCCAAAGCCCGTCATTTCGTAGTTGTCCACGCAAACGCCCTCGTAAAACTGATCGTTGAGCGCGCTGCTTACTTCGTCTCTGAAGCTTGCGTAGGCGATGTATTCTCTGAAGCCCGTCATAATGACGAAGGCGACGATCAGGAAGCTCAGCGTCATCAGCGGCGCCGCCCACCAGCAGTATTCGGTTTTACCTGTCTTCTTTTTGCCGCCCGCTTTCGTCTTCTTTTGCGTTTTGGACTTCACGGCGGCTTTTTTCCGCTCGCCCGGCAGGTCGAAGAGATTTTGCTCTGCGGCCGGGGCTTTTTTCTTTTTTGTTTTGTTTTCGTCAGAATTCATTTTTCGTCTCCGCAGAAATTTTGCGTTTCCTTTTTCCTTCCGGCAGCGCCGAATACACCGTCACCGTGAAAAGCACGATCAGACAGCCAATGATGCCCGGCGTCCCCGGTCTCTCTCCCAGGAACAAAAACACCCAAACGGGGTTGAGCGCCGGCTCGAGGTTTTCCAGTATGGCCGCGCTGACGGGCGACGCCGTTCTGAGGCCTATGCCCAACAGCAGATAGCCCATGCCGAGAGACACGCCCATCAGCAGTATCAGTGCCCAATCTTTGAGCGCGGCGGCGCCAAAGCCGAATTTTACGTTCGGGTCGAATAGCGCACTGAATACCAGCAGCATCGACAGGCAGTTGCCGAAATACGTGTAATCAACGCTGTCTGCGCCCTTCATCCTGCCGGCCACGAATACCAGAGAGAAGGTAAAGCCGCTGAGCAGTGCAAGCGCGTTTCCCCACCGGGCATTGGGCAGCTTTTGACCGCCGACGCTCCCGGATATGCAGCACAGGGCGACGCCCGCAAGCAGCAAAGGAAGCGCGATCAGCTGTTTTATGCCGGGCTTTATACGGAAGGCCAGGTAATTGATCATTACGACGTAAACCGGCATAGAGTACTGCAGCACGATCGCGTTTGCGCTGGTGGTCATGGTGAGAGCGAGCATGTACAAAAGGCTCGTCAGAAACACGCCCAGCGCGCCCACGAGCGTGCTTTTGGAAAGCTTCACCTTAAAGCTTTTGCGGTACGCCGCGTAGATCAGCACGGCGACGACCGCCCTGACGCCCGTTTTGCTTAGCCCGTTCCAGCTCAGATTCTTGCCCAGCACGCCCGAAAAGCTCCAGCTCAGCGCGGACGCGAACACCAGAAGCGAGCCCTTGATACGCCTATCCATCCACCCTGTTCAGCCTTTCCGAACGCAAAAAAGCCTTCAGGTTGTCTATGGCGATGTTCATGAGCCGCACCCTGGCCTCGAAGGGCGCCCAGCCTATGTGCGGGGTCAGTATGACGTTTGGCGCCTTCAGAAGCGGGTTGTCTGGTCTGATGGGCTCTGCGCTCATGACGTCTGCGCAGTAGTAGCCGATCTTGCCGGACGCAAGCGCTTCGCTCACGGCGTCCTCGTCGATCAGCGCGCCGCGCGCGGTGTTGATGAGCCATACGCCCTGTTTCATGCGCGCTATCGTTTCGACGTCGATCATCCTGATATTGTTCGGCTTGAGAGGGCAGTTCAATGAAATAATGTCGCTTTGCGAAATGATTTCGCTGAGCTCGTCCGGACTGTTCTTCGAGGGCGAATAGGCACTTACCTTCATGCCGAAGGCGGAAGCGATCTCGCCGACGCGCTTGCCTATGCGGCCGTTTCCGATGATGCCGAGGCGCTTTGAGCCGATCTCGGTCAGCGGATAATTCCAAAAACAGAAATCCTTGCAGTTTTGCCATTGCCCGCCCAGCACCGCGCGGCTGTGTTCGCCCACGTGCACGGCGGCTTCCAATATGAAGGCGAACACAAGCTGCGCCACACAGTCCGTGGAATAGGCGGGCACGTTGCTGACTGCGACGCCTTTTTCCGCCGCCGCTTCGACGTCGATATTGTTGTAGCCCGTCGCGAGCTCCCCGATGTATTTGAGTTTTGGCAGCTGCTCTATGATCTGCTTTGTGATGTGGCATTTGTTCGTGAGCACTGCGTCCGCGTCCAGGCACCTTGAAACGATGTCCTCGGGCGAAGTGCGCTCATACACGGTCAGGCGTCCCAGTTTTTCAAAGCCTTCCCAGGAGATGTCTCCCGGATTTGCGGCATAGCCGTCCAAAACAACGATGTTCATTGACATATTTGACATATACGATCCCTCTGTGCGTATTCGTTTCCTTATTGTATTGTAGCACAGGCGCGCGCTTTGTCAACGCGGAAAAGTGTTATAAAAGTAGAACATTTTTATGATGGACGGCTGTGGAAAGTTAGGTTATTTACATATGACAGAGAAATCAAATTTTCGCGAACTTATGTTCATAATTTTCTTCGCTCGGCGTCATTGATTTTTGCCGCGTCCCAATCTATAATTGTAACATCTTGAGAACGCGCTTGATTGCGCGTTTGATTTGTCACTATAGAAAAACGGAGAATACAGCTATGATTGATATGATTATAAAGAGGGACGGCCGTCAGGTTCCGTTCAACGAGGAAAAAATCACCGCTGCCATCACCAAAGCTTTTCAGGCCAGCGGCAGCGCAAAGGGCGCGAGCGTGGCCGCCGAGTTGGCCCGTCAGGTCGTAAACCGAATCAACGCCGACGAGCATATCGGCACGCCCACCGTGGAAGAGGTACAGGACATCGTAGAGCGCGTACTGCTGGACAACGGCTTTGTGACGACGGCCAAGAGCTACATCGTCTACAGGGCCGAGCGCAGCCGTGTGCGCCAGATGAACACGCGCCTTATGCGCATCTACGACGACATCACCTTCAAGGCCGCAAGAGACAGCGACATCAAGCGCGAAAACGCGAACATCAACGGCGATACCGCGATGGGCGCGATGCTCAAATACGGCTCCGAGGGTGCAAAGCAGTTCAACACCATGTTCGTGCTCAAGCCCGAGCACGCCGCCGCGCACAACAACGGCGACATCCACATCCACGACATGGACTTTTACACACTGACCACGACCTGCACGCAGATCGACCTGGTCCGCCTCTTCGAAGGCGGCTTCTCGACCGGGCACGGCGTGCTCAGGGAGCCAAACGACATCTCCTCCTATTCCGCCCTCGCCTGCATCGCGATCCAGGCCAACCAGAACGATCAGCACGGCGGTCAGAGCGTGCCGAACTTCGACTACGCGATGGCTATCGGCGTCCGCAAGACCTTCGCGAAGCGCTACCGTGACAACATGATCCGCGCGCTCGAACTGAAGGAGTACATGGAAGACGCGACCGAACCCGTAAAGAACTACATGAAGCTTCTCGCGGAAAAGGGCTTAAAGCCCACGCTGGTCGCAAATCAGGCCTACAACGACGCCGAGAAGGAACAGCTCAAGGCCTTGGGCGTAAAGGAAGAAGAAATCGAAAACCTGCAGCTCTTTGCCCAGAAGAAGGCTGAAAAGGAAACCGACAGAGCCACCTATCAGGCGATGGAGGCGCTGATCCATAACCTGAACACGATGAATTCCCGCGCCGGCGCGCAGGTACCGTTCTCCTCGATCAACTACGGCACCGACACCAGCGAGGAAGCGCGCCTGCTGATGAAGAACCTGCTTTTGGCGACCGAGGCGGGCCTCGGCCACGGAGAGACCCCCATCTTCCCCATCCAGATTTTCCGCGTCAAGGACGGCATCAACTTTAACCCGGGCGAGCCCAATTACGACCTGTTCAAGCTCGCCATCCGCGTGAGCGCGAAGAGGCTGTTCCCGAACTTCTCCTTCCAGGACGCGCCGTACAACCTTCAGTACTACAAGCCCGGCCATCCGGAGACCGAGATCGCCTACATGGGCTGCCGCACCCGCGTGATCGGCAACGTCTATGACCCCACGAGGCAGATCACCTACAGCCGCGGAAACCTGAGCTTTACCTCCATCAACCTCCCGCGTATCGCGATCAACGCCAATCACAACATCGATCTGTTCTTCCGCGAGCTGGACAGGGTGATGAACCTCGCAATCGACCAGCTGACCGAGCGATTCGAGATCCAGTGCAAAAAGCGCGTTCGCAACTTCCCCTTCCTGATGGGACAGGGCGTGTGGCTGGACAGCGAAAAGCTGGACTGGGACGACGAGGTCGGCGAAGTGCTCAAGCACGGCACGCTGTCCGTGGGCTTCATCGGGCTTGCGGAGGCGCTCAAGGCGCTGATCGGCGAGCATCACGGCGAGAGCGAAAAAGCGCAGAATCTTGGCCTTGAGATCATCTCCTACATGCGCCGCAAGATGGACGACACCAGCAAGGAAAGGGGTCTGAACTACACGCTTCTGGCCACGCCCGCAGAGGGACTTTCCGGCCGCTTCGTGCGCATCGACAGGGAGAAATTCGGCTCCATCCCCGGCGTCACCGACCGCGAATACTACACCAACTCCTTCCACGTGCCGGTGTATTACAACATCTCCGCCATCCGCAAGATCCAGACCGAAGCGCCCTACCACGCGCTGACGAACGCGGGCCACATCTCCTACATTGAGCTGGACGGCGATCCCACCCAGAACCTCGAGGCGTTCGAAAAGCTCATCCGCGTGATGAAGGAGTCCGGCATCGGCTACGGCAGCATCAACCACCCCGTGGACAGAGACCCCGTGTGCGGCTACAACGGCATCATCGGCGACTGCTGCCCCAACTGCGGGCGTGACGAGGGCACCGTGCACTTCGAAAGGATCCGCAGGATCACGGGCTACCTCGTGGGCACCATGGAAAAGTGGAACAACGCCAAAAAGGCCGAAGAAGCCGACCGTGTAAAGCATTCTCTGAGCTGATGAATATAAGAATTGCAGGAATCGTTGACGATTCCATCGTGGACGGCCCAGGCTTCCGGCTTGCCGTCTTCACACAGGGCTGCCCCCATGACTGCCCCGGCTGCCACAACCCGGATACGCACACGTTCGACGGCGGAAAGCCGGATACGACAGAACGCATCATAAGCCAGATGCTGCAAAACCCGCTGCTGGACGGCGTAACGCTCACGGGCGGAGATCCGTTCTGCCAAAGCGCCGCCTGCGCCGAGATCGCCGAGGCCGCAAAGAAGCACGGGCTGAACGTCTGGGCTTACAGCGGCTGGACGTACGAGCAGCTGACGGAAAAGGCGAAGACGGAGCCGGACGTTGCCAGGCTTTTGAACACCACCGACATACTGGTCGACGGCCCCTTCATTCTCAAGCAGCGCACACTGGAACTGCGCTTTCGCGGAAGCAAAAATCAGCGCCTGATCGACGTTCCCGCCTCCCTGAAAAGCGGGCAGGCAGTGGAAGCGAAATGAGCAAAACGGACCATACGGCTTCGTGCAGACCCGCGCGAAGCCGTTCTTTTTGAAGATCATGAACGTACTTATAACCGGCGCGGCCTCCGGGATCGGCAAAGCGACGAGAGACCTGTTTTTGCGCCAAGGCCACAGCGTGTTCTCCATCGACGTAAAGCCCATCGAAGCAAAAGAAGGGCTTTGCCCCTTCACCGCAGACATCACGGACGAGGAAGCGCTGCTTTCGGTATTTGAAGCGCTTCGTCAAAAGCAAGTGCGTTTTCAGGCGATCGTCAACCTCGCCGGGGTGCACGACATGCTTTCCTTTGCGGAAACGGATACGGGCCGCTTCCGCCGTTTGATAAACGTAAACCTTATAGGTCCAATATGCGTAAACAAGGTCTTTCACCCGCTGCTTGACGAGAAAGGGCGCGTCGTTCTGATCACGAGCGAGGTCGCGTGTCTTGATCCTATGCCCTTCAACGGCGGCTACACTGTGACGAAGACGGCGCTGGACTGCTACGCGCAGGCTCTGCGGCAGGAATTGAATCTGCTCGGTCAAAAGGTGATCACCGTGCGCCCCGGCGCGGTGAAGACCGAGCTTTGCTTGAGTTCGCTCTCCGCGACGCAGCGCCTCGCAGACGAGACCGTGCTTTACAAAAAACAGGCCGCCAGGTTCGTGCGCATCGCAAAGCGCTTTATGGGCACTCCCGCCGCGCCCGAAAAGATCGCAAAGCTCATTTACAGGGCTTCCACCGTGCGCCGGCCGAGGCTGCTCTACAAAAAGCACCTGAATCCCGGTCTTATACTCATGAACCTTTTGCCAAAGCGCGCGCAGCTGCGGCTCATCAAAACGATACTTCGATAGTTGCATCCCTGTCTTTAGAGCGCATCCCGCGCCCGAAATCGCAAAAACTATTGCGCAAAACGTACAAAAGGTGTATAATATGTCAAACCGTATACAGAGGTGTGACATGGCTTTAGCATACGAACATTTCAGAGCCCTGCGGGAAAAGACGAACGTGCCCGAAACGATGAGCACACAGGAGGCTTCGCGGGTACTGAATGAAATGATTTCCGAGTGCCGGCTGCTTACGATGAGCCAGCTGCCGGACTCCAACAGCAAGCAATTGTGCAGCATACTGTTCTCCCACGAGGGCGGCCTGATTTCGGCTTATTCCGCTCTGAATGAGCCTGTTCTCGTAAGGGAGAAATCCAAAGCAAGGCGAAATATGAGCCTGCTTTTTGCCCTGCTTTCGGTGCTGCTCGGCGCGGCGGCAGTGTATCTGATCTGGAATTCCGGGGTGAGCGGGCGCTTTCTGTTTTGCCTGTTTACGCTCTCCAGCGTGATCCTTGCGCTGCTTGGCGCCTTCCTTCCGAAAAAGGCCGACGGCGTGAAGGCGGAGGTGACCGTCAACATGGACGAGCTGCTCTCGCTTGCTTCGCGGCGCATGGACGCGATCGACCGCGATCTCGACGCGTTTTTGAGCATTCCCAAGGAGGGTTCCTCCGCGGACGATTCCATGGTTCAGATCATCACCCTGGCAAACAGCTTAAAGCGCAGCGATCCGGACAGTGTACCGGACGAGCTTATGACGGCGATCAGTGCCCTGTCGCTTTCCAAAGGCTACGAATTCCTGGAATACAACGCTGATACCGAGGCATTTTTCGACACCATGCCCACCAAGCGGGAGACGCGCACGATCGTGCCCGCTGTCGTAAAGGACAAGGCGCTCATCGCGCGCGGCATGGCGATCGTAAGCATGATGGGAGAAACGGAGGCGAAGGCGTAATGCGCTACATCGGTCTGGACATAGGCGACGGCGAGAGCGCCGTTGCACTCCTTGAAGAAAACAGCGTCATAGAACCGGTTATACAGCCGATCGACGGCGCCGGCAGCATCATTTCCGTCGTCGGCATGGCCGGCACGGAGGTGCGCGTCGGTGAAAAAGCGCTGCTCGACCGCAAGGTCGTGCACCTGCGCAGCCGCTTCAAAAGCCGGTATTTGAACAGTCTGGACGCCGAGCGCGACATAGAACGCTTCGCCTTCGGCATCAAAAAGGCGCTGGAGAACGACGAGCCGGATTTGTTCAATAAGGATACCTACGTTACCGTAGGCTGTCCCGCCGGGTGGAAGCCCAAGGACAGGGAACGCTACGCCGACCTCATGCGCAAGGCGGGCTTTGGAAACGTGCACATCGTATCCGAGTCGCGCGCCGCGTTCTTCTACGCCAGATACGCGCAGGGGCTGAACGTCGCGCCCGAACTTTTGAACAAGACGACGCTCGTGATCGACATCGGTTCCTCGACGACGGACTTCGCTTACATCATCAACGGTCGAGAGAGCGACATCGGAACGTTCGGAGACGTGTCTCTGGGCGGAGGGCTGATCGAAAGCTGCATGCTGAGCAAGGCGCTCAAAAAAAGCCCCGACAGGGAGCAGATCGAGGAGGTCTTCCGCGAGTCCACCTCCTGGAAGAACCGCTGTGAGATCGTGGCCCGCCGCCTGAAGGAGCAGTATTTCCTGAGCGAAGACCACTGGCGCACCAATCCCTGCGTGGCCAGCGAGACCATCTACTATGACGAGCCCGTAAAAATTCGCTTCGAGCTCACCGAGGAGATCATGGCCGACATCATCTCCACCCCGATGCAGGAGTTGAACGGCGGTACCTTCCTCGAATGCCTGAGCGATTTGCTGCGCCACGCGAGCAATTGCACAAAGGACAATCCCCCGCTTTTGATCATTCTGACGGGCGGCGCGTCGCGCATGGGCTTTTTCCAGAGGGCCTGCAAGCAGGAATTCCCGCAGGCGCAGATCGTCATCTGTCCCGAGCCCGAGTATTCCATCGCAAAGGGTTTAAGCTACGCCGGCAGAGTGGACAAGCAGTTAGAAGATTTCTATGCCGATATCGAAAACTACTTTACGAGCGGCGAGATCCCAGCACTGGTGGAACAGTCTCTCGACTGGCTCACGGTGCCGCTGGCCAGCGTGATCAGCGGCCACATCGTAAACGACGTGGCGCTCGAGGTGCTGAGTCAGTGGAAGCAGGGCGAGCTTAAAACGATCGAAGAGATGGAAGCACCCATCCGCAAGGGTACCGAGCAGCTGCTCAAGGACTTGGACAGTGTGGAAGGCGTAAAGCCGGTGGTCAGCGAATGGTGCAGGCGGTTGTTTTTGAAGCTGCAGCCGAGACTGGACGACATCTGCCACGCGCACAACGTGGACAGATCGAGCATGACGCTGAGCGCCGTGCACTCCATGGACGGCCCGGACAAGCTGAACATCAACCTCGAAGCTAAGTTCTTCAGCGGTCTTACCTACCTTGTGACGGCCTCGCTCTCGGCGGCGCTTTGCGGCGGAGGGAGCCTTGCGCTGATACTGGACGGCCCGCTGGGCTTGCTGATCGGCGCGGTGATCGGCCTCGTCGTGGCGTTTCTGGGAAAAGGCGCGATCAGCAAGACGGTCAACCGTCTGGATCTGCCCCGCCCGATCAGAAAGATGGTGGCCGGCTCGCTCAAGCGCTCCCTTTCCGGCAGCAGGCAGCGCAAGGCCATCGAGGAAGAACTGATAAACACAATGAAAAAGCCCGAGTTTACCGGGCAATTGGTCAAGGATATCACGGTTTCGCTGGAAAAGCAGATCGTGGAAATGGCGCGAAGCGTGGAGATGCCGATCGTTCAATAAGCGCGAAAAACGTCAGCGTTTTTTCGGCCTGTCGGCGACGGATTTGACGAGCTTGAACAGCATCGTCGCAATGAAGATGCCAAGCGCCATCGCGCAGGCAGCCGCGAGGCAGTATTTGCCCCTTTCGAGGAACCTGGCGTTGTCCCTTTGCATGAGTCCAAGCAGCGAGTGAAACAGCGAGGCCCCCGGCACCAGCGGAATGTTCACGGGAATGACGAACGCGGTGACGGGGGTTTTTATGACCCTCGCCATGATTTCGGAATACACTGTGCCGATCCCCGCGGCGATGGCGTAAGCGCTGACCTCGTAGGTGTTGAGCTCCATGCAGATCAAATACGCAAGCCACGTAAGGGCGCTGCCGAGCGCCACGTACAAAAGCTTTTTCGTGCGCAGTCCGAAGATCATTCCAAAACCGAGGGAGCTCAGCGCCGCCCACAATACGGGAAGTACGAACGATTTGATCATAGCCGCCTCACAGTCCCATGCTGCCGGCCAGCATGAACATGCCCGCCGCGCCCACGGCGATCATTACGCCCAGAAACAGCGCTTCGCCCATGTGCATGATGCCCGCCTGTATGTCGCCGGCGCTGAAATCCCGAAAGCCGTTGACCAGCTCCACGCCGGGAATAAGCACCATGACGACGCCGATGATGACCTTGTCCGGATCGGCGCCGAGGCCCACGTTGCAAAGGAGCTTGGCCAGAAAGGCAGAATAGGCGGAGCAGAACAGCGCGACGAAGATGCGGTTTCCCCCACTCTTTGCGATCAGCTTTCGCACGTAGTAGAGGCTGCCCGCGATCACGGCGCTGATCAGCGTGTCGATCCAGCCGCCCCCGAAAAACAGCGTGAACGCCGCGCTCGTAAAGGCGTATATGGCGCTTAGCTGTACGTCGGTAAAGTGCTTGCCGCTTCGGGCGCTCTCGAGCATCGCGCCGAGCTTTCCGGCTTCCGGCTTTTCGCTGCAGATTCGGCGCGACAGCGCGTTTATCCTGTCCAGCAGCTCCAGGTCCGTCTGCGTCGTATCCACGCGGCGCGTGTAGGTGAGCTCCCTGTCGCCGAACCTCGCCGAGGCGATGATATGCGAAGGCACCGCCGTGACCTGCCAGGCGGAGCCGCCGTAGGCTTTGATCAGGCGGATGATCGTGTCCTCCACCCGATAGATTTCGGCGCCGGACACCAGCATGAGCTTGCCGATGTCCATGATAGAGCTCATCAAAAGCTCGTTTTCGTTTTCAGTCATAACCTTCCTGCGTTTTTAAGCGCTTGTTTGAGTACAGGATAAATCGCTTTGGCCATGCGGTAAAAACCGAGGTCGTTCGGATGCGAGCGGTCGACCGTGCAGGCGTCCCTGTCCGACGCGCCGAAGAGCTTGCGGCCGTCCACGAAATAAACGTTCTTGTCGCCGCTTTCCAAAGCGTTGCGATAGGTCGCGGTGATCACATTCAAGCGCTTTTCGGTGTCGCTTCTGTCGTTGTCGCAGTCAGGCTTGGGTACGATGACGACGGGAAGGAGCGGCTGCGCCTCGCGGATCGTTTTGAAGAACCGCTCGTGCGTCGCCTTGAGGTGATCCACATTCGGTGCGTTGTGATCGTAATCGTACACGAAGGCGCTCATTTTGAGGGACGCGATGTATTCGGCGATCTCCTTCTCGCCCTTGGCGTTTCCGGAAAAGCCAAGGTTGATATGGTCGGCGTTGAGCCATCTGCAAAGAAAGCCCTGATAGCTGTTGCCGGGTCTCGAAGCGCAGCCGCCCTGGGTGATGGACGAGCCGTAGAAGACGACGGGCTCGTCGACGCGGTAGGGCTTCGGCGCCAAAAGCTCCGCCGTTTTGTCGACGCCGACGAACAGGCGCTTTATGCCGTTGTACAGCGGCAGATTGATCTCCACTTTTGCCGTTTTGGGGATGGCGGGAATGATCCTGACTTCGCCCTCGAAATAACCGCCCTGATCGTTCGCCGGGCGTATCGCCTGTCTGAATTCACCGTTTACGTACACGTCCACGCCCGCGCTGCCCGTGAGCGGCATATGCGACATCATGCCGGAGTTCAGGCTTTCACAGCGCAGCGCGATGCGTGAAGTATTTTTCACGATGAAGCGGACGCGCCCGCCCGCGGTGTGCTTTGCCAGCACGTTCACGCCGTCGGAGCAGACGGGCAGCAGCTTTTCAGGCAGCCGCCAGAACTTTTCTCCCTCTTTTACGGCAAGCCCTCTTATTTCAAATGGCTCCTCCAGCACGCTTTTCCAGACCAGTTCGGCGCTTTCGTAGACGCTGCCCTGCATGAAGTTTTTATCGATCGTAGAAATGTCGAGCTTCATAAATACTCCCCTTTGCATGTAATTGCGGCACTCCCGAAAGGAAGTGCCGGCAATCTGTTTTTCTGTTAGCAATCAGTCGTCGAAGTCCTCTTCCCTGTTCTTTTTCATGAAGCTGGGCTTGTCGGGCGTCATACCGCGCCTTGCGGGACGGCGCTCGACGAAGGTGGAGGAGCTGTCATAGGTCGAAGGGGTGCCCGTGGTCCTGCGCGGTACGTGCGTGTCGGGATTGACCCTGCGCGGGGCGGGTCTGGGCGTGGGCCTGGCTTCCCCGGCGGCGGGCTTTGCGGCCGGCATGGGTCTGGGCGCCTTGCGGATCGGCGTCGTAGCCTCGCCGTCGAAGATCGGCGGTACGCTCACCTTGCCTTCGCCCTCGGGCTTGTCAGCCTTGGGAGCGGGACGGCGCGCGGGGATGTCGCTTACGGGAGAGCGTCCCGCGTAATACTGCTTTTCAAAACCGGTCGCGATGACGGTGATGCGCACCTCGTCGCTCAGGTTGTCGTCGATACCGGCGCCGAAGATGATGTTCGCCTCGGGGTCCGCGGCCTGCTGTATGAGCTGCGCGGCTTCGTTGACCTCGAGCAGCGTCATGTCGCTGGAGCCGGTCACGTTGATCAGCACCGCGCGCGCGCCGTCGATGGAGGTCTCGAGCATCGGGCTGGAAATGGCGGCCTTGGCGGCTTCGATGAGCCTGTTTTCGCCGCTGCCCGTGCCGATGCCCATGTGGGCCATGCCGCGGGACTCCATGACCGTGCGAACGTCTGCAAAGTCCAGGTTGATCATCGCGGGCAGAGCGATCAGATCACTGATCCCCTGGATGCCCTGGCGGAGCGTATCGTCCGCGATGCGGAACGCGTCCGACATCGTGGTCGCTTTGTTCACGATCTGCAGCAGCCTGTCGTTGGGAACGACGACCAGCGTATCCACGTTGGTTTTCAATTCCGCGATGCCCTTTTCGGCGTTCTTCATGCGCTGACGGCCTTCAAACAGGAAGGGCTTGGAAACGACGCCAATCGTGAGTATGCCCTGCTCCCTTGCGACCTCGGCGATGACCGGCGCCGCGCCGGTGCCCGTGCCGCCGCCCATACCGCAGGTGACGAACACCAGGTCCGCGCCCTGCACGAGGGCGCTGAGCTCGTCGCGGCTCTCCTCGGCGGCTCTTTTGCCGACTTCGGGGTTAGCGCCCGCGCCGAGACCCTTTGTGAGTTTTTCGCCGATTTGCACCTTGTTGGTGGCTTTCGACAGGGCCAGCGCCTGCTTATCGGTGTTTACGGCGATAAACTCGACGCCTCTTAAGCCGTTGTCAACCATGCGGTTGACCGCGTTGGTTCCGGCTCCGCCAACGCCTATCACCTTGATGGTTGCAAAGTTCGTAGTTTCAAATTCGTAATCCAGCACAAGGCATCCCCCTTAGATGTTTATTCTTCGTCATCATCGTTTCGTGATTTGGAGAAGATTCCCTTAAATGTATCCATAACCCGCATAGGCAAGGTCTCCTGTTCGTCGTACCTTTGTTCTATGGAGTCAAAGATCAGATCCACCAGTCCCAGTACGCTCGCGTATTCGGGACTTCCCAGCTTGTTGGACTGTATGTTCACAGTCTCTACCCGCCTGCCCACGTAGTTTTCCAGATAATCCGCGCCGCCGCGCAGCATGCTTATTCCGCCGCCGGTCAGGTAGATGCGGCTCCTTGGTGACAGGAAGGCCTGCGCGTCCTCGATCGTGAGCTGTATCATGCGGCACACCTTTTCGAGCGCGACCGTGACCATCGAACAGATCAGCTCGGCCTTGTACTGTATGCGCCTGCCGTCCTTGTCGCGGCAGACGGGCGGCTTGATCATCTCTTTAATGTCTTCGCTGATGACCGCGCTGCGCTTGAGCTGCTCGGCTTCGTCGTAGCGTATCTCCAGTTCGTCCGCAAGGTGTTCTGTCATGTCGTTCCCGCCACAGGGCAGCACGGCGTGGTAGACCATCGCATCGCCCCTGAGCACCGAAAACTCGGTGTTGTACATGCCCGCGTCGATGAAGATGCAGTTCTGATCCCTTGCCGAAGGGCTCGTGCCCAGAAGCTGCTCGCCCAGCGATGGGGACAAAAAGCCGTTGATCGTTATGCCCACGTGCCCCATGATGTCGCGCATGTCGTCGACGAAATCGGCGCTTGCGGTGATGAAGCTGACCTTGGCGCTCAAAAAGTCGCCCTTGAGCCCCTTGGGGTCCATCGTCTTTGCGCCCCTGTCCACGCTGTACCAGGCGGGAGAACGGTGGATGACGAAATCGTCGCTGTCCTTGAATTTGAGTACGTCCGCCGCCATGTCCTCCACGGCCTGTATGTCCTCGATGCGCACGCGGCCGTCGGTGGAGCGGATCGGCACCTCGGCATCGGAGGTCTGTACGTGAATGAACTCGCACGGTACGCCGATATAGATTTCTTTTATGGGCGTGCCTGCGTCGCTCTGCGCAGCAATGATCGAATTGTAGATCGCTTTATTCAGGTTTTCCCAGTCTGTCCAATCCCCCGAACTATATCCCGCATAATCCACTTTTCCGCAGCTCACAATTTCACAATGGTTATTTTTATTGCTGCTCTGCGCGATAACGGTAACAATTTTCGAGGTGCCGAACTCGATAGCCGCTATCCGTGTCTTCATTTATATATCTCCCGTCTCGTGACGCGTAAAACACTCATATCGTATAACCGTCCTTATTATACAGTATTGCAATTCAATTGTAAATATATTTTTGGTGAATATTTCGGTTCTATTACAACTTTTTTGCTATTTGCCTTTGATCTGATAGAACTCATCCATGTCCTCGTCCCAATAGGCGTGCCCGTTGACCGAGGTGACCTTGCCGGTCAAACCGCTTTGCCGGTAGCGGTCGATCACATATACAGCGTTTGCGATGTCGTTTTCAAGCGTATCCTCATACCAGAGGCTGAGCTTTACAGGGATGTTGTATTTGCTGATCAGCCACACTCCTTTGTTGTCCATCATGTGAATGTCGGTGAAATAGTCGTTCCAGCTTCTGAGGATCAATAGCTTTATGATTTCGATGGCGTTTTTCAGTCTTCCCTCCGTGTCGGTATCCTGCGCCGTCTGGCCCACGATGGGATTTCTGAGCGACACGCCGTTGATTCTGATGTATTGATCGTTATTTGGCTGCGAAGCTCTGTCCACGATGTAGCCGTCGCTGTCTATGGTGTAATACCAGCCGCCGGTCTTTACGACGGCGAGCGCGTACCTTGCCGAGATCGAAAGCCCGATCGCGCTCGAGCCCGTCTTTTTTACCTCCGTGAGTTCATAGCCGCCCATCGAGGCGATGTTGTCAGCGGCGACGATCGACCAGTCGCTCAGTTCGTTCATGCGCTTTCCCATGACGCCGGAGGTGCGTATGAAGTCCGCGTCGCTCAGGCCGTCCTGCGCCGCTTTTCGGGCGGCAAAGTCGGTATAATTCACGGTGACTTGTTTTACCCTTGAAGGTTTGAGAATAATTGTCAGAAGCAACGTGACGGCGAGCGCCGCCGTGATTACGGCGATGACGAGGTTTTTGTTTTGCATTTGTTTCAGAAACCGGCTGAACATTTCCGCTGCCTCCTTTTTTCAGAGCAAAGCGACAGCCGCACGGGCTGCCGGCAAATATGGTTTCTCAGGGCTCAGAGCAGGTCGACGATGCGCTTGAATTCCTCTCCCCTGTGTTCGAAGTCTTTGAACATGTCGAAGCTCGCACAGGCCGGGGAGAGCAGTACGTTCCAGCCCTCTTTGGCGTGAGACGCCGCGCAGCGTATCGCCTTTTCAAAATCGTGCCCGGTGTATTCCATGGCGTCAAAGCCCGCCTTCTTCAGGGCTTCCCCGATCTTTTCACCGGTGTCGCCCAAAAGCACCGCGTACTTCACGCGTGAGGCACGTATGACCTGCGAAAGCTCCGTATAGTCAGAATTCTTTTCGGAACCGCCCAACAGTATCACCGTGTCGGCCTTCATGCACTCGACGGCCTTGATCGTCGAATCCGGGTTCGTACCCTTGGAGTCGTTGATATAGCTTACACCGTTTACTTTCTTGACAAATTCGATCCTGTGCTCCACGCCCTTGAAAGATTTGAGTGTGGAAGCGATGATTTCATCCGGAACGCCCGCGCATTTGCAGGCTGCTGCCGCCGCGAGGGCGTTTTCAAGGTTGTGCTTGCCGGGGATATAGATTTCGTCGGCCTTGATGATGCAGGTCTTTTTGTCTCCGTCGTTCCAGATGACATATCCGTCCGGATCCACGTAAGCGCCCTTCACCTCGCGCTGCCTGGAGAAGAAGTATACCCTACAGGCTGCGCGCGCGGCCATTTCGCGCGTGATCGGATCATCGTGGTTCAAAATCAGGCAGTCCTCGTCCTTTTGATTCATGAACACGCGCTCTTTGATGCGCGCGTAGTTCTCCATGGTCTTGTGGCGGTTCAGGTGATCCTCCGTCAGATTCAGGATAAGCGAGATATTCGGCCTGAAATCCTTTACGGTCTCAAGCTGGAAAGAGCTGAGCTCGCATACGGTCACGCTCTCTTCACCCGTTTTCAGTGCGTGCAGCGCATAGGGTTCGCCGATGTTTCCGACGACGTGGGTGTCCTTGCCGAAGGCTTTGAAGATCTCGCCGATCAGCGTGGTCGTGGTCGTTTTGCCGTTGGTGCCGGTGACGCCGATCAGCATTCCCTTTGACAGGCGGTAGGCCAGCTCGATTTCGCTGATTACTTCTATGCCTTTTTCCCTTGCCGCCTTCGCCGCCTTATGGTCCGCGGGAATGCCGGGGCTTATGATCATCGTGTCGACGTCGTCGAGGAGCGTCATCACGTCCTCTCCCAGACGGTTTTCGTATTGAAAGCCTTCGAGGGGTTTTATGTCGTCCTTCAACTGCTCATTGGTCTTCAAATCGTTTATGCGCACGGCATAGCCTGCCCTGCACAGCAATTCCGCGGCAGCGATGCCGCTCTTGGCCATTCCCCAGACAAGTACCCGTTTCATGTATTTCCTCCGTCAGCAAAACAGTATGAGCGCGACCGCGCTTCCGATAAAGGTAAGTATGCTGTACAGGCTCACGATCTGCGTTTCCGCCATGCCGCCAAGCTCCAGATGATGATGGAAGGGTGCCATGCGAAAGAGCTTTCTTCCCTTGTGGCGCTTCATGTAGATAAGCTGCAGTATGTCCGAAAGGGAGCTGATCAGCATTGTAACACAACAGAACGGGATCAAGAGCACGCCCTTCGTGACGACGGCCGCGCCCGCGATGCATCCGCCCAGACCCAGCGAGCCCACGTCGCCCAATATGACCTTTGCGGGATGCGTGTTGAGCTTCAAGAACGCAAACGCCGCCGCGCTCATGCACAAAAGGAAAATTCCCACGTTGAGCAGGCTTCCGTTGTTCGTGGCCGTGCCCTTGAAAAACGAATAAGCGGCCATCGCGGCGAGCGAAAGCGAAGCGTTGCTGCTCAAAAGCCCGTCGAGCCCGTCCAGAATGTTGGCGGAATTGTCGATCGCGACGATCGCAAAGCACATGACCGGGATGTAGAAGACGCCCAGATTCAGTTCGTAATCGGTAAACGGCAGTGCGATTTTGGGGCCGATGTTCTTGTCAAAATATGCAAATACGGCGATCAGGAGCGCAAAGAGGATCTGCGGCGCAAACTTTTGTTTGACGCTGAGGCCCATCGAGCGCTTTTTGACGACCTTTATATAGTCGTCTAAAAAGCCGATCAGCCCGAACGCGAGCCCGCAGACGGCACAGAACACGGCGAGCAAGCCGTGATCGTTCGTGTTTTTGAACGAAAATGCAACACCGGTCACAAGGCCAGAGAACATCACGCCCACGCCGCCCATCGTGAGCAGCCCCTGCTTTGCCATGTGGCTTTGCGGGCCCAGCTCGTTGATGGTTTGCCCGGCTCTCAGTTTTTTAAGTACAGGCAGGCCGATATAGCCTGCCAGCAGGGATAGGAGCATTGCGCTCAGCGCTGCGATACAACAGTATTTCATATTCCCTCTCAGATTTCGCTCAGCAATTCCTTGACGATGATCTTCTCATCGAAGGGATGCTTTACGCCTTTGATTTCCTGATATGTTTCGTGGCCTTTGCCCGCCAGCACCACAGTGTCTCCGCTTTGCGCGATGCTCAGCGCGTGGCGTATCGCCTCGCGGCGGTTCTCGATGACGACGTAGCGGTCCGTCACTTGTTTGATCCCCTGCTCGATGGAGGCGATGATGTCCATCGGCTCTTCGTCGCGCGGGTTGTCGCTGGTGATGACGCAATAGTCCGCCAGCCGGCCGCCGATCTCCCCCATCATGGGACGCTTGAGTTTGTCTCTTCCGCCGCCGCAGCCGAATACCGCGATCAGGCGCCGCTTCGTGGAGTGCCTGAGCGACTTGAGCACATTCTCCAATGCGTCCGGTGAATGGGCATAGTCCAATATTACACGATAAGGGGTGTGCGTGTCAAGCAGTTCCACGCGGCCGGGCACGTTTGCAAGCGTTTCGAGTCCGCGCTTTATGTCTTCCATTCCGACGCCCAGGCAATTCGCCATCGACGCGGCCATGAGAGCGTTGTAGACGTTGAATATGCCGCTTAGCTTGAGCGCTATGCGGGCGTCAGCCTTTTTATGGAAGGTGAGCGTGAAGTCCATTCCGCTTTCGGTGATCTCGATGTCCTTGGCGTAGGTGTCCACCTTTTCGCGGATGGCGATCTTGAGCGCGTCCGGCTTTTCCTTGAGTACTGCCTTCAGAACGCGCTCGTCGTCCGCGTTGACGACGAGTTCGTCCGTCATGGGCAGCATTTTGAGCTTTGCCGCAAGGTACGCGTCCATATTGCCGAAGTAGTCGAGGTGATCCTGCGAGAGGTTCGTGAAGCAGCCGCACGCAAAGCGGATGCCGTCGATCCGGTGCATGTCGAGCGCGTGCGCGGAGACCTCCATGATGACGTACTGCGTATGCTCTGCCGCCATGTCGGCAAGGATCCTTTGAAACTCGACGGGATCGGGCGTGGTCTTGCCCGCCTCGTATTCCCTGTCGCCTACCAGAATGCACACGGTGCCGATGAGCCCCGTGCGGAATCCGGCCTGTTTCAGGATGTTTCTGAGCATGAAGCTGGTCGTGGTTTTGCCCTTCGTGCCGGTGATGCCGATCATTTTGAGCTTGTCCGCCGGATGATCGTAAAACGCCGCAGCAATGTAGCTCATCGTTTCGCGCACGTTTTCCACCTTGATCTGGGGCACGTCCAGATTGAGCCATCTTTCCACGGCAAGCGCCGCGGCGCCCTTTGCAACGACGTCCGGCGCAAAGGCGTGCGCGTCGCTGTGCAGCCCGCTCACGCAGAAGAACAGGCCGCCCGCGCAGTCCTTTCTGGAATCTGTGCACAGCGCCGTTATTTCGGTATCCGCGTCTCCCGTGAATTCATAGGAAACCGGCAGGTCCTTCAAAAGCTCTCCAAGCGTCATATTGTGCACCGCCTTATCTGCCGGCCGTCATGATATCGCCGCCAAAGGAAGGCACGGTCACCGTGTTGGCTTCGCCGGCCCTTACCATGTACAGCCTCTCCTCGGCCAGCTGGCAGATGACCTGGGAGCGCGTCTCGAGTGCAAGCGTCCGCTCGGTGGATTCGACGGATTCGCTCAGCTCCTGATGCCTGCGCTTCAATGACTCCAGCCTGGATTTCTCGGCGCTCAGATTGAACAGGGACACCGCGGTGATGATGAGCACGGCGGCCACCAGCACAGCGACGACGGCATGCATCGTTTTGCCCGTTTCGATCGTGCGCTTTTTGCTGCGGTAGACCGGCTTTCTGCGCGGAGGCTGAGGGGTGCGTTTGGGGTCCTTCCATACATAAGGTGCCTTGCCGGAGCCCGTTACCCGCTTGATCTCGCTCATTGTTCAGCCTTCCTTTCGTTTATGTCGGTCGATGCGGAAAAATATTTGTCGTACACGTAGTCGAGCGATTCGTCTTCCTCTGCCTCGGTCATGCTGACCAAATCGCTGCGGAAGCGCTCTGCGTTCCAGATTTCAAGGTTGCTGCCCACGCCCACGAGCACGACCTCGCTGCCCTCGGTGAGCGCGTAGTCCTGCCGGACCGCCTGCGGGATCAGCACCCTGCCCTGCGCGTCAGCGTTGTACGGCGCGAAGGTGCTGCTGAAGATGAGCCTGAGCAGCCGGTGGGCGCGCCGGTCTGTTTCGGGGATGCGCCTGAGCGTATCGCTCTTCCTGTCCCAATCCTCCTTGCAGTAGAACGCAAGGGTCTTCAGATCGCTCGAAAGGGAAATCACGAAATCGCTGCCGAGCGTGTCTCTGTAGCTCTGCGGGAGGAATAAACGACCCTTGGCGTCGACCGTCAGCAGGCTCCTGCCGTTGAATTCGGCCACGGCGCATCCCTCCCTTTCGTTTTCTTGCACTATTATACCACAATGCTATCATTTATTTCTACATTATTCTACATTTTCCCACCACTTTTTTGCACCGTAGCACGTTAATATTTTGTAAAATCATAAATTCCGGAAAAACGCATGCGTTGGCGCGCGCAAACAGCGCCTCTGTCGCTGCGACGGGAGTGAAGGAGTATACAGAAGTGCCTCTATGGTAACGGGATGAGCAGAGAGCTTTATAAGTACGAAAAAAAGCCCTTCTTAGAAATGAGCGCGTCAAATCCGCTTTCCCAATCAGGGTATATACTCTCAGATCGAACTACTCAATAGTTGAGAGTGCTGCATAATATGCCAACATGGCAGTCAGGGCAAAAAACGCATAGGAGCACAAAAAACAGCAGACCGCCGTGGCAGTCTGCTTGTTTTGTATGATTTTTGACGGAAATGGGGATCAGTCGTTCAGGATCGTGATGAGCTTAAAGTCTGTGCCGTCGCAGGAGGCCTGGTGGTAAAAGACGCCGTTGTGCTCGCCGCGGAAAGCGCCCTTTAGCGCCACTCCGTGCAGATGTCCGTAGACCACGTGCTTTATGCCGTAGCTTTCGATGAGCGCGCTCACCTCCGTATCCGGGTTGGCTTCGGTGAGCGGCGGGTAGTGCAGCATGCAGATGATTTCGCCGCCGTCGGCGATCTGAACGGCCCTGTCCAACGACATTTTGAGCCTGCCGTACTCGCGCTTGCTTATACGCTCGTCGTCTTGGTCCCAACCTTCGCAGGGCAATATCCAGCCGCGCGTACCGCAGAAGGTGATGCCGCTTATGCTGATGGCGTCGTTCTGGATGGCGTACATGTTCTCGGGCAGCGCGTCCCTTACGCGGCTGATGGAGCTCCACCAATAGTCATGGTTTCCGCGGATGATGACCTTTTTGCCGGGCAGCGCGGCGACGCAGCGTATGTCCGGCAGGGCGTTTTCAAGCTGAAGCGCCCAACTCAAATCGCCGGGGAGCAAAACGATGTCTTCCCCGGAGACCTTTGAAAGCCAATCCTCGCTGATGCGTGCAAAATGATTCTCCCAGTGTGCGCCGAACACGTCCATGGGCTTATCGTCGACGCTCGAAAGATGCAGGTCCGATATTGCGTAAACCTTCACGTTCAGACCTCGTCCGATTCTTCCTTGGAAAGCTCGTCTTCCTCTTCCTCGTCCTCCATGTCGTCTGAGGCGAACATGTCGTCGTCCTCGCCGAAGTTCTCCGCGCCGTCGGGATCGACGTCCATCTCGATCTCCTCCATCGAAGAGACGGAATCGATATCGAGGTCTCTGCTGCTGGGATCGCTGCCGTCGTCTTCAGCGGCGCTGTCCTCGGCGCGACGCTGGATCTCCTTGAGGCAGTAGGCGCAGACCTCCTGACCGGGGATCACGGGGTTTTCGCCGCATTCGGAGCAGAGCTCTATCATGTCGTCCATTTCCTGCTCTCCCTGCACGTCCTTTTTGCACACGGAGCACATGACTTCGTTCTCGAACATATAATTGAGCTCGCAGCGCGGGCATTTGATCAGTTTCATACACAACCTCCGGCATTCATATGTTTAACGCCTATATATTACACATAATTTAGCGAATGGGAATATCTCCCGCCCCGTTTTCACGTTAAATTTTTGTTATATATTTTGTATTGACGGCTGAGACGCGCGCCTGCGTTCCCGCACAGCCGCATCGAAGCCTCGTTCTGCGTATCGATCAGGGAAAGCTCTATTTCGCTTATGCCGGCCTTTTGACAGCTTTCAAAGAGCGCGTCGCAGAGCAAAAGCGCGCAAGGCCGCCTGTACTCGTCGTCTTTCGTCCAGAACGTTGCGAGCCTCGGTACGCCTCCCTTAAGACTGATCGCGTAGGCGAGGGGTCTTCCGCAAGGGTCGTTCACGACGAAGGAACGGTCCTTTGCGATGGAGGGTTTGAGCCAAAGCAATTGCCTGAGCGACGCGGCCTTGTCTTCGGTTTCGAGCGCGAAGACTGCCCGTTCAAGGTTCTGGTCAAATACGTTCAGTTTCGCTTTTTCGGGTTTTATCCCGAGCCTTGAAGCGATCTTCTGCGCCGCGCCGCGATACGGATTCGTCTTTTGCAGACACAGGCGAAACGCGGCGAGCGTGTTTACGGGGTCATACCCGTTTTGCAAAAGGGCCGCGCTCTGACCCGCGTCGAAGGGCCCCGTCAGTTCCCCGCGGGCGCTGCCGTCGGATGCGCTGTCGCACTGGCCCATAAAAAAGCCGCTGCCGTCCGGCGTGACCGGTCCCGTGAGGGACGTACTGCCCCATTCACGCTGAAGCTGCTCCATGTAGCCAAGCAGCGCTTCAAAGGCGTCCCGCCTTCCGTCAAGCAGCGCAAAATAGCCGTTTTTGAGCGTTTCGCCCTGCCAGGTCATGGCGCGCGCGACAGCTTTCCCACGGTCGAGCACGAGCAGATACGCGCTTTTGCCCGTACCGCCGGAAAAGTGCCTTTCGATATAGGCCGCCTCTTTCCCGCTGTAACCCGAGGGCACAGAGAGGGAAAAAAACGCTTTGAGCGCTTTCCGGCCTGAAGATAGGACGATTTCAGGCATTTTGCCTGAGCCACGCCCCGAGGCGTTTTACGTCTTCGATGTACACTTCCCTGAGCGAGCGATTGTATATGACGCTCGCCGGATGGTACATGGGATAGAGGCTATAGCGCTCCATGGGAAGGAAACGCCCGTGCACTTCACCGATCGACTGCTTTTCGTTTCTCACCGCGCCAAGCGGCACGTTGCCCAGCGTGACCACGAGCTTTGGGCTGAGCAGACGGATTTCTTCCAATAATATAGGTCTGAACGCGCCGATCTCGGCCTGGGTCGGCTTTCTGTTCACGCTTTTTCCGCTCTTCCCGACGGCCGTGGGCCGAAACTTTACCGCGTTCGTGATGTATAGGCTTTCGCGTTCTATGCCGCTGAGCTGCAGAAACTCGTTCAGGTTTTCACCCGCCTTGCCCACGAAGGGACGGCGCAGAAGCTCTTCCTTTTCGCCGGGCGCTTCGCCGATCAGTACGACGACCGGTTTCGGGTTTCCCTCTCCGTGGACGATGATCCTGTCGGCAAAGCGTTCCTGCGTCGCCCTTCTCAGCTCCTCGAGGCTTTCAAACATCGCCCGTCAGCTCCTTCAGCTTTTCCTTTGCCGCCTTGAAGTCCTCCCAGGCCTCGCGCTTTTTGGAAGGGTCCCTGAGCAGCGCGCTCGGATGGTAGGTAGGCAGGAACCAGACGCCTTTCTTTTCGATAAACTGCCCCCTGAGAGCAGAGATCGGCCTTACGTCGTTGAGCACGTAGCGCATCGCCACCTTGCCGAGCAGCACGATGACCTTCGGCCTGACCAACAAAAACTGCTGCCTGAGGTACTTTATGCAGGCTCCGGCCTCGTCCGGCTCCGGGTTCCGGTTCATCGGCGGGCGGCATTTGACGATGTTGCAGATGTACACGTCGCAGCGCTCCATGCCCAGCGCGTGGATCATCCTGTCCAGCAATTGGCCGCTCGCGCCTACGAAGGGTCTGCCCTGCAGGTCTTCGTCCCTGCCCGGGCCCTCCCCGATAAACATCAGATCCGCGTCGGGCTTTCCTTCGCCCAGCACGGTGTTCGTGCGCCTTTCGCACAGGCGGCAGTCGGTGCACTCCTTTACTGCCTGCGTCAGCGTTTCCCAGCTTGCGTTCATGCGTCTGCCTTCATTCCCGGTTCGTCACGGGTTCGTGCGCAGCGTGCGCTCGAGGATGCTGCCGAACAGGCCGAAGGTATGACCGACGTCGCCCCTGAGCCAGTTGATCAGCTCCACGATCAGAACGACGCACACGAAAGCCACGGCAAGGCCCGCGAGCGTGACCAGAAAATCGCTCAGGCCCGCCGCGATCTGGTAGCGGATTCGGCGTTTTTTATACTCTTTCTTGGTGATCAGCTTCGCCATTCGTCGCTCCTATACGTAGTCCTGCCAATCGCCCGGCGTGGGCAGATTGTGCAGTTGCCCCTTCGCCGAAAGATCGGGAAAGCCGAGCTGCCGAAGCGCCTCGTACAGCACGATCGCCACGGAATTGGCAAGGTTCAGTGAGCGCGCCTCTTCCCGCATGGGGATGCGGAAGCAGCGCTCATAGTTGTCTTTCAAAAGCGTTTCGTCAAGGCCCCTGGTCTCCTTGCCGAAGACCAGATAATCGTCCGGGTGATAGTTGGGCTTTGTGTAGTCCTGTCTTGCCTTTGTGGTCAAAAAATACAGGTTCGCGCCAGGATTCCGATCGAGGAAATCCTGCCAGTTTTCGTATACAGTATACTCCATCAGGTGCCAGTAATCAAGGCCGGCGCGCTTCAAGTGCTTGTCGTCCAGCACGAAGCCCAGAGGCTTGATCAGATGCAGTTTTGCGCCGGTCGCCGCGCAGGTGCGGGCGATGTTGCCCGTGTTCTGCGGGATCTCCGGTTCCGAAAGCACGATGTTCATTTGCTTATCTCCGCAAGGACGTAAGTTTCGATCATTTGCGCAGCGCCGTCAAGCGACGCGTCCGGGGCGATTCGTTTTGCTTTGGGCTTCAGGCTTTCCGACGCGTTGTCCATCGCGACGGGCAGTCCCGCAGCTTCGAGCAGAGAAATGTCGTTGCTGCCATCGCCGAGCGCCATGATCTCGCTTTTTGAGATACCCAGCTTTTCAGCAAGCGTCTTCAGGGCTCTGCCCTTGCCCGCACCGGGCGCCATGATCTCGAGGTTGAATTTGAACGCGCCGGATACCGAGAGCCCCATGGCCGTAAGCTCGCGCTTTAGCTCGCAAAGCAAGCGGCTGTCGTCGCTGTAGGCCTCGTACTTGTAGGGATTTACGCTGCCCTCTTCGACCATTGTGCGCTTCAGGGCCTCGTATTCGTCTTTATCGGGGCTGCCGGCCTCGCTGATGCCCATGCATTTTGAGCCGTAGCCGTTGATCTCCGGCAGCGCGTAGACTTTCGTGCCGACGTAGCTGGTCATAAAACAGCCCGCGTCCAGCAGGAGACGCAGCACTTTTTCGGAGCTTTCCCGGTCGATCGTGTCCTCAAAGACCGGGCTTTCGCATGTGCAGTGCATGTCCACCCTGCCGCCGTTGCAGGAGATGACCGGGCAGTCGATGCCCATTTCCCTGAACGGCCCCGTCGCGTTGAAATAGCAGCGACCGGTTGCGGGCACGAGCACGACGCCGTTGTCGCACAGGCGCTTAAGCGCATGTTTCGTCCTTTCGGACATGCGGCCTCCGATGGGCAGAAGGGTCCCGTCGATGTCGCTTGCCAAAAGCCTGATCATGCGATTTCACCGATGGCGAAGAGGATCCATTCGCCGGCGTCGAGTTCGAACAGCGCTTCGAGCACGCCGCCCGATTCGTTCTGCCAGGCAAGGAGCATCCGTTGCCCTGCATTGTCCTCGTCGGATAAGTTCATGCGCAGGATCTCCGTACCCGGGCCGAGTATGTCGGTAAGTTCGCTTAGCAGCGCGCCTTCCCGAAAATCGCGCACCTTTACGAAATCCGCCTGCGTCATTGCCGCCTTTTCGCGCACATCCTCGTAAGAAAGCGATTTGGCCGTCAGCCGCCCGCTTTCATAAAACGCGCACAGCGCGTCGCCGAAGGCGAGGTATTCGCCGACTGGCTCCCCCTCGCCGAACAAAAGCGTGATCTCTTCGAGGGTGCTTGCCATTCCGATCTGCTCGTAGGCGCTTTCGCCTGCGGCGAAGCTTAGCAGTAACGCGCAGCACAGCGCGGCGCAAAGCAGTTTTTTCATACTTCCTCCGTGAGGATCGCGTTTTTTACATGGAACAGCTTTCCGATCTCCGCGCCCGCGAGGTCGTTTTTGTCGGTGCAGGTGATCAGCGCCTGCACGCCGTCCAGGCGCTTGACAAGCTGTCTTCTCCTGTCCGGGTCGAGCTCGCTCATCACGTCGTCGAGCATCAAAACGGGCGCTTCGCCGGTCTCCTTTTGTATGAGTTCGATTTCGCTCAGTTTCAGCGACAATGCGCACGTGCGCACCTGTCCCTGGCTTCCGTAGCTTCTGGCGTCCATATCGCCGATAAAAATGCCGAGGTCGTCCCTGTGTACGCCAAAGCTCGCAAGGCCGCGCTTTATGTCCTTCTCTCTGGCGTTCAAAAGCTGTTTTGCCAGATTGTCCTTGGTCTCCGAAAGGCTCTCTCCGGGCGGAACGCTCGGTTCATAGGTCACGCGCAGCGTTTCTTTGCCCGCGGTGATCGACGCGTGGATGTCCGAAGCGCTCTCGGCAAGCTTCCCGACGAAGCTTACGCGGCTTTGCACGATCTCTGCGCCGCTCAGGGAAAGCTCCCTTTCCCAGACGTCAAAGGATTCCGGATCGACCGGCGCGATCAAGGCTTCCTTGAGAAGCGCATTCCTCTGCTTCAGCGCCCTGTTGTAGCGCTGCAGCGCGTAATAGTAGCTCGGGCGCAGTTGGCTGAGCTCCATATCCATGAAGCGCCGCCTGACCGAAGGACTGTCCTTGACCATGCGCAGGTCCTCCGGCGCGAACAGAACGCCCGTGATGTGCCCGAGCAGTTCGCCCGACCTTCTGACCGGCGAGGCGTTTACCTTGACCTGCCGCCGCCCGGATTCGCTCAGGGAGATCTCGACGTCGTGCCTGCCGTCGCGCCTTACGCCGCTGACCTTCACGTAGGCCACTTCGCTGCCCGTGCGGATCAGCTCGCGGTCGTGGGAGGTGCGGTGGCTCCTGCCTGTACAGCAAAGATAGACGCTCTCCAGCGCGTTCGTCTTGCCCTGCGCATTGTCGCCGGTCAGTACGGTCACGCCCCTGCAGGGCTCGATGCGCACGTCCTCGTAGTTCCTGTAGTTTTTGAGGGCGATCAGGTCGATGTACATTTTAGGATTTTTTGCGCGCTTCCAGCTTTTTGCGCGCCTCGGTAGAGAGTATTTTTTTGCGCATGCGTATGGATTTGGGCGTGATCTCCACGAGCTCGTCCTCGTCGATGTAATCCATCGCCTCTTCGAGCGTGAGGATGCGGATGCCCGTCACCTTGAGCGCTTCCTCGGCGGAGGCGCTGTTGCGGATCGAGGTCAAGTGCTTTTTCTTGCACACGTTCACGTCAATGTCGCCCGGGCGGGAGTTCCTGCCCACGATCATGCCGGTGTACACCTTCGTGCCGGGCTCAACGAACAGTTCACCCCTGTCCTGGATATAGAACATCGCGTAGGACGTGGTCTCGCCCGTCTCCCAGGCGACAAGAGACCCGTTGGGGCGCGAAGGGATGTCGCCCTTGTAGGGTTCGTAGCCGTTGAAGACGGCGCTCATAACGCCTTCGCCGCGCGTATCGGTCATAAATTCGCTGCGGTAGCCGAACAGGCCGCGCGAGGGCACGAGGAACTCAAGGCGCACCCTGTCCATGCCCTCCATGCTCTGCAAAAGGCCCTTGCGGCGGCCGATCTTGTCTATGACCGCACCGGAATACTCGCTGGGCACGTCGCATACCAAAAGCTCCATCGGCTCGCAGGTCACGCCGTCGATCTCCTTGTACAAAACAGTGGGCTTCGTGACGGCGAACTCGTAGCCCTGGCGGCGCATGGTCTCAATCAGTATCGAAAGGTGCAGTTCTCCCCTGCCGCTTACCTTGAAGCAGTCGGTGGTCCCGGTATCCTCCACGCGGAGGGACACGTCGGTCTGCATTTCCTTGAACAGCCTCGAGCGCAGGTGGCGGCTGGTAACGTAGGTGCCCTCGGTGCCCGCAAACGGGGAATCGTTCACGACGAAGTCCATAGAGACCGTGGGCTCGGAGATCTTCACGAAGGGTAGCGGATCGGCAAGGGCGACGTCGCAGATCGTGTCGCCGATCGCGAGCTCCCCAAAGCCGGTCACGGCCACGATGTCGCCGACCCTTGCCTGCTCGCAGGGCACACGCTTCAAGCCGTCGAACTCGAACAGCCCGCCGAGGCGCGCCGGGGGCGAAACGAAGCTTTGTCCGTAAATGCAGCGAACCGCCATTTGCCCGGCCTTGATGCTTCCGCGCTCGATGCGGCCGATGCCGATGCGGCCAACGTAATCGTTGTAATCGATCGTGGAGATCAGAAGCTGAAGGCTGGCCTCGTCGTCGCCTTCGGGCGCGGGAATGTATTTGAGGATCGTATCGAACAGGGGCAGCAGGTTGACTGCGGGCTTGTCGAGGTCCAGCGTGGCGACGCCCGTTCTGCCGGAACAGTAGACCACAGGCGAATCCAGCTGCTCGTCCGTCGCGTCCAGCTCCAGAAAAAGCTCCAGCGTCTCATCGACCACTTCCTTGCAGCGCTGATCCGGCCTGTCCATTTTGTTTACGCAGATGATGACGGGCAGGTCGAGCTCCAGCGCCTTTTTGAGCACGAAGCGCGTCTGCGGCATCGGGCCCTCAAAGGAGTCGATCAAAAGCAGAACGCCGCCCACCATTTTGAGCACACGCTCGACTTCGCCGCCGAAATCGGCGTGGCCGGGGGTGTCGACGATGTTGATTTTGACGCCCTTGTAGTTTACGGCGGTGTTCTTGCTAAGGATCGTTATGCCTCTTTCGCGCTCCAGATCATTGGAGTCCATCACGCGCTCGCTCACCTGCTGGTTGTCGCGGAAGACGCCGGACTGCTTGAGCATTTCGTCGACCAGCGTGGTCTTACCGTGGTCGACGTGGGCGATGATCGCGATGTTTCTGATATCTTCTCTTACGGTCTTCAAGTCGTTTCCCTTCTTTTATAACCTATTGGATTTCTTGGATTTCTGTTTAGTGTTTGCGTTATACTTCGATCGCGTCCGCTTCGGCGCGGTCGGCGGTCTCGTCGAGCTCGAGCCCCTTGTTGTTTTCGACGCACAGTCGGATCGACCATTCGTTTTCAAAAAACAGCACGTCTCTGCCCGCCTTGTCCACGGCGGGAACCGTGGTGGACGGCAGGCGCAGCTTGTCCACGGGTTTCGGCGCGGTCTTGACCCAGCGCACGAAGCGGTAAGGCAGGCTTTCGCGGGTGATCTCCACGCCGTACTCGCTCTTTAAGCGGTACTCCAGCACGTCCATCTGCAACGCGCCGACGACGCCCGCGATCATCTCTTCCCTGCCGATGCCGGGGCGCTTGAAGGTCTGCACCGCGCCCTCCTGCGAAAGCTGGTTGATGCCCTTCAGGAATTGCTTGCGCTTCATGGAGTCGACGGGGCTTACCCTGCTGAAAAACTCCGGCGCGAAGAGGGGTATTCCGCTGTACCTTACGGGAGAACCGGTGCACAGCGTATCTCCCAAACGGAAAATGCCGGGGTCGAACAGGCCGATGATGTCGCCGGGGTAGGCGGTCTCGACGGTCTCGTGCTCTTGCGCCATGAACTGCTGCGGCTGGCTGAGCTTGATCCTTTCGCCCGAGGACGAGTGCCATACGGTCATGCCCTTTTCGAAAACGCCGCTGCAAACGCGCATGAAGGCCAGCCGGTCCCTGTGCGCGGGGTTCATGTTGGCCTGGATTTTGAACACGAAGCCCGTGAATTTCTCGTCCATCGGATCGATGGGGCCGACGTCCGCGACCCGCGCGCCGGGCGATTTGGTATAGCTCAGAAAGCGCTTCAAAAACGGCTCGACGCCGAAATTGTTGAAGGCGCTGCCGAAAAACATCGGCGTAAGCTGACCGGAGAGGATCTTGTCGATGTCGAATTCGTCGCCCGCGACGTCCAGTAGCTCCGTGTCCTCCATGAGCTTGTCGTAATAGCTTTTCCCGATCAGTTCAGCGCAGGCGGGGTCGTCGACGCTCACGGTCTTTACTTCGACGAAGTTCTGCCCGTGGTTGCCGCCGGCGTAGAGCTCGACGGTCCTGTCGTCGCGGTGGTATACGCCGCGGAAGTCGTCGCCGTGCAGGCCGATTGGCCAATTGACGGGGCAGGAGCGGATGCCGAGCACGCTTTCCAGTTCTTCCATCAGCTCAAAGGGGTCTTTGCCCGCCCTGTCCAGCTTGTTGACGAAGGTGAAGATGGGAATGGAGCGCATGCGGCAGACCTTGAACAGCTTGATCGTCTGTTCCTCGACGCCTTTTGCGCAGTCGATGAGCATGACGGCGCTGTCCGCCGCGACGAGCGTGCGGTACGTATCCTCGGAAAAGTCCTGATGTCCGGGAGTGTCGAGGATGTTGATGCGGTAGCCGTCAAAGTCAAATTGCATGGCCGAGGACGTGACCGAAATGCCGCGCTGCTTTTCGATTTCCATCCAGTCGCTGGTGGCGTGCCTTGCGGCCTTCCTTGCCTTTACGCTGCCCGCCTGGCGGATGGCGCCGCCGTACAAAAGCAGCTTTTCCGTCAGTGTGGTCTTGCCCGCGTCCGGATGGGAAATGATCGCAAAAGTGCGGCGTCTGAGCGTCTCTGCCTTAAGCTCGGGGTGACCCATAGAATCCTTCTCCTGCATATGGTTTTGAACGATATATTATATGACACTGCGTGTTGATTTCTCTACAGTTATCTGTGTGAATTTACGTAAAATTTTTAACGTTCCTCCCTGCCCGGGCGCCGCCGTGCAGGGTGCCGCCCGGGCAGCGTTTCAAATAACATTATGCACCTTGTTTCATGCCCGCGCTTGTGGTATAATCATTCCGAATAAAAAGCAAGTACGGTATTCGAGGTAGTTTCATGGCAAGGCGCAGTACGCTGTTAAGCTCCACGCTCTCGGTGACGCTGATCATTCTGTTCTCCAAGGGCATCGGCTTTGTGCGCGAAATGATCATGGCGGCGTATTTCGGCGCGGATTTCGTGACGGACGCCTATAATTCCGGCTACAGCCTGTTTTATATACCGGTGCTGCTGTTTTCCTCCTGCATCACGTCCACGTTGGTTCCCCAATACATGCGCTGCAGGAGCGAGCTCGGCCAAAGCGGCGCGGACCGTTTTTCGTCCAACGCGCTCACGCTGTTCACACTGGCAGCGCTTGTGATCAGCGGCCTTATGTTCGTTCTGGCGCGCCCGCTCGTGCACCTCGTTTATCCCGGCTTTCACGGAAAAAAACTTGAGCTTACGGTCACGCTGACACGCGTCATGCTGCCGGCGCTCGTGTTCTTCGTGGCCGGGCTCGTGCTTTCGAGCATCCTCAACGCGCGCGAAAAATACGTCGCCGCGCAGCTTACCGGGCTTCCGCTTTCGATCGCGGAGATCACGGCGGCCGTGCTGCTTTCGCGCCGCTTCGGCATCCACGCGCAAGCCTGGGGCGTGATCGCGGCGGGCGTGCTGCAGATCGTGATCCTCGTTCCCTTCTTAAGGGGCAGCTTTAAGTACCGGCCGGTCGTCGCGCCGGACGACGCGTATCTTAAGCGCCTGCTGATCCTTGCGCTTCCGGCCGTGCTTTCGATGGCGGTGAACGAATTAAACCACATGGTCGACCGCATGCTGGCAAGCAGCTTGAACGACGGCGACATCACCGCGATGACTTACGCTTTCAAGCTCATCATGTTCATGATGGGCGTGCTGGTGGTGCCGCTTACGACCGTGTCGTTTTCAAAGATGGCCATGCAGTCGCTGAAGGCCGATCCCCGAAGCGTCATCCCCCAGGTACGCGAGAGCATGCGCCTTTTGATCATGGCCGCGCTGCCGCTTGTTCTGATCTGCGCCGTGGAAAACCAGCACCTGATCCGCTTCGCCTACGGGCGCGGGCGCTTTACAGACGAGAACGTGCACGTGACCGGCTACGTGTTTTTGTGCTACGTCGTGGGCGTTCCGTTTTTTGGACTGAGGGACCTCACGAACCGCGTTTTCCACGCCTTTGAGGACACGAAAACGCCTATGTACATCGCCATGATCTCGGTCGCGGTGAACATCGTACTGAACCTGATACTGAGGACGTTCATGGGCGTATACGGCCTTGCGCTGGCCACGGGCATCGCGGCATGCACGGGCGTTATACTTCTTTTCGCAAAGCTCAGAAAACGCATAAGCGGCATATTCGACAAGGGATTCATAAAAGAAATGCTAAAGCTGCTCGCGGCCAACCTTCCGATGCTGGCCTTCACGCTGTTCATCAGCCACATCATGCCGGACAGGTACGGGACGCTCTCCGTGTTATTGCGGCTTTCGGTCATTACGCTTCTGTCGCTTGCGGTTTACGCGCTGATGCTCCTTTGGGTCGACAGAAGAAGGGCCTCTCATCTATTCAGGCAGCTCATACATCGCATAAAGAGGTAGATTATGGACGAAGAAAGATTTGTTACAGGCGGTTTCCGCGCCCAGGACGACGACCAGGAATATTCGCTCAGGCCGAAGACCCTCGTCGAGTACATAGGCCAGCAAAAGGTCAAGGACAGCCTGAGCGTGTACATGCGGGCCGCTTCCTCCAGGAGCGAACCGCTGGATCACATACTGCTCTACGGCCCGCCGGGTCTGGGCAAGACGACGCTTGCCAACATCGTCGCCTCCGAAATGGGGCACAACATCCGCATCACCTCCGGCCCGGCCATCGAGCGACCCGGCGACCTTGCTTCGATCCTGACCAACTTAAATCAGGGAGACGTGCTGTTCATAGACGAGATCCACAGGCTGAGCCACTCGGTCGAAGAAGTATTGTATCCCGCGATGGAGGATTACGCGCTGGACATCATGCTGGGCAAAGGGCCTTCGGCAAG
The DNA here is from genome assembly GCA_017395065.1 of Clostridia bacterium. Lineage (GTDB taxonomy): Bacteria > Bacillota > Clostridia > Christensenellales > Aristaeellaceae > RUG14130. Next base: position 111,634 of record JAFPWH010000071.1, on the reverse strand, counting down.
GAGCGTGCGGCTGGATCTTCCGAAGTTCACGCTGATCGGCGCGACCACCCGCGCGGGTATGCTGACCAGCCCCCTGCGCGACCGTTTCGGCATATCCTTCCGGCTCGAACTGTACAAGCCCGAGGAGCTTGCGCTGATCATCGAGCGCAGCGCTTCGATCCTCAAGATCAACATCGACAAGGGCGGTGCGCTCGAGATCGCGCGCCGCAGCCGCGGAACGCCCCGCATCGCCAACCGCTTCATACGGCGCGTAAGGGATTACGCCGAGGTCGAGGCCGACGGCTTCATCACGGTCGAAGTCGCAAAGGCGGGGCTCAAAATGCTCGAGGTGGACGATCTGGGGCTCGACCGCACGGACCGCTCGATGCTGGGCGTGATGATCTCGAAGTTCGGCGGCGGCCCGGTCGGGCTGGACACGCTCGCGGCCACCACGGGCGAGGACGCCGGCACGATCGAGGACGTATACGAGCCTTACCTTCTGCAGCTGGGCTTTATCATGCGCACGCCGCGCGGGCGCGTATGTACGCCCGCGGCCTACAGGCATCTGGGCTACGCCGTGCCGGAGGGCGCGCAAAACCCCGATCAGATCAGGCTGGACGTGTAGGGCGAATACTTCTCCCCCACATCCGGAAAGGTTTTACATCAATGAAAACGAGCGATTTTCTGTACGATTTGCCCGAGGAGCTCATCGCGCAAAGCCCCATGGAGCCCCGCGACCATTCGCGCCTGCTGGTGTACGAGCGAAGCACGGGACAAATCACGCATAAGCATTTTTACGACGTCATCGACTATCTGAAGCCGGGCGACGCGCTGGTGATCAACGATACCCGCGTGATCCCCGCGCGCCTGTACGGGACGCGGCCGGGCGGCGGCGCGTGCGAATTGCTTCTGCTTAAGCAGCTCGGCCCCAAAAAATGGGAATCCCTCGTGCGCCCGGGCGCAAAGCTCAAGCCCGGCAAGCGCGTTTCGATCGGCGGCGGAAGGCTGCTGGCCACCGTCACGGGCGAAGCCGAGGGCGGCGCAAGGATCGTGGAATTCGATTGCGAGGGCACGTTCGAAGCCGCGCTGGACGAGCTTGGCGAAATGCCGCTGCCCCCGTACATCCACGAAAAGCTGAAGGACAAGACGCGCTATCAGACCGTCTATGCCCGCGAGGACGGCTCGGCGGCCGCCCCCACCGCGGGGCTGCACTTTACTTCTGATCTGCTCGATAGAATAAAACAAAAGGGCATAAGGGTCATTCCCGTGCTTCTGCACGTGGGGCTCGGCACCTTCCGCCCCGTCAAGGCGGAAAACGTCGAGGACCACGAGATGCACTCCGAGTACTACGAAGTGACGCCCGAAGCGGCCGAAGCCGTCGCCGAAGTCAGGCGCGCAGGCGGACGCATCGTGGCCGTTGGCACGACCTCGGTTCGGACGCTCGAATCAGCATCGGATCAGGATGGACAGCTGCATCCCGGCAGCGGCTGGACGAAAATATTCATAACGCCCGGCTACAAATTCAAGTGCGTGGACGCGCTGATCACAAACTTCCATCTGCCGGGTTCCACGCTGCTTATGCTGATCAGCGCGCTGATGGGGCGCGAGGAGGCGCTTCGGGTGTACGGCGTCGCGGTCGAAGAAAGGTACCGCTTCTTCTCCTTCGGGGACGCGATGCTGATACTGTGAGGCAAATCGGGCAAATTTTGTCCCACTGGGCTAAATTTACAATATATTCGCACAAACGCGCAAACTCATAATGGAAACGCGCTGCCATCCGTTACAATGATATGAGATAATCACGTCACACAGAAAGCAGAGGTGTATTGAATGAATTTTGAACTGATGCATCCGGCTGATCAGCTGGTCACGATCATGAACCGCATCTATCAATACGGCATGACGACCACCTCCGGCGGAAACCTTTCCATCCGCGACGAGAACGGCGACATCTGGATCACGCCCTCCGGCATCGACAAGGGCAACCTGAGCCGCGCGGACATCAACTGCGTAAAGCCCGACGGCACGATCCTGGGTCCCCACAAGCCCTCGGTCGAGCTGCCCTTCCACAAGCGCATCTACGAGCTCAGACCCGACCTGCACGGCGTACTGCACGCCCATCCCCCGACGCTGGTCGCGTTTTCGCTGGCAAGGAAGATTCCCAACATCCATCTGATCCCGAACGCCACGCTGGTTTGCGGAAGCGTAGCGATGGCCAAATACGACGTGCCCGGCAGCGCGCAGCTCGGCGCGAACATCGCCGAGAAGTTCGCCGAGGGCCACAACACCGTCATGATGGAAAACCACGGCGTGGTCTGCGGCGCAAGCGACTTGTTCCACGCGTTCATGGCTTTCGAGACGCTGGATTTCTGCGGAAGGCTCGAAATCGACGCGCGTAAGCTCGGTGAGCCGAGGTCTCTTAGCGACAGCCAGATCGCCCTCGAAAGCGAGAAGGCGCACCCGTCGCTGGACGCGTTCGTCGCCAAGATCATCTCAAGCGAAGAAAAGGCCGGCCGCAGGGACCTCTGCACGCTGGTGCACAGGGCTTACGATCAGAGGCTGTTCAACAGCACGCAGGGCACGTTCTCCATGCGCCTTTCGGACGGTTCCTTCCTCGTTACCCCCTACATGAAGGACAGGAAGTACATCGAACCGGAAGACATCGTGCGCATCAAAAACGGCATGTGCGAGGCGGGCAAGACTCCCAGCCGCGCGGCGCTTCTGATCAAGCAGATCTTCGACGTGCATCCCGAAATCAACTCCGTCATCATCGCCCATCCCCCGGCAATCATGGCCTTTGCCGTGACGGACGCGGCGTTCGACTCCAGAACGATCCCGGAAAGCTACATTGCGCTGAGAAACGTAAAGCGCGTGCCCTACGCCTCGAGCACCCTCGACGTGCCCGGCACCGCAGCCTCCTTTACGCCGGCAACGCCCGTACTGATCGTGGACAACAAATGCGTGATCGTCGCGGGCAATACGCTGCTCAACGCCTTCGACAAGCTCGAAGTGCTCGAATACAGCGCCAAGGCCGTCATCGCCGCAAAGGACATCGGCGAGATCGTGCCGATCAGCCCCAAAGAGGTGGACGACATCGAAGTTGCCTTCAATCTCAAATAAAGGAACCCGTTCCTTCAAAGCGCCGCAGGCCGCGGCGCTTTTGCTTTGAACATTTTGCGTAAAAATTCGTCGAAAATGTAAATTGATTTGAATTATGCGCACAAAGGCGCGTTTTGTGGTATAATGCAGTTCAGGATATTATACGGAGAGAATCATGAGCAAACAAAGACCCTTGTTCGTGCCCCGGGGCGAGTATAAAAGCTTTCTTTTGAGCGTCATCATGACCACGGTCAAGATGATCGCCGTGCTCATACTTTTGGCCACTTTTTCACTGGGCGGCGTCGTCATGGGCATCGCCAAGGCGTGGATCAACTCCACGCCGGACATCGATCTGAGCATCTTCGGCTCCTCGGCGCAGACTTCCATCCTCTACGACAAAAACGGAAACGTGATCACCGAGCTGCGCGGCACCGAAAACCGCATCTACGTGGAGACCTTCGACGAATTCGGGGACAACCTGGTAAACGCGGTCATCGCCGTGGAGGATTCCAGGTTCTGGTCGCATTCCGGCGTCGACCTCAAAAGGTACATCGGCGCATTGGTCGGAAACGTGCTTTCCGGCAACAATCAGGGCGGCAGCACGATCACCTGCCAGCTGATCAAGCTTACGATGCTGACGAACGAGCAGACCTATCGCAGAAAGGTGCAGGAAGCGTATCTCGCGCTGGAGCTTGAGGAGACGCTGACCGGAAACTACAACGGCAATTCGCGCAAGGCCAAGGAGCAGATTCTGACCGAATACCTGAACGTCGTGTACATGGGCGGCTCCCTCTACGGCGTAAAGACCGCCGCGAAGGACTATTTCGGCAAAGACGATCTGAGGACCCTTTCGCTCAAGGAATGCGCGATGCTCGCGCGCATGATCAAAAACCCCGGCCGCTACAATCCCCGTTCGAATTATTACATACGGGAAACGCCCGAGGAGAGCGAGGACGGCGCAAACCACGTGCTCAAGCAGATGCACGAGCAGGGCTACATCACCGATCAGCAATACGCGCAGGCCGTAAACGAAAAGCTGCACGTGCTGGAGACCGGAACGACCCAGAGCGTTATGTACGACAACGCCTACTACGTCGAATACGCGATCTACGACGTGGTGACCAAGATGCTGCGCGTGGAAAGGCTGGAGGACAACGCCTCCAACCGCTCGCGCATGGAAAACCAGCTCAGGACCGGCGGATACCACATCTACACCTGCCTCGATCCCCAGGTGCAAAAGTCGGTGCAGGGCATCATCGAAAACTGGAAGCAGTACCCGAAGACGCGCTATACGTCCGACCAATACAAAAAGACACTGGACAACGGCTCCTATATCGACGTCATACAGCCGCAGGCCGCCTGCGCGGTCATGGACTGGCACACGGGCGAGCTGATCGCGATCGTGGGCGGGCGAAGCGAACCGACCGCCAGGAAGCAGTTGAACCGCGCCTATCAGACGAGCATGCCCGTGGGTTCCTCAATAAAGCCCCTTTCCGTGTACGGACCCGCCTTCGACATGGGTTATTCGCCCAACACGCCGCTGCTCAATCTGCCCATCCCCATCAACGGCTGGGACAGCCCCACGGGCTTCCCCACCAACTACGGCGGCGGCAGTTATTCGGGCGTGGAGAGCATGCGCACCGCCATCAACAAATCGCACAACTATTCGACCGCGCAGGCGCTGTTCTCCTATGTGGGCATCTCCAACTCGGTCAACTATCTGCTGAGGCTCGGCATCTCGTCCAATCACATTCAAGCGACCGGTTCCGGCCTTGCGCTGGGCTCCTCCGGCATCTCCGTCATCGAAATGGCGGACGCTTTCGGGGCGATCGCAAATCAGGGGCAATACAGGGAAAGCTACGCCTTCAGCGCCGTGCTGTACCCGGACAACTCCACGCCGTACATCAGCATAAGCGACTGGCAGCAGTCCTGGCAGGTGTTCAAGCGCTCCACCTCCTGGCTGCTGATCGACGTGCTGGCGGACTGCGTGAGCAGCAAGGGCACGGGTCAGAACGCGGCCTTCGGAAACTTCAGCAACACCCGCGTCGAACGATGCATCGCGGGCAAGACCGGCACGAACTCCGACGCCTGCGGCGTATTCTTCGCCGGCATGACGTATTATTATTCCTGCGCCGTGTGGATCGGGCACGACAACTATAAGCCGCTCGTCAGCAACGCGACCGGCGGCACCTACGCAGCGCCGCTTTGGGCCAGCATCATGCAGAAGGTGCACGAGCTCAAAGGCGCGACGCAGAGCATGTCGATCATCTCCGGCGACTACGCGTCCTTCGGCATCGTAAGGGCCGAGGCCTGCTCGGTCAGCGGCATGCGGGCCACCTACGCCTGCCGCAACGACAACAAGGGCTACCGCCCCACGACCGACTATTACTTCCGCGAGGACGTGCCCACCGTGGATTGCAACATGCACATCATGGTGACGCTGTGCAACCGCTCGCACAGGCGCGCGACCGCGCACTGTTCCTCCACAAAGACCGTGGGCGTGATCTACATTCCGGACGGGCATCCCCTCAGAATGGCACAGAGCATCAACGACATAACGCACTATTTCCCCTACGCCACCGTATCGGACCCGTACCCGCAGTGCAACACCTGCAGATAGAGGATAAACCATGACAAGAGTACATACGCCGTCAAAGATCGTAAATCTCCTGTTCCTGCTCGCAGCAATAGCGTGCGTCGCGTATTACGTCGCCCTGGGCGTCACCGTGCGCTTCGGACAGTCGCTCGATTTCATGTGGCTGGTATTCGCGTTTCTATTCCTTGCGCGCTTCCTGCTGGTCGGACATATGATTCGTACAGGTCAGCCTTCGCTGCTGCCCGGCGCGTTGGTCAAGCTGATCCATATCGGTTTCGGCCTGTTCGTCGCTTCGCTCATCGTGATCGAAGCCATCATCGTAAGCGCGTTTTCCGCCGCAGCGCCTGGCGACCTCGACTATATCATCGTGCTCGGCGCCAAGGTAAACGGCACGCAGCCCGGCGGCGCGCTGCGAAACCGCATAACGACTGCCGGCGAATACTGGAAAGAGAACAACGATACGTATATCATCGCCTCCGGCGGCAAGGGCGCGGACGAAGGCATCAGCGAGGCGCAGTGTATCTACAACGGCCTGACCGCGCGGGGCGTACCTGCCGAAAGCATTCTGCTTGAGGACAAATCCACGTCGACGGCGGAGAACATGGCGTTCTCCATGCGCCTCGTGGAAAAGCCGGACGCCAAAATCGGCATCGTGACGAACAATTTCCATCTCTACCGCGCGCTGAAGATCGCGCGCAAGACCGCGGACAACGAGTTTTATGCTATCAACGTGCCCACCTCGCTGATCTCCTTCCCCCACTACATGCTCAGGGAATACTTTGGCGTGCTGTACGGGCTGGTCACGGGGCGCTGGTAAAAGGGTTTCCGGGCACAAAATAAGCGCGTCGGCGTCTTGCACCCGAACGCGCTTTTTCATTTGCTCGCATATTTGCTAAATGGCTCTGAGGCTGAAGATATCCGTATCGCTCAGGAACACCGGAACGTCGCTGCCGGCGTCCCGGACTTTGGTTTCGATCAGCTTTTTCATTTCTTCGACGGCGATCTTTTCGCTGGCGTCATGGCCGACCTGCATCGTCGCAAAGCCGCACTGTGCGAGGTCGAGGCTGTCGTGATAGCGCATTTCGCCGGTCACGTAGACGTCCGCGCCGCTTTCGCAGCACATTTTTGCAAACTCGCCGCCCGCGCCGCCGCACACCGCGACGCGGCGCAAAAGCTTTCCGCCGTCGCCGTAGGCTCTGACCGCGTCGCCCAGGATGCGCTTGACCTTTTCGGTAAAGACGCTAAGCGTCACGGGATCGGTCTCTCCGATCCTTACAAAGCCCTCCTCGTCGGTCTCGATCCTGCTTACGTTTCTTAAGCCGAGGCGGGAAGCGAGCACGTCGTTTACGCCCCCGTCCGCCTTGTCGAAGTTCGTGTGCGCGCTGATCAGGCTCACGTTTTCGCGCACCATCCTGCACAGCATCTGCCCTTCGGCGTCGTCCTCGCGCAGGTTCTTCCTGCCGCCGAACAGTATCGGATGGTGCGTCACGATCAGGTTCGCGCCCTTTTCAAGCGCGTCTTCGAGCACGCGCATGCTCATGTCCAGCGCGCAGTATACGCCGCGGACCGCGCGGTCCATCGTGCCCGCAAGCAGGCCGGAATTGTCCCAGCCCTCGCAGGTGTCAAACGGCGCGAGCGCGTCGATGAAGCCGTAAATGTCCCTGTTCGTCAGATCAGCTTTTCCCATAGTTCCAGTTCCTTTCTGAGCGCTTCGGTGTCGGCGTTCGGCGACGCGCCCGCTTTTTCGAGCGCTATCAGGACCCCTCTGCGCCTGTAAATAAAATAATCCTTTGTTTCCTCGTCCGTCTTTTTTGAAAGGATCGGCCCGGTCAGGAGCTCGTCGTCTTTCAGCTTCATGTTTCCGGGCGCGGCCGCGACGACGACGTAGAAGCGTCTTCCATCGCGGACCGCTTTTTCGTCGGTTATCGCAAAGCCGTTATTGCAAAGAACGTTTCTTAATTCGCCCAGTTCGGTATTCGCGCCGAGCACGAGCGCGCTTTCGCCAAGCTTGCATAAGCCCCTTTCGAGGATGCCGCAGATCGTTTTGCCGCCCATGCCCGCGATGATCGCGGCGTCCGGCTTCGACGGCAGCGCCTGCGCGCCGTCGCCCACGAAAAAGGTTGCCCGGTGCGCCAGATTCTTTTTTTCGACCAGCCGTTTCGCTTTTTCGAGCGATTTTTCGGATATGTCGGTAAACCAGACGTTTTCACAGCGGTTTTCCTCGAGCAGCGCACAGCCCAGCAGCCCGTGGTCCGTGCCGATGTCGGCAGCCACGCGGCAATCCGGCACAAAGCCGAGGATGGCGCTTAAGCGTTTGTCCATTTGTTTCATCAAAGAGTTATGCCGGTTTTTGAGACCGGCATAAGCTTCAGTCGAGCGCGTCCTTGAGCTTTTTGGAGCGGCTGGGGTGCTTGAGCTTTCTGAGCGCCTTGGCTTCGATCTGGCGGATGCGCTCCCTTGTGACCTTGAATTCCTTGCCCACCTCTTCGAGCGTGCGCTGCCTGCCGTCCTCGAGGCCGAAGCGAAGCTTCAGAACCATCTCTTCCCTCGGGGTGAGGGTCGTAAGCACGTCCATCAGCTGTTCCTTGAGCAGCGTGAAGGCGGCTGCCTCCGCGGGCGCGGGTGCGTCCTCGTCGGGTAAAAAGTCGCCGAGGTGGCTGTCTTCCTCTTCGCCGATGGGCGTTTCGAGCGAGACCGGCTCCTGCGCGATCTTTATGATCTCGCGCACCTTGTCCACGGAAATGTCCATCGCTTCGGCAATTTCCTCGGGCAGCGGCTCCCTGCCGTATTCCTGCAGGAGCTGGCGGGAGACGCGGATGAGCTTGTTGATCGTCTCGACCATGTGCACGGGGATGCGAATGGTCCTGGCTTGATCGGCGATGGCGCGAGTGATGGCCTGACGGATCCACCAGGTGGCGTAGGTCGAAAACTTGTAGCCCTTGCGGTAGTCGAACTTGTCGACGGCCTTGATCAGGCCGAGGTTTCCCTCCTGGATCAGGTCGAGGAATAGCATGCCCCTTCCGACGTAGCGCTTCGCGATCGAAACGACCAGCCTTAAGTTCGCCTCGCACAGCTTTTGCTTGGCTTCCAGATCGCCGTTTTCCATGCGCTTGGCGAGCTCTATTTCCTCCTCGGCGGACAGGAGCGGCACTTTTCCGATCTCTTTCAAATACATGCGCACCGGGTCGTCGATCGTGACGCCCTCGGGCACGCTCAGGTCGATTTTCTCTTCGGCGTTCTGCACCGCGGGCTCCGGCTCCGCAAGGTCGGCGTCCTTGACCACTTCGATATTCAGTTCGCTGAGCGTATCCAGGATCTTGTCGAACTGCTCGGGCTCTATCTCGCAATCGGAAAACTGCTCGGTTATCTCCTTCAGGGTGAGCGCGCCCTTGGCCTTACCGGATTCGATAAGCTCCCTGATCCTGTTGGATATCAGCTCGGTATTTTCGGTTTTCAATGGTGATGCACTCCTTTCAAAGGGCTCACAGCTTGAGTGAAAGCTCACTTATCTCCCGCCAGATTTCGGGCTTTTCGTTCTCCTGCGCGCTTAATAAGCGCTTTTCCAGAACGGAAATCCTGCTGTTTATGCGGCTTTTGGCGATGGTTTCCAGCAGTTCGTCCGCGAGCTTCAGGGCCTCCTCGCCGGTTTCGGGCAGCGGTGTGAAGTTGAGCGCTTCCATGAGCTGCTTAAGCTGCTCATCGGGCATTTGGTCGATATAGCTTTGGGGCTTTATGCCCTCTTTGATGTTGTCGCAGGCCTCGGCGTAGACCTCGTTGTCGAAATCCTCCCTGCTGACCAGGCCCATCGGGATCAGCTTTTTGCTGAGCAGGGCGATCAATTGCATCTGCGCGCGCTCGTTTGCGCTGACCGTGCGCTCCGGCTGCGATGTCTGCCTTGGCGGAGATGGGGCGCGCGGCGTTTCCGGCCTGCTCACGCCGATCTGCCTTAAGAGCACCTCCCGGGGATAGCCGGTCCTGTTTACGAGCTCTCGCAGGTAGTTTTCCCTTTCGACGGCGTTTTTGACCTGCTTCAGGATCGCGCAGCTCCTTACGGTGTATTCGGTCAGGCCCTCCTGCGTCGAAAGCTCCAACCCGTCCTCTGCCCTGAGCAGGCGGTATTTCGCCGGCTTGTGCTTAGGCAGCGCCTCCCAGCTTTCCGCGCCGTAGGCCTTCAGGTACTCGTCCGGGTCCATGCCGGAAGGATAGTCGATGACCTTTACGTCCACGCCGGCGGGTTCGAGCATGTCGAGCGCTCTGAGCGCGGCCTTCTGCCCCGGCGGATCGCCGTCGTAGCTTATCCAGATCTCGTGGGCGTAGCGCTTCATCAGGCGGATCTGCTCCTCGGTCAGGGCTGTTCCCAGCGTGGCGACCACGCCGCTTATGCCGTATTTGAGCAGCATGACCGTGTCCATGTAGCCCTCGACCAGCACGAGCCTTTTGGGCCGCACGCCCTTCATGAAGTTCAGGCCGTATACGCCGTTTCGCTTCAGAAACACGGGCGTGTCGGAGGTGTTCAGGTACTTGGGCTCGCCCTTCCCCATCACCCGTCCGCCAAAGCCCACGACCTTGTCGCGCTGGTTGATGATGGGAAAGATCACGCGGTTTCGGAACATGTCGTACTTCCGGCCGTCTTTTTCGCCGCAGAGCCAGGCCTTCTGTATCGTAGCGTCGTCAAAGCCCGCTTCGGTAAGCGCGTCGTGCAGGCCGCCGTGTTCCGGGGCGAAGCCCAGGCCGAAGCGCTTGATGTCGCCGTCGTTGAAGCCCCTCGAATAGAGGTATTTGAGCCCCTGCGCACCCTCGGGCGTCCATATCGTATTATGAAAAAAGCGCGCGGCAAACACGTTTGCTTCGTAGATGTGCTGCCGTTCGATCTCGTCCTGCTGCTCCTTGATGGGGTCGGCGTCCCGGCTGTCCGGAAGCTGCATGTGCGCCTGCTCAGCCAGGATCTTCATGGCCTCGCGGGTCTCCAGGTGTTCGTAGTCCTTCAAAAAGGTGATGGCGTTGCCCGCCTTGTGGCAGCCGAAGCAGTAGTACAGGCCTTCTTCCGTGTCTACCTTGAAGGACGGCGTCTTTTCGCTGTGGAACGGACAGCACGCCCAAAGATATTTCCCCTTGGGGATCAAGGTCACGTACTGGCCGATGACCTCGTCGATCCGAACGCGGGAAAACAGCTCGTCAAACCATTCCTGCCCTATTCTGCCTGCCATGAACCCACCTTTTTATCCGGCAAAAAACTTACGCGTGTTAAATTCCACGCGTTATGGGCATTTTCCTGCAAGAAAGCAAAATATTACAAAGATTTTTACGATTTTACGCTGCCGGCCAGCAATCCTTTTACGAAATGCTTCTGCGCGAAGAAGAAAACGACGTAGATGGGCAGGCTGACCACGAGTGTAGCCGCCATGAGCAGATTCCAATAGATCTCGCCTTCGTCCCGGAAGGACGTCAGCGCGAGCTGAACGGTTTTGAGCTTTTCGCCGCTGGTAGCCACCAGCGGCCAGGTGTATTCGTTCCAGGTGCCGGTAAACTTGATGACGCCCAGCGACGCAAACAGCGGGCCGGAAAGTGGAACGAAGATGCGAAGAAACGTCCTAAAGCGGCTGCAGCCGTCGATCATCGCCGCGTCGTCCAGCTCCTTCGGGAAGGAGACATAGAACTGCCTGCACATGAACACGCCGAAGGAACCCGCGATGTAGGGCAGAATCAAACCCGGATAGGTGTTGATGAGGCCGCTCGAACCGTTTCCGAGCAGGTTTATGCGCCTTAAAAGGCTGAAGACCGGGATCAGCGTCACCTGCGTGGGTACCATCATTCCAAGCAGTATGAGCATAAACAGCGTGTTTCTGCCCCGGAAAGGGATGCGCGCAAACACGTAGCCGCTCATGGAATTGATGACGAGCGAGATCGCGACCGTGATCAGCGTGATCAGGAAGCTGTTTTTGAAGTACAGCGCCCAGTCGCCCGAGCTCATCGCGCGGGCGTAGTTTGAAAAATTGAGCTTTTGAGGGATCACGACCGGCTCCGGGGCGTAGATCTCGTTCATCGTCTGAAGCGACACGGAGAGGGTCATCACGAGCGGAAACAGTATCCCTGCCGCCAGCAGCGCTACAAACAGTCCCGACAAAATGCCGAAAAGGCGGTCGGCTGCCGATTTCTTCATTCGCCGTACACCTCCGTTTCGGAAGTGCGGTTGATGCGGTAATTGACGAAGGTGATCAGCATGACCGTAAGCAGAAGCACTACGGCCATCGCCGCCGCGTAGCCCATTCGGAATTCGCTGAAGCCGTAGAGGTAGATCTGGTGAACGATCGTCGTGGTCGCGTTCATCGGGTCTCCGCGCGTCATTACCTGCACCTGCTCAAAGGTTTTGAAGCCGTCGACCATCGTGGTGATGAAGACGAAGAAGATCACTGGCCTGAGCGAAGGCAGCGTCACGCTGAAAAAGCGCGCGACCGGTCCCGCGCCGTCGACCTTGGCCGCGTCGTAAAGCTCCTCCGGGATCGCGTGGATGCCGGACAAATAGATCAGCATGCAGTAGCCCAGGTTCTTCCAGACGTTTATGAAGATCAGGCAGCCCAGCGCAAGCTCAGGATCGAACAGCCACTGCTCGGTCGGCAGGGTCAGAAAGCGCAGCGCCTTGTTCACAAAGCCGTGGTTGGGGTCGAGCATCATGAGCCAGATCATGCTGATCGCGGTCATCGAAGTCGCATAGGGAAAAAGGAAAAGCATCCTCAGCCACTTTACGCCCCTGTGCGCGCCGCTGAGCATCGCGGCCAGCACAAGGCCCAGAAAGCTCAGACTGACCACACTCACGAAGGCGTAAAGAAACGTATTTTGACAGGCCTTCAGAAAGGTATCGTCTCTGAAGAGCCTGTCAAAGTTTTTGAGCCCCACGAAGGAGGCGGTGTTCAGGTTGTAATTGGTGAAGCTGTAGCGGAAGTTGACCAGCAGGGGGTAGAGCACAAACAGCGCAAAGAAGATAAGAAACGGCGAAAGCATGAGGATCGCTGCCCTGAAGTCTTTCTTTCGTAGCGAGTTCATTGATGCTCCGTTCACGCTTTCGCCATATGATTTAAGCCGTCAGTTGCCGATCCTGAATTCGATGTCGCTCTGCGCGTCCCTGAGCGCCTGATCGACGTCGGCGCCGCCGAAGAGCACGCTCTGGCTGAGCGCGTTCCTGACCGCCTGGAAGGAGGTGGACCAGGTGACTCTGGGCATGCCGGTACCGTAAGATACGCAGAGGCTGCGCGCCCCGTTCCACGCGTCCATTTCGGCGTACTGCTCCACCAGGGAGTTCAGCGTCACGGGGATCTTTACCATCTCGGCGCGCTTCAACGTGCTTTCCGGGGAAAGGACGAAGGAAATGAATTCAAACGCCTCGTCCGGATGGGCGCAGGTCGTTCCGATGAACAGCATGTTGCAGCCGCAGAAGGAAGCGGGCGTTCCGTTGTTCGGGGGCAGCGCGATGCCGATCTTGTCTGTATATTCGGGGTTATTGAACATCGTGGTCAGCGCAGCGTTGTTGATCAGCGTCATCGCCGCATTACCGCTCACGAAGGGATTGACCTCGCTGGAGGAATAGGTAAGGTTCACGTCCGGCAACAGATCGCGCAGGAATTCGAGCGCTTCCTTTACCTCGGCGTTGTCCTCGAAGACGGGCTGATCGTCCTCGATGTAATAGCCGCCGTTGCCCAGCACGAATACATCGAGCTCGACGAGGTTGCCGCCGGTCTGCGGGTAGCAAAAGCCCGCAAATTCCACTTCGCCGTCGTCGCCGGTTACCGTGAGCTCCCGCGCGGCGTCGGCAAGCTCCTCCCAGGTGGTCGGAACGTCGAGGCCGGCCTCCTCCAGAAGGTCCTTGCGATAGGCGAACACGTAGGGCGTCACGCTGTAGCCAAGCCCGTACACGTGCCCGTCGTAGGTGCCGTTTGCGAGCACCGCCTCCATGAGGTCGTCCTTGCCCTCCCAGGACTCAAAATACTCGTCGATTGCCCTGTACTGGCCGGCTTCGACCCGCTGCGCGACGGAAAGGATGCCGTGACCGATGATGTCGGTACCGCCGCCCGATGCAAAGAGGGTGTTGAGTGCCGTGTCCATCGCTTCTCCGATGGCCTTTTCGTCGTATTCGATGTGGATGTCCGGGTGAAGAGCTTCAAACTCTTCGATCGCCCACTGCCAGTAGGCGCGCTCCGCCTCGTCGTTGCCGATGCGCACGAAGTGCAGCGTGACGGATTCGTTTTCGGCAAAGGCGGCGGAAGACAGAACGAGCAGGAGTGCCAGGATGACCGATGCGATTTTTTTCATTGTTTAATTCCTTCCGGTAAGCTTTTTGTCCTCGAGCAGCTGGCGCTGAATCCATTCGCTTTTGACGAAACGGTCGCCCGTTTCGGTAAGCAGCTCGTACAGCCTGCGCCTGAGGGACTTCACGGTTTCCGAATGCGCTTTAACGCCGATCAGGTTGTTCTTCTCCCCCGGGTCCGTCAAAAGATCGTACAGCTCGTCGGTATCCGTCAGGTTCCAGACGTATTTGTACCTGTCCGTGCGGATGCAGCGGGTGGTGTAAAGACCGAACTGCTGGCCGTTGGAGGTGACGAGCACTTCGGCGGGACATTTCGCGTCCTCTTCGGCGTTTTCCGGCAGAGGCCGACCGTGCCCGAGTTCGTCAGGCGCAAGACCCGTTTCCCTGCGGACGGTCGCGGCGATGTCCAGCACGTTCATCACGTTGCCCTTCAGGACCGCGTGGGGCACGCCGGGCTTTTTGACGATCAGCGGAACACGGATGATGTCGTCGTAGAGCACGTAGTGTTTGTCCAGCATCGAATGGCTGCCGCACATGTCGCCGTGGTCGGAGGTGAAGATGACCATCGTATCGTCCTTTGCGGGCGAAGCGTTGAGTACGTCCAGTATTCGGCCGATCGCGTCGTCGATTTGCGAAATGCAGCCGTAGTACCTTGCCACCATCGGCGCAAAGTCGTCCCAGGTCAGCGTATCCGTATTCCAGGAGAGCGTTTGCTGCTTGTGGATGTAGGGTTTGTTTTCAAACGTGTCTCCCCAGCCGTCCCAAGGCACTATATCCTTCGGGTCGTACATCCGGGAAAACGGCGCGGAGGGTCGGCAGGGCAGGTGCGGTTCCTCAAAATCGACCCACAAAAGCCAGGGCTTATCCTGTGAAAGATAGCTTTCCAGAAGCTCTCCGGCCTTTTGCGCCTGCCAGTGCGTGCGGTTCATTTCCAGCGGCAGCGGGCTTTCGCAGCCGAGCCAACCGCCCGTATAGCGAACGTCCGGATAAAGCTTTGCGATCTCGGCGTTGTAGTCCTTCAGATTGATAAAATCCGTAAAGCCGAAATCGAAGGGCTTTTTCGTCGGGGAAACGTGGAAGCGGCCCACATAACCCAGCCGCCGCCCGGCTTTGCTCAGCTCCATGGGCCAGCAGGTATCGGGGTCGAGCTCGGGCGTGGGCATGAAGTCGTAGTTCCACTGCGCACCGAAATAATCCGCCCGCCTGCCGCACAGAAGCGACTGCCGCGCAGGAGAGCAAACGGGCAGCGGCGCGAAGGCGTTTTCGTATACGACGCCTTCGCGCGCAAGTGCGTCGAGATTCGGTGTTTTTACAGGCCGCAAGCCCCTGTAGCCCACGCAATCGTGGCGGAGCTGGTCTGCGTTGATGAGCAGTATGTTCATGTCAGATGCGGCTGATATCGCCGTGGAACGCGGGCAGGAGCTCGGGCACGACCAGCGCGCCGCCGTGTTCGTAGCTCTTCATGGCGGCAAAGGTGTATTCGAGCGTAGCCAGCGCGTCTCTGCCGGAAGCGCGCAGGTATTCGCGCGGCACCTTGTTGCTCACGTCCTCGAGATAGGCGTGGATCCTGACCGGGAAGGTGGCGCCGAAATCCTTGACGCCGAAATCGGTCGTCTTGGGCACAGGGGAAGCCATCGAGGGATTCTCGACCTCGTCGATGTTCCAGTAGTGCAGCTTTTCGACGCAGTTTTCGATGCAGAAGGTGCCTCTGGTGCCCGCGTGCTCATAGCTCCACCAGCCGCCGAGGCCGAACATAGCGTCTCCCCGCTGGCTGATCAGATACCCCACGCCGCCGTTTGCGAACCGCACGTGGATGGAGTTGATCGAAAGCATCGGGTCGCACTGCGTGGCCCGCACGCCGGGTTTGGACAAAAACGCCTGCACGCCCGTGATGTCGCCGCAGAAATGGCGCATCACGCTGAAGGGATGGGCGCAGAAGGCCTTCAGGTGGCTGTAGGGCGTCTGCCATCTGGGCGCGCCCGGGCCGCCGTATTTGCTCTCGGCGCCGTTGAAGCCGACTTTGTGGATGCAGTACACCAGCTCGCCGATTTTTTTGTCCGCGATGAGCTGATCGGCCGCGAAGGCTGCATTTGTAAAATAATGGTTAAGGTCGCAGCCGAGATAGACCTTCTTTTCGGCGGCGTAACGCACCAGCTCCCTTGCGTCCCTGATGTCCGCGCAGATGGGCTTTTCGACGAGCACGTTTTTGCCGTAGCTGAGTGCCAGCATGGCGGGCTCAAAGTGCATGGAGCCGTTGTCGTAGCCCGACGTGGTTACCGAAACGACGTCGATCTCGGGCATGGCTTTGAGCATCTCTTCCTCGTCGTAAAACGCTTTTACGCCGAATTTCTCGGCCGCGGCGTCTGCCTTTTCCTTTACGAGATCGCACACCGCCACGAGTTCGGCCAGCGGGTCTTCCTTATAGCAGCGGGCGTGCGTGTTGCCTATGCCGCCCATGCCGACTACAGCGCATTTTAACATGGTTTTGCCCTCCGTGTATCAGTTTTTCTGCAGCTTGACCGCGTCGGCGATGCCGCCGATGTATTTGCTGTCGTAAGCCTCCTGCGAGGAAGCAAAGGGTCTGTCGTTCATTAGGAAGTTTACGTCGATGGGGTTGGGACGGCCGGTCTCCTTCACGCGCTTGTCGATCCAGTCGTTCATGCGCTTTGTCAGGACCTCGACCACCTCGGGATACTCGTCTGCGACGTTGTTGTTTTCCTCGGGATCGACGATCAGGTTGTACAGTTCGACCATGGGTTTGAAATGGAAGTCCGGCTCCAAAGAGCGGATGAGCTTCCATTCGGGCGTCCGCCAGCCGTGCTTGCGCATCCAGGTGTCCTCGGTGATGTAGAATTCCGGCTCGACCGTGCGCTTTTCGCCGTACACCCTGGGCAGCATGCTGCGGCCCTCGAAGGGCAGTTGAACGTCGATGCCCATGATCTCAAGGAGCGTAGGCGTTACGTCCTTGAGCTGCATGATGTCCTTTACGCGCACGCCAGCGGGCAGATGGTTTTTCCACACCAGCGCGAAGGGCACCGTGAGCGTGGGCTCGTACATGCCGTGATGGTCGAAATAGCAGTCATGGTCGTACAGCGTCTCGCCGTGGTCGGAGACGAACACGACCAGCGTGTCCTCCTCGAGGTCCAGCGCCCTGAGCTTTTCGAGCACTGCCTGAATGCAGCTGTCCATGTAGGCGACGGAGCCGTCGTACTGGGCGATTACGTAATCCGGGTTCGTGCAGCCCTTGGGCACCCAGGAGCCGATGTAGTCGCCGAAGGGTTTGAAATCGTATACCTTCTGCATGCGCTTGTCCTCGGGGTCGAACGCGTCGCCTTGGAAGAACATGTGCATGAAGGGTTCGGGAGAAAGATAGGGAGAATGCGGATCCATGTGCCGCATGAACAGGAAAAACGGCTTGTCGCCCTTGGCCAGACGCTCGAGCTCGGGGATGGTCACGTCGTTCAGATTTTGTGCCTTGTGGGCGCGTCCGTCGTCGTGGTCGGGGCCCCAGCCGCGGAATTCGATGTAATTGTCGTAGCCGCGGCCCGCCGCGTTGTTTTTGAAGCCCACGCAGGTGGTCTCATAGCCGTTGTCGCGCAGGATCTCGGCGAGCACCGGCACGCCTTCGACGATAGCCTTTTGCCCGAGCGCCACGACGCCCGTGCCGAACACGTCGCGGCCGGTCAGCATGTTGGAATAGCCTGGCGTCGTCGGGATATGCGGGGAAAAACAGTTTTCAAAGCATACGCCGCCCTTGACGTATTTGTCGATGTTGGGGGTGGTCAGCCGATCGTAGCCGTAAAGGCTCATGTGGTCTCTGCGCAGAGAATCGATGCCGAAAAACAACAGGTTCGGTTTCTTGTTCAAGCGTATCCCTCCTTCGGATCGCGCGCTTGGGCGCCGCGGGTCTATCTTGCTCCCAACTGTTTCAGAATCGCGTTCATGTAGCCGTAGCTCTCGGCGGCGATGGTCTGCGCCTGGGTCATGGTCTGTTCGGGACCGATGACCTCAAGGCACACCGGACCGTCATAGCCGGCGTCCACCAGCGCCTTGAAGTAGCCGTAAAGATTGATGTCTCCCCTGCCGCAGGCCTGATCCTTGGGCGCGCCCGGGGAGGGGCCCTCGCCCTTGCAGTCGCGGATGTGCACGTGTCCCATGTACTTTACGACGCTGGCCAGCGCTTCTTCGGGCTTTTCGCCCGCCCTGTGGATGTGGCTGGGGTCCATATCTACGCCAAAGCCCGGGCTCTTGATCATTTCGACTGCCCGGAGCGTAGTGGGTGTGGAATAAATCGCGCCGCCGACGTGCGCCTTGCAGCACAGCTTTACGCCGTATTTCTCGGCCAGCGCCGCCCTGCTTTTGAGCGTTTCGATGCAGCTGATAAAGCTTTCCTCGTCGTCGCTCTTTCCGCCGGGGCCGACATTTACGACGGGGATGCCCAGGTACTGCGCGGCCTTGAACGCCTTGGTGAGCCTTTCCTCGTCGAGGGAGGCCACCTCCATGCTAAGCAGCTCCGTTCCCGCTTCCTTTGCGGCGGCCTTGACCAGCGGAGCCTGCGTTTCCCAGGCGTCGAGCACCAGATGCTCGCACATCCCCTGAATTGCCGATATTTCCGCTCCGTCATAGCCGGCAAGCTTGATCGCTTTCAGCGCGGCCTTGATGCCGTAGCCCTTGTACAGCACTGTATTTATGCCTAATTTCAGCATGCGCTCACCCTCCTTTTTTGAATATTATACTATACCGCCGGGCTCAGTTCAATACATTTAACAAATTAATATTCAGTTAATAGGGCTGATTTACAGCCCTTCGAATGAAATGAATCAGGGATTCATTTCATTCGGTAAGTTTTCTGCTGTAGTGAGCGAATTCCGTACAAACGCCGGATTACTGATACTTGTGCAACAAGAAAACAGTTTTTGCTGAAAAATCTGCGGATTTTTCCGGGCGCAAAAACTGTAAGGAATGAATTTTTGCTCTCGGGCGGCAAGCTGCCCTTCACAAAAATTCTCCTCGAACCGGCAAAGCCGGTCCTGCGGAATAAAGTCGGAGGGGCTACAGCCCCTCCAAACCTCCCCGGTTTTTTTGTACAACAGCCCCTCTAAAGCTCAATCGGGTAAGCGAGAAGTTTCTCCATGAGGGGCAGCGCGCTTTCGGCGTCGCCGGACGTATAGAACTGCACGGAACCCTCCTGCGCGTCCGAAAGCAGCTGCCTTTCCGCAAGCACGCGGCGAAGCTGCCTGGCGGTACCGTCGTTTCCGTCAAAGAGCCTTACGCCGCCCAGGGCTTTTCGGATCGCGCCGGCCAGGAAGCTGTAGTGCGTACAGCCCAGCACGGCTCCGTCCAGCGAAAGGCTTTTGACGGGTTCAAGCAATTCGGTAAGGAAATCGTCCAGCTCCTTCCCCTGCGTGATCCCCTTCTCCGCGAACTCCATCAGTCCCGGACAGGGCACAGGGATCGCGCCTTCGCCGTAGAGCTCCATGAGCTTTAAGAATTTGCTCTGCCTGAGCGTCGCGGGCGTCGCGAGCACGGCGATCGCGCCGCCTCTGCGGCTTAACTGCGCGGGCTTCAGCGCGGGCTCTATGCCGATGACGGGCAGGCTCAGTTCGCTTCGCAGGCTCTTTGCGGCGGCGGAGGTCGCCGTGTTGCAGGCGATGACGACGGCCTTCACGTCAAAGGATAGAAGAAAATCCACGTCCCTTCGGCTCAGCGCAAGGATCTCCTCCTCGGTCTTCGTGCCGTAGGGGGCGTTTTTTTCGTCGCCGTAATAAATGAAGCGTTCCTTCGGCAGCAGGGCGCGCATGTTCCTTAAAAGGCTTATGCCGCCGATGCCGGAATCGAAAACGCCGATGGGTCTCAAGTCCATTTTTTCACTTCATAAACAGGGCTCCGCCTGCGCGGAGCCCGTGATCGATCGTGCCCTCGTTATTCTTCTTCCTCTTCCTCTGGCAGCTCGGCGTCGTGGAACACGTTCTGCGTGTCGTCGTAATCGTCCAGCCAGTCGAGGAGCTTTTGCACCTTTGCCGCCATTTCGGGATCGCTGATCTCGACGGTCATCGTGGGAACCATCGCCCGCTCCACGGAAAGGAACGTGCAGCCGGCGGCTTCGAGGCTGTCGCGCACGGCGCTTAAGTCGTTGGGGTCGGTATAAATGACCGCGGAATCCTCGCCGGCTTCCACGTCGTCTGCGCCGGCGTCCAGCGCGAGCATCATCAGTTCGTCCTCGTCCAGGCCCTTTTCGTTGTCGATCTCGATCACGCCCTTGCGCTCGAACTTGTAAGACACGCAGCCGCTGTTGCCCAGAGATCCGCCGCACTTGTCGAAAATGTGCCTGATCTCGCTGGCGGTGCGGTTCAGATTGTCAGTTACGACCTCGACGATCACTGCTACGCCGCCGGGCGCGTATCCTTCGTAGGTGACTTCCTTGTAGTTTGCGCCTTCGCCCTCGCCCGCGGCCTTCTTGATGGAACGCATGATGTTGTCGTTGGGCATGTTGTTGGCCTTGGCCTTGGCGATGACGTCTTTGAGCTTATTGTTGTTGTTGGGGTCTGCGCCGCCCTCGCGCACGGCGATGGCGATCTCGCGGCCGATTTTGGTAAATATCTTGCCGCGCGCCGCGTCGGTTTTTTCTTTTTTATGCTTTATGGTCGACCATTTATTGTGTCCGGACATCCGTAAGCCCCCTTATAAATTTGACTTCGTTTATAATACCATAAACCGCACAGTTAGTCAAGTTTTGGTTTTGCTTTTTTCCGAAAGCGCCTCAGTTCGCAAAGGCGGCGATCTCGCTGTAGCGGATCGCGGCCTCGAACTGGTAGTTCGGGTCTCCCCTTTCGGCGGTCGTCTGCTTAAGGACGCCTAAATCGGGCACGACACCGAAGCACACGCTCTTTTCGCCGATTACGAACCGCACGGGCTTTTCGAAATCGACCATGTCCTCGTTCAAAAGTATTTCGAAGTCGCCGCCGAACGCGCTTGCGTCGATGACGAAGGTGTTGTCGCCCCGGTTCGTCACGCGCAGTACGCCGCTTGCGCTTTCGTCCGCGCGCAGGTAATAGAAGCTGTCCGTCTGCCTGCGTTCTGCGCGCACGGCAAGTTCCCAGACGACCTTTTTGGGCAGAGGCTCGCGTGTGAAGGCGCTCATGTAATCCGGCGGGAAGCTGTCGATGCGGACGAATTTGGTGCGCGTGCCGTCGCGGTACCAAGCCGCGTAATCCTCGATTGTGGGCAAGGGCATGGGCGAATAGTCGTCGTAGTTATGGCCCGCGTTGAAGTGGATCAGTGTCCTGTGTTCGTAGCCTTCGGGCTCATCCTCCCTGAGTGCGTCCAGATACAGGCCGTATTCCGCCGTGACCTTGTTACGGTCGTAGGCGCTGTCGAATTCTCCGGCCTGCAGCTGTATGGGCAGATTGTACAGATTGAGGAGGCTTATGCCGTTGGGATGGCCGGAGGACATGTTGACCGCGGCGAAACGATCCGCCATGCGGGGAGATACGGCGTAGACGCCGTCGCCGCCCGCCGAGAAGCCCTCGAGGTAGACGCGGTTGGGGTTCACGTTCTGAGTAAGGATCATGTATTCGATCAGCCTGTCGTAGAGCGGATACGATTCGGGGTTGAAGTGCGTGTCCCAGGTGTCCCTTACGCCCCTGACGGCCACGTACACGCCGCATTTGAGCCAACGGCTGTAGTAATACTGCATCTGTCGCCACTGATCGTCGTTGATGTCCGGCGTGTCGCTCTGTCCGCCGCCGTGCAGGGCGATGTAGAGCGGATAGCCGCCCTCGGGCATTTCACCCTTGACCTCCACGGTGTAGCGCATGGTGACGTCGCCAAAGACGAGCGCCTTCTCTTCGGTCTCCCGTTTCAGCTCTTCGCTTTCGAGGCGCGACGCGGCGTACTCGTTCCACGCCTGCTCCCTGGCCTGTTTGAGCGCGGAAACGTCCAGCGCGTCGTCCGGGTTTTGGGGCGAAACGGTGTGTACGCTCTCCTCCGCGCAGGCGGCGAAGGGCAGGCAAAGAAGCATGAGGATAAAGCTCAGTATGCGTTTCATGGTTGTTTTCTCCCGTCGGTGAATTTTCGCAAGACGCTCGGCCGCGCCTCACAGCGTCGCCGCGAAATTCTCGATCTCGCCGATGTCCCAAAGAAGCGAGCAGCTTAAATACTTGTCGCGGATGTCCCGGGCACACAGGAACGCGTCCACCGTGTCCTCGCGGCTGATGCCGATGTCCGCAGGGGTCATGGGCATGCCGGTCATGCGCATTTTCTCAAAGAGCCATTCCTTGTCGGGCAGCTCCTCGCGGATAATTTGAAGGATCCCGTCCCAGTCGGCGATGATCCTGTCAAGGCGCGCAAGGTGCTTTTCGGGGTCGTTTTTGTGCGCCTTCTGCTCGATTTCAAGCACCTGCGGCGCGGTTTTGCCGAACACGCGGCGGATGTTTTTCTCCCATTGATCGGGATCAAAACGGCGCATGTGCTCAAGCGCCTTTTCGCGGTTTGGCTTCAAAAGTTTGATTTTGTCGTAGATGTTCATCGTGAGCACCGTGCCCACGCCCACCTGTATGCCGTGCAGGTCTGCCTCGGTGCCCCTTTCGAGTGCAAGCATGTCCCACATATGGCTGAAGTAGTGTTCGAGGCCGCTGGCCGGGCGCGAGACCTGCGCAAAGCTCATCGCAAAACCGCTGAGCACGAGTCCCTCTGCGACCGCCTGCACGCTGGACAGATCGCGCTTTGCCAGGCCGTCCGAGTTGTCCATGATCCTTTTGAGCGCGTTTCGCATGAGCTGGGCCACGTGCGGGCAGTAGTATTCGCCGTTGACCAGGTGGCTGATGCGCCATTCGCACACGGAGATGTATTTTGCGACCATGTCGCCAAGGCCTGCCCAGAGCATGCGCATCGGCGCGTTTGCCATGATCTCCGTGTCCAGCACGATGCCAGCGGGGCAGCGGTTGTACAGCGTGGATTTCACGCCGTCAACGACCATGGAGGAAGAATTCGAGGCAAAGCCGTCCATGCTGGGCGCGGTCCCCAGGATGATCTGCTTTAGACCCAGATCGTAGGCGAAGACCTTGCCCAGATCGTTGATCACGCCGCCGCCGACCGAAAGGATCACGTCGCAGCGTTTGTCGAACGTCATCGCGATGGAGCCCAGCGAATATTCGTCCGGCTCGACCTTCGGATAGCCGTGCTCCCTGAGCATGAAAAGCGTGTATTCCAGGCCTTCTTTTTTCAGCACCGCACAGGCCTTTTCGCCCGCGGCGCGGTAGGTGTTTGCGTCGCAGATGACGAAGGGCCTTTTGCCGCCGACTGCCCTTACGGCCTCGCCGAGCCGGTTTACCGCGCCCTTCTCTATCGCCAGAAAATCACAGGAAACCGAATGGTGCTTTCCGCAGTCGCAGTCGAAGCCCTGTTTGTTCATCAGTTCGTTCAGCGTAAGGTTTTCAAATGCCGTCATTGCCCTCGTCCTCTCTCAGTTCGTCTTTGTATCGGTTCAGCAGTCCGACGATCTCGTCCCGTCTTGCAAGGCAGTTCACCCGGGCGCGGATCTTCACGCTGCCCGGCATGCCCTGCAAATACCAGGCGACGTGCTTTCGCATTTCCATAACGCCCAGCTTTTCGCCGAGGCTATCAATTTGCATGTCCAGATGTCTCAGAATCGTATCTATGATCTCGTACCTTGACGGCGGCCTGAAGGGCTTATTTTCCATCGCGGCGAGGATCTCACGGAAGATCCATATGTTTCCCCGCGCAGCCCTTGCCACCATGACCGCGTCGCAACCCGTCCGGGTGCGCATCCTGAGCGCGTCTTCGGCGCACGCGACGTCTCCGTTTCCGATCACGGGGATGGACACGGCCTGCTTGACCTGCGCTATCACGTCCCAGTTTGCACTGCCCGAGTAGAACTGATCGCGCGTCCTCGGGTGCACCGTCACGGCGGCCGCGCCGCTTTCCCGGGCGACGCGGGCGATCTCGGGGGCGTTTACGTGTTCGGCGTCCCAGCCCGAGCGTATTTTCACGGTCACGGGCTTTGCGGAGGCCTTGACCATGGCTCCGATGAGTCTGCCCGCGAGCAGGGGCTGCTTCATCAGCGCGCTGCCCTCGCCGTTTTGTACGATCTTGTGCGCGGGACAGCCCATGTTGAAATCAAAAAACGCAAAGGGCGTATCGTTTAAGCGCTTTACGGCTTCGGAAAGCATGTTTTCCTCGCTGCCGAAGAGCTGAAGGCCCGTGACGCCCTCGCGCGGATCGAAGCGTATCAGTTCCTTGTGGATGTTCCTGTCCGGCGCGTACACGAAGCCCTTTGCCGAGAGCATTTCGCTGACTGACCAGGCCGCCCCCTGCTCGCGGCAGAGCAGGCGCATGTTGACGTCGGTAATGCCCGCCATCGGCGCGAGCGCCGCTCCTTTGGGGAAAGAAATGCCGCCGATGACCATCATGCGTCGGGGTCCTGATAGCTGCTGTCCTGCTCCATTGCGACGATCAGCCAGTCGCCGTCCACGCTGACGAGCGTCAGGTTGTAGCGGCCGCTGCCCCAGTGGGACAGGCCGCCCACGCCGCTTGACGCGTATTCGCGCTTTAAGGAACCTGTGATGTTGGAGACCGTCTCGGTCACGGTGCAGGTGACGACGCCGCGGTAGGTGGTCCTTTCGCCCGTGTTCGGGTTTTCAACGCTCACGGTCTTGAGCGGCCGCCACCACAGCGACGATATTTTGACGTCGTAATCGAAGGAGTTTATATCGAAGTAGCGATAGGTGTCCGTGCCGTGCTTGGAAGCGCTCAGCACCGGATCGGTATCGATGAAGCTCTTGGTGAAGTAATGATTGAGCGCAGCGCTGTCCGTGCGCGTAAGCGTGACGCTCACCCGCTTTTCGAGCCCTTCCGAAACGACGATATAGGCGTTGCTCAGGTTGAAAGCCATATAGAAGGCGTATACGAGCAGGCTCAGGATCAGTGTGATGAGCACGAGGCGCGTTGCGATGAACACGGCGGCTCTGCGCAGGTATTTCATAAAATACAGTCCTTAATTTATGATGATTTGTCTCGTCGCGTACACGCTCTCGGCGTCGATCAGGCGGAACTTGATCTCGACCCGTCGGGAAGCCACGCTGTCCTCGTTTCCGAAACGGTCGAGCTTCAGGTCGGAATACGAGCGTCCCGAGGTGGTGACGACCTGCCGGAAGGCCTCCATCTGCATCATGTCGAGCCCCAGGCGGTACTGCATGTAGGTGGGCTCGAGCACGTAGTCCGCCACGGCCTGCGCCCTGTCCAGGGACAGGTCGAGGTTTCCGAGGTACGCGTCCGGATAGCCTCCGCGGGGCGTGGAGTCGGTGTGCCCTTCGATGATGATCTCGGCCACGTACTCGCTGAACTGGTCGCTGAGCAGTACGCTCAGGTACACCGGCAGGAAGCGGTCGAGGTAATCCCGGCCTGCCTGGCTTAGCTCAGCCTTGCCGGAATTGAACATCATGGAGCTGGGCAGAACGATGGAGCCGGTGTTCTGGTCGACGTCCACGTTGATGCCGTTGCGCTTGAGCTCGTTGGAAAGCTGCTGTATGATCTCGCTCTTTACGCCAAGCAGCGCGTCCAACTGACGCTGCGCCTCGGTGAGCCTTTGTTCGTAGAGGCTCAATTGCGCTTTGTCGTTCAGAGATGTATTATACAGCGCCGCGTTTTGAGTTTCAAGCTCAGTATTGTAATCTCTCAGGCGAATCAGCTCGGTTTCGTTCTCCGAAACCTGACTGTTCAGGTCCAGGATGATCGTGTCCTTGTCGTCCAGCTGTGACTGCAGGTCGTCCTTTTCGCCCGCGATCACGATCAGTGTGCGGTTCGTTTCCTCGAGCTCGTCCTCCAATTCGGTGATCTGGTTTTCGTAATCGCTCACGAGCACGATGAGGTTTGCCTTTTCCGCCTCGCTGGCCTCCAGTGCCGCCCTTGCGATCTCGTATTCGTTGTGCGCGGCCACGTAGTCGTCCTGCGCCTGCTTTAAGTTGTAGATCATGGAAAAGATGACGAATATGAAGATGAGCACCAGCACGCTCATCATATCCGAAAAGCTGAGCCAGAACGAGCCGGACGTGCTCGGGGCGCTTTTTTTCTGTCTGCGGTAGCTGCTCACTGCCGATCGCCGCCCGTCTTTTTAACGCGGTAGAGGTTTTCCGTCGCGCTGTCGACCGCAAGCGACGCCTTTTCCACGCGCTTGATGATCTGTGTCATGCAGCCCTCAAAGTAATTGAGGGATTCGTCCATGTCGCGGCTGAGCTTATCCCTGGCGTCCTGCATGGCCTGCGAAAGCTCCTTGCCGGAAGCAGACAGCGCTTCACCGGCGCTCGTGAGCGTCTGCGCGGAAAGCTCGCTCAGTTTCTGCGCGCTTTCCATGAATTCCTCGTTCGCTTCGCCGATCTTTTGCAGGCGGCCGTCCATTGCGTCGCCGAGGGCGCTCAGTTTTTCGTTGCACTCGCCCACCGCCTCCAGGGCACGCAGGATGCCGTCTTCGCTTTCGCCGATCGCCCGGCTGTCCTTGCTCAGTTGTTTAAGCTCCCTGTCGAACTGTTCCAGCAGTTGGAAGGCGTCTTCCCTTATGTCGTGGATCGCCCGCGCCGCAGAAGTGAACTCGACCAGCGCGTCGCTTACGCTCTTGACCGTCCTTTCCTGATAGCGGCAGGTGCTTTCGATCGTATTGGAAAGCGCCTCGAGCTGGCCGTGCAGGGCGTCGTTGAGCTTGCTCAGGTACGCGTCCGCGACCTCGTTCATCAGCTTTTGCTGCCCTTCGTAGCTCGCGTCCATCGACCTTGCGATGGGATCGAAGAGCGTTCTCAGGCTGTCCGGGGAAATGCTCTTTGCCATTTCGCGCAGGAGCACGGTCTGCTCCTGCTGGTAGATGGCGACCTGTGTTAGCGGATCGACGCTCAGCACGCCGGCATACCTCGCCATGGCGTTGTAGAACTCGATCAAAACCGCCTGCGCCTTGCTGTGCACGGCGCGGGTGAGCAGCGTAAACAGGACCGAAGCCACCACGCCGAAAATGGAGGTAAGGAACGCGTATTTCATCGAGGACAAAAGCGTGTTCATCGACGTGGTTATGTTGTTTACGTCCACCGCGTTCATTTCGCTCAGGGCCAGCGAAAGGCCGAGCAGCGTTCCCAGAAATCCCAAAGAGACCTGAAGCCCCGGCAGTGCCTCGGCGAGCTTCGACTTGCCCGGAGAGTCGATGACCGTCTCCTCGTTGATGTAGTCTTCGACGTTGGCCGGGTTGTGGTATTCGCCGTTTGCGAAGAACAGGTTGTTCAGGTACTCGCTCCAGTGCGGCATCAGATTGCCCTTGCCCAGGAACCTGTCCTCCTGCCAGCTGCGCTTGGCCTTGTCGCCCTGCTTGATGAGGTCGATGGCCTTTTTGAGGCGTTTTCTGTTGTTGTTCACCGGGATCAGGCAGCTGAACACGCCGATCAGAAACAGTGCGATGATGAAAAGGTACACCGTCACGCTGATGCCGCCGCCCAGCCAGGAGCTGATCGTCTTCCAAAAACCCATCTATACAGTCCTCCCTGCGGAAGTGTTTGCTTTCGACCGTTCCATTATACCACACCGGAACGGTCTATTGCAAATATTAGACATGAATATTACAAAAAAGTTCCATCTATTATGTGCCCCGGCCGTTCGGGCAAGGCACGCTCAGGCGGCGAAAAAGTGCTGCATGCCACGGCATAATTGTTGTTTCGGACAAAATTTTGCAAAACAAGGCCTATGCGCTTGCTTTTTTAATGATTTAGTGCTATGATTGAGAAAATTACAAAATTACGAAAATTTTACGGCATTCATGCGGAGGAAATATGCAAAGGATCAGGCAATGGATCAGGGAGCATCTGAGCGCGGTGAGCATAGGGCTTATGCTGCTTGGCATCGCGCTGCTGCTTTTGTCGATCTGGGGCTTCATCAAGGGAAGCCGCGCGGGCATGTCCGCCAGAAACGGTTCGGCCTTCACGGGCTTTGTCGTATCCGTGCGGTGGCTGAACATGTTCCTGGGCGCCGCCGGCGCTGTGGGCGGTTTTGTGCTTCTGCGCAAGGCAGACGCCGCAAGCGACACCGACGACTATGACGAACCCGAATGATTCAGGCGCGAAAAACCGCCGCGGACGCATGATATCTACGCGTCCGCGGCGGTTTTTTTGCGTAAGATAATTTACTTGATGGAAGCCGAATTCGTGTGCAGCGTCACGTCGTGATAGCCGCCCTCCACGATGGACGTGGGCGAAACCAGCGTGAGCCGGGCTTCGCGGTGCAGTTCCGCGATGGTCTTTACGCCGCAGTTGCACATGGTGCTCTTGACCTTGTAAAGGCTCAGTTCCACGTTGTCGTGCAGGCTGCCGGCGTAGGTAACGTAGCTGTCCACGCCCTCTTCGAAGCTTAGCTTGTTCGCGCCGCCCAAATCGTACCTTTGCCAGTTTCTGGCCCTTGCGGAGCCTTCGCCCCAGTACTCCTTCATGTAGGCGCCGTTTACCATGACCTTGGCGCCCGGGCTTTCGTCGAAGCGGGCAAAATAACGGCCCAGCATCAGGAAGTCGGCGCCCATTGCGAGCGCGAGCGTCATATGGTGGTCGTAGACGATGCCGCCGTCCGAGCAGATGGGCACGTAGATGCCGGTTTCCTTGAAATACTTGTCTCTCTCCTGCGCGACCTCGATGACGGCAGTGGCCTGTCCCCTGCCGATGCCTTTGGTCTCGCGGGTGATGCAGATGGATCCGCCGCCGATGCCGATCTTTACGAAATCGGCGCCCGCGTCGACCAAAAAGCGGAACGCGTCTTTATCGACGACGTTGCCCGCGCCGACCTTGACCTTGTCGCCGTACTCGCTTCTGATCCATGAAATGCAGTCTGCCTGCCAGCAGCTGTAGCCTTCGGACGAGTCGATGCACAGCACGTCCGCGCCGGCTTTCAGCAACGCGGGCACGCGCTCTTTGTAGTCTCTCGTGTTGATGCCCGCGCCGACAAGGTACCTTTTGTCCTCGTCCAGCAGTTCGAGCGGGTTTTCCTTATGGGAAGCGTAGTCCTTGCGGAAGACGAAGTACTTGAGATTTCCGTCTTTGTCGACGATGGGCAGGGAATTGACCTTGTGCTCCCAGATGATGTCGTTGGCTTCCTTGAGCGTCACGCCGTCGGGCGCGGTGACAAGCTTGTCCAGCGGGGTCATAAAGCTCGACACCAGTTCGTCCCCGGTCATGCGGCTTACGCGGTAATCGCGGCTGGTCACGATGCCAAGCAGCTTTCCCTGCGCGCTGCCATCCTGCGTGATGGCGATCGTGGAGAAGCCGTTTTGCTCCTTTAAGCGGAGCACGTCCCTGAGCGTGTCGTCGGGCTTCAGGTTGGAAGCCGAGACCACGAAGCCTGCCTTGTAGTTTTTGACCTTCGAGACCATGCCGGCTTCGCTTTCGATGCTCTGCGCGCCGTAAATGAAAGACAGCCCGCCTTCTCTCGCCAAGGCGATTGCCAGCTTGTCATCGGAGACGGACTGCATGATGGCGGAAACGAGCGGGATGTTCAGTTCGATTGCGGGCTTTTCGCTGTCCGGACGGTATTTGGTGATGGGGGTCTTCAGGTTCACGTTGGCCGGTACGCAATCGGGCGCGGTATACCCGGGAATCAGCAGATATTCATTGAAAGTATGACAGGGCTCTCTGTAGTAGTATGCCATGCGCAGATTCCTCCTCCGAATAAATTTTGTTGATTCTACAGGAAAAACGCGCTCCTGTCAACCAAAGCGCGTAAAATTACAATGAACAAACGATTAAGCCGGGCCTCGTCAGCTTTCGGCCTCGCCTTTCTGACCGTCCTGTTCGGTCTGCCCCCACTCAGGGAGCACGGGCCGCTTGTAAGAAGACGCGGGAAGCGCAGTGTGGTGGATGCTCGTGAGGTATTCCTCGAACCTCAAGAAGAACAGGTCGAAGGCGGCGTCGTCGAAGTTGCCGCTTACGTACAGCATGTGGTTCCACCAGGCCGCGTAGCCGTTTCCGTCCTTCACGTAGGTCTGCAGGTACCATTCGATGAAGCCGTCAAAGTAAGGCAGCTTCGATTTTCGGCGCACCTGCTCGTCGTCGTCGAAATAACGGCTTAGCACCATGCCGCTGATCGTATCGCGAAGGCTCAGGAGCGATTTCTTGCCGAAGTAGACCCCGTAGCGCCCTTTGAAATCGCCGAAAAGCTTCAGTTCGTCAAAAGCCATTTCTTTCATCTCCCGTAAATTTTCGTTATTATAGTATTCTGCATTTTCTCCGTTTGTCCTGCAAAGAGAGCAAAAGTTTTTGAAACAGTCGCTTTCTGATGAGCGATTATACAAAATCTTCACCTTCGCAGCGGTTGACTTATAAAGAAGCTTGTGCTATAGTTTGCATAAAGCGATGAAGGAAAGAGTACCGCAGAAGCCTGCTTTACAGAGATACGCCGTTTGGTGCGAGGCGGAAAAGAGGCATTGCGGGAATACGCTCCGGAGCAGGACGGGTGAAAAAAGAGTAATCTGTCCCGGGTAAGCCCGATACAGCAGTCACGAGGTCCGTTCCTCACGGCACGGACAAACGGAAGTGGTACCGCGTTTTATCACGCCTTCCTTCGGGAAGGCGTTTTTTATTGGAGGTATACGATGGAATTCAATGAAAGCTATTTTGCAAAGCACATGGCGCCGATCAGCGGAAGCGCCATCAGGGACATCTTTAAGCTGCTGGGCAAGCCCGGCATGATCTCCTTTGCGGGCGGAAATCCCTCGAACGCCGCGCTGGAGCCCGATGTGATCGCGCCCATCGCGCAGGAGGTCATATCCACGATCGGCGCGCCCATATTGCAATACGGCGCGACGGAGGGCTTTATTCCGCTCAGGGAGAGCATCCAACGTTACCTTCTGGACAGCGGCGTTCCCTGCGAGGAAAGCCAGGTGCTGCCCACAGCCGGCTCCACCCAGGGCATGGATCTTCTGCTCAAGGCCCTGATCGACCCGGGCGACGTCGTGCTGGTGGAGGACCCCACGTTCCTCGGCGCGCTTCAGACGATCAGCACCTATAACGCAAAGATCGTCGCGGTGCCCTCGGACGAAAACGGCATCCTTCCGGACGAGCTCGAAAAGGCGATGAAGCAGTACAAGCCCAAGCTCGCCTACATCATACCGACCTTCCAGAACCCGACCGGGACGACACTGAGCGTCGAAAGGCGCAGGCGCGTGGCGGAGCTTGCGGCAAAGTACGGCGTGCTCGTCGCCGAGGACGACCCGTATCACGATCTGAGATACGAGGGCGAAACGCTGCCAACGATCAAGAGCTTCGACAAGGAAGGCTGGATCGTGTATCTGGCCAGCTTCTCCAAGATCATCTCCCCCGGCATGCGCGTGGGCGCGATGGTCGTGTCCTTCCCCGCTCTGCTTCGAAAGTGCGTCATCGGCAAGCAGTCCAGCGACCTGCACAACCCGCTGATCACGCAGGCGATCGTGGACGCGTATCTGAGGAAGGGCCTTCTGAAGGAGCACGTTAAGCGCATACTGGTCGGCTACAAAAAGCAGCTCGAGACGATGATCTCCGGCTTTGAGAGCTTCCCCGAGGGAACGAAGCTCACGAAGCCGCAGGGCGGCCTGTTCGTGTGGGCTGAATTGCCCGAAAACATCAACACGACGGCTTTGCTCCAAAAGGCGGTGGATAACGGGGTCGCCTATGTGCCGGGCACCCATTTCTATCCGAACGGCGGCCACCACAATACGATTCGCCTGAACTTTTCCAACAGTCCCGAGGACAAGATCGTTATCGGCATGGAAAAGCTCGCCAAAGTACTGAAAGAAAACAATTAAGGAGTAATCACCCATGAAAAACGCACTTGATATACTGCACGAGCGCGGCTTTATCGCGCAGGTAACCGACGAAGACGAACTGAACAAGGCCTTTGAGGAAGGCCCCGTCACCTTCTACACGGGCTTCGATCCCACGGCGGACAGCCTGCACATCGGCCATTACATCCCGATCATGGCCATGGCGCACCTTCAGAAGGCGGGCCACAGGCCCATCGCGCTGATGGGCGGCGGCACCGCGATGATCGGCGACCCCTCCGGCAAAACCGACATGCGCAAAATGATGACGGTCGAGACGATCGACGACAACGTCGCCCACATCAAAAAGCAGATGGAGCGGTTTCTGGATTTCGACGAAAGCAAGCCCAACGCCGCCCTCATCGTGAACAACGCGGATTGGCTGAGAAATCTGAACTTCCTTACCTTCATGCGCGACATCGGCTCTCAGTTCACCGTAAGCAAGATGCTGAGCGCCGAATGCTACAAGCAGCGCATGGAAAAGGGACTTACGTTCCTTGAGTTCGGCTACATGCTGATGCAGTCCTACGACTTTTTGCAGCTGTTCGAGAAGTACGGCTGCGTGCTCGAAACCGGCGGCGACGACCAGTGGAGCAACATGCTGGGCGGCGCGAACCTGATCAGGAAAAAGATGGAAAAACCCGCCTTCGCGCTGACCTTTAAGCTTTTGCTCACCCACGACGGCAGAAAGATGGGCAAGACCGAAAAGGGCGCGCTGTGGCTCGATCCCGCAAAGACCAGCCCCTACGATTTCTACCAGTACTGGAGAAACGTGGACGACGCCGACGTCGAAAAGTGTCTTGCGCTTCTGACCTTCCTGCCGATGGAAGAGGTAAAGCGCTTAGGCGCGCTCAAGGACAGTGCCATCAACGAGGCCAAGGTCGTGCTTGCCTACGAGGTGACCAAGCTCATCCACGGAGAAGAAGAAGCAAAAAAAGCCAGGGCCGCCGCTGAAGCGCTGTTCTCCGGCGCAGGTCAGGCGGGCTCCACGCCGACCACCGAGATCGAAGCCGGGGAGCTCGAAAGCGAAAACCGCCTGCTGGCGTGGGCGGCGAAGGTGGGCCTGTTCAAGAGCAACGGCGAAGCCCGCAAGGCCATTCAGGCCGGCGGCCTGTACATCGGCAACGACAAGGTGACCGACGAAGACTTCCGGATCACCGCTGACATGCTGAAGGGCGAAGGTCTGCTTATCCGCCGCGGCAAGAAGGCGTATCATCTGCTGGTGCTCAAAAAGTAAGCAAAAGAGTAAATGGAAAAAAAGCCCTACAAGACGCTGCTGCGCGCGGCAAAGGACGAACTGGTCATCAACAAAAGCCGCTTTCTTTGCCGCGGCTTCCCCGTCGAAAGCGAAGAAGAAGCGCTCAAATGCCTCTTACAAGTGCGTGCCGCCCATCCGGACGCCACGCACAATTGCTATGCCTACGCCGTCGGCGCGAACATGGGCATCATGCGCTACAGCGACGACGGCGAGCCCGGCGGCACGGCGGGACTGCCGATGATGGAGGTCATCAAGGCGCGCTGCGTCACGAACTGCATCGTGGTGGTGACGCGCTACTTCGGCGGCATCCTGCTGGGCGCGGGCGGGCTTGTAAGGGCGTATTCCCAATCGACGGTGATGGCGATCGACGCCTGCGGGGTGGGCACGGTCTACCCCACCGTGCGCTATCTTGTCGAGATCAGCTACCCGCTGCTCGGGCGCGCGGAGTATCTGCTCAAGTCACAGCCCGTGATTTTGGAAGACAAGCAGTTTACCGACCGCGTGACTTTGCAGCTCATCGTAAGGGCCAGGGACGAAGAGGCGTTCGTAAAAGAATTCATTTCCGCGCTGGACGGAAAAGCGGAGATGCTCAAAACCGAGGAGATATATTTGGCATGGGAGAACTGAAGCGTTCCCCGCGTGCGGGGATCATTTTTTACACGGTATGCATCTGCTTCGGCATGTGGGTGCTGGCGGGTGTGCATTCGGCCATCGGCACGTTCCAAAGCGACATGATCGACAGCTTCTCGCTGGTCGAAAGCCAGAAGGGGCTGCCTTCGAGCATGCTTTCCTGCTTTACGATTTTGACCTTCGTCGCTGTCATGTTCCTTGCCGGACGCGCAAGAAAGATTAGCATACTGATCACGGGGCTGGCGCTGGGCTTTGTGTCCCTTTGCCTGATACAGCTGTTGAACGTGCACAGTTTCACGCTGCTGCTCGTGCTGCTCTCGGCGGCGGGCATCGCCTGCGGCGCGATCGATTCTCTCTCCAGCGCCGTCATAAGCGAGCTCTACCCCGGGAAGAGCGGCATCATGTGCGTACTGCACGCGCTGTACGGGCTTTCCGGCTTTTCGATGCCGTTTCTGTTCAAGCTCTTCATAAAGCCAAAGCCGTGGGCAAACGGCTCGTACGAAGTCGGCACGTGGCGGGCCGCGTTCGCGTCCCTGGGCGCGTGCATGCTCGCGCTGTTCGTGATGCTGATCGTTCTGAAGCGGCTTTACGGCGAAGGAATCGAAGAAAAGCCTAAGAAAAGCGAGCGCGTGCGCGCGGCGATGGTAAAGCAGGTCCTGTCGGAAAAACGCTTATGGCCGCTGTACTTAAGCAGCGTGCTTGGCGGCATGTACATGAACACGATGCTCGTCTGGACGCCGCGCTTCATTTCGATCGGCCACGGCGGCGAGAAGTACCTGAGCTGGGCCCTGCCCTGCGTGTATCTTTCCATCACGCTGTCGAGGCTTACGATGTCCTGGATCAAGCCCCCGCTCGCAAGGACGCTCAAAGGTATGATGCCCTTTGCCGCCTTGCTGCTCGCCGTCGCCATCCTCGTCAAAAGTCCCCTCGCGGCGCTGATTTTCACGTTTTTGAGCGTGTTTTGCTACGCGCCCGTGATCCCCTTCCAGGTCACCCTGGCCGGAGAGGTGCTGCTTGAAAGGCGCTTTATCGTGACCGTGAGCCTCATGTTCGTAATGATGCTGGGGCAAACGGTCATCGCGCCTGTCATCGGCTTGGCGGAGAGCCGCTGGGGCATCAACGCGGCGCTGTACCTCGCCGCCGCGGCGATGGCGCTTAGCTGGATCGCGGCGCTGTTTATCAAAAACGATGATCACAAAGCTTGAATCCGTCGTGCCGGAAGGCATTGAAAACATGAGCGCGGCCGCGTATCTGGACAGGGCCTTTCCCCTGCTTGGCAAAGGCAGGATAAGCCGCCTGCTTTCGGAAAGGCAACTGCGCGTAAACGGCGAAAAAACCGGCGCAGGCTCGTCCGTAAACGGCGGCGACACGCTCGCCCTGTACGTTGACGGCGGCTACGACCGGTCGCTTAAGCTTCTGTACGACTTGGGCGGCCTCGTGGCCTTCATAAAGCCGCGCGGGCTGCCGTCGGACGCAGACGAAAACGGCATCGGCGAGGACACGGCGCTGTCGAGGCTTAAGCTCATCCATCCCGGCGCCCGTCTTGCGCACCGGCTGGACGCGGGGACCTATGGCGTGATGCTTGCGGCAACGGACGCGGAAACGCTTGCGCTGCTCGAAGACCTGTTCCGGCAGCACCTGCTCATAAAGCGCTATTCCGCGACCGTCGTCGGGCGCATGCCGAAACCGCACGACGCGCTGAAAGCCTATCTCGTCAAGGACGCCGCTTCCTCCCGCGTGAGGGTCTCGGACAGGCGGGTGCAAAACGCCCTCGAGATCGAGACCGATTACTTTGTGCGGCGCAGCTATGCCAAAAACGGGATAGAGCTCAGCCGCCTGTCCATCGTCATCCCGACGGGCCGCACGCACCAAATCCGCGCGCACCTCGGGCACGTCGGCCATCCCCTTTTGGGCGACGACAAGTACGGCGACCGCAGTGTAAACAGGCTTTTAGGCGTCAGCGCGGTCGATTTGCGCTGCGACGAAATCAGCATAAAGAGCGTGCCCGAAGCGGGGATTTTCGCCGGCATGCGCTTTGCTTTGGAGAAGTGAAACATGTGTGAATTATCGTCTGTCCGCTTGATCTGCATGGATATGGACGGAACGCTTTTGGACGGCAAGGGCATACCGCCCCTGAATCTCACCGCGCTCAGGGAATGCGACAGGCGCGGCATACGCCTTGCGCTGGTCAGCGGGCGCAACTTCCGCTTCCTGACGGACAGCGCTTCTCAGATCGGCCCGAACGTGTCCATCGTCTCGGCAAACGGCGCGAGGATCGACGTGATGCCCGAAAAGGAATGCATCTACGAAGGCACGTTCGACGAAGCGTACGCGCGCTTCGTGTGCGATGCGCTGTTTGAGACCGGCGTGTATTTCGAGCTCTACACCGAAAGCACGAACTACGTCTTCAACACCGAAAGGATATCCAAAATACACAAGCGCTCCCTCGAGAACTACCTGAAGAACAAGCAGATCCTCGGCCTCGAATTTCCCGAAGATCCGGGCAGGGCCGTCTTTAGAGGCATCTATAAATACGTCGCGTTTTCGGACGACCCCGAAATGATCGCGAGGGTAAAAGCTCGGCTCGACGAAGCCGGGATCGCGCACTCCTCCTCCTGGTGGGACAACGTGGAGGTCATGGCGCCGGGCGTAGGAAAGGGGCAGGCGGTAGAACGCCTCGGCCGCTATTTCGGCATCTCCCGAAGCGACGTGATGGCCTTCGGCGACCAGACGAACGATCTGAGCCTGCTTAGGGCCGCAGGCTGGCCCGTGGCGATGCAAAACGGCGTGGACGAAGTAAAGCGCGTCGCAAGGATCGTCGCCCCGCCGAACACCGAAAGCGGCGTGGGACAGGTGATCTTCCGATACGTGCTCGAGACGGACGTCCCCGAAAATCTTTGAACAGCGAATATAGTTTTTGAATGAAGTTTTTTTGCCGCGCTTGAACAAAAGCGCGGTAAATGTTATACTATGGAATGAAAATCCATATGCGAGGCAATTATGGCAGACCTGAACAAGCTTAACAGCCAGCAGCGGCTGGCCGCGGAGACGATCGAAGGTCCCGTGCTGATCCTTGCGGGCGCGGGAAGCGGAAAGACGCGCGCGCTCACCTACCGCATGGCGAACATGATCGACCACGGCATACAGCCCTGGCACATACTGATGATCACCTTCACCAACAAGGCCGCTCGTGAAATGCGCCAGCGGGTGGACACGCTCTGCGACGGCGCGGCGGGCGACGCATGGGTGATGACGTTTCACGCCTGCTGCGCGCGGATGCTCAGGCGCGACATAGAAAAGCTCGGCTACAGCAGGGACTTTACGATCTACGACGAGGACGACAGGAACGTCGTCATCAAGCGCGCGATCAAGAGTCTGAACATAAACGAGAAAAACTATCCGCCCAGAATGGTCCGGGCGGTGATTTCCGACGCGAAAAACCGCATGCTCAGCCCCGAGGAATGGCGACAAGAAAACCCCGAGGCGAGGAGCCTTGCGTATTTCAAGGTCTATCAGCTGTACGAGGAGACGCTGAAAAGCAACAACGCGCTGGATTTCGACGATCTTTTGCTCAAGACCCTGGAGCTCCTGAGCGAACACCCGCCCGTGCTCGAATACTATCAGAACCGTTTCCGCTACATCATGGTGGACGAGTATCAGGACACGAACGTCGCGCAGTATCAGCTGGTGAGGCTGCTTTCGGGCGAGAGCAGGAACCTTTGCGTGGTGGGCGACGACGACCAGTCGATCTATTCCTGGCGCGGCGCTGACATACGCAACATACTTTCTTTCGAGAAGGACTTCCCGGGCTGCACCGTGATCAAGCTGGAAGAGAATTACCGTTCCACCGGCACCATCCTCGAGGCCGCAAACCGCGTGATCAAAAACAACCATTCCCGCAAGCCCAAGGCGCTCTGGACGCGCGAGGGCGAGGGCGAAAGGATACGCTTTTACCGGGCGATGGACGAAAGGGAGGAAGCCGCCTGGGTATGCGAAAACATCTCCGCGCTGCTTCGCGAAGGCTATGACCCGGGCGAGATCGCGGCGCTGTACCGCACCAACGCCCAGAGCCGCGTCCTTGAAGAAGCGCTGGTGCGCCGCGGCATAAAGTACGGCGTATACGGCGGCCTCAAATTCTACGACCGGAAAGAGATCAAGGACATTATCGCGTATCTCAGGCTATTGGTAAACCCCGCGGACGACGTGTCGCTTCGGCGCGTGATCAACGAGCCCCGCAGGGGCATCGGCGAAGCCACGCTCGAAACGCTCGGGCAGTACGCCGAAGAAAACAATCTGAGCATGCTTGGCGCGATAATCCAGGGCAAGCCCGACGAGTTGGGCGCGCGGGCGAAAAACGCGCTGAAAGGCTTCGGTCAATTGATAGAGGATTTGTCTGCCCTGCGCGAAAGCCTGAGCGCGGTCGAGCTCGTGGAAAAGCTGATAGACGAAACCGGCATCCTCAGCCAATACGAAAACAGCAAGGACCCCGAGGACGTGAGCCGCGTCGAAAACATACAGGAGCTCGTCACGGCCGTGGGCGAGTATTCCCGCCAGAACCCCGAAGGCGGGCTGACCGGTTTTCTGGAAAACGTCGCGCTGGTTACCGACACGGACAGGCTGGACGAAAAAACGCAAACTGTTACGCTGATGACGCTGCACTCGGCCAAGGGTCTGGAGTTCGGCGCGGTGTTTCTGGTCGGGCTGGAGGAGACGATCTTCCCCATCTCCCGCGCGATGATGGACGATGAGCAGCTTGAGGAGGAAAGGCGGCTGATGTACGTGGGCGTGACCCGCGCCAAGCAGCGCCTGTACCTGAGCTGCGCAAGGAACCGCACGCTTTACAACGAACGGCACGCCAACGCCATCTCCCGCTTCGTGGGCGAGATCCCGCGCGAACTGATCGACGACGGAAGGCGCGTTCAGGCGCCGTCGCGGCTGACGCCCTCCGCGCCCAATCAGCGCCTGAACGCACAAAAGAGCGGCGATACTGCGCCGAAGCCTTGGGAAATCCCCGGCGTTCAGAAGGGCATGGGCAAAAGCGCGGCCTCGCTTTTTCACGTCGGCGACAGGGTGATGCACAGAAGCTTCGGTCAGGGCACAGTGCTCGATGTGCGCTCCGACGGCAAGGTTCTGATCATCGATTTCGGTAAAATTTTCGGGACGAAGGCGATCTCCGCCGAAATGGCCCCGATGAGGCTGGTGAAATAGATGTCCGATACAAAGCTTGAACGCATGCGCGAATTGATCGCCCTGCTCAACCGTTACGGCTACGAATACTACGTGCTGGATAAGCCCACCGTGGCCGACGTGGAATACGACCGGCTGTACGACGAGCTGGTGCGGCTGGAAAAGGAGACCGGGCGCGTGGAGCCCGATTCCCCCACGCGGCGCGTGGGCGGAGAGCCGCTCAAGGAGTTCGAACCGCACACGCACATCGTGCGCCTGCTGAGCATGGACAAGGCGCAGTCGAAGCAGGCCGTGCTGGAATGGGCTGCCAGGGCGCGGCGTTTGCGGGCGGAGGCAGTGAACCTCGGGCAGGCGCTGCCGGAGCTCAGTTTCGCGGTGGAGCACAAATTTGACGGACTGACGCTGTGCCTTACCTATTCGGGCGGCGCGCTCGTTCAGGCGGCCACGCGCGGCAACGGCACGACAGGCGAAGCGATACTTCCCCAGGCAAGGACCATCCGCTCCATTCCCCTGTCGATCCCGTTCAAGGGGACGGTCGAGGTCCACGGCGAATGCTACATGCGCCTTTCGGTGCTCGAAAAATATAACAAAACCGCTTCGGAGCCTCTGAAAAACGCGCGCAACGCCGCCGCGGGCGCGCTGAGAAACCTCGACCCGCAGGTCACGGCCTCGAGGCATCTGGACGCGATCTTCTACGACGTAAATTACATAGAAGGCAAAGAATTTGCTTCTCAGGGCGAAATGATCGCCTTCCTGAAAGAAAACGGTTTTCAGGTGTCCGATACGATCCTTCCGGCGGCGGACGAAAACGAGCTGCTCAAACGCATCGACGAGATCGAGGAAAGCCGCGGCGCGCTGGATTACCTGATCGACGGCGCTGTCATCAAAATCACGGATTACGCCACGAGGCGCGCGCTGGGCAATACCGAAAAGTTCCCCCGCTGGGCGGTGGCGTACAAGTTCGAGGCCGAAGAGGTCACCACGATGCTCAACGCGGTCACCTGGGAGATGGGACGCACGGGCAAGCTCACGCCCCTGGGGCACGTCGATCCCGTGGAGATCGCCGGCGCGACCGTGAAAAAGGCGACGCTCAACAACTATACGGACATTCAAAGAAAACGCCTGCGAATCGGCGCGAAGGTGTGGCTGAGGCGTTCGAACGAGGTGATCCCGGAGATCATGGGCCGCGTCGACGAGTATTTCGAGGGCGAAAGGGAGATCGAAAAGCCCGAAAAATGCCCCTGCTGCGGCGCAGATCTCGAGGAAAGGGGCGCGTTTTTGTACTGTCCCAACACCTACGGCTGCCTGGATCAGATCGTGATGCGCGTCAGTCACTTCGCTGGCCGGGACGCGATGGACATCGACGCGTTTTCCGAAAAGACCGCAAGGCAATTGTGCCTGGCGCTGGGCATACACGAGCCCGCAGACCTCTACGCGCTGACGGGCGCGCAGCTCGTTTCGCTGGAGCGTTTCGGCGAAAAGAAAGCGCAAAAGCTGCTGGACGAGGTCGAAAAAAGCAAGCATTGCCGTCTGAGCAATTTCATATTCGCCCTCGGCATCCCGAACGTCGGCGCAAAGACCGCCCGCGACCTCGCAGAGCGCTACGGTTCGATCGAAGCGCTCATCCATGCAGACGAGATCAGCCTTCTTGAGATGAACGACGTAGGCGCCGTCGTGGCCGCGTCCATCGCCGGCTTTTTCAGGGACGAAAGGAATCTCGGCCACACGAGGCGACTTTTAGCTTCGGGCATAAGCCCCGTCTGGGAGAGTTCTTCCAGCACGGGCGCTTTGAGCGGCCAGACCGTCGTGGTCACTGGAACGCTGACGAAGTTCACGCGCGCGCAGATCGAGGAGCTGATCCGCGCAAACGGCGGCAAGGCCTCCTCAAGCGTCTCCGCGAAGACGAGCTTCGTGCTGGCCGGCGAAAACGCGGGCAGCAAGCTCGACAAAGCGCTGAAGCTCGGCGTAAAAGTCGTGGACGAAGCAGAATTTGAGAAAATCATAAACCAATCTTAACAATTCTTTCTTTCAGAAGTGGTATAATATTATATTCGGGAAGCGAGGCGATTTTATGAAATCCATGACCGGCTACGGCAGGAGCATGGTAAGCCGCGACGGCAGGAGCCTCAGCGTGGAAATCAGAAGCGTCAATCACCGCTTTTTGGACATCAGCCTGCGCATGCCGCGATCCCTCGGCTTTCTCGAGGACAGCATGCGAAAGCACATCGCACAGAAGATCGCGAGGGGCCACCTGGACGTGAGCGTGAGCTATCAGAACCTGCGCCCCGATGCAAGAGAGGTAAGGACCGATCTGAGCCTTGCCGAAAGGTACAAAGAGGCGCTTATGCAGCTGAACCGCGTTCTGGGCCTGAACGAACAGAGCGGATTTGAACAGATCGCGTCCTTCCCCGACGTGCTCAGCGCAAGCGAAGCCGAAGAGGACGAGGAAGCGCTGCAAGGTCTGATGGACGAAGCGCTTTCGCAGGCGCTGGACAGGCTGATCGAAATGCGTCAAAGCGAAGGCAACCGCATGGAAGAAGCGCTGCTCGTCATACTGGACGAGATCGAGCAGAAGAGCTTTCTGATCGACGAGCGCTACCCCGAGACCGTGAAAGAGTATTCCGGGCGGCTGAGCGAGCGCCTGAAAGAACTCACAGGCGGCGGCGTTGATCCCGCGCGCATCGCGCAGGAGGTCGCCCTCATGGCGGACAAAGCCGCCGTGGACGAGGAAACCGTGCGCTTAAGGAGCCACATAAAGCACGCCCGCGAGCTGTGCGGGCAGAGCGCGCCCGCCGGAAGGAGCCTGGATTTTCTGGTGCAGGAAATGAATCGCGAGGTCAATACCGTTTCCTCGAAGTCTCAGGACCTGCCGATCACGCAGGCCTGCATCGAATGCAAAAGCGCTATCGAGAAGCTGCGCGAGCAGCTGCAGAACATAGAATAACACAAAAAAGACTACCGCATGATCAGAAGGAGCAAAACCATATGATGACCGAACCCCCCATCAACAGCCTGCTCAAGCGCACGGAAAACCGTTACACGCTGGCCGTTGAAGCCGCAAAGCGCGCCCGCCAGCTGATCGACGGCGCTCAGCCCCTCTACGACGCAAAGGACAACAACAAGCCCCTCGCCATCGCCATCGAGGAGATCAACCGCGGGCTTTTGACCTACGACAAGACCGACACCTCGGAGGACTGAGGAAAAGACGGACGCAAATGCCGAAGCTTTTGCAAAAATGCAGAAAGCTCCGGCTGTTTGGTGTATTTTGGCTTAAATTGACGCGGAGGACAGGATGCTCAAGGGAAAGCACATCGTTTTGGCAGTTACAGGCGGCATCGCAGCCTACAAAAGCTGTGAACTGGTGCGCCTGTACAAAAAGCAAGGCGCGCAGGTACGCGTGATGATGACGAAGAGCGCCGAGCACTTCGTAACGCCCATGACCTTCGAAACGCTCTCCGGCGAGCGCGTCTCGAGGGACATGTTCGAGTACAGCTGGGAAATCGAGCACATCTCCCTTGCGAAATTCGCGGACCTCTGCGTGATCGCGCCGGCGACCGCCAACATGCTGGCAAAAATCCGCGCCGGCATCGCGGACGACTTGGTTTCCACGTCCGTCATGGCGATGCCCTGCCCCGTGCTGATCGCGCCCGCGATGAACACGGTCATGTGGAAAAGCGCGGCGACCCGGGAAAACGCGGAAGTATTGAAGCAGCGCGGCTTTGCCTTCGTAGGGCCCGGCCGGGGCGATCTCGCCTGCGGCGACAGCGACGAAGGCCGCATGAGCGAGCCGGAAGAGATATTGAAGGCGACCGTCGCTTTGCTCAATCCCATACACGATCTTGCGGGGCTGAACATACTCGTGACGGCGGGCGCGACGAGGGAAATGATCGACCCCGTGCGCTTTCTGAGCAACCGTTCCACGGGCAAAATGGGCTACGCGATCTGCGAAGCGGCGCTTGCGCGCGGCGCGAACGTGCGCCTCGTGAGCGGAAAAACAGAACTTCAAAAGCCCGTCGGCGCAGAAGTGTACGACGTGCTGTCCACGCAGGATATGTACGACGCGGTGACTGAGCTTGCAAAGAGTTCGGACGTCGTGATCCAGGCGGCCGCGCCCGCTGATTTCACCGTGGAAAACGTCTCCGGTCAGAAAATAAAGAAGACCGGAAACGGCATGACCTTAAAACTCGTAAACACAAAAGACATCGCAAAGGCGATCGGCGCGGCAAAACGGGAAAACCAAACGCTGGTAGCTTTCGCTGCGGAGACCGACGCGAGCGTCGAAAAGGCGGACACAAAGCGCAAAAGCAAAAACGCCGACCTCATCGTGCTAAACGACGTGACCGCGCAGGGCGCCGGTTTCGGCGTGGACACGAACATCGTGACGATGATCTCGGACGAAGGCGCAAAGAGCTATCCGCTGATGACGAAAAGAGACGTGGCGGACGCGATCCTGGACGAAGTGCTTCGCATAAGAAAAGGCTGAAGATGCGCTACGCGAAGGTTGCCGTCGATTTGAACGCTCCCCTGCTCGACAGGCCGTTTACCTATACCGTGCCGGACGGGATGCTTTTGCAGGCCGGCGACATGGTCAGGGTGAGTTTCGGCAAAAGGCAGATCGAGGGCTACGTGCTGGACGTAAGCGACGAATGCGGCGTAGAAAGCGACAAGCTCAAGCCCGTTCTTTCGAGGATCGGCGAGCAAAGCGTGATCCTGCCGGAAATGCTGAGACTCGCTTCGTTCATGAAGGACAAATACCTGTGCACGACCACGGACGCGCTGCGGCTGATGATGCCGCCGCAGATGCGCGCAGGCACAGTCAAAGAAAAGACCCTGCGCGTGGTGAGGCTCGTACTGACCGTAGACGAAGCGCGGCAAAAATGCAAAAACGCGCCCGCGCAGTTGAAAGTCGTCGAAGCGCTTGGCGGCGG
Organism: Clostridia bacterium; assembly: GCA_017395065.1. Classification (GTDB taxonomy): domain Bacteria; phylum Bacillota; class Clostridia; order Christensenellales; family Aristaeellaceae; genus RUG14130. The sequence continues at coordinate 67,834 of JAFPWH010000071.1, read as the reverse complement.
AGAGCTTAGCCTCGAGGAGCTGAACCGCACGGTGGGCGGAGCGAGCGCGCTGTGCAATGCGCTCGCAAAAAAGGGCGTCGCGCAGGTGTACGCAAAAAGCGTGCGGCGCGCGCCTAAAGTATACGAGTCGGACAGGAGCAGCGTCGATCCGCCCCTGACCGAACAGCAAAAGGACGTGGTCGACTCTCTTACGCAGGCCATCGGCTCAGGCGGGCGTTTTCTGCTCTACGGCGTGACCGGCAGCGGAAAGACCGAGGTCTACATACGTCTGATCAGGGAATTGCTCGGCCGCGGCCGCGGGACGATCATCCTCGTGCCCGAGATCGCGCTGACACCGCAGACCGTCGGCTGGTTCCACGCGAGGTTCGGCTGCCTTTCCGCCGTGCTGCATTCCCGCCTGTCCGCGGGTGAAAGATACGACGAATGGCAGCGGATCCGCAGCGGTGAAGCCAAAGTAGTCATCGGCGCAAGAAGTGCGGTCTTCGCGCCGCTCGAAAACCCCGGCGCGATCATCATAGACGAGGAGCACGAGGGCGCGTATCTCTCGGAAAAGCGCCCGAGATACGACGCAAGGGAGATCGCCGCCGAAAGGGTGCGCCTGTCGGGAGGCATCCTGCTTCTGGGCAGCGCGACGCCCAGCATAAGCAGCTTTATGCGCACGATGCCGAGGGTCAGGCCGGAAAACAAGCTGACGCTGCTCGAAATGGACAGGCGCGCGCTGGACAGGCCCATGCCGGAATGCGAGCTGGTGGACATGCGAAGCGAGCTTTCAAACGGAAACAAGGGCATTTTCTCCCTCAGCCTCATCCGCGAGCTCAAAAGCTGCATGGACAAAAATCAACAGGCGATGCTGTTTATTAACCGGCGCGGACATTCGACGTTCGTGAACTGCCGCGCCTGCGGATACGTGATCAAATGCCGGGACTGCGACGTGGCGATGACCTACCATCAATCCTCGGACAGCCTCGTATGCCACTACTGCGGCGCCGTTGCGCAGACGCCGGCGCAGTGCCCAAAGTGTCACAGCCGTTTCATCAAGTTTTTCGGTGCGGGCACCGAACGCATACAGCTTGAAGCGCAAAAGCTCTTCCCGGACAAGACGGTACTGCGCATGGATATGGACACGACGGGCGGAAAGGACGCCCACGCGGACATCCTCGAAGCCTTCGGAAAGGGCAAAGCGGACATACTCGTCGGCACGCAGATGATCGCCAAGGGGCTGGATTTTCCGAACGTGACGCTGGTCGGCGTGGTCGCGGCAGACACGACGCTGAACCTGCCGGATTACCGCAGCGCCGAAAGGACGTTCCAGCTGATCACGCAGGTGGCCGGGCGCGCCGGACGGGCGGACATCCCGGGCAAGGTGATCATACAGACTTATTCTCCTGACCACTACGCGCTCAAATGCGCACTGCGGCAGGATTACCGCGCGTTTTACAACGCAGAAATATCGTACAGAAAGCGCTCGCTCTATCCCCCGTACACGACGATCGCGCGGCTTTTGATGGTTTCGCAGGACGCCGAAGCCGCCTTCGCCGCGGCAAAAAACGCGTCGGAGCAGCTGAGGGAAGCGCTCACGCAAAACGGACTGATGCAGCACGTGCTTTCCGTACACGAGGGTCCCGCGCCGATCAAGCGCATCAAGGGCGAGGAACGCTATGAAGTGCTGGTAAAAATGTACACGGCAGGCGACACGAAGGGCGTCATAGCCGAAATGGAGAAAATAGAGAATAAGGACAGAGGAACCGTGAAAGCGGAGCTCGAAGTGAATCCCGCAAATATGTTTTGACTTGGAGGAAGCAAATGGCGACCAGAAAGATACTGCGCGAAGGGGACGAGACCTTAAGAAAGATCAGCCGTCCCGTGAAGGAAATAGACAAGCACACCAAGCAACTGCTCGACGACATGGCCGAGACGATGTACGCCGCCGAGGGCGTGGGGCTCGCCGCGCCGCAGGTGGGCGTATTGCGCAGGTGCGTGGTGATCGACGTGGGCGAAGGGCTTCTGGAGCTGATCAACCCGGAGATCGTCGAGACTTCCGGCAGCAAGATCGGCGCGGAAGGGTGCCTTAGCATCCCCGGCAGGCGCTGCACCGTGGAAAGGCCCGAGAACGTCAAGGTGCGCGCGCTCGACAGGAGGAATAGGCAGATAGAGATCAACGCAAACGGACTTTTGGCTGTGGCGCTTTGCCACGAGATCGACCATCTGGACGGCATCCTCTACATCGACAAGATGATCGAGGACGTGACGGACAAGGAGACCGAGCAGAAAGAGGAGAAGACGAAGTGAGAGTCGTATTCATGGGGACGCCGTCCTTTGCGCTTCCCTCCCTCAGGGTGCTTTGCGAAATGCCGCTCGAGGTCGTGGGTGTGTTCACGCAGCCGGACCGGCCCGCCGGGCGCGGCCATAAGTTAGAGGCGCCGCCCGTAAAGCTGCTCGCGCAGGAAAAGGGCCTTCCGGTGTTTCAGTTCGAGAAAGTGCGCAGGCAGGCCGGTCTGGACGCGATGCGGGCGCTGAAGCCCGATCTCGTCGTGACCGCCGCGTTCGGGCAGATTTTGAGTCAGAAGCTGCTGGACGTACCGAAACTGGGCACGATCAACGTGCACGCTTCCCTTTTGCCCAGGCACAGGGGCGCGGCGCCGATCAACTGGAGCATCATTCAGGGCGAAAGCGTTACGGGCGTTACGACGATGCTGACGAACGCGGGGCTCGACACCGGAGACATTCTTTTGAAGCGCGAGACGGCGATCCTGCCCGGCGAGACCGCAGGCGAGCTCACCGAGCGGCTGGCCGAAATCGGCGGAGAATTGCTCAAAGAGACGATAGAAGGATACGTTTCCGGCAAGATCACGCCCGTAAAGCAGGACGAAGCGCTGATGAGCTACGAGCCGATGCTGGACAAGGCGCTCGGCCAAATCGACTGGAACCAGGAAGCGAAACACATATGCGATCTCGTTCGCGGCGTAAATCCCTGGCCGGGCGCGTACACGTATTTTGGCGGAGAAACGCTCAAGGTCTGGAAGGCGTCCGTCTGCGACTGCGAAAACCCTGCCGCAAACGGCAGCGTGCTCGTTTCCTCCGCAAAGGAGGGCCTAAAGATAAAGTGCGCAGGCGGCGCGGTGGAGATACTCGAATTGCAGATGCCCGGTTCCAAACGCATGGCGGCAAAAGCGTACCTGAGCGGAAAACAGCTCCCGGCCGGCACGGTCCTTGGCGACGCGGCCGGTGAAGCGCAATAAGCGCGCAGTCTTTCACCGCAGGGAAAGGAAAGATTCTTTCATGAACAGAAGCGATAAAAACGCGCCCGGCAAAGGCGATAGATTTCAAAAGCGCGGCAGCTTCGGAAAACCGGGCTTCAGACCCGCCGGGGCAAAAAGAGCGCCCGCAAAGGACAAAGCACCCGGAAGGAACAAAGCACCCGGGAAGGACAACGCGCCCGGAAGGGACAAAACGCCCGGTACGGCCGGCAGCGCTCGCCTCACGGCGCTCAAGGCGCTCTACGACGTGTACTATCAGGGCAGCTATTCCAATCTTTCGCTGGACAAGCAGCTTAAATCCGCCCGTCTTTCTCCGGAGGACAGGCGTCTTGCGACGAACATATTCTATCAGTGCGTGGAGCACCGGATGAAGACGGAATTTCTGCTCTCCCCCTTCATCAAGCAGCCGCCCGAGCAGATCGTGACCTGCATACTGCACGTGGCCGCCGCGCAGATCCTCTATCTCGACCGCATACCGCCCTTTGCGGCGGTGAACGAGGCCGTGAACCAGGCGAGGCTCTATAAGCGGGAAGAAGCCGCGGGCTTCGTGAACGTGGTTCTGAGAAATCTCATCCGCGCGCGCGACGCCGGAACGTTGAACGCGATCGACAAAACGGCAGAGCCGAAAAAATACCTCGAGACGGAGTATTCCGCAAGCCCCGACACGGTGGAAATGCTGATGGACGCCTACGGCTTCGAGGAGGCCGAAAAGCTGCTCGCCTACCGGCCGGAGGAAAGATACGACACGCTCCGCCCGAACCTGCTCAAAAGCTCGGACGAGCTTCTGGAGCGGTTTTTGGATGAAAACGGGTACGAGTGGAAGTCCTCCCCCGTCCCCCACGCGCACCTCGTCAGGAACGCGGGCGCGCTCATCGACAGCGAAGGCTATAAGCAGGGGCTTTTCTCCATACAGGGGCAAAGCGCGATCCTTGCGGCTATGGCGGTAAAGCCGAGGCGCGGCATGAACGTGCTGGACGCCTGCGCGGCGCCGGGCGGCAAGGCGGCGTGCCTTTGCGAACTGATGGAGGGCAGCGGGAGGGTCTACGCCTGGGACCTGCACGAGCACAGGGTCGAACTGATGAAGCAAAACGCAAAGCGTTTGGGGCTGGACAACCTGCGCTGCGCGGTCAGGGACGCCTGTGATACGAAGGAAGACATGATCTGCGGCATGGACGCGGTGCTGATCGACGCGCCCTGCTCGGGGCTTGGCGTCATGGCGGACAAGCCGGACATCAAATATCACCTGACGCATGCAAAGGAAAGCGAAATCGTGCTTACGCAGCAAAAGCTTCTGAACACCTGCTGCGAATACGTAAAGCGCGGCGGCGCGCTGGTCTATTCGACTTGCACGGTGCTGCCCCGCGAAAACGAAGAGATGATCAGACGTTTCCTGCTGGAGCACGCCGAATTCAGGCCTGACGAGGACGTAAGCTGGCTTCCGGAAAAGCTGAGGCCCCTCAGCAAAGACGGCATGCTGCTCCTGCTGGGCCACAGGGACGGCCTTGAAGGCTTCTTCATCGCCAGACTGAAAAGGGTGCTGTGATGGGCTTCGAGGGCAAAACCGAGCTTTGCGGCTTGAGCTTCGAGGAATTGAAGGCGTTCGTGCTGTCGCTGGGCGAAAGCGCTTTCAGGGCCGAACAGCTGGCGGCGTGGATCAGACAGGGCGCAGCGATCGGCGAAATGACGAACCTTTCGAAGGCGCTAAGAAGCAAGCTCGAACAGGTCGCCTACGTAAACGGCGTGAAGATACGCGAAAGCCTGACCTCCAAGATCGACGGCACGGAGAAATATCTCTACGAGCTCCCCGACGGCAATCTGATCGAGGGCGTGCGTATGCGCTATCGCTACGGGGATACGCTGTGCGTTTCCACGCAGGTGGGCTGCCGCATGGGCTGCAAGTTCTGCGCCTCCACGCTGGACGGCTGCGTTCGCAGCCTGAGCGCGGGCGAAATACTGGGACAGGTGCTCGCGGTCAACCGCCGCATACAGGCGCTCACGCCCGGCGAATACGGCATACACAACATCGTCATGATGGGCAGCGGAGAACCGCTGGACAACTACGACGAATCGGTCCGCTTTCTGAGGCTCGTCAACGCCGAAAAGGGGCTGAACATATCGCTCAGAAACGTGAGCCTTTCGACCTGCGGGCTGGTGGACAAAATGTACCGCCTCGCGGACGAAGGGCTGCCGGTCACGCTGTCGGTCTCCCTGCACGCGCCGAACGACGACATACGAAGGCAGCTCATGCCCGTCGCAAACGCCTACGGCATAAGCGACGTACTCAAGGCGTGCAGGTATTATATAGAAAAGACGGGCCGCCGCGTGATCTTCGAATACGCCCTGGTCGGCGGCGTCAACTGCGAGCTCAGCCACGCGGACGAGCTTGCGGGGCTTTTGCGCGGCATGCAGTGCCACGTAAACGTCATCCCCTTAAACGAAGTGAAGGAGCGCGCGCTCAAGGGCGTAACGAAGGAGCAGACCGAAAGCTTTATACAAAGACTCGAGCAAAGGCACATCTCCGTCACCAGACGGCGCGAGATGGGAGACGACATACAGGGCGCGTGCGGGCAATTGCGCAGATCGCGCCTGTAAGGAGAGAACGATATGAAGGCATGCGGCATCACCGACAAAGGCAGAGTAAGGCGGCTCAACGAGGACTACTACTACCTTCCCGAATTCTCCGAGCGCTTTATCGCGGTCGCGGACGGCATGGGCGGCCACGCCGCCGGCGAGGTGGCGAGCTTTATCGCCGTAAAGCATCTGGCCGCGAGCCTTCGGAAAGCGCCTTGCGCCGGCGAAGCGCGCCTGCTGACCGCTATTGAAGAGGCGAATTCAGCCGTGTACGCCGCAGCCAACAGCGACGTAAGCCGCGAGGGCATGGGCACCACGCTGACCGCGCTGTGGTTCAGCGGCAACATCGTCTATCTCGGCCACGTCGGCGACAGCCGCGCCTACCGCTTAAGGGACAGAAAGCTGACCCAGCTCTCGGAGGATCATTCCTATGTAGAGGAGCTGGTAAAGAGCGGCGTGATCACCCGCGAGCAGGCCCGCACGCACCCAAAGCGCAACCTGATCACCCGCTGCATCGGCGTGTTCAACGCCATCGATCCGCAGATCGTAAAGCTCGATCACCGCGAGGCCGACCGGTACCTGCTCTGCAGCGACGGGCTCGCGGGCAGCGTAAGCGACAGGGAGATCGAAGATACGCTCAACATGGACGACGTTGCGCCGATCAGGCGGCTGGGCATCTTAAGGGATCTCGCGCTCAGAAACGGTTCCACCGACAACATCACGATCGCGTTCGTGAGCGGAGGCGACAATGCTTAAACTCATTTCCGAGCGTTACCGGATACTGGAGGTCAAGGGCACCGGCGGCATGAGCGTGGTCTACAAGGCCTACGACGAAAAGCAGCGGCGCGTGGTCGCGCTCAAGGTGCTCAAGGAAGAGTATCAGAAAAACGCCGATTTCATAAAGCGCTTCCGCCACGAGGCAAACGCCGCAGCCAAGGTGTCGCATCCGAACATCGTCAAGCTCTATTCCGTGGGCAGCGACGGCGATTTGCAGTACCTCGTCATGGAGTACATCGACGGCCAGACGCTCAAGGAGGTCATCGCCCGCGAGGGCCGGCTGAAGAGCGAAAAGGCCGTAAGATACGCGCTCAAGATCCTTGCCGCGCTGGATCACGCCCACAAAAACAATATCATTCACAGGGACATAAAACCCCAGAACATCCTCGTGGACGCCGACGACAACATCAAGGTGACCGATTTCGGCATCGCGCGCCTCGTGGACGGCTCTACCGGCACGCTCACCGACAGCAACGCCGTGCTCGGGAGCGTTCACTACGTTTCCCCCGAGCAGGCAAACGGCGACCCCGTAGACGAAAAGAGCGACCTGTACTCGATGGGCGTTGTGCTGTACGAAATGCTGACCGGCACCGTGCCTTTCGACGGCGATACTGCCGTCACGATCGCGCTCAAGCAGGTAAACGAGCTGCCCCGCAGCATGCGCGCGATCTACCGCGACATCCCCCGTTCCCTCGACGAGGTCGTGCTCAAGGCGCTGGAGAAGGCGCCGGAAATGCGCTATCGCTCCGCCGCCGAGATGGCTAAGGACCTAAAGCGCGCGCTGCGCCTGCCCAAAGGCGGCTTCGTAAACAGCAGCGGCTTTTTCGGACGCTTTGCGGGCTACATGTTCCGAAACGGCCTGAACGCCGTATTGGTGGCGCTAAGCTTCATCACGGTGCTGGCCATCGTGATCTACGGCTTCGTGAAGGTCAGCGACATCCTCTACGGCGTGGACGTGCCGGCCGTGGTCGGCATGGAAAAGAGCGCCGCCGAGGAGCTCATACGCTCCGGCGACATGATCACCAAGACTGAATACGCCTACAGCGTGAGCGTGGACGAGGGCGTCGTGATCAGCCAGGACCCCGCCGCAAACAGCAGGGGGCGCAGAAACAAGTCCGTAACCCTCACGGTGAGCATGGGCGTAGAACCCGTGTATCTGCCCGATACGACCGGCATGAACGTGGAGCAGGCACTGGCGCTGCTCTCTGAAAACGGCTTTCCCACCGTCAACGTGACGTACGCAAACGACGTTTCCAGAGAGATGAACGTGGTGCTGAGTCAATCCCCGAACGATGGCGAGGCGCAGCCCGGGCAGCCAGTGACGCTGACGGTCAACTCTCACCTGATCAGCATGCCGCTTCTCAACGGCAAGACCCGCCAGCAGGCGCTGGACACCCTCGAAGCGCTGTATCTGAAACCCGAGGTGATCTATGGCTATTCCACCGATTCCGCGGCGGACACCGTGCTTTTGCAAAACCCCGCGGCGGGCGAAGAGCTGCTCAGGGGCGACACCGTGCAGATCATCGTGAGCCTCACGCGCCCCGTGGTCTACATGGCCACCTACGCGCTGAAGGTGCCCTACACCACCAACGTAAGGATCGTGCTGGTCTCCCCCTCCGGGAACGAGACCGAGGTGTTCAGCGACGACTGCGAAGCCGAGCGCATGATCTACCTCGAGCTCGAAAGCGGCGAGGCAGGCGAACACCAGATCATGGTATACTACGCCCACGAGTACGTGTATACCGACACCCGCGAGTTCGTATGAGCATGTTCGGGCGTTTGCTGCAGGGCATCGGCGGGTTTTATTACGCGCTGGGCGACGACGGAAGACAGTACACGCTGCGCGCCCAGAACAAAATCAGGCGCGTACACTTAAAACCCCTCGTGGGCGACCTGATAGAGTTCGAGCCCGGAACGGGCGAAGAGGACGGGTGGCTCAAGTCCATACTTCCCCGTAAAAACGAGCTCGTCCGCCCGCCGGTAAGCAATATCGACGCGCTGGTGATCACCGTGTCCTGCCACGTACCCGCGGCGGATCTGCTTTTGGTGGACAGGATGCTGGTCAGCGCAAAGCGCAAGGGCATATACACACTGCTTGCCCTGAACAAGTGCGACCTCGCTAATGAAAACGCGCTGCGCCTGAAGGCGGAGTACGCGTATTGCGGCGCTCAAGTATTTCCGGTGAGCGCGCTGACCGGCGAGGGCCTTGACAGCCTTAAGACGGCGCTGCGCGGCAAAATACACGCCTTCGCGGGGCAGTCCGGCGTCGGCAAAAGCTCCCTGATCAACGCGCTGTACGGGACGCTTCTGGAGGTCGGCGACATTTCGCGCCGCATAGACCGCGGAAAGCACACGACCCGCGCCTGCCGCCTGCTGCCCGTAAACGAGGGTGCGGTACTGGACACGCCGGGCTTCAGCCTGTTCGAGAGCGAATCCTGCGAACCGGAAGCGCTGGCCGGCTTCTACAAAGAATTTCAGCCCTATGCGGACAAATGCTTTTTTCAGCCCTGCTGCCACGACAGCGAACCGCACTGTGCGGTAAAGCAAGCGCTTATCGAAGGCAGTATCCCGCGCGGGCGCTACGACAGATACATAGAATTACTCAATGAACAGAGAGAAAGGTGGATGAAGCGCTATGATTAAGGTCGCGCCGTCGCTGCTTGCAAGCAACTATCTCGAATTCGGAAAGGCGCTGGACAAGGTGGTCTCCTCCGGCGCGGACGCACTGCATTACGACGTGATGGACGGTTCCTTCGTGCCCGCCATCACCTTCGGGCAGGGGCTTTTGTCGTTTTTGTCGAAGCGCGGTTTCCCGATCGACGCACATCTGATGATCGTGCATCCCGAAAAGCACATTTCGGAGTTCGCCGAGGCAGGCGCGAGGTACATCACGATCCATCAGGAAGCGGCGGGCTTCGAGACCGCAAACACGCTGCGAAGGATCAGGGAAGCAGGCTGCCTTGCAGGCGTATCGGTCAAGCCCTATACCGACGTGCACGCGCTCGAGGAGGTCCTTGAGCTGTGCGATCTGATCCTCATCATGACCGTCGAGCCCGGCAAGGGCGGGCAGAAGCTTTTGCCTTTCACGCTGGACAAGGTGCGCGAAATCAGGCGCATGTGCACAGAACGCGGCCTGAACCCCATCGTGGAGGTGGACGGCGGCATCAATACGGAAACGGCTCCGCTCGCCGTCGCGGCCGGTGCGGACATGCTGGTCGCCGGCTCCGCGTTTTTCAAGGCGGAGGACCCCGCCGAATTCGTCAAACTGTTGAAGCGATCATAAACGATCCCCCAAACGATCCGCAGTTAGGAGCCTGAGCGGATCGTTTTTTGCTTTTTCTTTTCCGAAAAGGCGGCGCCCGCCTCACTTAATGAAATATTTTCGATACGTGCGTTCAAAACGCTTGCATTTTATGTACAAATCCATTATAATGTTAATGATAGTTTATACGCTGCCGAGCTGCGGATAAACAGTCGGCTTTTTCTATACTGTATTTGATTGCATATATATAACGACGAGGAGAGTGAGCAGATGACCGTTACCGCCGACGTGCGGCAAAAGCGTCCGCACAGGAGAAGCATAGGCAAGGACCTGATGAGGAACCCCTGGCTGTATCTGATGATGATACCCGGGCTGGTTTACTTCGCCGTCTTCAAATATCTGCCGATGTGGGGCATCATCATCGGTTTTGAGAACTACGTCCCCTTTACCGGCCCCATCAAGAGCGCCTATGTGGGCTTGTACTGGTTCAAGCAGTTCTTTTCCACGCCCATGTGGCTGACCTACCTTGGAAACACGCTTCTGCTTTCGCTGATGAGCATCGTGCTCACCTTCCCCGCGCCCATCGTGCTTGCGCTGATGCTCAACGAGATCAGGAACATGCACTTCAAGAAGATCTCGCAGACGCTTCTGTACATGCCGCACTTCATATCGATCGTCATCGTGGTTTCGATCACCTACGTCATTTTCGGCGCGGACGGCATCATATACAAACTCACGCAGAAAATGCTGGGCCGTTCGATCGACTATCTGGGCGATCCCGGCGTATTCCGCTGGATGATCGTGGGCCAGAGCATATGGAAGGAAACCGGCTGGGGCACGATCATCTTCCTTGCCGCGCTGACCAACGTGGACACGCAGTTGTACGAAGCCAGCATGATCGACGGCGCAAACCGCGCGCAGCGGCTTTGGCACATCACCCTGCCTTCGATCAGGAGCACGATCGTGCTTTTGCTGGTACTGAGAATGGGCTCCGTACTGGACACGGGCTACGAGCACCTGATACTGATGTCCAACTCACTAAACCGTTCCGTTTCGCTGACGCTGGACGTGTTCGTCTATCAGAACGGTATCAAGGGCGGCCAGTATTCCTATACGACAGCCGTAGGTCTTATGAAGAGCCTGGTATCGGTCTGCATGGTCGTAACCTCCAACAAGATCGCCCACGCCTTGGGCGAAGAAGGCTTGTACTGAGGAGGTGGGCAGCATGGCAAAGAAGAAAAACGGATTTACTGCCGAACTCAACGGCAAGACCATCATCCTCAGCAACGCGCCCGTCGGCGTATACAGAACGGTCGGCAGCGTACTGTTCGACATACTGAACTACACCGTGATCACGCTGGCCGCGATCACCACGGTTTTGCCGATCCTCTACATCATCTTCAACTCCTTTGCGACGGAATTCGAGCTTCAGACCAGGAGCATGTTCCTGATCCCCCACACCTGGTCGATCGACGCCTATACCTACATCTTCGCGTCGAACAAGCTGATCCGCGCCTTCGGCAACAGCGTGTTCATCACCGTATGCGGAACACTGATCAACCTGTTCTGCACGGTCACGATGGCCTACCCGCTGAGCAAGAAGTACCTGCGCTTCAGAACGCCGATACTGAATCTGATCATCTTCTCGATGTTCTTTTCCGGCGGCATGATCCCCGGTTACGTACTGGTTTCCACGTGGCTGGGCATGCGCGGCACCTACTGGGCGATCCTCCTGCCCGGCGCGATTTCCGCCTACAACATGATGATCGTCAAGAACTTCTTCCAGGGCATCCCGCAGGAGCTGGAGGAAAGCGCGAACCTCGACGGCTGCAACGACTTAAGCACGCTGGTTCGCATCGTGCTTCCCCTGTCGCTGCCTGTACTGGCCACGTTCGGTCTGTTCTACGCAGTCGGCCACTGGAACAGCTACTTCTCCGCGATGATCTACCTGACCGACGACAAAATGTATCCCCTGCAGCTGATCCTTCGCCAGATCATCATCACGGCGGAGGCCAGCGCGAGCGACATGACGCTGATGGACCCCGACTTCGTGGAGCCGCCCAAGGAGTCCATCAAGATGGCAGTCATCGTCGTGGCCACCGTGCCCATCATGTGCATCTATCCCTTCCTGCAGAAGTACTTCGTGAAGGGCGTCATGGTCGGCGCGCTCAAGGGCTAAAAACGGTTATCGGCGCGTATGCGCTCGTTATAACAATTCTTTAAGGAGGTTTCGAAATGAAGAAACTTGTTTCCCTGGTACTTGCGCTGATCATGGCGCTGTCCCTGGCGAGCTTCGTTTCCGCCGAGAACGAAGAGATCACGCTGAAAGTTATGCTGCCGGACTTCAACTCCGACAAAGACTGGGTGACCCTCGAAGACGGCAACCCCGTTCTGCAGCACATCTATGAGGCGACCGGCGTGAAGCTCGACATCCAGTGGGTTGCCGACTCTGCCTACGGCGAGATGACCAGTCTGACCGTTGCGGACCCCGCCAACATGCCTGAAGTCATGGTCATGCAGGGCGTTCGCGACGCCATCATGATCTCCACCGCCCGCGCCGGCGCGTTCTGGGATCTGACCGATTACATCTATGACGCCGAAGAGTATCCGAACCTCGCGGCGGGCTCCAAGTCCACCTACGACAACATCGCCATCGACGGCCGTCTGTACGGCGTGTACCGCTCCCGTGCGTATGCCCGCGCCGGTATCTACTACCGCAGCGACTACGCCGAGGAAGCCGGCATCACCGAGGTTCCCACGAACGTTGAAGAGTTCAAAGAGCTCTGCTTCGCTCTGGCCGCGCTCGATCCCGACATGTATGTCATCAACATGTGCAAATACGTCGCCGGCACCATCGGCATCACCACCGTCATGATGGGCGCTCCCTATCAGTACGGCGTCGACGAGGACGGCACCATCTACCCCGCCTTCGAGGATCCTGCCTTCCAGGAAGGCCTCGATTTCCTGCGCGAGCTGTATGAGGCCGGCGGAATCGATCCCAACTTCATGACCATCGAATCCGGCAGCTGGAACGACGCCGAGCGCAGCACGCCCCCCAAGGCCATCATGCGCCTCGACTGCCTTGACAACGGCTATCGTTATCAGGAGTGGCTGGAGACCAACATGGGTGCCGATCCCGAGAACCCCATCGTGGCGCTCGTGACCGCACTGCCCAACGACGAAGGCGACATCCAGATCTGGCCCCAGAACATCGGTGCTTCCGGCGAAGTCTGCGTTTGCAAGACCGTGAGCGAAGAGAAGCTCCCCGCCGTGCTCAAGTTCCTTGACTGGTGCAGCAGCGAAGACGGCACCACCACCCTCAACTGCGGCGTGGAAGGCTGCACCTACTGGATCCATTCCGACGGATATCGTTACACCTATCCCGAGGGAGAAGATGCCAACAAGGATCAGTACACTCTCTACACCAACACCGTGCTGCACAGCCTCAACCAGCTGGGCATGAACGTACACGGCGATCTGTCTCCCAAGGCTGCCAGCACCATCCTGCGCAACTGGTATAACAACAATCTGATCGAGAACGCCCAGTACGTCATCTCCAACCCCTGCTACACGCTGGACAGCGAAACCAACGTACTGATGGGCGCCACCATCAACCAGACCGTTGAAGACGCGCAGGTGCAGTACATCGCCGGCAAGATCGACCTGGATGGTCTGAAGGCCGTATACGCCGATTGGCACACCCAGGGCGGCGACAAGATCCTGGCCGAGTATCAGGAAGCCTACGACGCCATCCACTAATCGGTTCACCTGAAAAAAACGCCTCATCCCCTATCGGGGATGAGGTCGTTTTTTAGTACTGCTCTCTGTCATCTGCCTGCCTCCATTCCAAAGCCTTCCCCCATGGGGAAGGCGACGGATGAGGTCGTTTTCCTTACGGGATTCGACTGTTTACTGCAGTTCGGCTCTGCGGCTGAACATCACGCCGCAATCGTAAATGAAGCGCATCATGTGGTCGATGACCTGGTTGTCCACGACGTTCCATACGTTGAAGGTCTCAAAGGACAAGGTGTCCTTATAGCCGATCAGCCTTAAGCCTTCGATAAAGCGCTGCCAGTCGAGCACGCCCATGTACGGGGCAAGGTGCTGGTCGCTCGTTCCGTTGTTGTCGTGGATGTGGAAGGCGCAGATGCGCTTGCCCAGCGTCAGCATCGTCTGCCTGATGTCCAGCCCGCACAAAAGCGCGTGGCCCGTATCCAGGCAAAAGCCGAATACGTTTTCGCCCGCCAGCGCGTTCAGTTCGTCGACGTATTTGCACGCGAGCACCGGATTGGAGCAGCATGCAGCGATGATCTTGCCCTTGAAGCCCGTGAACATGTTTTCAAGGCAGATGGTGACGCCGTTCTCTTTCGCGACGGGAATGAGCTTTGCGTAGCATTCCAGGTTCAGAGCCCATTCGTCCTCAAAGCTCAGCATCTTGTCGTAGCCCGCGAAGAACGGGTGGATGATGAGTCTTCGGCAGTCGATGTAATCGCAGGCGCGGATCGTGTTTTTGAGCACCTCGATCATTTTGCCGTTGATCTCCGCTTCGCCCGCGACCCAGCTTGGAAACGGCGCGTGCGCCTGAAAGTTGTCTACGCCGTAGGTCTTTGAGCCGTCTCGCCAGGGCTTGAACAGTTCCATGCATTCCCTGCCGCCCTTAATCAGCAATTCCGGGATGTTGTTTTTGGTGATGTTTCCGCCGCTTAACACATGGTCGATGTTCGCATCCACGGCGTCGAAGCCCCATTCCCTGATGTGGCCGTAAGCCTCCACTGTGTCGTAAAGCTTTTCGGTCCCGCCTGTCTGTACCGCGATTTTGTTCATTGCGTCGTCCTCCCTCTGTCGTCGTTCGTTCCAAATCGTTCAAACGTAATTTAGCGTGAGTTCCTTTGCGTCAAAGCCTTCCGCCCAGACGCGCAGCTTCGCGCTGCCCGGCTTTTCGGGCGCTCTGAGAAGAATCAGCAGATGCCCGTTGTATAATTCGAGCGCGGCGTTGTTCGCGTAGTCGCGTATCTGAAGCGGATTCCCGTTGTCCAGCGCCAGTATTTCGCCGTCCCCCTCGAGCGCCACGCGCACGACGGGTTCGCTCAGCACGTAGGCGCGCCCGTGCGCGTCGTACAGATACAGGTCGATCAGTGAAACGCTTTTGCCGTCCGCGGGCAATACGTCCCTGTCCGCCGAAAGCGCAAGCGAGGCAGGCGCATAATCGCTGTAAAGCGCGTCGCTCGCCGCGAGGTTTCCGCCGATATAGCCTTCTGCTCTCAGAATGCCCGCGGAATACGGCAGGTAAAAGTGGATCATGCCGTCTTTATAGTCCTTGAGGTACGCGATACGCGGCTGCTGCGCGTTCTGGTACAGCTTCACCGTGTCGCAGTTGGTCATGACGGCAACGTGCATGATCTTTTCGTTTTGCGCATACTTCCAGTGCGCGCGCATCTGCGGAAAGCCCCAATTGCCCCTCGCCATGTCCCAGGGCTCGCTCTCGTCGTACACCGCAAGGCGCAAAAGCGGCTCGGTTTTGAACTGAGACGCGCAGTACCACGCGCGTATCTTGGCTTCGCCCGTAGAGTCCATGAGGCAGCCCGTCCAGCCCCTGCAGGGCCAGCCGCCCGTTTCGCCCAGATAGTCGCAGCCCGCCCAGACGAACGCGCCGCAGACCCAGTCGTGGCGTTTCACGATGGCGTAGGGCGATTCGGCGCTCATGTTCAGCGTGTTCAGGCTGTCGGTGCTGTAGCAGTAGTAGGTGTGCACTTCGCTGCCGATGATGGGCTTGCGCATGCCGGCCTCGCGAAGCTTTTCATAATACTGCTCCATGTAGTTGCCCATGAATACGTCCACGATGCCGGCATAGCGCTTCATGAGCGAAAGCTTTACGCCAAGCGGCGTGCCGGCGTTGTAGTCGGGCAGCACGAAGCCGATCAGCGCCGTGCTGACGCCACGGGTGGGATCGAGCTGTCTGACCTTCGCGCAGAGCTTTTCGAGCATTGCGAAAAAGTACTCGCTGTACTGCGGGCCGATCTCGTTGCCCACGCTCCAGAGGATGACGGACGGGTGATTGCGGTCGCGACGGAGCATGATCTCGATTTCCTCCAGCCGCTCCCCGTCGTCGATCAGGTCGAAATAGAAGCCGTTGTTTTGCCATTTGTCGCAGTATTCGTCGATGACGAGCAGGCCCAATTCGTCGCAGAGGTCGTAAAACTCCTCCGCCATCGGGTTGTGCGAACAGCGCACCGCATTGACGCCGAGCTTTTTCGCGTTTTCGAGCCTGCGTCGCCACAGTTCGATGGGCACGGCCGCGCCCAAAGGCCCGCCGTCGTGGTGAAAATTGACGCCCCAGAGCTTGGTTTTGACGCAGTTGAGCAGGAAGCCGTCCTCTTCGTCGAACACGGCGCTGCGCACGCCGAAGCGCACGCACTGCTCGTCGACGCATGCTTTACCGCGCCTTAAGCGCGCTCTCAGCGCGTACAGGCAGGGCTGCTGCGTCGTCCAGAGGTACGCGTCCTTTAGCGTAAAGCAGAAGCTGTTGGTCTTCAGCGCATTCTGCCGCTCGGTATATACGCTCTGTCCGCCCTGCAACACGTCGATCTCAAGCGTGAACCCGTCCAAACCGCCCTCGTTTTCCACCGTGACGCACACGTCGGCAGAGGCGGCCCGAAGAGGCTTTCCGTCGGATTCACTGTATACAGGTCCGTTCAGTTTGGGTTTTGCGGTAACGAAGACGCCGTCGTGGCGGATGTGCGTCGCTTCGTCCACGAGCAGCCAGGCGTTCCGGTACAGACCCGCGCCGGAATACCACCTGTCTCCCCCGCCGGCGTTTTTATCCGCCGCGGCGCAGTTGTCGAGGCGCACGCTCAGGAGATTGTCTTCACCGTATTTCAGGTTTTTTAGCTCACACAGAAGCGGTACGTAGCCGTACTTTCTTCCGCCCGCGTACTCACCGTTTACGTAGACCTCGCTGAAGCGCTGCGCACCGTCAAAGAGGACGCGCACAAGCTTGCCCTTCAATTCTTCCGGCGCGGTAAAATGATAGCGGTAAACGCCGACCTCTTCCCGCGGGAAAAAGCCCTGGCTTCCCCCGCCCGGCGCCTCAGGCGTTTGAGGGTTCGTGATCTGCCAGTCGTGCGGCAGCCTTACGGGCTGAAAGGCGCTTTCGTCGAAGTTCGGCTTTACCGCGTCCTCCTCTTCGGTCTTTGCGAACAGCCAGCCTGCGTTGATCGAAATGCGGTCTGTCTCCATTGTCCGTCCTCCGCTTTTTATTTGTTTGTATTATAGTCTCTTCGCCCGCTTTTGTAAAGCTTTGGCGGAAGCGAAAACATTTTTTTGCCGGTCCCAAGGCAAGCAAAAGGCGGAGCGCCGTTTGACGATCCGCCTGTGTTTGTAAGAGATTTTTACTTTTTCTTCTCGGGGTCCTTGACCATGCCCATGTTCTCGGCGTGGCCGGAGACCATGTTGTCTTCACCGGAGGACATCTTGCCGTTGTTCACGATGAGGTTCGTGATCACGCCCACGATGAACGCGGTGGCAAGCGCGGAGATGGAGAGGAGGGAACCGCCGGTGATGGCGTTGGAGCCGAACTCGAGCGTCAGGCCGCCGATGCCCACGACCAGGATCGCCGCGACCACAAAGAGGTTCTTGCTGTTGCCGAGGTCGACGTTCTTGAGCATCTGAAGGCCGCTTACGGCGATGAAGCCGTACATGGCGATGCAGGCGCCGCCCATGACGCACTTGGGGATGGAGTTGATGAAGGCCACAAAGGGGGTGAAGAAGCTGAGCACCATGCAGCCGATGGCCGCGCCCAGGATGCTTACGATGGAAGCGTTGCCGGTGATGGCTACGCAGCCGATGCTCTCACCGTAGGTGGTGTTGGCCGCGCCGCCGAAGATGCCGCCGAC
This sequence comes from Clostridia bacterium, assembly GCA_017395065.1. Lineage (GTDB taxonomy): Bacteria > Bacillota > Clostridia > Christensenellales > Aristaeellaceae > RUG14130. Next base: position 50,075 of record JAFPWH010000071.1, on the reverse strand, counting down.
GATGGAGCCTACGCCGTCACCCAGCAGGGTCTTGTCGAGGCCGGGATCGGTGATGAGGTCACGGTTGACGATATTGGAAAGGTTCTTGTGGTCGGCGATGTGCTGTGCCAGCTCCACGATGCCGATCGGCACGAAGGTGATGGCGATGTTGGCGATGGCGCTGCCGTCAAGCTTGACGTTGGCCGCATTCTTACCGTACTCCTGAATGGCCTTGATGAAGGTGAACTTGGGGTAGTCCAGGATGCTGGTGAACTTGAAGGGCTTGAACGCGCTCTCAAAGGCGTCGAAGGAGAGGATCTGCAGGCTCGCGGTGTCGGTGGCTCTGCCGATGAGGGTCAGGATCAGCGCAAGGACGTAGCCCGCGGCGATGCCGATGATGAAGGGAATGAGCTTCATGCCCTTGGTGCCCTTGATGGATACGAACACGATGGCGAGGAAGGTGAACACGCCGACGCAGATCGTAACAAGGCTGTACGGATTCGTGGAGGTGGAGTCGATCGAATAAGCGCCATTTGAAAGAACCAGCTTGCCTTCTTCGTCTATGGCAGCGGCTTCTTCGCTCATATTTAGCGTAATCACGCCGTTTTCTTCGGTGTATGCCTGTTCGGATACATACATCGTATTCGTGGTTACTGCATTGTTGCCGTTGGTGCTCATCCAGCCGGTCGCGGTGCCGGAGAGGGAAAGACCGATCAGGGCGACGATGGGCCCGATGATGACTGCGGGCATGAGCTTGTTGACCCAGCCGGAACCGGTCATTTTGATGATGAGCGCGATGACGACGTACACGAGGCCCGCGAAGGCGATGCCGATCATGACGCCGAGGTAGCCGTAGTTCATTCCGATGACCGCCGCGTAGGCGCCAAGGAACGTGAAGGAAGAGCCCAGGAACACGGGCGAACGGCGCTTGGTGAAGAACAGGTAGACGAGCGTGCCGATGCCGGCGCCGCACAGCGCGGCAGCGGGGTCGAATTTCAGGGTCCCGGTCTTGTCAAAGCCCGTCATCAGGATGGGCACCAGCAGCGTAGCCGCCATGATGGCGATCATCTGCTGGAACGCGAACACGATGGTCTTTTTGAGTGCCGGCTTGTCTCCGATGTCGTAGATAAGCTTCATTTGAGTTTCTCCCCTTTTGTTTATTCGTGATCGCGGGCAATCAAAAAGCCTTGCCGTACTCATCTTTCCAATGAGCATGGCAAGGCCTGTAATCCTCATTTGCAGTGTGTGGATTGCGCTCTTGCCAATATCTCGTATTGGATTAAAGATTGCTTCCGTTTCTCACTGCGGGTAAGTTTACTCCACACAAGGGCGTTTGTCAAACGGAGTTTTTGTTATTCACTCAAAGATAACCCATGTTGTTCGCGGCGCAACAGTTGTCTCACATTTCTGTATTTCCGTGCAAAACAAACGTAACATTTATTCTTCCCGATTACGGTTTGTAGCTCACCGTGCCGCACACCCTGTCGCCCGCGTCGCCGGCGGCGGTGTAGATGTAGCCCTTTTCGTTGAGCGGCTCGTCGGAATAGGCGGCGGTGTAGATGGGCACCTCTGGGAATTTGTCGTGGATCAGCTTGATGCCCGTGGCGGAGGAGAAGATGCACATGATCTTGATGTGCTCACAGCCCGCGCTCTTAAGCATCTCGACGGCCTTGAGCGCGGTCGCGCCCGTCGCGAGCGCAGGATCCACGATGATGGCTTCGCCCGATGCGACGTCCACGGGCAGCTTGAAATAGTACTGTTTTGCCTCGAGCGTCTCCTCGTCGCGGTACAAACCGATGTGGCCCACCTTCGCCGTGGGACAAAGGGCGCGCAGGCCGTCCACCATGCCAAGGCCGGCGCGAAGGATGGGAACGATCGTGAAATCCTCCGCAAGCACGGGACTTTCAAAGGTTCTCAGCGGCGCCTGCACCATTATGTTTTTCGTGGGCATGTCTCTTAACGCCTCGTAGCCCATCAGCATCGTAAGCTCGGTGACCAGTTCGCAGAACTCCTTGCTGCCGGTGTGCACGTCGCGCAGGTGCGTGACCTTGTGGGCGATCAGAGGATGATCGAAAATGATCGTATTTTCAAGAAAGCGTTCCATAGTCACACCTCCGTGTTTTTGTATATGATAACCCCTGCAGCGTAACTTTTCAAGCGCCGTCGGAATTTTTAACCCGAATGGGTTGACAGTCCCTTTCGGCGCGGGTAGAATTGAAGCGAGGTGATGTTATGGCGAATATACTCGTAAGCGCCTGTCTTTTGGGCGTCAACTGCCGCTACAAGGGCGACGGAAAGCGGAACGAAAAGATCCTCGAGCTCGGCAACAAACATACGCTGATCCCCGTGTGTCCGGAGCAGCTGGGCGGCCTTCCCACGCCGCGCGAGCCCGCGGAGCAGCAGGGCGGCAGGGTGATCAACAAGGCGGGACAGGACGTGACACAGGCCTACCGAAGCGGGGCGGAAGCGGCGCTTTACATCGCAAAGCTCAACAACGTGAAATTCGCCGTCCTCAAATCGCGCTCTCCCTCCTGCGGAAGCGGCATGATCTACGACGGGAGTTTCAGCGGAAAACTGATCGGGGGCGACGGCGTCTGCGCTGCGCTGCTCAAGCAAAACGGGATCGAAGTCTTCACGGAGGACGAGCTCGACCGACTGCCCTTGGAGGAAATATGAAATACGTCGACATTTGCGGCTTTCGCGCCGCGCGCATCGCTTTCGGCAGCACCGATTTCGGCGGGAAGGTTTCCGAATCGACTGCCTGCGCGCTTTTGGACACCTATTGGCAGGCCGGCGGCAACTATCTCGACACCGCCCACGTCTACGGCGATTTTGTGACGCCCAAAAACGGCGAAAGCGAAAAGGTGATCGGCAGGTGGATGCGGGAGAACCGGCTGCGCGACAAAATCTTTCTGAGCACGAAGGGCGCGCACCACATGCTGGGCACCCCGCCCCTCGGCAGACTGAGCCGCGAAGAACTCGGCAGGGACATGTGCGAGAGCCTTGAAGCGCTTGAGACCGACCACGTGGACATCTACTGGCTGCACAGGGACAATCCTTCCTATGAAGTTTCCGAGGTCATGGAGAACCTGCAGGAGCTCGTGGAAAAGGGATACACGAAGCTGATCGGCGCTTCCAACTGGAGCACGGCGCGCATCCTCGAAGCGAACAGGTACGCCGAAGAGCACGGCCTTACCCCGTTTTTCGGCAACCAGCCGCAGTTCTCGCTGCCCGTACAGACCAGGCCGGACGATCCGTCGCTCGTGCAGGCGGACGAGGAAATGCTGAACATGCACAAGCGTACCGGCATGCTGATGACGCCCTATTCCTCGCAGGCAAAGGGCTTTTTGTACAAGCTGGACACTTTGGGCGCAGAAGGCCTTAGCGAAAAGTCGGCAAGGCGCTTCCTGACAGAAGAAAACCTCGCTATCTACGCGCGCTGCAAGACCGTGAGCGCCCAGACCGGGTTGAGCGTCGCGTCGATCGGCCTTCTGTGGCTGTGCGAACAGGATTTCCCGCTGATCCCCCTCGCTGGCGCCAGCAAGCCCGAACAGCTGAAGCCCCTGATCGAAGCAGCGGACGCGGAGATCACGAAGGAGCAGAGGGACTTTATCAGGAAGATTTGAATCAGAAGGATTTAAAAGCGCCGCGGCGAGATGATTTCGCCGCGGCGTTGCGTTGACTGTTTATTCGGTGCGGTTATGAGGGAACTTCTTCATCCGTCAAGCTTTGGCTGACAGTTTTCCCGGGATCAAGACCTTCGCCCGAAAGTAGGCTGCCTGTGACCGTGCTTCCGCAGCCCGCTGCCCCGAGGGGCAAAGCTTTTGGCAGACGCTCAGACCGGCCGGGGTCTTAATATGTTTCAGCATGACCATTCAGACAGTGACATATAAGAAAAAACCAAATAACGAATAAACTTGACGCTGAACGCTTACATGCTGATTTAGATGGCTTTTTACGTCTGCGCGGAAAATTTATTCTATTTCAAATTCTGCCGTCTGGTTGTACTTGTCCAGCGCCAGCTGCATCTGCGTCACTTCGTCGGAATACCTTTCGTAATCCGCCTTGACCTTTTCGATGTCGTAATTGATATAGGTATACTCGGGCTTGAGCGTGCGCGGACCCATTGAGTTCACGCGCGTCTTGGGCAAGGCCTTGCGCATCTCGTCCAGATCGACCAGGCGGCGGTTGAGCTGCGCCATGCGGACGAGGATCTCGTCCACGCTCATGGTTTTTCCGTTTACGTCGATGCGTGCAAGCGCGTTGTTCAGGCTGATGGCGTGCTTGATTTTTACGATCTGCTCATCCAGCCGCTCGATCTCGGCGGCGTTCTTTTCGTAGTCGAACTCCGGCACCACGGGCTCCTCGTCCACGGCGGCCACGTAGGTTTTGGCGTTCGTCTCCTTGTCCATGCAGTATTCTTTTTCCTGGGCAAGCTTTTTGAGCAGCTTGTTGGCTGCGGCGGAGGTGTATTTCATGCTGTCAGACTCCCTTCAGTTTGAGTTTCGTGTCGTACAGGGAAAGGCCGATCAGGCGCATGATCGCAAGCAGGCATTCGAACAGGACCGTCGCGGCTGCAATCAGCGTGTTGTTGGAGCCGAAGAGCTTCGCTACACGGGGCACGACGCTGCTTACGAACAGGCCTATGAACTCGCTCGCGCTCATGTAGTTTTTTTCGAGGCAGGCCGCGTCGACCAGCCGGTAGGAAAACACGAGCATGACGGGGATCGCAATAAGAGCGACGATGCGCGCCGCTTTTTTGCCGTCCGCAAAGGAGAGCGCCGTGTGGACGAGATAAACCGCGAGCATCGTGAGCGCCTTGACCAGCATGATCGGCGTGTAAACGATGTCGTCAGTATAGATGCGGTTGGCCTGCACGGCAAAATAGACGTTGAGCAGCGTGCAGAGCAAAAACACGCAGGCCTCCGGCCATTTGGACAAGACGGCACGCTCAAGACCGGTCATGCTTCTTTCGGCGCCCACGAGGCGGTTCAGCGTGTAGGACTTCATGCACACGCAAAGCAAAAGGATAAGGTCCAGCCCGATCAGAAGCGGGTAATACACGCTGCCGAAGCGCATGCTCTGCAGCGCCAGCAGGTGTTCCGAATAACCGTTGATGACAATAATGTAGATCGCGAAGGCGAGGATGCCGCTGAGCAGGCACAGTCCCGCGCCGATCTTTCGTTTGAGCATTTTCGTCTCCTCAAATATTGGTGATTACAGCGTGAGCAGGCCGCTTTCGGGAAGCTTCCCGTCGTTCTTTGCGGATATGTCCCAGCCGAGCACGCTCAGCGTCGCCCAGCCGTCCTGACATCTTTTGCTGTCGCTGTCCGGATGGAAATACTGTTCGTTCGCGCCGTCGTCCAGGAAGTAATATTTCTGGTTGTAGTCGCTCGTGAATTCCTGATAATTGGCCTCCGTCAGAAAATCGGGACCCAGGATCTGCGTAAAGAACAGGCCCCTGATCTGTGCTCTTGCGGGCAGGTTCAGGTTGTAGATCTGCCCCCGCGGGATCGGATGGGAAAGCGCGTAGCCGATCAGCTTAACCGTAAGGTCCGCGGCGGGCGCAAAATCGTATTTTGCTGATTTTTCGAGGCTTGCGGCGATCGCGGGGCAGCCGGCCATCGAAGCCTCCATCGCCGCGTTCACGGTGCCCGAGTAGATGCACGCGCCGCCCAGGTTCGAGCCGTGGTTGATGCCGGAAATGCAGATGTCCGGCTTGTCGCGTTTGGTCAGGTGAAGGCCCAGCCGAGCGCAGTCCGCAGGCGCGCCGTCGATCGCCCAGCCGCTTGCGCCATCGAACTGTATGGGCTTGGCGGTGAGCGGCTTTAAGATGGTCAGGGCGTGCGAAGCCGCGCTGCGCTCCGAATCAGGCGCGGCGACGGTGACCCTGTGACCTTCGGAAATGAGTTTTCTTGCCAGCACCCGCAGGCCTTCCGCCTGCCAGCCGTCGTCGTTGGTAAGAAGTATGTGCATGGTTCCTCCGAAAACAAAAAATGGAACATCTCTCAAAAGATGTCCCAAGCACCTCTACAGGGAATCGAACCCTGGTCTTCGCCGTGAGAGGGCGACGTCTTGACCGCTTGACTATAGAGGCAGGTTCCTGGCGAACTAGGATTCGAACCTAGAATGAACGAGTCAGAGTCGTTAGTGTTGCCGTTACACCATTCGCCAATAGTCAACCGAGCGCAACGCGCCCGACCGACAAATGATATTATATATGTCGGGGGCCAAACTGTCAAGAGCTTTTTATTATTTAACAATAATTGCTTTGTAAATGCGCGCCGCTGGTTGTATAATAGGCTCAACAGATTTCATATAGGCCGTGGCCTGAAAGGAATGTTGAAATGGCAATCCGCAATTCAGCCAAGGCGCTTATATTGCATGAGGGCAGACTGCTGTTCAACAAGTGCGTCTCGCGTCTGGGGGTATACTATGCCCTGCCAGGCGGAGGGCAGCACGACGGCGAGCTGCTGACGGAAGCGCTCAGGCGCGAAGTGATGGAAGAGACAGGCCTCACCGTGGAGCCCATGCGTTTAAGCGCGGTTTACGAGCGCATTTCCGGCGCGAAAGAGAGCAATGTAAACGCTCATAAGATGTACTTTGTGTTTTTGTGCAGGCTCATAGACGTGCCGCCGAAGGAGCCCGTCGAGCGCGACGCCTATCAGGTCGGCATGGAATGGATCAACGTGGGCAAGGCCCGCGAGGCAAGCCTGTTTCCGAAGGTGATACGCGACAATCTTCCTCTGCTGCTGGATTACGGCGAGACGATTTATCTCGGCAGCGAAAGGCGCGGCGGCTGACATGGTGATCCTCGGCATCGATCCGGGCCTTGCGCTGACGGGCTACGGGGTCATCGACTTCAGCGCAGGCAAATACAAAGTGCTGACCTACGGCTGCATTTCCACCGTGGCGCACTCCCCCATGCCCCAGCGCCTGCGCTCGATCTACACGGGGCTCAGTCAATTGATCGACATCTATCAGCCGCAGGACATCGCCTTCGAGGAACTGTTCTTTGCGCAGAACGTGACGACGGGCATCGCCGTCGCGCAGGCCAGGGGCGCGGCGCTGATCGCGGCGGCGCAGCACACCGAAAACCTTTACGAATACACGCCGATGCAGATCAAGCAGGCGGTCACCGGCTGGGGCAGAGCCGAAAAAAGGCAGATGCAGCAAATGGTCAAGCTGCTTTTGAATATGGAAGAGATCGCAAAGCCCGACGACGCCGCGGACGCGCTGGCGGTCGCACTTACGCACAGCAACTGCCTGCACGCAAAGGAAATGTACAAAATCAAGTAGTGCGCCGCAGGAGCCTATCCATCAACTGTAAAGGAATACCATCATGATAGCGCATATAGACGGCATCGTTTCGGACAAAAGCACAGACAGCGTGGTCATCGACTGCGGGGGCGTCGGGTACGAATTGAGCGTCAGCACGGCGACGCTTTCGGCCTGCCCGCCCGTCGGCAAAAGCGCAAAGCTCTACGCCCACCTGAACGTGCGCGAGGACGCGATGGAGCTGTACGGCTTTATCAGCAAGGAAGAAAAAAACATGTTTCTGAGGCTGACCGCGGTGAGCGGCATCGGCCCGAAGAGCGCGCTGGGGATTTTAAGCACGCTGAGCGTACACGATATTTCGGTCGCGCTGGTCGCGGGCGACATAAACGCGCTGGCCAGAGCGCCCGGCATCGGCAAAAAGACCGCCCAAAGGCTGATCCTCGAACTGAAGGACAAGGTGAGCAACGACGATCTGACCGGTGCCGCCGTTTCGCCTGCTTTCGTGCCGGCGGCGCAGAGCGCGCAGGCAGAGGCCATCGAGGCGCTGATGGCGCTGGGCTATCCCTCCTCCGAGGCGGCCAAGGCCGTTTCCCGCGTGGACAAGCAGTTCGACAAGGCCAACGACATCATTTTCCAGGCGCTCAAGCTGATGGGCGGAGGCATATGATACCCGTATACGTTTCGAACGGCGCGTTCATCACGCGCAACAACGGCAGGGACTATCGCCATATCGGCAAATATCCCTTCATGCTGGACCACGACGGCGTGGAATTTCTGATGTACTTCGTCTGGAAGGACGAGGTCAGGTCCCTGCGCAGTTTTCTTAAGTCCACGCGCCTTTCCTTTCCCGTGATGCACATGGACAAGGAGATCGGCGAGACGCTGAGCACGCGGGGCGCAGAAGGGACGAAAGACGCGCTTTCGATCTTCCGGCGCGATCTTGAGACCGCCCTCGAGATCGGCAGCGCGAAGCTGGTGATCCACCTGTGGAACGGCGCCTTTTCGGACAGCCGCTTTGACGAATCCCTGGACGCCTTCGCGCAGATGCACTTTCTGGCTTCAAAGGAAGGGCTCAGCCTGACCGTCGAGAACGTGACCTGCCGTGAAAACCTGAGCCTCGACCACCTGCTTGAGCTCAGAAGGACTGTGCCGGACGCGCATTTTACCTTCGACACCAAGATGGCCTATCTCCACCGCGAAAACGAGCTGCTGGGAACGGAAAAGTATAAACCCCTGCTGACCGAAGGCGCGATCAGCCACCTGCACGTAAACGACAGCCTCGTAAAGCCGGATATGGAAAGGCTGCCCATCATGCACATCGGCGACGGCAAGGTGGACTTTGACGCCTTTTTCGGCCTTGTAAGGCGCGCGGGCTACAGTGGTACGGCGACCGTGGAAAGCACCTCGGTCAATCCCGACGGCAGCGTGGACGTGGAGAAGCTGAACCGGAGCCTGCACGCGGTAAGAGCCGGGCTGAACGGCTGACGGCGCATAGCCCGTTTACAGATCTCCCTCACAGTCGAAGATCGCCTTTTTCTTGATGTATTTCGCGTATTCCGAGAGCCATTTTTGGTGGACGGCGCTCTCGCTGTAGGCCTTCAGCGCCTCTTTTTCCATATCAATCTTCAGGATCATGTCGAAGCGGTTTTCATTCAGCGGAAGGCCCTTGATCTGCTCGACCCCGTGTATGCCCTCCATGCCGCACAAGCCCTTGAACAGCCCGAGCGCTTCGGCGTTCAGGCGTTCTTTTTCTTCGGCTCCGACGTTCCATTTTACGATCACCAGATGTTTCATGCAACCACCTCAGGTAAAATATTTCATAATTGTTACAAATTGATTTGACATCCTGTAATATTTGGTGTATAATACTCACATATCACGGCGCGCATGGGCGCAAGGAGTCAATTATGAGCAAGAAAAAGAACAAACCCAATTACAATCCGCCGATTTCGATGTTCAACTGGTTTATCACGCTGCTGATCTCGATCATACCGGGCGTGAACATCCTTTTCTTTATTTTCGCGATATCCTTTGCCAAGGCGCCTTCGAAGCGCTCCTTCGCCGTGGCGGCGCTGGTGCTGAGCCTGCTGCTTTTGGCGGCGGCGGCCATCCTCGTATGGTTCTTCTCCGACACCATCGTATCCTGGCTCAAGAGCATCGCCGAAACAGCCGAAAGCGCGGCCGCTTAGGGCGCTGTCACGGTACGAAAACCACCGCTCCGGATAATGCCGGGGCGGTTTTCAGTTATCCGGGCCGGGCTTTTTTGCGATTTCTTCTGTTTTTGCGCTTGCGTTGTCCTTTTCCGGATCGGGGTGAAGAAAATCGTAAATCAGTCGCGCGTACGTGTCCCCCACACCGTCGGCTTTTGCGATTTCGTCAAGCGGCGCCGCGAGGAGCGCTTCGACCGTCTTGAAGTGCGTGAGCACCGCTTTTCTGCGCTTCGGGCCGATGCCCGGGATCTGCTCGAGGCGGCTCTGGATCGAGCGCGAATTTCTGAGCTTTCTGTGATGGGTGATCGCGAAGCGGTGCGCTTCGTCCCTGAGCCGCTCGATCAGGTGCAGCGCCGGCGAATGGCGGTCCAGAAAGATCGTGTCCTCCTCGTAGGGCAGCACGATCTCGTCCACGCGCTCCGCAAGGCCGAAGGCGGGCACGTTCACGCCCACGTCCTTCATGGCCTTGAGCGCCATCGTAAGCTGTCCGCGGCCGCCGTCGATCAAGAGAAGGTCCGGCATGTCCGAAAAGCTGCCTTCGCGCGGGTCGAGCCCCTGCTGCTTCCGGGTCTCCATTTCCTTGAGTCCGTGCGTGAAGCGGCGGGTAATGACCTCGTACATGCTTTCGAAGTCGTTCGCGCCGACGACGGTTTTGATGCGGTAGTGGCGGTACTGGTCGTGGCGGCAGACGCCGTCGATCATGACGACCTCGCTGGCCACCGACTGCGCGCCCTGCGTGTTGGAAATGTCGTAGCCCTCGATCCTGCGCGGCGCTTCGTCGAGCCCAAGCTCCCAGGCGAGCTCGTTGAGCGCGCCGACCGTGCGCTCGAGCTGTTTTTCCTTCTTGCTTTCGATCTTGTTTATTTCGTCCTCAAGGTTCTTTTCGGCCATCCTGATCAGCGCAGCCCTGTCGCCCCGCTTGGGCAGGATCACGTGCACCTTACGGGACGCGGTCTCGCTGAGCAGTTCCTCGAGCACCTCGGCGTCCTGTATGTCCGCGCTCACGACGACCTCCCTTGCCGGCGGATTGGCGAGCGAATAATACTGCGTCATGAAGCGCAAAAGCACTTCGCCCGCGTCCTCGCCCGCCGCGCCCTCCAGCGTAAACACGTCCGAAGACAGCAGCTTTCCCTCGCGGGAGCGCATCACCTGCACCAATTGATCGTTCATGCAGACTGCACAGGCGATGATGTCCCTGTCGTCGCCCCCGGTGGAGATGGCCTTCTGACGCTGCATGATGTCGTTGACGGCGCGGACGCGGTCGCGATAGACGGCGGCGCGTTCGTAGTTCATGGCCTTCGAGGCTTCCAGCATCTTTTGGTTCAGCCTGTCCAGCACTTCTTCGGGATGTCCGCTCAGAAAGCGGATGACCGCCTGAATGTATTTTGCATATTCCTCGCGGCTGACCAGCCCCGCACAGGGTGCAAGGCACTTGCCCGTCTGATAATGCAGGCAGGGCCTTTCGTGCCCGTCGGGCTTAAGCTGCTTTACGCACTGCCTGACCGGCAGCACCTCGCGCACGGTGTCCATGACCTCCCGAACCGCCATCGCGCCGACGTAGGGGCCGAAATACTTCGCGCCGTCCCTTTGCTGCGTGCGGGCGATGCGGATGGCGGGATAAGGTTCATTTAAGTCGATCCGGATGAAGGGATAGTGCTTGTCGTCCTTGAGCAGTATGTTGTAGCGCGGCATGTGCTCCTTGATCAGGTTGCATTCCAGTATCAGCGCTTCCAGCTCGCCGTCGACCAGGACGATGTCGAAGTCTTCGATTTTCTCGACCATGGCGCGCACCTTGGCGCTGTGGTTCGCCGAGGCGTGGAAATACTGCCGCACGCGGTTTTTGAGATTCTTGGCCTTCCCGACGTAGATGACCTCTCCCCCGGATTTCATAAGGTAACAGCCCGGACTGTCCGGCAGGTTCTTTAGCTTCCACTCGAGGGTCTCGTTCAAAGCTTAAGCTCCTTTCTGAGCTCGTCCATTTTTTCACCGTCGACCTCGTGCTCGCTGTAGCGTGCTTTGTCGTAGGCCTTGCGCGTTCTGAGCGCTGTATCGGGCTTTAGCGCCGTCATTTCGAGCGCCTGCGTCACCGTCTTCGTTTCAAGCTTTTCCGCGTTCTTCAGCCGCTTTTCGTACAGGCGCTTGATGAGCCTTCTGGCCTTTTCCCTGCCGTCCAGCTTTTCCCAGGGTGTTTCGCGTTTGAACAGGTTTTTGAGCCGGTTTTTGGCGTACTTTTTGCGCACCTCGTCGCTTTCGAGGCTCTGCTTTTCGTCGTAATAGCCCTCGCTCGCAGCCACGCGCCTGCGCCGGAACAGATAGCCGTCGCGCTTTACCTTGCGCATCGCCGCGCTGTAGATGATGAACAGAAGTCCCAGCGCGATCAGGCCGATGAAGGTGAAAACGATCACCTTGTCCATCGTGGTCGATTCCAGCTGCTCCAGTTCCTCCTGGATGGCCTCGATCTCCTCTTCCGGAACCTCCTCGCCGAAGCCCTGCATCTCCAGCAGGCGGTTCAGGTCACCCTTGTCGACATCCTTTCCGCCGCGCAGCAGCCACGCAAGATAGCTGAAGAACACGGCGATCCACCTGACCACCCAAAGCGCCGCGTCCCTTACGGGCTTTACGAAGCTGATGAGCGCGATCACCGCGGCAAAGATGAGTACGACGATGCGGTTGCGCTTTTCGATCGTCTTGGGGGCCTTGCGCCCCTCCGCGTCGGAGGTCTCGGACGAGATCGAGGCGCGGTTCAGGCAGACGAACGCGCCGAAAAGGAAGATAAGCGCGCTGATTCCGAGGCTCGTAAAAAACACGCCGCCCTCGCTCTTGGAAATGTAAAAGTACAGCGCTGCGACGAGATAGCCCATAAAGCCAAGACCTATGCCGGGCAATTGCGTCCAGACACAGAATTCCTGCGTGATCGACGCCATGCAGATGATCTCGAACACAGCGGTAAGGCCGATAAAGCAGAAGCGGTACAGCCCGGATTGGTCGTTGTAGGCCTCGGCGGGTATGAGGATGAGCGCTATGACGCTGAGCGCCAGCAACACGATGCACGCCGGAGCTCTCAGCGGCAGCCGCCTGCCCTCTCGGATCGTCTCGTGGCGGGATTCGCGGTCGGGGTTGGGGTCTGCGCCCTTGTTGATGCCGCCTTCGTAGCGGATCACTTCCGTTTCGCTGTAGGTTCCCAGGTGTTTTGGAAGAAACGTCACGAAGCAGCCCACGATCGTAAGCGCCATCAGGCACCCCACGTTCAACAGCTGCCACGCGAGAAAGAAATGGGTTATAAAACCGTAGACCGGCATCATGATGAGCAGATACATGCCCCCGCGCTCCAGTCTCTCGGACGAACTGATCATAAAGCGATATCCCTCCCCTTTGCAAGGAGACAAAACTGTTTTTACGTGTTTACTGCCGTATCGCGCTGAGCGTTACGGTGTTGCCCCTGTTTCTGAGCTTCTGCACGGCCGAGAGCAGGTCCTCGTCCTCGTAAGCCGTCAGGATCAGTATGTCCTCTCCGTTTACGTCCTCGAGGCTTTCCAAAAAGGTGTGCATGCTCAGTTCCATGTGGAGCTCGGTTTTCGCCATCGTTTCAAGCAGCTTGTCCGCCTGAGCGCTGCCGCCCATGCCGGGCACGTAGATGCCCTTTCCGCTGCCGTGCGTGCCGTTTAAACACGCGTTCGAACCGAAGCCCGCGCTCATGCCGTATCTGAGCGCCCTCAGGCACAGCGTGGCGCAGACGCTGATCGCCCTTTCCATCATGTCAACGAACTGGACGGGCACGTCGCTCCACTGGTTCTGCGTGGATTGTATGTTGAGCAGCACCAGCACCTTGGGATCGGTCGTGTAGTCTCTGAGTTTTACCCTGAGCTGTCCCGTTCTGGCGCTCGCCTTCCAGTGCACGTCCCTTAGCGGGTCCCCTGGCGCGTAGTCGCGGATGCCGTTGACCAGAAAGGGATCGGGCATGATCCAGCGCTTTACGATGGCGTCGCCCAAAAAGCGCATGGCGGGCTCGGGCAGCTCGTCTTCGCTTAAAAGCCTCGGATACACCAAAATACTGCAGTCGAAATTCATCTGCCGCTTTTTGCGCGCAAGGGAAAACAGATCGCCCGTCGCCAGCGCGACGCTGCCCGCTTCGTAGATCCCGCGCCTTGAGAGCGTGACCTCGTGGTGGCGGTTGATCAGGCACATCGGCGGCAGGAAGAACATGCTGCGGTGATACATGCCGCCGCTTACCTCGTGCGAAGGGCTGAGCTGCTCGCGGGCGAACTGGAGCTCGATCGGGATGCGGCTCTCGGCACGCAGCCACGGAACGGGCAAGAGCTTTTCGTTTCTGATCGTCTCGATCAGTTCGACCTTTTCGCCTTCGAACGCGTTGGAGACGGAGAACCTTCTGCTGTAGCTGAAGCGGCGCAGGTTATTGACGCCGAACAGCAGGGCCTGCAGTCCCACGAGGATGATGCTCAGCGCCATGAGCCAGAGAATGCTCATTGATCCGTCTCCCGCTTTCCGGCGCTCTCGGTGGGCACGGGCGTATTGTCCAGCGTCTCCTTGACGGCGTTTTCGGCAGCGTCCCGCTGGCCGTAGATGACCTTGACCGCAAGGCGGTGGCTCAGCACCGGCACGGCGAGCTCCTTTACATCGTCCGGCGTCACGAAGTCTCTGCCGTCCAGCATCGCCCAGGCTCTGGATGCGCGCATGAGCGCCAGCATTCCGCGGGGGCTTACGCCCAGTATGACGCCCTGCGCCGAATGGGTGTTCTGGCAAAGCGAGGCGATGTAGTCCATGACCGGGCGGCTCACGGAGCAGTTTTCGAGCTCGCGCCCCGCCTGAATGATGTCCTCGGCCGAACATACGCTCTCCATTTCCCTGAGCGGGTCGTTTCGCATGAAGCGCTCGAGCACGCTCACCGATTCCTCGTGTGTGAGCTTTCCAAGGCTCAGCTTCATCAAAAAGCGGTCCAATTGCGCTTCGGGCAGCGGGAAGGTGCCCTGGGTCTCGATGGGGTTCTGGGTCGCGATCACGATAAAGGGTTTCGGAAGCGCGCGGGTCTCGCCGTCGAGGGTGACCTGACGCTCCTCCATGCACTCCAGAAGCGCGCTCTGCGTTCTGGGCGTTGCGCGGTTGATCTCGTCCGCCAAAAGCACGTTTGTGAACACCGGGCCGGGCTTGAATACAAAATCGCCCTTTTTGGTATCGAACACGCTCAGACCCGTGACGTCCGAGGGCAGAAGGTCGGGCGTGAACTGCAGGCGCTTGAAGCCGCAGTTGATCGACGCAGCGAGCGATTTGGCGAGCACCGTCTTGCCCGTGCCGGGCACGTCCTCCATCAGAACGTGTCCGCCCGCGATGATCGAGGCGAGGATGAGCTTGATTTCCCTGTCCTTGCCAACGATCACTTTTGAAACGTTGTTTTGTACCCTGTCGGCAAATTGTTTGATGTCCATGGAACGCACCTCTCCGTTTCGTTTTTGTATGTTTTCACTCAGTCAATTCCCGAACGGCCCTTTGGCCGCAAAGCGTTTCTTTATCAGTACAGGTTCATTTCGACGGCTTTCTTCAGCGCCTTCGAGGCGATCGGCGCGGCGACGGCGCCGCCGGAGCCGCCCTTTTCGACGATCACGGCGATAGCGTAGGGATGCTGCTCGTCGCCGTAGAGAAAGCCCACGTACCAGGCGTGGGTGCCGGCTTCCTTGTCGTTGGAAAATTCGGCGGAGCCGGTCTTTCCGCAGACTTTGCCGGCGGTGTAGCCGGTGATCTGCGCGCTCTTGCCCGTGCCGTTTCTGACGGCAAGGTACATGTACTGGGCGATCGTCTTTGCGTTTTCGCTGTCGGTCACGCGTTTGTACTGCGCGCTCTTCATGGTCTGCGTCGCGCCGCCGCCGGGGCGGCGGATCTCTTTTATCAATTTGGGTTCCATCATCACGCCGTCGTTTGCGACGGCGCCTGCGATCATGGCCATGTGCAGCGGCGTCGCTTCGCAGGTGCCCTGGCCAAAGCCGGTCTGAATGACCTCGCTGACGCTTGCGGCGCTGTTTAAGCAGTGGGAGGAATAGAGCACGACGTCCTCGAACAGGAAGTTGTCGTTGAAGGCGTAGTTTTCGGCCGTGCGCCTCAGGTTCGAAGCGCCTGTCTCGTAGGCGAGCTTTGCGAACGTGATGTTGCAGGATTCGGAAAACGCTTCTTTGAGGCTGATCCTCCCGTGCGCCTTTCCGCCCGCGCAGCGGATCGTGCTGCCGGCGAACGACCACAGGCTCTCGCAGTCGAATTGCTTTTCGGCGATGCCGCCCAGGTTTTCGAGCGCGGACGACAGGGTTACGATCTTGAAGGTCGAGCCCGGCGCGTAGCGGTACTGCAATACGCGGTCGTAATATGCCGTGTCCTGCACCGCTGCGCCGATGTCCGCCGGGTCGTAGGCGGGCAGGGAGACCTTACCCAGGATCGCGCCGGTCTTATAGTTGACGATCACGCAAGCGCCGCGGCTGCCCTGCGGAAAGAGGCTGCTCACGTAGGCGCTCAGCTGCGCCGATACGGTCAAAACCACGTCGTAGCCCGCGGGCTCGCTGCCCATGAGCCTTTGCAGCGTCTTGTCCGCGCCGGTAATGTCGCTCAGGCCCAAAAGCGCAGTCGCGTGCCGGTTTTCCACGCCCGTTTCGCTCATGCCGTACTGGTCGCCGATCGTGTGCGACATCGCAAGGCGGATACTGTCGTTTGCGATGTAGCTCCTCTCCCCGGGCTTTTCGCTCAGGGACAGCGCGATCATTTCACAGTCGTACACCGTACCCTGCCGCGTCGTCTTTCTGGCCTCCCGAAGGCGCGTGTTCTGCGCGTTGTTGAGCCAGCGGCTTGCGTTGGTCTTCACCATCGTGATGTAGGTGATCACCGTAAAGACCGTCATGAAGCTCAGGGCCAGGGCAAACAGGCGTATCAGCCGCCGGGTCTGTTTCACTCCTTTACCCCCTTTCCGGAGGTAAGGCGCATGAGGTCGTCATATTCGTCCTGCGCGTTTATGCTGCTGACGCCCAGGATCATGCCCATCATCAGCATGCTGCCGACCAGCGAGGAGCCGCCCTCGGAAACGAATGGCAGCGTTACGCCCGTAAGGGGCAGTATGTTCAGGTTGCCGCCCACGATCAGGAGCGTCTGGCTGATCAGCTCAAACGCGCAGCCGAAGGCGAGCAGCGCGTGAAAGCGGCTGCGGGCGTTCATCGCCTGCCGCATGCCCAAGAGCATGAGCGTCATGCACAGCAAAAGCACGCAGATGGCGAACACCATGCCGAACTCCTCGCACACGGCGGCGAATATGTAGTCGGAGCCCACGACAGCAACCTTTCTTGCGTAGGACAGGCCCAGTCCCGCGCCGAACAGGCCGCCGCTGGATACGGACATCAATCCCTGCACGATCTGGCGGCTCTCTTCGTGTTTGCCGCTCCAGGGGTTTTTCCAGATGTCGATGCGCGTTGCGATGTAGCCGAAACCCTCAACCTTGCCGCTTATGGATATGAACAGCGCCCCGAGGCCCGCGGCCGCGGCGAGGGCGATCAGCGTCAGCCGCCATTTGCCCGTGCCGGCCGTGAACATCGCGCAGATCAGCAAAAAGTACAAAAGCATTGCGCCGAGGTCCCTCTGAAAAAGAAGGATCATGCACAGTGCAAAGCCGTACAGCGCGTAGACGATCCAGCGCCCGAACTTTTTCCCGAAGGAAAAGCCGCTTGCCAGCACCAATACCGTCGCGGGCTTCAAAAGCTCGCTCGGCTGAAACTGTATGGCGCCGAGGTTTACCCAGCTCCTCGCGGCGGAGGCCGTGGTAAAGCCGAAGGGCAGAAGCATCAGCGCGACGAACGCGGGCATCGCGAGCTTTATGATCGCTTCCCGCCCGTTCAAAAGTCTGGGCACCCCGATGCCGATCAGGAGCGAACCAAAGCCGGGCACGAGGTACATCGCCTGCGTCTTTGCCTTGAGCGTCGAGGAAAACACGGCGCGGAGCAGGATCACGCTCAGGGCGCAAAGGAACATCGTGATCAGGTACATGGCCCTGTCCACGGGCCAGAAATGCGTGATGAGCTTAAGCCCCAGATACGTTCCAAGCGGAAGGCATGCGCCAAGCAGCACGGAGAAGGCGTCGATCTGACCGTCCTTCAGGCTGAGAAGCAGCATGCAGACCGCCTGAAACGCCATCACGGCGATCTCCAGCGGGCGTTCGTCGGTGCGCACCAGCAGGCGCTTTAAATTCTGCGCTTCCTTTTGACTGCGGTCGAGCCGCGTAAAAATCATTGCTGTTTGCCTTTCAGTCTGTATACCTTGTTTCCCGCGGGGCTGTTTGCGCCGCGCGGCGTTTTCAGCATTTCAAAGCCTATGACCGCCCTGCCGACCATGAGCTTTTCGCCCGGGGCGAGGACGATGGTGCTCGTGATCTCCTCGTTTGCGCGTTTTCCGACGAGCGACACGCCGGCGCTCCTGATCAGGGAAATGTGCATAAGTCCCGAGCGGATCTCGTAATCGAACTGCCGGCCCGCAAGGCCCATCCCCTTTATGCGCACGTCGCTTGCGCCGGAAGAGCCCACGCAGCCGTTTCGCAGGATGGGTATCCGCTGCGCCTTTCCCCGCCTTTCGGCGGGCAGCACGCTGAACATCGCGACGGCGCCGTACTTTGCTTCGCCGCTTCGAAGGCGCGAAGCCCTGACGCCGTCCTTAAAGGCCATGTACAGCGCGCGCAGCGCGATGAACACGCCCGCGAGCGCCAGAGGGTAGCGCATGATCACCGCAAGTTTTTCGTAAGTCTGAACCTCCATGCGCCCCTCCGTATAAGTATCTGTTGTGTATTATAATCGAAAGCCGGGCTTAAATCAAGCCCGGCCGGAAAAGAACGCGGATTATTCACCGAAAATGTATAAACTTACGCTTTCGGCGTATGGCCGCCCCTGAGCCGCAGGCCCTTGGGCAGATGGTTTTTGAGGACGGAGCCGTCGGATTTGGCCCAGCCGAGCGGCATGTTGCGAAAGCATACGAGCGTCCAACCGGCTTCAGACGGCAGGGGCAGTTCCTCTCCCTGCAGAAAGCTTACCGCCTGTGCCGGCGTAAGCTCGACAGCCCTTTGCGCGTCTGCGGGTTTCAGCGCCATGGCCAGGGCGTGCGCGGGCTCGACCCGCTTGCCCTTCACCGTGCCAAGGTGCAGCCCGTCGCTTAAGACGGCCGTTCCCCTGAGATCGGGCTGCCTGTCCTTTTTCAGGATCAGTTCGTCTCCCTTCAGGACGAAGACGCCCTCGGGCAGGCGGGTAAGGCAGGCGTCCGAAAGCGCTTGCGCCGTCTCTTTTTCGGCTTTGCCCTGCTTTACGGCTATTATTTTGGCAGCGCCCGGCGCGCCGGTTTTTCGCAGCAGACACACGAAGTGTCCTTCTCCCCTGAGTTTATGCGGCCAAAGGCGAAGGCAGCCTTTCTGGCTTTTCCCGACGCCGCGAAGTTCGAATTCCCCGGGTTCGAAGTTTGGATGCCTGTCAAGGAAAGCGCTTATCGTCTCCTCGTTTTCGGTCTCGTTGAACGTGCAGGTGGAATAAACGAGCTGTCCGCCCGCCTTAAGAATAACGGCCGCCGCGTCCAGGATCAGCGCCTGACGGCGCGCGCAGAGTTCGGGCGCGTCCTCGCTCCATTCGCTGATCGCGTCGGGATTTTTCCGGAACATGCCCTCGCCGGAGCAGGGCGCGTCCACGAGGATTACGTCGAACGCTTCGCCCAATGCGGCAAAGCTTTCGGCGGAGGCGTTCGTGACGAGCGCCGAAGAATAGCCCAGCCGCTCCAGGTTGCTTTTGAGGACGCCCGCGCGGTTCTTTACGTATTCGTTGGATATCAGAAGACCCCCGGCGCCGAGGCGCGAAAACAGCTGCCCGCTTTTTCCGCCCGGCGCCGCGCAAAGGTCCAGCACGCAGTCGTCCGGCCGGACGTCAAGCGCGTTGACCGGCGCCATGGCCGAGGCGTCCTGCATGTAAAACGCGCCAGCGGCGTGAAGCAGCGTGCTCCCCGGGCGCGCGCCTTCCTTAACGTAATAGCCCTGCGCCTCCCAGGGCACGGGCGAATCGACGTATTCCGCGCACGCCGCGTAAGCGTTTTCCCGGAAGGGATTGAGCCGCATCGCCTGCTGCGGCGGACGGGACAGGGCACTTTCGAACTGCGCGTACTCGTCCCCGAGCTTCTGTTTCATTCGCTTGACGAAGGCTTCGGGCAGCATGGCGTGTCCCCTTCCTTATCTGATTTTGCCGTGCCCGGGCGCGGCGCGGCCGTTTTCCACGGCACCTGCGATTGTAGCTTTTTCCCGGCGGACTGTCAAGTACCTGTGTCTACCACAATTAACAAAAAAAATCTGAATACACCTTGTACAAAAAGCAAAAATGTTCTAAAATATATACAGCGGATCAGAGCATCCGAAATTCATCAGGAGGAAGTTCACTATGAAGAAAGTCATCGCCATCGTTCTGGCACTGGTTTTCGTTCTGTCCATGGCCGCGTTTGCCGAGGGCAGCAAGACCACCGTCACCATCTGGCACACCTTCACCAAGGATCAGCAGGCTTATCTCGAAAAGGCCGCTGCAGACTTCAATGCCACGCAGGATAAGTACGAAGTACAGGTCATCTCCCAGGCCTACGCCGGCTTTACCGACAACGTAAAGAGCGCCGTGCGCAGCGGCATCGGCCCGGACATCATCTTCAACTACGCTTCCGAAGCCGCCGAGTACGTAAACGACGGTCTGGTAGCCAACCTCAGCAAGTACATCTATGCCGACGACGAGTTCGCCGATGCGTTCGACGAGAGCCTCGCCGAGGGCGTCATGCAGGGCGAGGTCAAGGGCTTCAGCGACAAGAACATCCACTATCTGCCCGCCTACACCACCGGCCCCATCCTGTTCTACAACAAGACGCTGTACGACGAGCTGAACCTCACCGTTCCCACCACCTGGGAAGAGATGGAAGCCAACTGCCGCGTGATCAAGGAGCAGAAGGGCATCGCCGGTCTGGGCTTCGACAGCCTGACCGACTGCGTACAGGCCTTCATCATGGAAGACCCCGACAGCAGCTACATCGACGTCGACACCAAGACCGTGGGCTTCGATACCGACTCCATGAGAGCCAAGGTCCAGTGGCTGGCCGACATGCAGGCCGAGGGTCTGTTCATGCTGACTCCCACCTCCGACTACTTCTCCAATGACTTCTCCTCCGGTCTGGTAGCGGGCTACATCGGCTCCTGCGCCGGCTATCCCTACATCACGCCCGACGGCTTCGACTTCGCCGTAGCGCCGATGCCCGCGCAGACCTGGTATCCCAGCTGGAACCGCGGCCCCATCGTGTTCTACTACAACGACGACGCCCGCGCCGAAGGCGCCTATGAGTTCGTCAAGTACTTCATCTCTGCCGAAGTGAACCTGGGCTGGGTGCAGGCCGTCAACGCGCTGGCTCCCTATTCCTGGACGCAGGAGCTCGACGGCTACAAGGAGTACGTCTCTCAGGACACCCTGGCCGTCCAGGCGCTGAACGCCGTGGCTGCCCACCTCGACATCGCGGGCTCCCTGCCTGCCGTGACCGGCGCCTCCACCGTGCGCAACGAGATCGTCAACGCCGTCAAGGCCGTCGCCTACAACGGTGTGAGCGTTGAGGAAGCCTGGGCCGCCTGCGTCGCCAACTGCAACGCCGCGCTCCAGAACTGATCGCTTTTTGCAAGGCTTACGCGCCGCACGGCGCGTAAGCCTTTCGTTATTGTTTCGGCGTGCGGTGCGCCTTTGCGGGAATCAAAGCGAAGAGGCGCAGCGCACACAGAATAATAAATTTCGGAGGGGATGCTCATGAAAGTCAGATTCGAAAACCTGACAAAAACCTTTGGCACACTGCATGCCGTCGACGCCTTCAACGTGGAGTTCGAAGACGGCGAGCTCATCTGTCTGCTGGGACCTTCGGGCTGCGGCAAGAGCACGATTCTCAACATGCTGGCCGGCATACTGGACGTGAGCGGCGGTAAAATCTGGTTCGACAACGACGACGTCACCAATCTTCCGCCCGAGGAGAGGGGCATCGGCCTCGTATTCCAGAATTACGCGCTGTATCCCCACATGAGCGTACTGAAGAACATCTGCTTCCCCCTTGAGATCCAGAAGGTGCCCAAGGAGGAGCGCGTCGCGCGCGCGATGGAGATGGCCAAACTCGTGCACGTGGACACGATGCTCGAAAGAAAGCCCAAGCAGCTCTCCGGCGGGCAGCAGCAGCGCGTTGCCATCGCAAGAGCGCTGGTCAAGCGCCCGAGGCTCCTGCTGCTTGACGAACCGCTGAGCAACCTGGATGCGAGGCTGCGCCTTGAGATGCGCGAGGAGATCCGCCGCATACAGCAGGAAACGAAGGTCACAACGATCTTCGTCACCCACGATCAGGAAGAGGCCATGTCGATCAGCGACCACATCGTATTGATGAAGCTCGGCGTAAAGCAGCAGTACGACGATCCACAGCGCCTCTACGACGAGCCCGCAAACCAGTTCGTGGCGGACTTTTTAGGCAATCCCCCCATCAACAACATACCCGGCGTATTCGAAAACGGCGCCTTTACACCGGACGGCTCTGGCCGCCGCATCGTGCTCAAGCGCTTTAAGAACATTCCCTTCAGCGGCCGTGTGCATCTTGCCATCCGTTCCGAAAGCTTCTCCGCTGATGCGATCAACGACGAAGCCATCGAGTGCGAGGTCGTGCACGTATACAAGCTGGGCAAGGACGAAATGGCGCAGTTCAAGCTGGGCGACACGGTGTTCAGGGCCTACATCCCCTCCGAGGTCGGACTGGAGCCCGGACAGCGCGTACCGCTGTATCTGAAAAACCGCGGCGTGTTCCTGTTTGCGGAAAATGACGGCACGCGCCTCAATCCGCCCCTGGACACCGCGAAAGCCGCTAAGGAGGTCTGAGCATGGCGAATGCTAAAAAGACGCGCACCCGACGCGGCATTCGCCGTGTGCTGGTGCATATCGTTCTGTTCGCGCTGCTGGGGCTGATCCTGACGCCCGTCGGTATCTTCGGCATGGCGAAGTATTCCCAGGCGAAAGACGCCCGCCGCCACGATATACCCGTGGATTACTTCTGTGCGCACGAGAACGGAAAAGAGCTGCCCACGGAGATGGGCATCTCCGGCTTCATATACAGGATGCTGACCGAATCGATCGTCACGCCCGACATGAGCGAAGGCGAAGCGAGCGACTGGACCAGCTTCTTTAAGGACAGGATCATCGACAACAAATACCACGACGTCAACAAACTGATCGTGGAAGGTTTTGCCGCAGGCAAGGACGAAGAGACCATCATAAAGGAAGCGGTAGACGTATACGTAGCCCGCATCGAAGACCGTCTTTCGCGCCGCGACATGGACGAAGAACAGATCAAGGCCGTGACCGGCGGTATCTACGCCGAATTGCCCGAGGAAAGCGCACGTCTGATCGGCGAAGCGAACGCACTGGCCGACGGCGCAGACATGCAGAGCGTGCTTACGAATCTGAACATGTCAAGCACTCCCAACTTCATGCTGATGCGCTACGGCTCCGCGATTCTGATCATCGGCGTCGTGCTTTTGCTGCTGGCGGCGCTGCTTGCGTTTTTGTGGGCGCGCGGCGATTACGATTCCCGCGCGAAGCTCGGCAGAATCATCGAACCCTTCGACTACCTGCTTCCGTTCATGGTGGGCGTGGCGGTGTTTACCCTCTACCCCATGATCCGCGTGTTCATCATGAGCTTCCAGGAAAGGTATCACGAGGTCAAGTTCGGTTTCGGCGAGGGCGAAGGCTGGGGGTTCGGCAACTACTGGTTCGTACTTTTCGGGCCCAGCAGCTCCGACTTCCTGCGCTCGATCGGCAACACCGCGCTGTACGTGCTGTTCACCGTGCCGATCACCGCGGCGCTTGCGATCGTGATCGCGTACCTGCTCAATCAGAAATCGAAGCTCAACCCTCTGTTCCAGACGGCGTACTTTTTGCCGATGGTCACCACGGCGACCGCCATCGGTCTCGTCTGGCGCCTCATGTTCAACACGGAGTTCGGTTTGATCAACTCCATGCTTTCGTCGATCGAACGCTTCTTCGGCGTGCCGACGATGCAGGACTGGCTGAAGACCGGCTCTCCCAAATCAATTCCGATGACCGTGCTGGTCGTCTACGGCATATGGAGTTCGCTGCCGTTTACGACGATACTGCTTTTGAGCGGACTTCAGAACATCGACGAAAGCCTCTACACCGTGGCCAAGGTCGACGGCAGCAAACCGATGCGCATCTTCTTCAAGATCACCGTGCCGCTGCTTTCGCCCACGATCGGCCTGGTGCTGATCATCAACTCGATCTCGGCGTTCAAGGTCTACACGGAGGTCTTCGTGCTGTGGAACGGCTCCCCGCAGGACGCGCACATGGAGACAGTGACCTACTACATACTGCAAAACATCAAAATGCCACTGGACGGCACCCATTCGCTGGGCTACGCCGCCGCGGCGGCCATGATCCTCTTTGCCATCATCTTTGCGTTCACCATGCTGCAGAAGCTGGTACAGCGCAAATGGGTCTACCAGTGATCGTAAGGGGGTGAAGAAGCATGAAGAAATTGAGCGTTCGTCAATATATCCTTATCGCGCTGCTGGTACTCAGCTTTATCGGCATCATCGTCGTCTGGCCCTTCTCGATGGACATCGTTTCCGAAGCGGACACGCTGCAGAAGAAGGCCTCCTCGCACGGCGAGGAAATGACGCTGTTCGAAGCGATGCGTTCCCTCGACTCGGTCGAAGAGCGCGTAAACGGCTGGAACATCTCCCAGACGAGCTCCGATTATAAGGAACTGATGGACATCGCCGGGAATACGAACCGCTCCTCGATGGGCGCGTTCATTGCGCGGCTGGTGATCTGCTGCGCGCTGGTGATACTGTTCGTGGTATGCGTGATACTGCTCAAAAAGCTCAAGTATCTGCTGCTGACGATCGGCGCGCTGATCATGGTGTTCCCGTTCTACTGGATGATCGCCTCCTCCTTCAAGACCGCGACGGAAATGAACAAATTCCCGCCCACGATGGCGCCCGCGAGCTGGACGAGCTTTGTCAACTACGGCACCGCCTGGACCTCCACGAGCCTCGGCCGCAGCTTTGTAAACAGTCTGATCGTCGTGACGTCTTCGGTCGCGCTGGTCACGTTTACGACGATCCTGGCCGCGTTCGCGTTCAGCCGCCTGAAATTCCCCGGGCGCGACGTGCTGTTTACGCTTTTGCTCAGCATGATGATGGTGCCCTTTGAGCTGCTCATCATCACAAACCGCCAGACGATCATAAGCTTCGGCCTGAGCGACACGCTGGCCGGCCTCGTTATCCCGTTCACGAGCTCGATCTTCTACACCTACATCTTAAGGAACTTCTTTATGTCGGTGCCCGAAAGCCTGTATCAGTCCTCTCAGGTGGACGGCTCGAGCAACTGGCAGTACCTGTGGAAGGTCATGGTGCCCATCGCGCGTCCCTCTCTGGTAACCATCGTGCTGCTGAACGCAATGGCCTCGTGGAACTCCTTCATGTGGCCGCAGGTCGTCATCAACAACACGATCAAGACCAACAGCACGCTGCCCCTGGCCCTGAGCCGCATCGGCGGCGAGGTCGAGCGTCAGGACAACGTGATCATGGCCGGCGCGACCATCACGGTTTTGCCGATGCTGCTGCTGTTCCTGTTTGCGAGAAAGCAGATCGTTCGCGGCGTGGCAAGAGGCGGTATCAAAGGCTAAAACGCAGACACGCAAAATGGAGTCGCTCCTCCGGGGCGGCTTCATTTTGTTTTGACAAATGCCGCGTAATGGAGTATAATAACCGCACGATCAATTTGGAAAGCAAGGAGGCGACGGTATGCAGGAGCTGCTGAGCGGTCTTTCCCCCGTGGCGCGCATCATCGTCTCCATCGCGGTGACGCTGCTGAGCGGCTTTCTGATGACGCGCTTTACCAAAAAGCTGTCCCTGCCAAACGTGACGGGCTACATCGTTGCCGGCATCCTCATCGGGCCGTATTGCCTGAACCTTCTGCCGGAGACGTTCGTTCAGGGCACGGACTTTCTGCCGGACGTGGCGCTTGCGCTGATCGCCTTCAGCACGGGCCAGTTTTTCAGGATGGACGCGCTCAGGCAAAACGGGCTCAAGGTCATACTGATCACGCTGCTTGAAGCGCTTATGGCGAGCGTGCTCGTATTCTTGCTGTGCTATTTCCTGCTGGGGCTGGATCTGGCTTTCAGTCTGGTTTTGAGCGCGCTGGCCTCCGCGACCGCGCCGGCCTCCACGATGATGACGATACGCCAGACGAACGCGCACGGCGATTTCGTAAACACGCTGCTTCAGGTAGTGGCGTTGGACGACGTGGTGAGCCTGATCGCCTACGGTGTCGCGATCTCCATCGCCGTCGCGTCGATTGCGGGCAGCAGCGTAAACGTCAAAAGCGTGGTCACGCCGCTGCTTACGAACCTTGCCGCGCTCGTCGTGGGCACGCTGTTCGGCGTGGTGATGAGCGCGTTCATGAAGAAGCGCTCCACCGACAACCGGCTGATCATCGCCCTTGCGATGCTGACCGCGTTTTGCGGACTGTGCGCCGCGCTGGACATTTCACCGCTGCTGGGCTGCATGGGCATGGCGATGGCGTATGTGAACATCACCGACGACGACAAGCTGTTCAAGCAGCTCAATTACTGGTCGCCGCCGATACTGCTGATGTTCTTCGTGCGAAGCGGCGTCTCCTTCAACCTTGGGATACTCTTCGGAAACGACCTGTCCTTCGGCAGCGTTCCCCTGGTTGCAATCGGCGTGCTGTACTTTTTTACGCGCATACTGGGCAAGTACTTCGGCGCGTATCTGGGCTGCCGCATGACCGGTAAGGACAAAAAGGTCACGCGGTATCTGGGGCTTGCGCTGATCCCGCAGGCTGGCGTCGCCATCGGCCTTGCGGCGCTGGGCGCACGGACGCTCGGCGGGCAAAGCGGCAGCGTACTGGAAACCATCATACTGTCCTCGAGCGTGCTGTACGAGCTGATCGGCCCCGCCTGCGCGAAGGCCGCGCTGCACCTGTCCGGCAGCTATTCGGACAAGCTTGAGGACATCGTAAGCGTCAAAGACGCCTCCCCGGACGGCCGGAAGCTGAGCGAAACGGAGATACTGATCGAGCGCATAAAGGCGATACGGGAGACCCTCCCCAAGCCTCCCGAAACGGAGAGCGAGGACGCCTTCACCGGTGCAGCCGAGGAATACATTTCGAGCTATCGGCAGCACGCGTTCAGGCGGCGCATAAAAAGATAGCAAACACAGACGGCGCATTTCTTCCGTAAACGATACGAGGTGACAGAAAGTGAACGAAACTCTCCTGGTGATATTGAAAATCGCCTTGTCCGCGGTCGCGGGCGGCATCGTCGGCTGGGAAAGGGCCAGCAAGCGGCATTCGGCGGGACTCAGAACCTTCATGGTGGTCACGCTGGGCACCTGCGTGTGCATGATGCTGGACGGATATCTGAGCGGCAAACTGGGCAGCACGCTGTATCTGCTCAGCGCAGCTTCCATCATCGCCGTCAGCAGCCTTGCGGTCAACTCCATCTTTTACAGCGCCAAGAACCAGATCAAGGGGCTTACGACCTCTGCGACGCTGTGGGTGTGCGGCATTATAGGGCTCGCCATCGGCTCGGGCAGCTTCCTCACGGCGGGCATCGCCCTTGCGGGGCTGTACATCACGATCTCGCTGATGCCGCCCATCGAAGAATACTTAAAGAACCACTGCAATCACTTCGAGGTACAATTGGAGCTGACGAGCGCCGCGTCGCTCAGGGAATTCGTCGCCGTCGCGCGCAAGCTCGGCCTGCGCATTGACGAGATCGAATTGAATCCTGCCTACGTAAACAGCGGCCTGAGCGTGTATTCGGTGGCGCTGACGGTGGTGAGCGCGGAGCTCAAAAAGTACAAGACCCACAAGGAGATCATTTCCGCGCTGGGCAGCCTTGAATACATCAACCACATCGAGGAAATGAATTAGCGCATTTTTCATATTCATTTCCGCGAAAAGCTGTATTTTTCGCCAAATACCGCTTGCCTGAAGGGCGCAAATCGCGTATAATCTCATTATCAACACAGGGAGAAAACAACTATGCCGGACACCCGATTGACCAAGGAAAGGCTCAAAAACCATTGGGCGTATTCCAAGAAGATCTATATATTCATGACGCTGGTATGCGTGGGGCTGGCTTCGATCATATTCACGATGGTCAACAACCACCTGCCACCGAACAACAAGCTGGTCGGCGTCGCTTTCGTGGAGAGCTACGCGGACACGGCGCCTCTTGCCGCAGATACGCCCAAGCTCCTTTCTTTGGGCAAGGCCTACGACGAAAACCTTGCGGAGGTCACGTTCCTGAACATTCAGTACAGCGGCAGCGCGGAGAATGAAATGGACTATTACGGCGCGCAGCTGTATCAGGTGCATCTGGGCAGCGGAGACTACGACATCTTCATGCAGGGCAAGGAGCTGACCGATTTCCTCAGGGACGAAAACAGCCTCGTCGCGCTGGATACGCTGCCGTGCTTCGAGCTGTTCACCGAAAAGTACAAAGACGCGCTCGTCTGGAGCGAAGTAAACGTAGGAAAGGACGACGAAAACCCGCAGCTGGAGGAGCACTGCTACAGCGTCGACATATCGTCCATGACGAGGCTGATCTCCAAAAACGTCTTCTACACGCAGGGCAAGTACGCTTCGATCATCAAGACCAGCGCAAACCCCGACACCTCGCTGTACATCCTTTATCAGATGCTTGAGCTCTACACGGAGCCTGCGGTGCAGTAAATGGCGGCCGTGATCCAATCCACCAAGGGGAAGATCAATCCCCTGAAGGCATGGCTGCTGATAATATCCAGCGTCCTGAGCCTGTTTTTGCTGGACGCGGTGCTGCGCTGGCTCTATGACCATGGCCGCGTATCGGCGTTGTTCGTGAACATCGCCATCGGAGTATATACGCTTTCGCTCTTTGCGCTGCTTCTGTTCCGTTTTTCGATCAGCTGCACCTACTTTCTGGACGGCGTAAAGATATGCTTCGGCCGCGTATACATCAAAAACGCGCGCTACTCCGAGCAGATCATGCTAAGGGAAATCGTATTTTTCGGCCGTCCCGACGACGCAAAGAGCAAATACGCCGTCGACCGTTTAAAAAACTTTACCGCAAGGCGCGGAGAAATCGAAACCATGGCCATCGTCTACCGCCGCGAAAAGAAGACGATGCGCATACTGTTTTCCCCGAACGAAGAAATGCGGCAAAAGCTCGAGGAAGCCTTAAAACAAAAAAAATGACCAAAAACGTCCTTTTCGGGGCGTTTTTTGCTTGCCAAAAGGCAGCTTATGCGGTATGATAATGTGGAGCGGACAGAAAAAGCTTCCGCCGGAAACATAAAAACAGGAAGAGGTCCCATGAAATATAAGCTCATCGCCGTCGATATCGACGGCACGCTCCTGAATCCGAAGCGCGAACTGGAAGAAAGAACGATCAGCGCCGCAAGGGAATGCATGAAGAAAGGCGCGTATTTCGTTCTGTCCTCCGGCCGCATGCCGCCGGCGCTCAGGGGCATCGCTGAAAAGCTGAACGTGAACGCGCCCGCCGTGTGCTATAACGGCGGCGCGGTGGTCGATCTGATGAACAACAAAACGCTGTATTCCACGCCCGTGCCCCTGGAGCTTGCCAGAGAGATCGCCCTCGAATGCGAGCATCTTGGGCTGTACCTGCACGCGTTCGTTCGGGGCAGCTACATCGCGCCGTACTACTGCTCGCTGACGAAGGGCTACGAGCAGCTTTGCGGCGTAAAGGCCACGGTCGTAAACGGAAGGATCAGCGAAAACCTGTTCGAAGCGCCGATGAAGCTTTTGGTGCTGGACACCCCGACCGGCGCGGCCAAGGCCATGCCGATCCTGAAAGCCAAATTCGAAGGGCGCGCAAGCCTCATGCACAGCCAAAGCCATATGATCGAATGCGTAGACATAAACACCTCAAAGGCAGGCGCGCTGGAGTACTTAAGAAACCTTTTGGACGTGAGTCCGGAGGAAACCTGTGCCTTCGGGGACGGGCAGAACGACCTGGACATGCTGAAGTGGGCGCGCTTCCCCTACGTGATGGACAACGCGCCGGACAGCGTAAAACACTACAGCGACCGTTTCCTCTCCGCGCCGTCAAACAGCGATTACGGCGTGGCGAGGGTGCTCGAAGAGATGCTCAAAGGAGAGTAAATGATATACGAAAAGGATCTTGTGGAGGCGCTGCACTTAAGCATCGTGCTGCCTTCCCCAACGGGCGAACTGCCCATCGAGGACGCGGACACCTGCCGCCCCGGGCTTCAATTGACGGGCTATTGGGATTTTTTCGCCTATGAGCGGCCGCAATTGTTCGGCAAGGTGGAAATGGCCTATCTCAACACGCTGGACGAGGAGACGCTGAACGCGCGCCTGAACACCTTTTTCAGCTTCCGCCTGCCCTGCGTGATCGTCTGCCGCGATCTTCCGATTCCCGAGCCCATGCTAAGATGCGCCCGTCAGCGCAAGGTGCCCATCTACCGCACGCAGGCCAACACGGTCAAGCTCGAGATGGACATCATCAACTATCTGAACACTGCGCTCGCGCCGATCCGCACGATGCACGGCGTGCTGGTGGACGTCTACGGCGTGGGGCTGATGATCACCGGTAATTCCGGCGTAGGCAAGAGCGAGAGCGCCCTCGAACTCGTAAAACGCGGCCACAGACTCGTGGCGGACGACGTGGTGGAGGTGCGCAGGGTGAGCGATTCGAGGCTGACCGGCACCGCGCCCGAAAACATACGCCACCTCATGGAGATCCGCGGCATAGGCATCATCGACGTGTACACGATGTACGGCGTGGCCAGCGTCATCAAATCCAAGAGCATTGACCTGGTGGTGCACATGGAGCTTTGGCAGGAGGGCCATTCCTACGACAGACTGGGGCTCGGCAGTCAGACGACGACGATTTTGGGCGTACAGGTGCCCTACCTGCTATTGCCCATCCATCCCGGGCGCAACATCGCGATCGTGCTGGAAGTCGCCGCAAGAAATCTGCGCCTCAAGCAAATGGGCTTCAGCGCGGCCGAAGAGCTTTTAAAGCGCCAGCAGCAGTCGATGAACGGCGGCGAGAGCAAGGCATAACAAACACGGGAGACAGAACCAAATACAGAAAGACGATCATCTGATCATACGGAGGTACAAAAATGTTTTACGTAGGCATCGATCTTGGCGGCATGAGCATCAAAGCGGGACTCGTGGACGAAAACGGACGCATCCTCAAAAAGCTGACCTGCCCCACCGGTGTGGAGCGCGGCGCAAAGGCCGTCGTGGAGGACATGGCGCGCCTGACGCTGGACGTCGTAGAGCAGGGCGGCGCAAAGCTTGAAGACGTGAAGGCGATCGGCATCGGCCTGCCCGGCATCCAGGACCCCGAGACGGGCAGGGTGCCCTTCTGCACCAACCTGGGCTGGCACGACGTACCGGTCATCGAATGGATGCACGAGATCGTGGACAAGCCCATCTACATTCAAAACGACGCCACCGTGGCGGGGCTTGCCGAGAGCGTCGCCGGCGTCAGCGCAAACGTGAAAAACAGCGTATTTCTGACCCTCGGAACGGGCGTCGGCGGCGGCATCGTGCTGGACGGCAAGGTCTACAGCGGCTCGCACGGCGTGGGCAGCGAGCTCGGCCACATGATCACCGTAGCCGGCGGCGATCTGTGCACCTGCGGAAATCGCGGCTGCTGGGAGCGCTATTCCAGCGCCAGCGCGTTGATCCGTATGGGCAGGGAGGCCGCCGCGCAGGCGCCCGATTGCCTGATCATGCAAAAAGCGGGCGGGTGCGTCGAGAAGATCAGCGCAAAGACCGTCATGGATTCTGCCAAGGAGGGCGATCCCGTGGCGCTCAAGGTGTTCGATCAGTATATCTACAACATCTGCACCGGGCTCGTGGGCATCATCAACTTCATCGATCCCGAAATGATCGTGCTGGGCGGCGGCGTGTCGCTGGCAGGCGAATTCCTTCTGAACGCCATTAGGGAAAAGCTGCCCACCATGGTGTTCTATAAGACAATGCCCTATGCGCGCATAGAGCTTGCCACGCTGGGCAACGACGCCGGCATCATCGGCGCGGCCATGCTCGGCAGATGATAAAAGCCGGAGGAAAGACGGATGCGTAAGCTTTTGCTCTGCCTGATCGCGCTCGCGTTCAACGTTTTCGTCGGCCTGTCGCTCTGCGAAGAGGCAAGGGAAACGCTTACGATGGGCGTATTGCAGCCGAACGTCTTTGCAGGCGCGCACCTTAGCGGCGTCAGCTACGTTTCGAGCGACGCTTCCGTCGCGCGGGTAGACGCGGAAAGCGGGCGCATAACCGCTCTCAAGGCGGGTACGTGCGAGATCAGCGCGCTCAAGCAGGGCAAAACCGTTTATACGCTCAGCCTCACGGTGCTGAAGGCACCCACGAAGCTCACCGTCGAAAATCGCAGCGTGGAGCTCATGCTGGGCGGCACGATGGACGTGCAGGCCTGCCGCGCACTCGAGGGCGAATACGATTTGAACCTCGAAGTAAAAAGCGCCGCCGGCGCGGTCTCGGTGACGAAGGACGGCAAGCTTTTCGGGCGCGAGGTCGGCTCGGCCATGATCTATCTGCGCGCCTACAACGGCGTCGACGTAAACTACGAGGTCAAGGTGCGTTCGCAGCCGACCGAGCTGACCCTCAGCGCAGGCGAGCTCTTTCTTGGGATCGGCGAGGAAACGACCCTTAATTGGACGCTGCTGCCCGCCTTCAGCTACAGCCGCGTTTTCTGGGAGAACTCGAACAGCGAGACGGTCGAATTCGACGAAAAGAGCGGAAAGATCCGCGCGCTTTCAAACGGAGAAAGCGTCCTGAGCGCGCGCACGGAAAACGGTCTGAAGGCGAGCGTGCGCGTTTCGGTGCTGCCCGAACCGACATATTTCGAAACGCCCGAGCCCCTCACAGTCGTCGAGGGACAAAGCGGCAAAGTAAGCGGCATACTGCCCGAAGGCACCTTTGCCCGCCTGAATTACAAAAGCCTTACGCCTGATACCGTCAGCGTGAGCAAGGACGGCACGTGGACCGCGCTCAAGGGCGGCGAGGGCACGATCTCCGCGGAATTCAAAAGCGCGGGGCTGTACGCGGAGCAGCGCTTTACCGTGCTTCCCCTCCCCCGCCACGTAAGCGTTTCCGCGCCGGAAACAAAGATGTACGTTGGGCAAACGCTGTCCTGCAGCGTGAAGCTTTCGCCCGCGGACTGCTGCGACGTCGTCACCTGGTCGTCGTCGAACCCGAACAGCGTGGAGGTGGACGAAAGCGGCAATCTGACCGCGCGGGGTTTTGGCAGCGCGGTGATCAGTGCAGAAACGATCAACGGCTTAATATCTTCCCTCGTGATCAACGTGCTCAAAAATCCCGATTCCATGAGCATCAACAGGGATTACGTCGAATTGGACGCGGGCGAAAGCGCAACTTTGAAGTGCACCTTCCCGCGCGACACGCTTTCCCGCGTAAGCTTTTCGTCGTCGGATGCTTCCGTCGCCTCCGTGGACGCAGACAGCGGCGAGGTGACCGCGCTCTCTCCCGGAACGGCGGTGATCACGGCTCGCAGCGCAAACGGACTGCACGCCGCCTGCCTCGTGACCGTGCGCGGCGCAGAAAGCACCGGCAGAAGCGAACTCGAAGCGCTGTTCATGAACTGCGATTCCAACGACGCCATTCTGCTTCGCTGCGGCGACGAATACGCGTTCATCGATTCCGGCAACCATATTTACGGCGAAAAAGCCGCGGCGCGCCTCAAGGAACTGGGCGTTACCCATCTCAAATACTACATCGGCACGCACGCGCACCTCGACCACATCGGCGGCGCCTGCGTCATTTTGGACAATTTCGACGTGGATGTCGTGATCGTGCCGCATCAGTTGGTCATATACTCCATCCAGAGCTCCGTCTGGACGCAGAGCGAGCGCGAAAGCGTATCCCGCGCCGATTTCTGCGTATTGAGGCACGGCCAAAGCTTTTATCTCGGCGGGGTAAGCTTCAAGTGCATCGGCCCCATCTCCGTTCAGAAGATCGACCCGAAGGAAGACGAAGAAAACGTCAATTCCCTCGTGCTGCGCGCAGACATCGGGAACGTGAGCATGCTTTTGACCGGGGACGGCACGATACCGGAGTTTGCCCAGATCCGGGAGCGCTACCCGCACGAGCTCGACACGGACATTTTCAAAAACACACACCATTCCGGGCAGCTCAGCGAAGGCCAGATACGGGCAATCTCGCCCAAATACGCCGTGTTTTCGACCTCGTCCATGCCGGACGAGGAGTACCTGAAGCTGTTTTTATCCCTGGGCAGCGAGATCTACATCACCCTGCCGCGCGTGCACGGGGACATAACGATGTTCATCGACGGCAGCACGGTCTCCGTAACGACCCAATACGATTACGGCCTGCCCGAGCGCATCACGCGCTGAAGCGTCCTTCAAAAGGTTAAATAATTGATTTTGGCTCTGCCCTGCCGCTTTGAGTCTTGACATTCGGGCTTTTTGTGGTATAATATCACCTGTTCATGCGGCTGTGGCGGAATCGGCATACGCGCACGTTTGAGGGGCGTGTTCCGCAAGGAGTACGAGTTCAAGTCTCGTCAGCCGCACGAAGAGTGAGTTTCGATGAAGCTCACTCTTTTTTTGTGATGATTTTGCATCAAGTGCGGTTAAGAGGGAACTGCCTGTAAATTGGGGGATTTTGATTGACAAGTGCCCGTTTCCTGCTTATAATCATTTCAGGGTGCAAAACCCGGGTTTCTGTCGCGCCGTACGCAAATGCCAAAGCGGGACAAAACGGAATTCAACAAAGAGATAAGGAGAGAAAAACAATGCTGCTTAAGTTGATTATCGAACTTGCGATCGGCGGTCTTTGCGGATACGCAGCCAATATGATCATGAACGGGAAATCCAAGGGCATTCTGAAGAACGTCCTTCTCGGCGTCGCGGGCGGCGTCGTCGGCGGATTGATCGGCAATCTTATCGGCGTCGGCGGCGGATGGGTCACCGGCATACTGCTGTCGATCGGCGGCGCGTGCCTGGTGGTCTGGCTCATCAACAAGTTCTTCAAATAGAAGACCGGTTCACGTTCAGTTGCAAATGCCCCTCCCCTTCATCTTCGTGTGTCGGGGCAGGCATTCTTTTTTTCGGGTTCAGCTGTTTTCTCTGCGCAGCCGGCCGTTTGCCTGATAGAGCGCGTTGAAGCGTTTGATCGTTTCGATTTCGTCTGGATCGTAGGGGCGCAGGTTCAGCCTGAAAAGATCGTGCTGCCAAAGCTTGAAGTCGTAGTCCACGTTTCCGTTCGCCGCGTCGTACTGATCCCACAGAGAATCCCACGGCTCGTAGGTCTGCGTCTTCCCGGCCACAAATCCCCAGCACCAGCAATTGATCCTTTCGAGATAGAGCAGCGGGTAGATTTCCTGCACACTCTGATGGTTTATTCGGTGCAGCCACTCCGTCAAAAGGATCGGTCTGTTCAGGCGTTTCAGCTGTTCGTAGCCGACGACGAATTTCGCAAGGGGCTGGTACAGGTGCCAGGAGATCACGTCGCTCAGGCGTGCGCTCAGCGCGTCGTTCGGCCTCAGATGATCGTAGTCCTTCCAGTACCACACGTCGGAGCAGAGCGGCTGCACGGGGTTTATTTCCCTTACCATATCGAACAAAAGCTGTATGAGCGGCAGGGAACGCTCGATGCCGATGGTTATGCCCGGCTCGTTGTACACGTTCCAGCACACGACGCGCTCGTCCGCGCGGTATCGGTCCACGATCTCGCGCACCATTTCGAGGTACTTTTCCCGCGTTTCGCGGCGCTCCAACTCGTGGTACGGCATAAGCGCCTTCTGCTCCTCACTGAGCGGAAAGCGCCCCTGATGGTATCCCGGCGCATACGCCTGCTCGCCCAGTGTCTTGGGCACGTATTTTTCCCCGCGGCACAGCTGCGCTTCGTTGGCCAGTACGAGCATCACTTTCAAGCCGAATCGTGCGCAAAGGGCGATATAGCTTTCCAGGATTTTCAGAAAGCTGTCCCTTTCCTGCAGCCACACGTCGAACTCGACGATCAGCCTTACGGTGTTGAAGCCTATGTCCCGGCACAGGGAAAGCTCCCTTTGCGCCGTTTGCATGTGCTCTTCGTTTTTATAGCTCTGCCACATGTCGATACGGCTGCTGCAGTCGCTGCCGATAAAGTTGCAGCCCCTGAGCCAGCCGACTTTTTCCTGCCAGTCCCAGGCCTGCTCAATCGTCCAGGTTTTGTTTTCGTTGCTGTTCATGCTTCCGTTCGGTCCTTTGCTTCAGAATGCGCGTGGCATAAAACGTGCTGACTTTTGCTATATAATACAAAACATGCGGAATGATGTCAATACGCCGCGTCAGAAAAAGCGGGCCGATCTTTAGACCGGTCCGCTTCCCTGTCATCTTTTTGTTTACTGTTTCTTTCCGTCCAGGAACTTGTACACGTACGCCGCGAAGATGCCGCCTGCCATCGGGACCAAAAGGAATACCCGGATGTTCTTGAGGTCGCCTGCGATCAGCGCGGGGCCGAAGGAACGGGCGGGGTTGACCGAAGTGCCGGTAAAGCTGATGCCGAGCAAATGCACCAGCACCAGCGCGCCGCCGATCACGAGACCGGCCACACTGGCGTTGCTCTCGCGGGAAGTGACGCCCAGAATGGCGATCACGAACACGAAGGTCAGTATCACTTCGATCGCGAAGCCGCCGGCGGGTGAGCAGTTGGGGAATCCGTTCGTTCCAAGCTTTCCGGTGTCCTTCACGATCAAGTAAAATTCCGGACCGGCCCGTTAAGGGGAAAAGAAGCTCCCGGTTTCTTGTCGCGGGGCATGGCCGGAGCTGCGCGGCAGGTCAAGGCCTGTCAGCCGTGCAGCTCCACGCTGTCGAAGGAATCGATTTCGGTCATGTTCACTTTGACGTGTTCGTTTCGCGCCGTGGGTACGTTTTTGCCGACGAAGTCTGCGCGGATGGGCAGCTCGCGGTGGCCTCTGTCCACGAGGACGGCGAGCTGGATCTTGCCGGCCCTTCCCTCGTGCATCACGCCCTCCATCGCGGCGCGCGCGGTGCGGCCGGTAAAGAGCACGTCGTCGACCATGACGACGGTTTTGTCGGTGACCTTGCAGGGAAAGAAGCCGGCGTTCAGCGTCGGCTGCTCGCTTTTGCGGCTCAGATCGTCCCTGTAAAAGGTGATGTCCAGTTCGCCCACGGGGACGGCTGTGCCCTCCACGGCGAGGATCGTTTCGGCGATCCTGCGGGCCAGCGGAGCGCCGCGCCTGCGTATGCCGACGAGCACGACGTTTTCGCAGCCGTTGTTGCGCTCTATGATCTCGTGCGAGATGCGGGTGATGGCACGCTGCATCGCCTTTTCGTCCATGAGCAATGCCTTGAGGGGCATACAGACAGCTCCTTTCTGCGTATATGCCGTGAATGCGGCATGGATACTTCGCTAAAGGCACGCGGGCGCATCGGGGCGAAAGACTTTTTCGATGAGGGGATCGGTAAAGTCCGCTACGATCATGTGGGTGCCGAGGCGCACGTGCAGCTGCCTTTGGTAGTCGGCTTCGGGATTCAGGCGGCTGAGCGTGAGCGCACCCATTTTGACGCCGGCACTGATCTCGCTGCGGCCGTCGCCGCACACGAGGATCTGGCTGCTCCCGGCCCCGAGTTCCTTCTGAAGCCGCAGCATGATCTCGTCCTTTGGCAGCTTTTCGTGCCAACTCGAACCGATGATGTCTTCGGCCAGCTCTCCCGGGCCGATCCCGTAGCCCAGCGTTTCGACCTCTTCGAACATGCCCATGCCCCTTTGCACCACCGCGCCGGTCACGAAGTAGTTCTTGACGCCCGCGTCCCGCAGCATGCGCATGAAGGCCATGGAACCCTTGACGCGGAAGCTTTCGGGGTCCAGCCGTGCCTTGGCGAGGTTCCGGTCGCGGCAAAAGCCGTTGAGCACCCTTTCGTACAGCTTGAAAAGGCGCGGCGTGTTTTGCGAAAGCATGTCAAGCATTTCGGGGGTCTCCCGAAATGCTTCAAACCTTTCCTCCCCCGCGTGGATCAGGCGGACGATCTCGCTGTTGACGGACAGATCGCAGTCTACGCGGATCTTCCCCTCCTCCACCGCGCGGCGGATGGCCCATTCCATCTGCGTGAGCGCGCTCATACCCGCGCTTTCCACGCAGAAGGCGTCCGTCTCCGGCAGGGGCCGTTTGCCGCACGCGTCGATCAGTCTTTGCGTGTTTTCCTCGCTGTCGAAGCCCTGCGGAAGGCCGTTTTCGATGACGTCGTTCAGCACCGCGCTCATGACCGGCGGCCAGAAACGGATCAGCGAATGCGTGCCGTCGATGTCGTGAAACGCGTATCTGATCTC
Source organism: Clostridia bacterium (assembly GCA_017395065.1). Lineage (GTDB taxonomy): Bacteria > Bacillota > Clostridia > Christensenellales > Aristaeellaceae > RUG14130. The sequence continues at coordinate 12,145 of JAFPWH010000071.1, read as the reverse complement.
ACGCGGCGCAAAGTCGCGCACGCATCCCTCGCAGCAGTACGCCCAAAGCATCTATCTTGCCTCCGTGCACAGCTTAAGCAGGTCTTCTTCCTTTGCCGTGGCCATGCGCACGACGGCGTCTCCGGCGGAGTAGTAGATGCGGATAAGTCCCTTTTCGTCCCTTACCATGCCACAGGGGAACAGCGCGTTGTCTCTGAAACCGCCGCTGAGCTCATAGGGCGCCTCGGGGATCATCAGCGGGCGTTTGCTCATGCCGACGACCTTGCCGGGATCGTTCAGGTCAAGGAGCATTATGCCGATGCAATAGCGCTTTTTCCAGCTGTCCTCCCAGCCGTTTTTGCCGCGGCTCGGATCGATGTCCACGGCGTGGAAAATGACCAGCCAGCCCTTGTCCGTTTTGAGCGGAGGCGCGCCGGGGCCGATTTTGTCGTTGCAGTAGGGCACGTCCTCCGTGGCCAGCACGAGGCGGCTCTTGCCCCAGTAGACGAGATCGGGCGATTCGCTGAGCCATATGTCGAACTTGCCCGCAGCGTCCCTCGAGTAGACCGGCATGGGGCGCTCGAGGCGGACGAAGTTGCCGCCGATCTTTTCGGGGAACAGCACCATGTTGCGGTTGTCCGGAACGGAGATGGACAGGATCTCGTAATCCTTGAAGTCCCGGGTTCTGCAAAGCCCGCCGTGTACGCCGTGCTTCGTGTCCACCGCGAAGGAAACGATGAAGTCCTCCCCCATCTGCGTGATGCGCGGATCGTAGCAGCGCACGAATTCGTCGACGCCGAGCTGTTTGAGCTCGAAGGACGGTTCGGGATCGACTTTCCACTTTATGCCGTCTTCGCTGTGCGCAAGGCCGATGTTCGTGCCCTTGAAGCGCTTTCCGCTTTCCCATTCCTCTTTTGTGCAGCCGTAGTCGTTCCGAAAGAGCATAAGATAGCCGTCGTCGGTTTTTACGATACCCGCGTTGAACGTCAGGTTGGACTCGTAAGGCACGTCGTCCTTCGTGAGTATCGGCTCCGGATAGCGTGTGATGACCGGACTGCCCCTGTAGATCTCGCTTTCCATGGTTTACCTCCGTTTATAGTGAATACTATAATATTCAACAAAGGATAAGACAATTCCTGCCTCACGAAAACATTATTTCAGTATTTATTGCGTTTCCGTCCGCGGGCGCATTCAGCAAAGTTGACGCTCCGGCAAGCATTGTGATATAATGAGACTTATAAAAAAGCAGACCGCAGCTCGCTTTCCGCGCCGGTTCGAAGAGTACGCCCCAAGGAGGTATATCTGCAAATGATAAAGAGAATCGTGATCGCCGCACTTGTTCTGCTCCTGATGCTGAGCGCGATACTGCCCGTGTCGCTGGCCGCGCCGTCTGAGGCTGGCTGTTCCAAATCCCCGACCGGAAAACACAGCTGGGGAGCGAGGCCGAGAAACGCCTGGTGCGATTACGCGGGCGGCTATGTATGGTCCTGCGGATACTGCGGAAAGCATGTGTTTGAAGAGACGACGCCGGCGCTGGGGCACGACTGGCCCGCCTGGACGCAGACCAAGGATCCCACCTGCACGGAAAAGGGCTCGCGCACGCGCACCTGCAAGCGCTGCAAAAAGGTAGAAACGCAGGAGATCGCCGCGCGGGGGCATTACTATCCCAACCCCTGGACGACCGTAAAGGAGGCGACCTGCGAAGAGGCCGGGCAGGAAGTGAACTACTGCGTGCGCTGCAATTACGAGTGGCGGCGGGAATTGGAGGCCACCGGCCACGACTGGAACGAGGGCGTGGTGACGAAGGAGCCCACTGCCTACGAAGAAGGCGAAATGACCTATACCTGCAAAAACGACCCCAGCCACACGAAGACCGAGCCGATCCCGGCGACGGCCGGTCTCACTTCGTCCACGGTCAAAATTGTCTGGGACGACGACAACGACGCGGCGGGGCTGCGTCCTTCGGAAGTCAAAGCGGATTTTACGCAAAAGACTCACTGGACGGAAGGAACAACGACTGTCGTCACCTTAAATAGCGGCAACGGCTGGACTTTTACGATGAGCGGCTTGCATGAGAAGGATGAAGCGGGAAACTATTTCGAATACACATGGGCAGAGCATACGGACGATCTGCCGGAAGGCTATCAACTGATCAGCAAGGATGTATCAAATGAAGTAACGGTTTTTACAAATTCATATTACGACAGTTCCACAGATCCTTCTCCCTCCCTCAAGCTCAGTATTTCGGGAGAGTATAAGCTTAAGAGTTATAACGTGGATAACTTTGGGGGTGCCGACGTCGATATCGGAATAGACGCATTTATAGGCATGCAGCTCACAAATACAGGCAATGTGCCTCTTTACACTCAAGGCCGCATGAAGTACGATGAAACAGAAAAAGGTTCTATCTGGCAGTATGCAGGTCATGACAGCAGCGATTTGGTACTGACGGCAGGGACAAACATTAACGACACAAATTCATTTAGTATTCGCCATGCAAATGACTATTATGCAGAGGATACAGACTACACGACCCAAACCCCGGATGATCCTGTCAATGAAGCTAAGGTCACAATCACATTTTGGTATCTGGGTTATGATCCGGCGGAGGTAATGAAGTCCGGCATTGACGGCATTGAACCGCTGTGTCAGAGCAACGCCTGCACCTTCACTGTCTATATCCCGCGAGAGGGAATCGAGGAAAAAAAGCCTGTGCTGGACGTCGTCAAGACCGTCGCCAACCAGCCAAAAGACTTTGAGTATTTCCACGAGGGCGAAGAGGTGAAGTGGGGGCTCAATGTGACCAACACCTCGGAAGACCCCATCATGGAGGTCACCGTGGACGACAAGGGAACCACGGTGGGCAGCTTTGACAGCATGGAACCCGGGGAGACCCTGCCCTGCGAGGTGCCGAGCGAGACGGTGACCGAATACGAAGCCAAGGTGGTGGGCTACATCACCAACTACGCAACGGCATCGGGCAAGGACGCCGAAGGCGGGGAGCATTCCTGGCCCGGCAACGTCGCCACGGCCCCGACCAAAAAGCTCTCCGACGAGGACGACCCGCTCGGGCCGATCTACGGCCTGAAGGTCGCCGCGAGCATCACGAAGGAAGAGGCGCACGGCCCGCTGAACGGGAAGTACTATGATCTCAACGAAACGATCGACTACGTCATCACGGTGAAGAACACGGGTGAAGAAACGCTGAAGGACGTGAAAGTCACCGACAGCTTAAACGGCGATACGCCCATCGGCACCGTTGACAGTCTGGCGCCGGGGGAAGAAAAGGAATTCACGTTCAGCTACATGGTGACGCAGGACGACATCGACCATCACTGGGTGGTCAATATGGCGCTGCTGAACTACACCTTCGGGGAGAACATCGGCGGTACACCCCGGAGCAGCGACAAGGTGTACTCCAAGGCAGGCGAGGGCGACGGCCCCGTCGATCATTTCGATCCGGAAAAGCTGCCGAAGGACGAAGACTATTGCAGCCTGACGCTGGACGCGCTTGGCGACACCGAGGCGCGCTACACGCTGCATTTCTGCGAGTATGACCTTACGACCCTTGCGGACGCCGAGGCGTCAGCCGCGGAGAACGACTGGGACGAAGCGGCGGAGATCTGGTATTCGGCGATACTGGAGCTGTACGGTATCCTCTACGAGGCCGGCGATTCCGAGGCCAAGGCTGCCGTGACGGAGGATCGTGCGCTGTTTATGGCCTACGCGGAGAAATACGCGTCGGCAGTGAAGGCCGGGGACGCGGAATCGATGAAGCAAAACACGCTGACGATGTACGAGATGCTTCTGACCACCGCGAAGAACGACAGCCGCCGAAATGAGCTGATCGCAGAGCGGGACGCGCTGCTGAGCGACATCGAGGCTTACGGAGAAGGCGTACGGGGAGAAGCGCTGACAAAGATGCTGCGGCTCAAATGCGCGCAGCTGTGTTACAGCGTGCACACCATGCCGGAGCAGCCCCAAAGCAGCCTGATCAGCGGATATGAGGCGCTGGCAGAGACGGAACCGCGCGGGATGAGCACCCGGGAATTCGACGCGCTAAGCGGCAGCGACTGCGCGGTGACCGAGTATTACGACGTCCCGGCCGCACGGGCCATGCAAGACGTGCTCAGCATGCTGAGAGAGACCGGCTACGGATCCCTGGACAGCATTTTCCTGCGGGGCCAGAGCTTCTGGCAGGCAGCGCTGGACGAGGAAGTGAAGCCGCTGTACCTCGAAGCGGACGAAAACCGCAAACAGGACATCGGCGCGTGGCGCGTGACGCTGGACAGCCTGCTGCCCGGTGAAAGAAGCCTGCTCATGCTCATGTATCCCGAAGCGCCGGAGATCCCCGAGGAACTCCTGATGGATCTGTACAGGGACGCCGTGCTCTTTACGGAGCACGTTCGTTGACAGCAGCAAGCATTACAGCAGCCATATCGCATCGGACCGCCGGCATACTTCGTGCCGGCGGCTCATTCGTGCGCAAAAACACGCATCGATTCTGTATAGCAGTGAAGCGATCCCTTCTCCCCCGGCGCAGTTTCGGTGGCAAATCTTAACAGACTGCCCGCTGACGCACCGGACCGCTGCGCGTATAAAGGAGTGTCACCGGTCAGAAACCGGGACACACAAAACAGACAACATCAAAAGAAAGGAAGTACAAAACAATGAAAAAAATCTTATGTATCGTCTTCGCACTGCTCCTGATCTCTGCCGCCGCTTTTGCCGAAGGGCTCACGACGGGCGGTTGGAAGCCTGCCGACTCCCCCGCGATCACCGAAGAAAACAAGGCGCTGTTTGAAAAAGGTACCGAAAAGCTCCTCGGCGTCGATTACACCCCCGTCGCGTTCCTCGGAAGCCAGATCGTCGCCGGAACGAACTACTGTTTCCTGGCGCAGGCCAAGCCGGTAATACCCGACGCGCAGCCCTCCTTCAAGCTGGTCTTCCTGTATGAAAAGCTCGACGGGACCGTGGAAGTGCTCAGTATCGTCGATTTCGACTTCGGCGCCCTTTGCGAGTATTAAAGCAGAGACCAATCGTTTTAGCATTCGACTCGCTCATAACCAAACGCCGCCCTGCCGCGTGCTATGAAAAGATAAAAAATTGTACTCAGGAATGCAGCGCAGCCGGCAGAGCGAGCAGCAGAGAAATTCCCCGACCCAACGGGGAATCTCTTTTGCCGCTCAGATAAACGCTCCGATTTTTGCCCTGCATTCAACAATTTACATTCCCGCATCTTGACAAACTATCTCCCCTGCGTTATAATATCAAGCGTTCACGAAACGAGTGCCTGTAGCTCAGCCGGATAGAGTGTTTGGCTACGAACCAAAAGGTCGGGGGTTCGAATCCCTCCAGGCACGGAAAAAAACGGCGTGCAAAAGCACGTCGTTTTTTCAACGAAATAAATCCCTGTCGGGATTTGTGAAATGCGCTTCGCGCGTGAAATGTAGCTGCGCTACGTGAAATGCCTGCGGGCGTGGGAATTTATTTCATTTCACACCCGGCGTCAGCCGGATATTTCACGTTTGCCGCAAGGCAAACATTTCACATCGCGCGCAGCGCGATATTTCACTGAATCGATCCTGATCTGTTGCATCTTCATACGGAAAGCGAGGCACGGTCATGGCTGAATCGAAACTTAGAACTCTGTCAATGCAATTTGCGGTCGATGCGATTAAATTCTGTGAGACGGTAAGCGGGCATCGCGCTCTCGTAAATCAGTTTGAGCGATCTGCAACTTCCATCGGCGCATATATCCATGAAGCAAATTACGCACACGGAAGGGCCGACTTTGTCGCAAAGCTCCAAATCGCTTTAAAAGAATGCTATGAGACCGAATATTGGCTCGAATTGTTCACATAGTCCGGACTTGCCGACAATGAAACCGTCAAGGCTTTGTCCGACCGCTGTGGAACGATCCGCAGGCTCCTCATTGCCTCGATCAACACAGCTAAAGACAGCAGGAGTTCAGATTCACAAATCGGAACTTAATAGCGATCCGGATTTGTCAATCCAAGTCCGGTCTTTTTTATGCTCGCAAGCTCGATTCCATCGGATTACACCCGATTTTGCTCAAATCGATCCACTCGGAAAGCAACGGATTCTTGTGCGTCTATGACGGTCTGTGACCGGAATTGTCTAAAATGTCAGTCAGAGACGGACTTTGGGTGATGTGCCAAAAGGTTAAAAGGAGGAAACTAAGGTAAGTTTCCTCCCTGTTGTGAAGGGCTACATTATTCTCGATTAACTCATTTTACAGAAAGCAATGCATGCTCATTCGTGAGAAGATACCCTATTGAAGGTTTTCCTAAGGCATGATAACAATTACGGGGCGTACACCAAGCCAGCCATAAGAAACTGCACAATAATCCTCTCCGTTTACTAGGTCAACCGTTATAGTAGCAGCTGTATCATGTCTATATCCGGGGGAACGTAACCACCATGAAAAGCAAGCGCTTAAACCATCAACAGAATATCTTTTACTAAGAGCTACACCTCGTTCAGCTGCATATTTAGTTGGTGCGCATAAACGATCCTCATCCTCTTTAAAATATTCATTAATCTCGGAGATACTCAAAAGCCATACCTTATCTTCTGTATCATCACTGCCCTCTCTACTATAAAAAGGATTGCCATTATTGACTATTTTGGCGACTTTAATTTTTGTTTGTTCTTCATCTGTAAATGCAGCATCCAAGAAATCTTTGTTCAGCCATTGGCGCAATGTACAAGTCGCCCATATTGTATCTCTGAGTTTTGTATGATAAGGTTGCGCATCCAATGCATATTTGCTCAGTAATAATATGCTACCGTCTACATCCACGTCAAGGATGATCCACTCAATTGGCTCTTTTCCATTTGACTTGTTATTGTCTTGTTCATACATGCCAAAGACATACATGTCACCAATTGTGAACACATCAGATGAATTGCTAACTTCAATCGGATTATTGAATACTATGACTCCCTCTTGAATGCCAGAATTATGTTTATTCACATCATTCCATTCACTTTCTGAACCCTGATAATACACTATCTGCAAATCATCGTTATAGTTAAATGCGTTTTGTCCAATTTCAAGAATCGTTGAAGGAATCGTTATCACTTTTACATCACAAGAATAGAATGCCTTAAATCCAATGACTGTCAACGTACTCGGCAGTTCTACGTTCTCTAAACTTGATGCATAATAAAAACAGTAATCCGATACGGTAGTGGCTCCTTCCTCAATTATACAAGATGTTAGCCCGCTATAGGCGAATGCATAATCTTCAATTTCTTTAACATTTCCGGGAATAGTAACTTCATGTAGCTTTTCACAGGAATAAAAAGCCTTGAGCCCAATAGCTGTCAGTGTACTCGGTAATTTCACACTTTCTAAATCTGAAGCGTAATAAAAACAGTAATCCGATACGGTAGTGGCTCCTTCCTCAATTATACAAGATGTTAGCCCGCTATAGGCGAATGCATAATCTTCAATTTCTTTAACATTTCCGGGAATAGTAATCTCATGCAGCTTTTCACAGGAATAAAAAGCTCTATATCCAATTCTCTTGACTGTGTCCGGTATATCAATTCCTTCAAGATTGGTGTATGAGCTAAACAGGTTATCTCCTATATCTACAATGCCAGATTCAATGAAGATGTATTTAATCCTTGCTTTATAACGTGACCATGCTGAATCACTATTTAAATATCCACTTCCGCTTATGATCAGAAGGCCAGTATCATACAATTCCCAAGTTATGCTCATCAATGTACCACCATCAACATAATTACCACTGGTATATTGATCCGGTAAGCTTGATGAGATTACGTTTGGTGTTATTGTTGGTCGAGGAGTTTGGTCTATAGATACCGCGTCTTGATTGGAGTGGTTTTGTGAAAAAACAGTTGGAGTTGGAGTAACAGAACCATTAATGCTTGAAGATGTTTCATCTGGAACAGTGCCCCGTGGATAAACAGGTTTGTTCCTTAAAGCAGGGCAATTATCAAAAGCACCCACACCTATGCTGGTGTATGAATCCGTGATTACGCTTGACAATGAAGAGCATCCTTCAAACGCATAATTACCAATGTATTCTGTCTTGCGCGAAATTGAAATACTCCTTAGCTTGGTGCATCCCTGAAAAGCGTAATCTCCAATATTAGTGCCACCCCAAAAAGTGATCGAATTCAACGATTTACAACCACAAAAAGCTGACTTTTCGATAAGCTTCGTCGAGGAAGGAATACTAACACTCTGTAGTTTAACACACCCCCAAAATGCTGATTCTCCAATACACTCTATACCACTCCAAAATGTTGCGCTCGTAAGAGCTGAACAGTTGTAGAATGCATATGGTTCAATTGTTTTGACACTACCTGGTATGCTTATAGAAGTCAATTTAATGCAGTCCTTAAATGCTCGCTCTTTGATTACTGTTGGACCACTCCAAATTGTTGCGCTGGTTAAAGAGGAACAACCTTCAAAGGCAGACACTCCAATGTAAGTTACTGAACCTGGAATGCTTATGCTCGTAAGTCTTGTACATCCTGCGAAGGCATAATCACCTATGGAAGTCAACCTAGGCCAAATTGTAATCGAATCTATAGTTTGGCAATCACGAAACGCATTCGATGCTATGCCAATAACCTTTTTGCCTTCGATCGTAGATGAGATGCTGATGTAGCTACTGTTTCCATTATAGCGGACGATTATTATTCCTCCATCAACATAAGAACATGAAAAGTCCCCTTTAACAAACACATCACTGTATCCTTCTGCAGAAAAAGGCGTAGCCATTGGGCTGAGTGTCGTGTTCGGTGTTGTTGATGGCGTAGGCGTTATCTTCCCTATTGGTGTCGACGTAGGAGTGATACTCTGTGTCGGCGTTGGCGTGGGAGCAATTGTTTCATATTGCTTTGAACTAAATGTGAATTCATCTTCTAAGGCATAGACAACGAAGCTATTAATTGTACTGGAAATTTTGAGCCAATTACCACTTTTTGCTATCAGTAAAAACTCATAGTCTATGTTCACTTTAGCCCACTCATCTTCAATGTTGGGACTTCTATATATCGATGTACCATCTTCCTTAGCATGAACATATAATCCATCTACTTGTTCTTCAAAATCTATCGATTCCGGCTTGGAAGTTTCCGGTCTTTTTGTACCACAATTGTTGCAGAAATTACCAGTAGCATTATTCCCACAGTTGGGGCAGATCCAATCAGGCGATTTCATAACCGGCTTAGCTGTTCCGCATTCACTACAGAAATTACCTGTAGCTTCATTTTTGCAACCGGGGCAAATCCAGTTCTCTGCAAAAGAGCAGTCTACGGAAATAAGAAACGTTAAAGCCAATAATACACAAAGGAATCTTCTCGCCATTCAAAGCCCCTCTTTCGGATACGCTTTTCCTGAAGAAAAGCGCATTGTTTTACTTTAAAAATACTGTCCTATTTGGTAAGAACATGTCAAAATGATTATTTTTTCTTGGCTAAAGTCGCTCCTGAACTTACTTTGAGGACCATACCATCTCTTAAAGAAAGATACTCTTTATCATCTTTTCCATAAAGGTACATCCACTTTCCATCCTTGTTGTTTTTAAAATTGGATACAGTCTGATATAGATAAACACTACTTGCATCAGTATATGGCCTCAACTCGTAACTGCCCGCATCCAAGTCAACTCCAATTTGATAAACACCTGTGTATAACAAGCACTCTGAATCATTCAGCTTAACATCACGTATCTTTGCTTCAGTTGCACCACCAGATACTTTTAGATACATTCCTTCTGTCAGATAAAGATACTCTCTATCGTCATTTCCATATAGATATTTCCAGTCACCTTTATTGTTCTCAAAAGATGTTTTATTATTATATACATAGACGCTACACGAGGTACTAATCAAAGATAATTCATAGTTCCCAGATGGCAGATCTTTGCCTATTTCATAGTTGCCTTGATATAATTCACGTATCTTTCCCTCAGCACGTAATGCTGCTTCTTCATCAGCTTCGGCTTTAAATTTTGCAATACCTTGCTCTGTTAATCTAACGGTAATCTGAATCGCATCGATTGATTGATCCGAGCAATCCTCAACGCCCGTTTCGTCAGCAGTATAGTAAAATGTCATTTCTGTATCAGGAGCCACATCCTGATCAAGAACAATGTAATAAATAAATCCTTATACTCTGATGGATCTATTATTCCGCCTTGTTCATCCACTATAATTATCTGAACGTATCCATCAGGGCCATATTTATCATATCTATTCCCATTGATTGCAGTATAGCCAACATCTTCAAGCATTCTACCTTTATAATCTCTTACATATTGAATGCTTTTGTCAGGGGAGGGACGGACTGTGGACATATTTAGCACTTCTGCATTCTTATTACTGTTAGTAACAACCAGAATGATTTCACCATAACCAAGATTCTCTGATTCTCCATCTTCATCTGTTGTTATCTTAAAACTCGTATCTGCTTCAGGGTACTGTGCTACTACCCTGTAACTTCCTAATGCACTTGTATCCATAGGATCTATATAGATACCGTCGAGATCTAATAAAACCAGCAGTATCGTAGTATCGGCATATCTATCGCGTCTATCTCCACCTAATGAAGTATAACCACATGAAGACAGATTTCTACCAACGTAGTTTTTCACAGTTACTGTTTGAGCTTTATCATCTGTTGTTTCTTCACTGGTTAACTCCGGAGTAGCTCCTCTATTAATGCCATTTTCTACGTTATTCGACACCTTAACCGATGAAATAGGAGTCGGTCTTGGTGAGCCACACTCATTACAAAAGTTACCAGTTTTTTCATTTTTGCATTGAATGCAGATCCATGAATCAAGTGGGCTCTGTATACCACATATGCTGCAATAATTATCTCTTGCCTCATTCTCACAAAAAGGGCAAATCCATGTTTCAGCTATAACTGAAGCACTGTATGATAAGAATACAACTAGTACGATGCAAATAAGTGTTTTACGCATATATAGCATCTCCAATCCCTATAGTATTATTCAAATACTTTTTATTTGTATTATATCATTTTTCGTCTTTATCTTCAACACCAAAAAAAGTAAAAACCGGGCAATTTACCCGGTTCTTCCTATCAATTGTATATATCTATCCTTCTCCCACCCTGCTCCCAAACACCTCCGCCATATTCACCGTCGCCTTCTTCAGCATTTCGCCACGAACGTGGGTGTAGATGTTCGCCGTGGTCTTGTAGTCCGTGTGGCCGACGATCTTCATCGCGATCAAAGGGTCAACGCCCGCTTCGTACAGGAGGGTAACGTAATTGTGCCGCAATTATACAGAACCGAATGATACTTCAGGAAAAGACCCATTTACTGCGCTAAATCTGCTGATTTTGCAGGTAAATGGGGCTTCTTTTGTTCTTTTTCGTGAATTGCTTCGTTACTTTTCGCTTATTGGTCGCTTAAATCTGCTAAATGATACTTGATGATACTATGTGATAAGCGACAAAAGGAAATTATCGTTTTGTTGGTGGGCCTTGCGAAATTCAGCTGGTATTAAGACCTCGTCATAAAGCTCTGCATAGCTACTTTCAGGAGACAGAGCACGGGCGTTAAGTATTGTCAGTGCCGATGTCCTATCCGACATTAGTCCCGTCATGCACCCGGATGAACCCAATGCGCCCAAGCATGCTGTATTCCATCATCTGCCCACCCTTTGTTTCAAGGAAAAAGAATCAAGGATATCAGCGCAGCGATGGATTACGTTCTTCGCGCCTTCCGGCACATCGAAGGAAAAAGCCGGAAGCATCTGACAGTTCCTCCGCTGTCATTTCTTCTCATGGGTTTGAAAGGGTCGTGTTACCCAGTACTTCTTCTACCCTGGGCTTCTCTTGTCTAAAAGAACGCGGGCCTTTCTTCCCCATTTCTGGCAATCATTGTGTAAACGGTCGACACTTCTTTGTTTTCATTCACAGTCGTTTTTTCATCTTTCCTTCCCTTCCCACTGCAGTTTGCCGGAGAGGCGCACGTAGGGGATTGCGGTCTGGGGGCAGAACCAGGTGGTCTGCACGATGCCGAGGCTGTGCTTTCTTTGGCACATCGAGATCATGTTGCGGATCGAATCCTCGTTGATAAACGGGGAATACACCGTCTCATAGCCCTTGCCCTGGAAAAAGTCC
>JAFPWH010000020.1 GCA_017395065.1 Clostridia bacterium | reverse complement strand
GCCATGTAGCCCCGGGACGACAAGGAGACGCACAAAACGCGGCTGCTCTGCTTATTCGAGGTACCCATGGCGGCCTTGAGGCCGCCGCTACGGAGAAAACGCGATGCCGTGCGTTCAAACGTGCGTTACATCGAAATAGGGATTTGCCGGAAAATCCCGCATAACGATGCAACTACGCGCCCTCACTGTCGCGGCGCCAATCTGCCGCCACGTAGCCCCGGGACGACGAGAAAACACATAAAAGCGGCTGTACTGCTTTACGCATCGCCCATGGCGGCAGATTGCCGCCGCTACGGAGAAAACGCGATACCGTGCGTTCAAACGTGCGCCGTACCGAAAGAGGGATTTGTCGCAGAATTCGTATAACGATACCGATACACGCCCACTCCGTAGCGGCGGCGTCTACGCCGCCATGCAGCCCATAGCGACGGGAAAACGCAAAACCGTCAAAGGAAGTATCGCAGATGGAATTACAGAAAATAACCCATAAATTGAGCGTCTGCAAGGTGCGGACGCTTTCGGAGATCGACCTGGCCGCGGATTTCTTTTTCGTCGGCAAAACGGACGAAGAGATCTCGCTGGTGTGCAAAACGCAGGACGCGCCGCCGGGCGCTTCTGCGCGCGAGGACGGCTGGCGGGGCTTTCGCGTCCGCGGCGTTCTGGACTTTTCGCTGATCGGCGTGCTGTCGAAGCTGTCCGGCGTCCTCGCGGCGCAGGGGATCGGCCTCTTCGCCGTTTCGACGTACAACACGGATTACATCCTCGTGAAGGAGGAAAACTACGAAAAGGCGCTTTCCGTCCTGATTTCGGAAGGAAATACGGTCGTATAGGCGCGGCCGATCCGCGCCTCCGAATGGCCGCTAAATCTCCGCCTCCATGCCGTCAAAGCACGCAACGAAGGGCTTTTTTATCTGCGCTTGCAGCGTCTTTTGATCCGGGTGCAGCGTTCGGGCGAGGTGCGTCAGGAACACGGGGGCGCCCGGGATCAGGCGGCCGGTGGCGCGCAGCGTCTTCTCCATCAGGCGCACCATGTCCAGCGAGTTGTGCTCGAATACGCGGTAGTCGCCGGGGTGACCGTCGCCGATCGTCGCGTCGAAGACCGCCGCGTCCAGGACCGTCTTTCCGATCAGGCGGTGCTCCGCGTTCAGAAGCCATGCGCCGTCGGTGGCGTACAGGAGCGTCTTTCTGTCCTTTTCGATCAGGTAGTGCAGCGTGGTCTCGTAAGCGCGCTCCGTCGAGTGGTTGGAGGGCATCGGCAGCACCGTAAAATTGCCCGCGGCGACGCGCTCGCCGATTTTGAGCGGAACGACGCTAAGCCCTTCGCCCGCGATCTCGTTGCACCAGCTCTCGTGCGCGTACACGCGGCAGGGCGCGAGGGTCCTGAGTGCTGCGGGGTCGAAATGGTCGGCGTGGCTGTGGGTGAACAGCACGTCGGTGATCTTCGTTGGGTCGTTTATCTGATCCAAAACCGTTTTGCTTACGTCGATCAGAAGGCAGCCGTCCAATAGCGTGCTCGTCAGCCTTCTGTATTCGCCGCGTTCGTCCGGGCCGGCCCAGTCCGCCGCGCCCGTGCCGAGAAATCTGATATGCATGTTTGCCTCACTGCGCCCTCGGCGCCCGTTGGTCCATAAACAGCAAAAAGCGGCCGGAAAGGCCGCGCGCTTGATTAGTTTTCTTCTCCGAACAGTTCGAGGTAGCCGCTCAGTTCGTCCAGAACTTCCAGCATGTCCACGTTGTAGTAGACCTTCTCTTCGGTGCCGTTGTAGCTGCCCTTGCCGAAATCCATCATCCGGCCGTTGGACAGGTTTACGAACAGGTTCCAGTATTTGCCGTCCGACATGGGGATGTACAGGTCCATCGTGTACGTGGCGAAGGGGCACAGGCGGGCGTTGCCCAGCGAACAGTTTTCGATCAGCTTAAGGCCGCTTTCGTAGTCCGCGAGGATATAATCCAGAATGATCGCGGCGGCCGTCTGGGCGCGCATGTCGCTTTGCGTCAGCTGGTCGACCGTCATGCCCAGCTGGGAAAGTATGCTGAGGTCGTACTCGGTATAGTCGCCCAGCGCGAAGCAGCCAAGGCTCATAATCAGCGCAAGGCACAAAAGGGCGCACAGTGTTTTTTTCATAAATGGGTCCTCCTCGGGGAATGGTTTTGTGTGTTCCTTCGCTTCTTACCGACCGGGGACGCCGGCGGCCGCGCTCTGGCGGACCAGCGCGCGCTTGAGGCGGGCTTCGGCCAGCTTGATCTCGGAGGCCTCCGTCGCGGTCTTCAGCTGCTCGCGGGCGCGCTTTTCGGCGTCGCGGGCGCGGGCGAGGTCGATCTTGTCCGACCACTCGAAGGTCGTGGGCACCAGGCGCGCCATGCCGCCCAGCACCGTGAGGATGCCGCCGATGCAGGCGGCGGTGCGGCGGCCCTCGGCGGTCACGACGACCGCCTGCCCCATGCCCAGCGGGCAGACCAGGTTTTCGTGCCCCGCGAGCACGGCCAGGTCTCCGCTCACCGTGCGCACGATGAGCTCCTGCGCCATGCCGTCGAACTGTATGCCGTCGGGGGTGACGACCGTAAGACTGAATTCGTTCATGCTGACATCCTTTATGCACTCTTTGCCGTTTCTTCCCCTATTATAACCAAAACGCGCGGCGTTTTCAATCCCCAAACGACAAAATCAGGCCGAAGCGGAATGAAAAAGCTGAGAAAGCGGGGCAAAGGGGCGAAATTTTCGTGCATATGCCCGGCGTTTTCTTTTGACCGGGAATGCGGTAAAGCGGATCGCGCTTGCAAATCCGTTTCAAAAGTGGTATGATTCCGCTGAAAAACGAAGGGAGGCAGGGCTTTGAAAAGGCTGTTCGTGACGGTACCGGTTCTTTTGATTTTGCTCGTCTTATGCGCGTTCGCGGCGGCAGACGGGCAAACGGGAAAGGCCGCTTATGAGATCGGCGCTTGTGTCACTTTCGGCGCTTACGAGCAGGACGGCGACCCGGAAAACGGCGCGGAGCCGATCGAGTGGATCGTCATCGGCGAGCGGTACGGCGGTCTTGTGCTTATGAGCAAGTATGCGCTGGACGCGGCGCCGTACAACACCTTCCGCACCGACGTCACCTGGGAGACCTGCACGCTGCGCGCCCGGCTGAACGACGATTTTTATAACGCGGCCTTCAGCCCGGCCGAGCAGGCGAGGATCGTGCCGGTTACGCTCGAAAACGAAGACAACCCCGTCCACGCCGTTGACGGCGGCCGCGCCACGCAGGACAGGGTGTGGCTGCTCGCCATCAAAGAAGTGACGGATCAGTTCGGCGCGGGCAGCGCCTACGGCTATTTCACGAACGACGCTTCGCGGATGTGCGCGCCCACGGAATACGCGCTCGCGCGGCACGCCTACCGGAGCGCCGCTTACAGCGTGAACGGCGTCGCCGCGTGCTTTTGCTGGCTCCGTTCCCCCGGCGACAGCGCCGAGGATGCGGCCTACATCGACACCGACGGCAGCGTCTACACCTACGGCGACTTCGTCAGCAGCGACATCATCGGCGTCCGCCCGGTCGTGGTCGTGCTGCCCTGAATAGCGCGTTCCGGCGCGGGCAGCCGTTGATCGATTATTGCTGCCGCAGGCGTTTATAAAACACAGGCAGGGCCTGCCGCTCAAGTGCGGTAGGCCCTGCCTTATGAATTGGCTGCCGTCAGTCCGGACAGGGTCCGTCGTGCACGCGTTTTTTTCGCCTCGGCTCACTGATTCTTCAGCTTGTCCAGGTATTCCCGCGCGTCGGCCTCGTTGTCGGGGTTGCAGACGGAGCAGGGCTTTTTGCCGTCCTTGTGCAGGGCTTCCAGCAGGTTGTGGGTGTAGGAGTCGTCGTACATCTGCGCGCAGTCCCGCGTGGAATGGTAGTAGCGGCTGTTGGAGCCGTAGTAGACCTCGATCGTCTTTTCGTATTCGTAGAGCAGGATATCGTCCTGGGTCAGGCTGTCGTAGTCCAGGTTGTAGCTCGAATCGTTCTGGCGCAGGTATTCGAACACCTGATCCGCCTTGCAGCGGGGGCAGTAGGTGTAGTGGCCCTCGTAGACCTCGGTAAAGGAGACCAGATGGTAGTCGCCCTCGAACTCAAGGCACAGATCGGTCGTGTGCGCCACGTTTTTGCTGTCTACCCACAGATAGTCCGTCTCGGTATGGTTCAGTATGTCCAAAGAGATCACGTGGCAGTTCTGGCAGGCCTGCTTGCCCGCGGCCGCGGCCTGGCTGAGGGTGTGGGAGTCCGCCTTTTTGAACATGCCGGTGCAGGTGTCCTTCAGGTGGTAGTAGGTGCCGCCGTCGTTGTAGAAGACCTGCGCCTCGCTTGCCGGGCGGATCTCGGGCAAAGTCACCCTTTCGGGGGCCTTGGTCGCCACGGGCGTGGGTTTTACGGTCTCGCTCGGCAGGGGCGTCGCGGTGGGCGCGGGCGTCTCGCGGGAGATGACGGCGGTCTTGACCGTCTCGCGCTGATCCTGCGGCGGCGTCTCTTCCGCTTCGGTCTCCTTGTAGCCGCTTAGCTTCTTAAAGCCGTCCAGCGCGGCTTCGGGCGCGAGGCGCTTGATCTCGCCCGCGTTTTGGGCCGTGTCGCCCAGCAGGCGTATGCCCGCGCGCGCGACGTCGTATTTGCTCTCGTTCCAGATGTATTTCAGCTTCGAGGGGAAGCCGCCCTTGTCCAGCCCCGTCCATTTGCCGAGCTTGCTTAATGCGGTGCGGCTGAAATCGTATATGCCGTCCAGGGCCGTGTTCAGCCCGTTTTGCACCTTTTTGAGCTGGGGATTCTGCGTGTCCATGTTGGCCACGTATACCAGCAGCAGGCAGAACACCACCGCCGCCAGCAGCGTCAAAAGCAGCTTCGTGCCGGGCGTAAAGCCGACCCTGTGGTTCCAGATCATGATCACGCCAACCGGATAGATCAAAAAAAGCAAAAGCAGCGCGGCCACGGTAAAGCCGACGCTCGTGCGGTTGCGCCCGCTGTTGTAGGCGCCGGAGGAGCCGCTCTGATAGGGAGAGCGCTTTTCGCTGCGCTCGAAATAGCCGCCCACGCGGTTGACGCGCGCGCCGCTTTGTCTGGCCGCAAGGGGAGAGGAAAAAATGACGCTTTGTGTCCTTTGCATATGTTTTCTCCGTATCGGATTCGTTTCGTATCGTGCTTTGCCGCCCTTTCGCGCGGGGCGGCGGCATGGGAACATTATACCACAGCCGCCGAGATATTACAATATTATTACAGCTGTTTCGGTCAATTTAATATTTCACGGATTGTTGACTTTGTGTAAAATGTTCGGTACAGAACGAATAGGGTATTGACAAAGGCGGCGCGGCGGATTAGAATGCAATCATTCGGTACAGAAAGATTGGAGGACGATATAATGGAAAACGAAAAAATGATCTTAATGGAAAAATACATGCACCTTGCTATGCTTTTGCGGCGGCTTTCCGCGCCCAGATTCGGGCAGGAGGGCCCGCGCGGCCGCAGCCAGGAGCGGGCGCTGACCCAGATCGCGCTGAGGGACGGCATAAGCCAAAGGGAGCTGATGGAGCGCCTCGGCGTTCAGCCAAGCTCCCTCAGCGAACTGCTGGGCAAGCTGGAAAAGGGCGGCATGATCAGCAAAACGCCCATGCCGGAGGACCACAGGAACGTGAATCTCCACATCAGCGAAACGGGAAAAAAATATCTGGAGCGGCTCAACGACCGCGACAGGGAGCTCATCCCCTTCGACGCGCTGAGTCAGGAGGAGGAGGCCGCGCTGGACGCGATACTGGACAAGCTGATCGAAAGCGCCGAAGGCGCCTGCGCGGATCAGGGCCTGAGCATGCATCCGCCGCGCCCGCGCTTCGGTGCGGAAGAGGGCTTTGCGCCGCCGCTGCCCGCGTGGCGCGTCCGCCGGCCGGAGCCGCGCCCGCTGCCCGCGCGCCCCTTCGGCGATGAAAACGGCCCCCGCCGGCCCGAACCGCACGTTTTGCCCGCGCAGCCCTACGGCAGGGGACGCGCGCCCCGCGCGCCGTTCAGCTGCCCCCCGCGCGGCTTAAGGCCGGTCGGGCCTTCGGAAAACGAGGGCGGGGAAGCGCCGCGCCCGGAAAAAATATAACGAGTGCGCCCGTGAAAGGAGCGGACAGTATGACGAAGGAAGCGTTCGAAAGCGAAACGCTCAGGCTGTTGGACAGGCAAAAGCTTCTGCGCCCGGCCATGGAGGGCGCGGATACGGTCAAATTCCTGTTTCAGGCGATGCTGGGCGTGGGGCATCTGCTCTCCTCGAGGGACGCGGTGATCGCGTACATCCTGCGAGAGGCGCAAGCGCTCGCCCCCGATCCAGACGAAGCGCTGACCGAGGAGATCAGCCCCTGCTGGGCGCGGCTGAACCTTCGGCGGGCAATGGCGGAGGGGATTCCGGCGGAAACCGTCGCGGACCTCATGGCCGCGTCCCGCCCCGCGCTGCGTTTTACGCGAAGGGACGTGTACGAGCTGTGCGCGCGCCTCGCGGCCGAAGGGAGATACGAACTGACGGGCGCTCCGGAGATCGAAAGGATACCGGACGAAGACTGGCTTCCGTCCCATTCGGAGGCGTACCGGAGGCTGTATAAGCCGGCCTACCGGGTGATCTCCATGGATCAGGCGGCGAAGCTTGCGGAAAAATACCCGCGATGAGCGGAAACGGACGACAATATAAGGATCGGCGGGCGCCCTGCCCGCCGATCTTCTGTCGCCTCGGTATGCGAAGGCCTATTCGGCGTTTTTGCCGGAGAGCCAGATGTTTCTCACTTCCTCGTATACGCTGTCCGGGTATTCGAGGCTGCCGCCGGGGTAGCAGGGCAAAAGCTGACCCTTCCCCGCGACGGCGGGGTTCGTGCAGAAGTTGTCGTTTCGCCATGCGTCGCGCTCTTCCCTGTTCCTCAGGTTCGGAACGCGCATGGGTTGATTGCCGTTTAACGCGGAGCGGTAGGCCAGTATGCCGCAGATGCCCATGTCCACGGCGCTGTAGACGTCGATCGAGTACTTTTCGCCGTCCGGCCTGCCCAGTATGCGCTCGATGAAGAAATGCGTGGGATAGAAGTCGCTGCCGCCGTGGGTGGTGAACTTTTGCGCCATTTCCGCGGCGATCAGCTGAAGGCCCGGCACGTAGCGCTCCGTCTTTCCTATGCAAAGCTTTTCGCCCTCGCGGTAGACCTGCAGCTCGGGCTGCTGACCCTCCTTTGCGTAGCCGGGCATAAAGCGCTCGCTCTCCATGGAGCCCTTGGTGCCGTAGATCTCGTAGTTTACGCTGCCGGGCTCGCGCTTCAGATGGCCGTGCACGCTTTTGCAGATCGCGCCGTTGTCCAGCGTCAGTATCTCGATGCCCGCGCATTCGCCGCTTTTGATGCCGAGGGGCCTGACCGTTTCGTTTCTCTGCGTCACGAAGCCCGTGACCTGCACGGGGCGGCGGCCGGTGATCGTCAGCATCGGGCCGATCGAATGCGTGCAGTAAAACGTGGGGTAGAGGTTGTTGCGCCAGTGATCCTTTTCGCCGTAGGTGATGCTTGGCCAGATCGCGCTGCAGTCGTGGACGTACTCGCCCTCGGCGTACATCACCTGACCGATGTCGCCCCGCTCGTAGCGCGCACGCATCTCGAAGGTGTGCCACATATAGCAGTAGTTTTCCGCGTACGCGTAGACCTTGCCGCTGCTTTCTGCCGCCTCGATCAGCTCGACGGCCTGCGCCATCGTCTCGCAGGGCAGCACTTCGCTGAGCACGTGCCTTCCGCTTTTGAGCAGGCGGACGGCGAAAGGCGCGTGTTCGTTGGCGTAATTGGCCAGTACGACCGCGTCCATGTCGTGCCGGAAGAAATCCTCGAAGTTTTCGTACAGCGCGATGTTCAGGCCCGCCTCCTTCGCGGCGTTTTCCGCCTTTTGAAGCGCGGGGACGTATTTGTCGCAGATGGCGACCAGCTCCGCGTCGGGATGGCGTAGCAGTACGTTGATCATCGTCATGCCGCGGTAGGCGCCGAAGACGCCGATTTTCACTTTTTGGTTCATGCCGCACCCTTCCTTTTTATAAACTTATTCTGCGTAAAGATTATAACACAAAAAGCGGAACCGGGCAACAGGGATGGCTTTTTTCGTGTTCGGCGTACGTCATCGCGTATATGCCGTAACAGCGCGGGCGCGCCATATTTTTCACGGTTTTACAGAGTTTAACTTGAACAGAAGCGCTTTGTGCGCTATGATATGAATGCGAAATGTCGTTTTTTTCCTGCCTGAAACGGAGGCTCTATGAATTTTTTTGACATTCTTTCCCTGCTGGGCGGCCTTGCCATGTTCCTCTACGGCATGCGTCTGATGGGCGAATCGCTGAAGGAAAACTCCTCGGGAACGTTAAAAGCCGTCATGGAAAAGGTGACCGACAACGCCTTCAAGGCGTTCGTTCTGGGCATCGTCGTGACCGCGCTGATCCAGTCCTCCACGGCGACCATCGTGATCACCTCCGGCCTCGTGGGCGCGGGCATACTCACGCTGCGCCAGTCGCTGGGCATCATCGTCGGCGCGAACGTCGGTACGACCGTGACCGGGCAGATCATCCGCCTGATCGACCTGAACACCTCCGGCGGCTCGTCCTTTTTAAGGTTGCTTCAGCCGTCCACGCTGGCGCCCGTCGCGCTGATCTTCGGCATCGTGCTGATCATGACGGGGATCCTGAAAAATTCCCGCTCGATCGGCAACATCGCGATCGGCTTCGGCATCCTCTTCTCCGGCCTTCTGAACATGACCGGCGCGGTCAATTCGCTGAAGGACTCCGGCATGGTGGAAAACCTGCTTTCGGGCCTCGGCAACAACCCGTTCGTGGGGTATCTGATCGGCGCTGGCATCGCCTTCGCTTTGCAGAGCTCCTCGGCCACGATCGGCATACTGCAGGCGTTTTCCGCCAGCGGCCTTTTGACCTTCAAGGCGATCTATTCGGTGATCGTGGGCGTGTATCTGGGCGACTGCGTGACCACGGCCATCGTGTGCTCGATCGGCGCAAACAGGGAAGCAAAGCGCGTTGGCATCGTAAACATCTTGTTCAACCTGTGCGAGTCCGCGCTGGTGCTGATCGTCATCACGGTCATCCACCATCTGGGTCTGCTCGACGGCCTGTGGGATTCGACGGTCAATTCCGGTGTGATCGCAAACACGAACACAATCTTCAACTTCGCCTGCGCGGTGTGCCTTTTCCCGCTGCTCAGGGTGTTTGAAAAGCTCAGCGACCGCATCGTACGAAAGGAAAAGCAGGAGGAGGACCCCTACGGCGAGCTCATCGAGGCGTTAAACCCCGTGTTCTTCACGACGCCCGCGCTTGCGCTTCGCAGCTGCTACGACATGCTGCTGACGATGTTCACCATCGCCCGCGAAAATCTGGACAGGGCGCAGGGGCAGATCGAGGAATACAGCGCCGCCGCGCAGGAGAGGATATCCTCCGTCGAAAGGCAGGTCGACCGCCTGACGGACAGTTTGAGCCGCTACTTAGTGGAGCTGCTTCCGCATTTGAAGAGCGAAAACCACATCGCGATACTGAACCAGTACTACAAGGTATCCACGGAATTCGAGCGGCTGGGCGACCGCGCGGTCAACATCGCCGACATCGCGAAAAAACTGCACGAAAACGACACGGCCTTTTCCGCGACCTGCAAGCGGGAGCTGACCGTGCTTCAGGGGCTGATCGCGGACATCCTCGGCGACGCCGAGGCGGCCTTCATGCAGCGCAGCGAAAAGGCGGCCTCCGACATCGAACCCAAGGTGCACGTGGTGAACGACCTCATAAACGAAATGACCCGCAATCACTTCAACCGCATGAGCGCGGGCGAGTGTTCGCTTTTGGCCGACGCCGTGTTTTCCAACCTGATGGCGGAATACAAGCGCATCGCGGGCATCTGCTCCAACACCGGCATGGCGACGCTGGTGCGCATCCATCCGGAGCTTGCCTCGCGCGAGCACATGTTCCTGGAGACGCTGGACAAAAGCGGCGGTGACGCCTACCGCAGCGTACTGGAAAACACGCGCAAAAAGTATTTCGACAAGCTGAGCAGCGCGGAAGCGGAAGTGAAAGCGGAAGCGTAAAGCGTGAAAACAGGATGCGCAAGCAAAAAGCATGCGGCGGCCTTCGGGGCCGCCGCGGCGCGTTTTGGCAGCGCAACCCCTTTCAACGCAGAGCATTCCGCCCGCACTGTTATGACGTTTACGGGATATCCTCCTTTCAACGCAGTGCATACCGTTTACTTCGTAGCGGCGGCAATCTGCCGCCATGGGCGAAACGCATTCGCAGTGAAAACGCGCTTTACGGAGCATTCCTGCGCATACGCCATGCCCATGGCGGCGTAGACGCCGCCGCTACGGCGTAAACGGAAGGGTAGTCCATAAATGCAAAATCCATCCAACCGTTATGGCGTTTGCGCAGTTCTCTCCTTTCAACGCAGAGCATTCCGCCCTCTCCGTAGCGGCGGCAATCTGCCGCCATGGGCGAAACGCATTCGCAGTGAAACTGCGTTTTACGGAGCATTCCTGCGCATACGCCATGCCCATGGCGGCGTAGACGCCGCCGCTGCGGAGACGGCGCGTATCCGTGCGCTTTACGCCGCGCCGTTCCGTATACGCGATTCCCATGGCGGCAGATTGCCGCCGCTACGGAGACGGCGCATGTCCGTGCGTTTTACGCCGCGCCGGTCCGTATACGCAATTCCCATGGCGGCGTAGATGCCGCCGCTACGGCGTTTACGGGATGCTGTTCGCTAAACGCAAAACCCACACCGCCGCTACGGCGCTAACGGAATGTCGCCCTTGCTCCGCAAAATTCTTTTGTAAACTTTTCGTACCCCTCTTGACTTTAATGCTTTTATGTATTAAAGTATTAAAGAACTCTGAAACAGAAAGAGGGTATCACCTATGGCATTGAAAATCATTTTGTTGGTCGTCTTCTTCGGCATCATGATCGGCATCGGCGTATACTGCCGCAGGCACGCCACCGACGTCAACGGTTTTGTACTGGGCGGGCGCTCGGTCGGCCCGTGGCTGACGGCGTTTGCATACGGCACGAGCTATTTCTCCGCGGTCATTTTCGTCGGCTACGCCGGGCAGTTCGGCTGGAAATTCGGCATCTCCGCGACCTGGATCGGCATCGGCAACGCGATGCTGGGTTCGCTCCTTGCGTGGATCGTGCTGGGCAGGCGCACGCGCATCATGACGCAGCACATCGGCAGCGCCACCATGCCGGACTTCTTTGAGAAGCGCTTCAATTCAAACCATCTGAAGATCGTGGCTTCGGTCATCATATTTATCTTTATGATTCCCTACACCGCCTCGCTGTACAACGGCTTAAGCCGTCTGTTCGAGATGGCGTTCCACGTCGACTACATCTACTGCGTGATCGCGATGAGCGTGCTGACCGCCGTGTACGTGATCGCGGGCGGCTACATGGCGACCGCCATCAACGACTTTATTCAGGGCCTGATCATGCTGGTCGGCATCGTGGCGGTGATCGCGGCGGTGCTCGGGCAAAACGGCGGCTTCATCAAATCACTGGAAGGCCTGTCTCAGGTCTCGGACGAAAGCGTCTCCGCGGCCCCCGGCATATTCAACTCGTTCTTCGGGCCCAAACCGCTCGACCTGCTGGGCGTCGTGATCCTTACCTCGCTGGGCACCTGGGGCCTTCCGCAGATGGTGGGCAAGTTCTACTCCATCAAAAACGAGGGCGCGATCCACAAGGGCACGGTCATCTCCACGGTCTTCGCGCTGGTCGTCGCCGGCGGCTGCTACTTCCTGGGCGGCTTCGGAAGGCTGTTCTCAACCAATGAGCTGGTCGCTGCCAACGGCTTCGACTCCATCGTGCCCGCGATGCTGGCAAAACTCCCCGATCTTCTGATCGCGGTGGTCATCATTCTGGTGCTTTCGGCCTCCATGAGCACGCTTTCCTCGCTGGTCCTCACCTCCTCCTCCACGATCACGCTCGACCTGCTCAAGGGCCACGTGATCAAGGACATGGACGACAAAAAGCAGCTCAAGATCATCCGCACCTTCATCCTCGTGTTCATCGTGATCGCGGGCGGCCTTGCGATACTGCAGTACAAGTCCTCCGTCGCCTTCATCGCGCAGGCGATGGGCGTCAGCTGGGGCGCGATGGCGGGCGCCTTCCTTGCCCCGTTCCTCTACGGCCTGTACTGGAAAAAGACCAGCGGCGCGGCCGTGTGGGTCAGCATGCTGTTCAGCGCCGTGTACATGACGCTCGACATGTTCAGCAACCTCAAGGTGCTCACGCTCCCCGCGTGGATACTGCCCGATCTCCTCAAATCCCCCATCAACGCGGGCGCGTTCTGCATGCTGGCCGGCCTCGTGCTGGTGCCCCTGATCAGCCTGATTACCCCCAAGCCCGACAGGCGCATCGTGGAAAACGCGTTCAGCAGCTACGCCAAGACCGTCACCGTCAAACAGACCGAGACCCTCGGCGACGGCGAGCAGGCCTGACGAAATCCCCGGCGCGGCCGGGCACACAAACAAAAGAGCGCGGAAGCAGTTTTGCCTCCGCGCTTTTATGTGGATTCAAGCGTGTTACTTTCCAAAAAGGTGTGCACACACTTTTTTAGAAAATAAGAGCAAATCTCCGGAAAATCATCCGACGAGGATGGATTCGTCCAGAAGGAAGTTTCTTATGCCCACCGTGACGATGCCGGTTTCGTTCCTGCGCGGCTTTATGTTTTCGCGCACGACGATGATCTTTTTGAAAGAATCACCGATGGCGTTGAGCGGCCTTTCCTCCTGCTGCCGCTTTTCCTCTGTGGGCATGGAAAACGCGGACTGGATGTAATACTTCTCGCTGCCCTTGTTTGCCACAAAGTCCACTTCGAACTGTTTTTTGGTCGTCTTTCCCTGCTCTGTCTTGCCGAATTTTTCCACGATGCCCACGTCCACATTGAAGCCGCGTATCCTGAGCTCGTTGTACAGAATGTTCTCCATGATGTGGTTTTCTTCGATCTGCCTGAAATTGAGCCGTGCATTGCGCAGCCCCACGTCCTCAAAATAGTACTTTGCGGGCGTGGCGATGTATTTTTTGCCTTTGATGTCGTAGCGGAGGGATCTGCTTAGCAAAAACGCGTCCGTGAGATAATCTGTGTACTTCCTGAGCGTGACGCTGCTGATGTTTCTCTTTTTTACGCTTTTGAACGTATTGGCCAGTTTGACCGAATTGGTGAGCGAACCCACCGAAGAGGCAAGAATGTTTACGAGCTCGTCCAGCTCCTCCTGATGGCGTATGCCGTGCCGCTCTACGATGTCGCTCAGGTACACTTTTTGGAAAAGCCCCGAAAGATATTCCGCCTTTTCCTCGGGCGAAGAACGGGAGAGGATCAGCGGCAAGCCCCCGTACACGAAGTAATCGTCCCAGGCCTCGTCCTCACTCGAATTGCAGGCGGACAGATATTCGCGGAAGGAGAGCGGGTGCATGCGTATTTCGTCCCCGCGTCCGCGAAACTCGGTGATCACGTCGGACGAGAGGAACCTTGAATTGCTTCCGGTCACATAGATATCGGCGTTTCGCAGGTGCATAAGGCTGTTGAGTACGTCCTCGAATTCGTTCAGCATCTGTACTTCGTCCAAAATGACGTAGTAGGTCTTTTCGTCGCGCATCCTGCCTTTGATATAGGAGAGCATATTGTCGGGATCGCGAAGCGGCTTGTTGCTCCTGTCGTCCAGCGCGACTTCGATGATATGATCCTCCCCGACGCCCCGCTTCAGCAGATGATCGTGAAACAGCGTAAATAACAGATAGGACTTGCCGCAGCGCCTCAACCCCGTGACGACCTTGATCAGCCCGTTTTTCTCGCGGCGGAGCAGTTTTTGCAAATAGACGTCCCGCTTGATTTCCATACAGCGCTCCTGTTTTCAAAAATGGTGTGCACACACTGTTTTCTGAAATAATTATACAAAAAAGCGGGCAAAAAGTCAAGCACCGGCAGCCGGAGAGAGCTTCCGGTGCCGGCGAAACGGTGGGGAGTGCCGTGAAAACGGCATTTTATGCGGATTCGATCGTGCGATACTTTTAGAAAAGGTGTGCACACACCTTTTCGGAAAGCAAAAATGATCGGAAAGTTTATTCCTTCCCGAAGCGCAGCACGTTCCAGCTGGCCTTGGGCAGGAGGACTTTGCCTTCGGTGAGGTCGGGCTTTACGTCCCCGGGAATCACTTCGTTGGGGTTGCTTTCGGTGTTGACGGCCTTCATGTCGCTGTGGGTGAGCACGCTGTGGGCGGTGAATTTCACTTCTCCGAAGCCTCTCAAGTCGAGGCTGAGCGCGGTGTCCTCGTCGAGGGAGCGGTTCACGGCGAAGACGGTCAGGCTTCCGTCGTCGCCCAGCACCGCCGCGGCGTCGACCGCGGGCACGTCGGTGTAGTGCTTCGTGTCGCTCTTTTCGCATTGAACGATCGTTTGGAGGCTCACGCCCCTGCCGTACGTGCTCGCCTGCATCAGCGGATAGAACGTCGTCTGCGCCCAGGCGCCGCCGCCCTTGCGGGTCATGATCGGCGCGATGACGTTGACCAATTGCGCAAGGCAGGCCACCTTGACCCTGTCCGCGTTTTTGAGGATCGTGATCAGCATAAGGCCGACCAAAAGCGCGTCCTCGAAGTTGTACACGTCCTCCAGCAGGTGAAGCGCCGTGCCCCAGGGCTCGTTTTTGTAGATGGTCTGATCGTCGCTGTGGGAGTGATACCACACGTTCCACTCGTCCAAAGACAGGTTGACCTGCTTTTTGGAGTGCTTTTTGCCCTTGATGCTGTCACAGATGCAGGCGACGGTCTTGATGAAGTCGCTTAGATCCATGGTGCTTGCGAGGAAGTCCGGCGTGTCGTTGTGGGGGTTTCCGTAGTAGCGGTGCAGCGACACGTAGTCCACGTTGTCGTAGCACTCGTCCAGCATGCGGTACTCCCATTCGCCGAAGGTGGGCATGCCGCTGCCGGAGGAGCCGCAGGCCACGGTCTCGATGGACGGGTCCACCCACTTCATCATCTTGGAGGCCTCGTTTGCGACGCGGCCGTACTCGTAGGCGGTCTTGGAGCCCATCTGCCAGGGACCGTCCATTTCGTTGCCCAGACACCAGAGCTTTATGCCGAAGGGGTCCTTCGCGCCGTTTTTGACGCGCAGGTCGCTTAAGAACGTGCCGGAAGCGTGGTTCGAATACTCCACGACCTCCTTGGCCTCCATGGGGCCGCGGGTGCCCAGATTGATCGCGTACATGGGCTCCGCGCCGGCCTTTTTGCACCAATCGACAAACTCGTGCAGGCCGAAGGAATTGGGCTCGGTCGTCTTCCAGGCGAGGTCGAGGCGCTTTGGGCGGTCCGGGCCGACGCTGTCTTCCCATTTGAAGCCGCTTACGAAGTTGCCGCCCGGATAGCGCACGATGGGCACGTTCAGGCGCCTGACCAGATCGATCACGTCGCGCCTTAGGCCGTTTTCGTCGGCCGTGGGATGGCCGGGTTCGTATATGCCGGTGTAGACCGCCCTGCCCAGATGCTCCAGAAACGAGCCGAACACGCGCTTGTCCACCTTTGAGACGGCGTAATCCCTGTCGAGGATGAGGCTTGCGTTTTTCATGACGGAATCAGTCCTTTCGGTTTATTGTTTTTCATTGCACGAGCTCGAAATAGCCCCTGACGAGCTCCCTTTGAACGAAGTACTTGCCTTCGCCGTTTCCGACGACCGAGCTGACCACGGTCAGGGGGAGCGGGCCGCCCGACGGGTAGCCGGAGACGGACAGGCTGCTTCTTTCAAGCGTTTCGGGGTTAAGCAGTACGAGCGTGGATTTCTTCAGGTCGTAGCAGATGAAGCTGTCCTCCGTCGAGGCAAAGAGCATAAGCTCGTCCGCGCCGATCGGCTTGACCTCTCCGCTTTCACGGTCCAGGATCATGGTGTCGCCGGCGACGTAGGGTGACAGATAGTGCGCCGCGGCGTACTTTTCGTTCCACGTAAGGGTCAGCGTCCGCGGCTCCATAGAAAGCGGAAACTCGCCAAGATCCAGCGCGCGCGTCCACCCGGGCGCAACGTCGAACAGATACGTCTCGCGGCTGAAGCTTTCCCGTTTGATCTCGCTGCCGGGGAAGAGCAAAAGCACGCTGTCGTCCTTAAGGAGCATGATGGCGTTGGGTTGGCCGGCCAAAGACAGTTTTTCCCCGTCGATCTGTTCGTAGGAAGGGATATGGCTTTCGCCCGTTTCGATCGATTCGATGCCCCTGTCCGTCAGCAGCCGGTCTTCGCACAGCGTCGTAAACGTGTCGTAGATCAGGCGGCAGCGGCCGGTGCGCATGTCGCACAGAAAGCGCACGCCGAAGCGGCTTGCCGTAAAGATCGCGTATCTCTGCGCGATGCAGTCCGCCGCGGCGTCCACGCCTACGACGCCGCCGTAGCATTCCACGGCGTCCTCGAAGCACATGAACATTTCGATGCCCTTTTCCTGAAGGTAGGCCTGCTTTTTCCGGACGAGCTCCTCCTGCCGCTTTTCCCGCTGCTCCTTCGATTCGCCCGTCGGCGCGCTCATGAGCGCCGAGGTATCGGCCCTTAAGTTCAGTTCGGCCAGATCTTCCTCGCTTTCGAAGCTGAGCTGAATGCGCTTTTGCTCGTTCATGCTCCAGATGTAGGGGCACTGCTTACTCAGGATCACCGCGTACTGCCCGTCCGCCGTCGCCGCGAGCACGCGGCCGTTTTCGGAAGTGAACGCCTCGTCCGGTACGGCCACGAAGCTGAGGCGCGGGCCGTTTACGTTGCCGAAGAGGGCGCTGAGCCAATCCTCGCTCAGCGCACAAGAGGACAGAAGGAGCGAAACAAGCACCAAAGACACGCAGCGTTTGAAGGTTTTCATTCGGATTTCCTCCCTTTTTCGGGTCGGTCGGGAAAAAGGCTATTCGCCGTAGACGAAGCGCAGGAACGCTTCGTAGTTCTTTCGGTAGTCCACGTCGTAAAACATGCCGCCGTCGTCCCTGAACGTGCCGCTCACGGGCAAACGCATCTGCTCGATTTCGGAGGCCAGAAGCGCCTTTTCGCCCAGCGACAAAAGCTGAAACAGGTTCATGTTGGTTTCGATGACGTTGAGGCTCTTTGCGGCGAAGCGAACGAGCGACACGGGGCCGCTGTTTTTAAGGCTTTTGAGCGCCGCGGTCAGGATCTTGCGCTGCCGGAGGGTTCGCATATAGTCGCTGTCGGTCTTGCGTATGCGGGCGTAGCCCAGCGCCTGCAGGCCGTCCAGGTGCAGGTTTCCTCCCTTGGTCAGCTCTTCCCGCAGGTACATCAGCGTGATCTCGTCCCAGGTAAGCTCGCCTTTGTCGTACCTGCGGCGCAGAACGTCGCGCACGTTGTGGTTGAGCGGTTCGATCTCCGCGTCGGTCACGCCCTCGATGTCCACGCCGCCGATCAGGTCGATCAGCTCCGGAAAGCTTTCGTAATCCACCAGCATGTACAGGCTCAGGTCGAGGCCGAAATTGCGGTTCACGGTCTCCAGCAGCGTGTCCGCGCCGCCGTAGTTGTAGGCGGCGTTCAAGCGGTGAAGGCCGGTCCTGCCCTCGATTTTAACGCCCGTGTCCCTCTGAAGCGAGGTAAGCAGCGCGCGGCCCTTGCCCACGGACAGCACGACCATCGTGTCGGAACGGCTGGTGTCGTAGGAATTGGTGTCCAAGCCTATCAAAAGCACGTGCGTGTAGCCCTTGGGCAGGCTCTGAAACGCGCCCGGCGCCTTCTGGGAGCCCAGAGAAGCGACCGGCAGAAAATACAGCCCGATCGCGCCGAGCGCTATGAGCAGAACGAGCGCGACAAAGCCCTTGAGCAGCAGGTGCCTTTTGCGCCTCGGCGCGCTGACCACGCGGGACGAGCGGCCCGCGGGCGCGCGCTTTTTAACGCTCCTTGCGCTCTTCGGCCTGCGCGCGGGCCTCGACGGGACCCTTGCGGGGCGGCCCGGCTTTTTGGCGGCTTTCTTTTCGCTGCGCTTTTTCGGTCTGTCGTAATACATTTAAGTAAAATGGGCTGCCCAAACTCAGCCGGGCAGCCCGCTTTCCGTTTTTATCAGACTTTGCTGTTTTTCTTGATGAAGTCCACGACCTCGTCCACCTTCGTGAAGGCCATGCAGATGACCGTGTCCGCGCCGCCGTAGTAGATGGCGATGCGGCCGGTGTCCGCGTCGGTCAGCGCCGCGCAGGGGAAGGCTACGTTGGGCACGTCGCCGATCTGCTCGTAGGGCATCTGGGGGCTGAGCAGGTAGGGCTCGGTGCGGTAGATGACCTTCCAGGGCTTGTCCAGATCGAGCAGGCACGCGCCGAAGGAATACACGAAGCCGTTGCAGCTGGTCAGCACGCCGTGGTAGAAGAGCAACCAGCCCTCGTCGGTCTTGATCGGGATCGGGCCGGCGCCGATCTTCGTGGACTGCCAGCCGCCCTTGGTGCCCATCACGTAGCGGTGCTTGCCCCAGTAGCACAGGTCGGGCGACTCGCTGTAGTAGATGTCGCCGAAGGGCGTATGGCCGTTGTCGGAGGGGCGGGAGAGCATGGCGTAGTTGCCGTTGATCTTCTCGGGGAACATGACGCCGTTTCTGTTGAAGGGCAAAAAGGCGTTTTCCTTCTGGAAGTAGGTCTTGAAATCGGTGGTGGTGGCCACGCCGATCGTGGGGCCGTGGTACCAGTTGCACCAGGTGACGACCCATTCGTCGCCGATCTTGCAGCAGCGCGGATCGTACCCGTACACGAAGCCGCCGACTTCCTCGGCCTGGGGATTAAGCAGGTTGAAGGGTTCGGGATCGATGTTCCAATGGATGCCGTCCTTGGAATGGGCGGAGTGGATGCGCATCTCGCGGCGCTTGTCGTCCACGCGGAACACGCCCGCGAACTCGCCCTCAAAGGGCACGACGGCGCTGTTGAAGATGGAATTCGCGCAGGGAACGGCGTTGCGGGGCACGATGGGGTTCATGCTGTAGCGCCAAACCGCGTCCGAACAGCCCTCGGGTCTGTCCTGCCAGGGGATATTCGGTAAGGAAGAGCCGATGATTTTTGCCATGTGTGTTTCCTCCGTAAAGTTCTATCTCATACCCGGCAGGGGCCGGTTTTGATGCTGTGGGGGTTACTTCAATATCTGCGCGGCCAGCTTGTCCAGCCAGTCGCCCTCGAACAGCTCGATCATGCCCTTGTCGCAGGCGGCGGCGAGCTTGGGGTTGATGGGCAGCTGCGCGGTGACGCCGGTCTTTGCGAGCTTCGCTGCTTCGCTCAAGCGGCTTTCGCCGTAGGGGAAGATCTTCTTGCCGCAGTCGGGGCAGGTGATGTAGCTCATGTTTTCCACGATGCCAAGCACCGGCACGTTCATCATTTCGGCCATGTTGACCGCCTTCTGCACGACCATGCCGACCAGCTCCTGCGGGGAGGTCACGATGACGATGCCGTCCACGGGCAGGGACTGGAACACGGTCAGGGGCACATCGCCGGTGCCCGGCGGCATGTCGATGAACATGACGTCGTTGTCGCCCCAGCTGACGTCCGTCCAGAACTGCTTGACCGTGCCCGCGATGACCGGGCCCCTCCAGATGACGGGGTCGGTCTCGTTTTCGAGCAGGAGGTTGACGCTCATGACGTTTATGCCCGTCGCGGTCACGGCGGGGTAGAGGCACACGTCGTCGCTGCCCGCTTCCTTGGAGAAGCGGAACATTTTGGGGATCGACGGGCCGGTCATGTCCGCGTCGAGGATGGCGGTTTTGTAGCCCATGCGCTGGCTGAGGGTCGCGAGCAGGCCGGTGACGAGGCTCTTGCCGACGCCGCCCTTGCCGCTGACCACGGCGATCAGCTTTTTGACGGAAGACTGATCGTTCAGCTTCTCTTTCTGTATTTCGGTTTCTCTGCTCGAACAGTTGGCTGTGCAGCTGGAGCAGTCGTGCGTGCATTCAGACATTTTCTTCCTCCGGATCTGATTTGTGTTTCCGCATCATTATAGCATCGCTTGCCGCTTCTTGCAAGGAATATTTTGTTTCGTGCTCATGTATCTTCGTTAAGCCGCGCGGCCAGCTTCTGCAGGGCGAGCTTTGCGCGGTAGAGCTCGTTTCGCTTTACGCCCTCGCGCTTGAGTTCGTCTGTCGCCTCGTCCGTTTCCTTGCCGTCCAGCAGCTTTTGCACGAGCCTGAGCTCCGGCGAAAGAAGCGCGCCTTCGGGCGCTTCTTTGGGCCCTTCCTTTTCAAAAGCCCACACGACGCAGTATTCGCCCTTTTCCGTCTTGGGGTTTTGCCTGAGCGTTTCCAGCACCTGCGAAACGCACCCGCGGTCGATGCGCTCGAACTTTTTCGTAAGGTCGCAGCACACCGTGACCCGGGAGGAAGGCTGCTTCTGCGCGATGTGGCCGAGAAGCTCCGTGACCCTGTGGGGGCTTTCGTAGAGGACCGCGGGGGATACGCCCGCCTGTATTATGCCGTCCAGCGCCTCCGAGAGCGCCTTGTTTTCCCGCGGCAGAAAGCCGTAGAAGGAGAAATTGCGCGTGTCGAAGCCGCTGACGCTCAGCGCCGTCACGATCGCGCTCGGGCCGGAGACGGGGATAATCTCTATGCCCGCGTCCCACGCCGCGGCCACGAGCTCCTGCCCGGGGTCGGAAATGCCGGGCGTGCCCGCGTCGCAGGTCAGCGATACGGTCATGTCTTCGCTCAGCATGCGCTCGACGATGCCCTGCTTTTTTATGTCCTCGTTGTGGCGGTGACAGCTGATCATGGGCTTGCGGACGCCCAGCACCTGCGTAAGCTTCGATGTGACGCGCGTGTCCTCCGCGCAGATCAGGTCGCATTCGCTCAGAGCCTCCTTCATGCGGGGGCTCAGATCGTCCAGGTTTCCGATGGGGGTCGCGACCACGAAGAGCTTGGGCATTTTTTAGCCTTTCCTTTGTGTTTTTTACAGCGCTTCTATGACGCGCAGCGTAGCGCTGCGCGCGCGGGGATTCTCGCTTAGTTCCCTTTCGCCCGCCGTTATGGGCTTGCCCGTGATCAGCTTCACTGTGGGCTTTTTGCCGCACACGCACACGGGAAAGCTCTTCGGGCAGGTGCAGGGATCGGCCAGGTTTTTGAAGCAGTTTTTAACGATCCTGTCTTCCAGCGAGTGGAAGGCGATCACGCAGAAGCGCCCGCCGGGTTTGAGCAGGGACGCGATGTCGCGCAGCGCCCTGTCCAGCGGCTCGAGCTCGTCGTTTACGGCGATCCTGAGCGCCTGAAAGGTGCGCCTTGCCGGGTGCGAGGGGTCGCGGGCGCGTATCTTTTTGGGTATGGCCGCGTCGATGATCTCCACCAGCTGCGCGGTGGTCGTTATGGGTCTTTGCTTTCGCCTGTCCGCGATGACGCGCGAAATCTGCACGGCCCAGTTTTCCTCGCCGTACTCGCGCAGTATGCGGGTCAGTTCTTCGACGGACGCGGTGTTTACGATGTCCGCCGCCGTCGTCGGGGCAGAGGTGTCCATGCGCATGTCCAGGGGGTTGTCGCCCTGGTACGAAAAGCCCCTTTCGCCCTCGTCCAGCTGGGGGCTGCTCACGCCCAGATCCAGCAGCGCGCCGTCCAGCTTGTTTACGCCAAGCTCGGAGAGCAGCTTCTTCGCGTCGTGAAAATTGCCGCGCACGGCGGTGAATTTATCGCTCTGTCCCGCCAGCGAAATGCGCAGGGAAGCGGCCTCGATCGCCTTGCCGTCGCGGTCGATGCCGTACAGATGGCCGGTATCGAGGCGTTTGAGGATCTCCAGCGAATGGCCGCCGCCGCCCAGCGTGCCGTCCAGATAGACGCCGCCGGGCTTTATGTCAAGGCCGCTCAAGCACTCCTCAAGCAGCACCGGCACGTGATGAAACTCAGCCATTTGCCTTTTCGGTCGCGCGCACGAAGCGCTCCCAGACGTAGTTTTTGAGGGCTTGGAAGCGCGCTTCGTCCCTGCCGCCGGCGCTTACGCCGTCCAGCTTCACGCAGCGGCGCAGAAAGGAGGTGGAGGAGGTGATCAGTATTTCGTCGGCGCTTCTCAATTCGTTTAAGTCGTAGGGACGTTCCTCGACCGGGATGCCGTTTTTCCCGCAGCCCTCGATCAGATGGCTGCGCGCGATGCCGGGGAGGATCAGGTTGTCCAGCGGCGCGGTGATC
The DNA here is from genome assembly GCA_017395065.1 of Clostridia bacterium. Classification (GTDB taxonomy): domain Bacteria; phylum Bacillota; class Clostridia; order Christensenellales; family Aristaeellaceae; genus RUG14130. The sequence goes on along the minus strand of JAFPWH010000020.1, from coordinate 140,941 downwards.
AGCTTTCCGTCTTTTAGTATGCTTACGTTGCTTTTGGAGCACTCGGTCACGCGGCCGCTGCGGTGCAGCACGGCCTCGTAGCAGCCCTGCTCCCTGGCCTTCTGCATCGCCATGATCGACGGGATCAGGTTCAGCGTTTTGATGTTGCAGTGCAAAAAGCGCGTGTCCTCCTCGGTGATCGCGCTCACGTATTCCGTAAGATCCGGAAACTTGTACGGCGTGATCATCATCATGAGGTTGGGTTTCGCGTCCGCGGGGAAGGGATGCGCGCGCCGCGCCGTGCCGCGGGACAGCTGCCAGTAGAGCACGTTGTCGCCGGTATCCATCTGTTTTACCATGCGGTTCAATTCGCCCTTTAACCATTCGCGGTCGAAGGGCGGGGCGATTCTCAGCATCGACGCGCTCGAAAACATGCGCTCCACGTGCTGGTCGATCGCGTAGATCACAAAATTTCTGGTCGGCGTGGCTTCGTACACGCCGTCGCCGTAGTAAACCGCCCTGTCCGTCATCGGTACGGTCATTTCGTCCAGTTCGCCGAAGGAACCGTTGTAATAGCCCAGCGCCTGCATTTTTCCGCCTCCGGATAAATAGTATAGATAAAATCGCTTATTTCTTTTCCGCCTTCACGATGCCGAAGGCGTACACGGTCGAGGAATGGAAGGGACGGTCCTTGTCCACGGTCATCACGTCGAAACCGTCCTCGCCGGCGTGATGGATGCTGTCGGGGGTGCACTGGGTTTCCAGGCACAGCGCCTTGCGCTTTCCGTACCAGCGCTTTTCCTGCGCGTTGTAGCGCCGTAAATGATTTGCGGTGTAGAGCTGCATGGCGGGCATGTCCGTATAGACGCTCAGGACCCTTCCGCTTATGCGGTCGGTGACGACGGCGGCGCGGCGAAGGCCCGTAAGGTCGATCTGTCCGCTGAGTACGAAATTGTGATCGTAGCCGCTGCCAAGCGTCATCTGCTCGTTTTCTTTTTCGAAGGCGAAGCCGTCGGCAAGCTTTACGCCCTGCCTCAGATCGAAGGGCGTGCCGTCCACGGGCGCGTTGTCGATCGGGATGCAGCCCTCGGCCACGCGGGTGTACTTGTCCGCGAAAACTTGCACCGTCTGGCGGTTGACGGGCGAAATATTCTTTTTGCCCGTGCCGGCGATGTTGAAGTAGGTGTGATTGGTCGGGGAGAGGAACGAGGGCGCGTCGCTCAATGCGTCGTAATCGATGCGCAGCGTGTTGTCCTCAAAAAACGTGTAGGTCACGGTCACGTCCAGGTTTCCCGGAAAGCCCGTGTCCGCTTCCCTGAAGAGGTGCTTGAGCGTCAGTATGCCGCGGTCGCTTTTTACCTCGGCCTCGGCGTCCCAGACCTGCCGGTCGAAGCCGAAGGGCACGGAGTGCAGAAGCGTCTTTCCGCCTTCGTTGGGCGTGAAGGAATACTCTTTTCCGTTAAACGTGAAGCGCGCGCCCGAAATGCGGTTGCCCACGGGGCCGATCAGCGCGCCCAGGAAGCCCGGGTTTTGCGCGTACTGCTTTACGTCGTCAAAGCCCAGCACGACGTTGTCGACGGCGCCCTTTTTGTCCGGCACGCGAACGGAGATGATCGCGCCGCCCAGATTCGTGATCGCGCAGCCCGCGCCTTTGGCGGTGGTAAAAACGTACTTGAACACGGCCTGCTTGCGATAAGAGCCGAAGGGAGAGATTTTGATGTTCATGCAATGCACCTCCGATGATACTTCCGTTGTTATTGCGTGCGTTTTTTAATCAGTGTTTTCTTATGTTTCCGCTCACGGTGTGCGTTTTTACGCGGCCCAGCGCCTGCTCCGGGCACCACAGGTCGATGTCGCCGCTTACGGTGTTGGCTTCGAGATAGTCGATGCCGGTCAGGTTCACGGTCACCCCCAGGTTTCCGCTGACGGCGCTGATCTTGAGCCCCGGGATGTCGCCCAGCGCCCGTATGTCGCCGCTGGTGGATTCCAGCATCAGCGCGCGGGCGGAGCCCACGAAGCGTATGTCGCCGCTGGTGGACTTGACGAAGCCGTTGTCGCCGCTTAGCTTTATTTCGGCGTCGCCCGAGTAGGTGCGGATAAAGAAGCTGTTTTCGAGCGCGCAGGACAGCGCCTTTACGTCGCCGCTGGCGCTTTCGAGGGTGAGGTCCGGGGCGCTGAGCTCGCTTATGTACACGTCGCCGCTGCCGGAATCCAGCTTCACGGCGCCTTTGCACGAAATGCGGTTTAGGTCGATGTCTCCGCTTCTGGCGGCGAAATGCGCTTCGCCCGCCGTAAGCGCGCGCGCCTTCACGTCGCCGCTTTCGGTCCTCGCCTCGACGGAGAGGGAAGCGGTCAGGTCGCTTGCCTCGACGTCGCCCGAAGCGCTGCTCAAAGCGATCACCGCGGCGGACAGGCCTTTTGCGTTCACGTTCCCGCTTGCACTCGCAAGGGACACGCTTTCGTATTCCTTCGCGGGCAGGTACAGTTTGACCGTGCGCGCGCTCCTGCCCGAAAACAGGCTCTTGACGGCGCTTATCAGCCCGGAGGCGTCCGTCCTTTCGATTATTTCGAGACGTCCGTCCGCGTATCGGATCTCCACCGCGTCCGCGTCCGGGCCGCTGACCTCGGCGGCGTATTCCGCGCCCTGTGCGGGTAAGACCGCAAGGTCGAAGCACTTTAAGGAAACGCACACGCACTCCACGTCTTCCGAACCGGTCCTGCGGATGGCGTTCCGGTTGTCCGTCATGCTCATGAAATCAGTCCTTTACCGTTTATTTTGCTTTTGTCAATAGCCCGCGAAAATGCCCGTCAGTTCCCGCAGGGCGTCTTCGGCCCATTGCTCCTCGTAGGGGGCAAGATAGTCCTTCGTAAGCTCGATGTCCCCGATCGAACGGTCGAAGCCCGTATAGTTGCAGTAGCCGACGAACAGGGCAAGCATGTCCGCGTCCCTTGCGCCGATGATGCGGTCGTAGACGGCGCGGTGCTCGTCCGAGGGGTCCAGCATGCTCAGCTCCGACGCCGTCTCCCAGTACGTGTCCGCTATGGAAGCGAGCGCCGGGGCGTACTGCCCCTGCGTTAGCAGGTTCTGCCATGCGTCAAGGCGGGTCCCGGGCACGATCTCCAGTTCGGTGACGAGGCTGACCAGCTCCTTGGGATCGGGCGCGGCGGGGAAGTGCGCGAGCTTCTTTTGATTGAGCGCGCCGAAGGCGACCCGGCTGAACACTTCGCCGAGCGTCTGCATGTCGTTCCATTTGTAGTACGCCTCGGGGTTTTGGGAGAACAGCTTTCCGTCGGTGTAGGTGTAGTCGTACAGGTACGCGGTGCCGGTCGCCGTATTGTAGAGGTTTACCAGCGTCGCCGAGGCGAATACGGGGTAGTACTTGATCGACTCGATCTCGGGCTTGTAGGACGAAAGGAACGCCGCGAGCTCCTCCAGCGTCGCGTTTTCAGGCAGCTCGCCTGCGGAAGAATCGGCGTAGTCGGTCACGCGGATCGTGCTGTCCCAGAAGTAGACGTTTTCGGCCATGATCAGAAGCCCCGCCTCCGCAAGGGACGTCGCGCGGTAGGCTTCCGGCAGAAGCTGCATAAGGTCGTTTCGCACGTACAGCTCCGCATCGCCCACGTCCACGCCCCCGAAATCCTCGGGAAAGCCTTCGATCATGGAATCGGGATAGCCCGAGTCCAGCTCGGTGAAGGCTTTGTCCGCGGCGCGGCGCTCGAGCACGATCATTTTGGTACCGATGCCGTTAAGATCCCCCTGGTTTTCCCAGCTGTACATGCCAAGGTCGTCCGATACCTGTATCCGCCCCGTGAGGCCCGGGATCGAAAGCACCTGGTCGATCGTGGGAAGCTCGGCTGCGCACAGGAAGGACGCGCACAGCGCAAGCAGTGTGACGAAGAGCAAGGCCGTCTTTTTCATGTTCGCGTCCTCCTGTCTTTTATAAACGCCCCGGTGTTTTTGCCGTCAGCCCAGCGTCACGACGACCTCGTGGGTCCTGCCGTCGGAGAAGGCGGGCAGCACGTTTCCGCTTATCTCCCGGCCGTCCGCTGTCACGCGCTTTACGCCGCGGCACACGTGGCCGGGGTTTTCGATTGTGATGTCGTAGACCGCGTTCCTGAAGCTGCGGCTGATCTTATAGCCGTCCCAGCCCGCGGGAATGCAGGGATCGATCTTCAGGCCGTCCCAGTCGGGCTTGACGCCCAGTATGTACTGGCTGATGACGTAGAAGTTCCACGCGGCGGTGCCGGTAAGCCAGCTGTTTTTGGCCTGGCCGAAGTTCTTGGCGTCCTTGCCCGCGATCATCTGGCTGTAGACGTAGGGCTCCATCTTGTGCAGGTCGCTGATCTCCTCGCGCCAGGCGGGCGCGATGCGGGTGTAGAGGTCGAAGGCCCTGTCGCCGTGGCCCAGCACCGTCTCGGCGGCGATGATCCAGGGATTGTTGTGGCAGAATATGCCCGCGTTCTCCTTGTAGCCGCCGGGGTAGGAGCTCACTTCGCCAAGCTCCAGATGGTACTCTTTATAAGCCGGCTGCAAAAGCACGATGCCGTGCTTCGTCTCCAGGCGGTTTTTCACGCTCTCCAGCGCCTTTTCGGCTTTGCCGTCGTCCAGGCCGATGCCTGCCATCACGCAGTAGCCCTGGCTCTCGATGAAGATCTGCCCGTCCTCGCATTCGTGAGAGCCGACCTTTTTGCCGAAGGCGTCGTAGGCGCGCACGAACCATTCGCCGTCCCAGCCCGCCGTGAGCACGCTTTGCCGCATCTTTTCGATCTCGGCCTGCGCCTTTAGCGCCTTTTCGGTAAGGCCCTTGCGCGTAAGCAGCGCGACCAGCTCCGGCCCGATCGACACGAACATGCCCGCGATCAGCACGCTCTCGGCCACGCGGTCGTCCGGCGCGTTGGGGTTGGAGAAGGTCTGGAAGCTTTCGCCCGGCGCGTCGGAAAAGCAGTTCAGGTTCAGGCAGTCGTTCCAGTCCGCGCGGCCGATCAGGGGAAGGCCATGCGGGCCCTTGTTGTTGACCACGTGGCCGAAACTCGCCTCGAGGTGCTCAAGCAGCGTTCCGCTGTCGTTGGGGTTGCAGTCGTAGGGCACGTCCTCGTCCAGGATCGCGAAATCGCCCGTTTCTTTAATATAGGCCGCGGTGCCAGCGATCAGCCACAGCGGGTCGTCGTTGAAGCCGCCGCCGATGTCGTTGTTGCCCTTCTTGGTCAGCGGCTGGAACTGGTGGTAGCACCCGCCGTCGCGGAACTGCGTGGCGGCGATGTCCAGTATCCTTTCTCTCGCGCGCTCGGGGATCTGGTGCACGAAGCCCAGCAGATCCTGAGAGGAATCCCTGAAGCCCATTCCGCGCCCTACGCCGCTTTCGAACATGCTGGCGGAGCGGCTCATGTTGAACGTGACCATGCACTGGTAGGGGTTCCAGATGTTGACCATGCGGGAAAGCTTTTCGTCGTCGGTCGTGAGCACGTATTTGCCGAGCAGCTCGTCCCAGTGGGCTTTCAGGGCGCTTAGCGCCGCGTCCACCTGCTTGTCGGTCGTAAGCTTTTCGAGCAGCGCCTTTGCGGGGGCCTTGTTGATGACGCCGGGGGCTGCGAATTTTTCTTTTACGGGCACTTCGACGTAGCCCAGCACGAAATTGAATTTTTTGCTTTCGCCCTTTTTGAGGGTGAGTCTGATCTGGTGCGCGCCGATGGGCTGCCAGCCGCTGGCGACGGAATTCGTCATTTCGCCGGAAAGCACGTTTTTGGGCGCGTCGAAGCCGTTGTAGAGGCCAAGGAAGCTCTCCTCGTCCGTGTCGAAGCCGCTCACGGGCGCGTTGACGGCCCAGAAGGAATAGTGGTTCCTGCGCTCGCGGTACTCGGTCTTGTGGTAGATCACGCTGCCCTCGATCTCGACTTCGCCGGTGGAGAAGTTGCGCTGGAAGTTGAGCATGTCGTCGCTGGCGTCCCAGAGGCAGAACTCCACGAAGGAGGTCAGGATCACGTCCTTGTCCTGATCGCTTTCGTTGGTCAGCGTAAGCCTGTGCACCTCGGCGTTGAGTCCCAGGGGCACGAAGCTGAGCTGTTCGGCCTTAAGGCCGTTCTTTTTGCCGGTCAGCACGCTGTAGCCCATGCCGTGGCGGCAGCTGTATTCGTCCAGCTCCGTCTTTACGGGCTTCCAGCCGGGGTTCCATACGGTGTCGCCGTCCTTGATGTAGAAATAGCGGCCGCCGTCGTCCACGGGCACGTTGTTGTAGCGGTAGCGGGTGATGCGCCTCAGGCGCGCGTCCCTGTAAAAGCAGTAGCCGCCCGCGGTGTTGCTGATCAGTCCGAAAAACGCCTCGCTGCCCAGATAGTTGATCCAGGGATAGGGCGTGCGGGGAGTCGTGATCACGTATTCGCGGGCCTTGTCGTCAAAGTAGCCGAACTTCATATGTTTATCCTCCGTACCGGTAATGCTTACGGCGCGCTGAGCGCGCAGTTTTCCTTCCCCCCCGATTATAGCAGATTCCGTCGCCACATTCAATTGTTTTTGATTTCTTAACAAATCTTCCCCGGCCCCTTGACACGCGCGCGCCCGGGCAATACAATAGACCCGTCCCGCCGCAAAACCGCGCGCGGGAAAATCCATTCGATCCGGAGGAAAACCGCCATGCCGAAAACAGCCGTCGTAAGCGGGGCCGATCACGGGCTGGGGGCCGAACTGGTCAGGCAGCTCGCAGACAGGGGATACACCGTCTTTGCGGGCAGATACGACAAATCCTTTGACACTTCGGGCGAAAATCCCGTGTTTCTGCCGCTGGATCTGAGCGATCAGGCGTCCGTCGACTCGTTCGCCGAAGCCGTCTCAAAGAGGACGGGCAGCCTGGATCTTCTGATCAACAACGCGGGCGTTCTCGGCGACATGCAAAAGACGATCCGCGACAGACTCGACAGGGACGACATCCGCCGCGTGCTCGAAATCAACGCGATCGGAACGCTGATGCTGACGAACGCGCTGTTTCCGCTGATCGAAAAGGGAACAGACAGGCTCGTCGTGAACATCTCCTCCGAGGCGGGCAGCGTAAGCGACTGCCGGCGCGTGGGGTGGTTCGGCTACTGCATGAGCAAGGCGGCGAACAACATGCAGGGCGCGCTGGTGCACAATATTCTAAGGCAGATCGGCGGGCGCGTGATCCAGATGCACCCGGGCCACGTGCGCACCTACATGCGGGGTCATCTGGACACCACGGGCCGCCTGACCCCCGAACAGTCGGCCGCCGGCGTACTCAGGACCGTGCTGGACACGGAAATACCCTGCGGCGACAGGCCGGCGTACGTCGATTTCGAGGGGAAGGAATTGCGGTTCTGAGGCGGGCGTATTGGGAACAACACCCGTCGAACGCAAAGAATCCCGTGCGCTGCTTTGCTTTTGTGCGTTTTCGCCTGTGATTTTCGTCAAATCTCACCAACGCGCTGTCGGTTGACAGGGCGTTGGTTTTATGCTAAAATACATTTGAATTGCGACAAATACGGAGGTCAAACGCAAGTAAATGGAACAAAACGCCGCTGCGCGCCGGGAGAGGCTGATCGGCCTGGACGAGTACCTCGCCAAAAAGTATGCCCGTGAGATAAGAGACCTGCTCGAGGAGGAGGTCTTTGACGGCTATGACGGCAGCGTTTCGGTGCGCGTGAAGGGCTTATCTTCGCTGGAGGCGCTCGCCTTGTGGCAGGAAGGCGCCTGCGAGGTCGGCGGCCTCATGCGCTGCAGCGCGGACTGCCTGATCGACGGGGAGGAAGTTCCGGCCGAGTGCTTTTTGCTCGTTTCCTGCGCGGTGACGGCGACCGGCGTCGACTGCGAGCTGCGCGTGACGCACGAAAGCCCGCGCGCGCTCATGCATCTGCGCGGCCGGGAAAAGCTGGACCGCTACCTTCTGCCCCGCGCGGGCACGCGGGGCGTGGAGAAGATCTGCGACGGCATCCTTCGCCGCTTCTGCAAAGAGAAGCTGCTCGAAAACGAAGCCGTGCCGCCCGAAGCGCTGGCAAAGGCGCTGGGGCTTCAATTGGTGCGCCTTCCGCTCAGGGGAAGGGAGAGCGTCAGCAGTCTTCTGGTCACCGAGGACACGCGGCTTCTGCTCTCCTGCCCCGGTCCGGACGGGAAAACCTTCCGGGACGTTCAAAGCGGCACCATCGTATTGAACAGCGCCTACCGAAGCATGAAAAACGCCGAGAGCTATTCCATCGCCCACGAGTGCTACCACTACGCGGGGCAGAGGCTGTTTCGGCGCTTTCAGCAGATCGCCGCGGCGGAATACCCGCGCCTGAAAAAACGCGCGGGAAGCGACGCTTACGAGGACAAGGCGCGCTCCTTCCTCGAATGGCAGGCGCACGTCGGCGCGCAGTTTCTGCGCTACCCCGGCTGCTTCGCAAGAGAAGAGGCGCCGTCTGCGCTCAAAAGATGCGCGCCTGCCGCCCGCAACGAGGGCGAAAAGTATACCCTCGCGATCAATGAGATCGCGCAAAGGCGCGGCCTTTTTCCAACGACGGTCTGCAAGGTGTTCAGGTATCAAAACCACACGGGCGCGCGGGGCGCTTTCAACTACGTAAACGGCGGCTACATCCGTCCCTTCGCCTTCGACAAGCTAAAAGGCGCGGGCGCGTACACCTACGTGATCGGCTTTCGGGACCTGCTGCGCCTGAGCATCGAAAACGACCGCCTGCGCGGGTGTTTGAAAAGCGGCGCGCTCGTCTACGCGGACGGGCACGTGTGCGTAAACGCGCCGGCCTACGTGCGCTTCGACGGTGAAAGCTACGTTCTTACCGGGAGCGCGCTTTCGCACGTGGACGAGTGCTGCCTGCGCTTTTTGATCGATTGGTCGGGTTCCGTTCCGGGTTCTTACGACCGCCGCCTGCTCACCTGCGACGATAGGCTGCTTTCCTACAAAAGCGCCCTTTCGGACGTTTACGGCGACGAAAGCGGGCTGATCGGCGCGTCGTTCAAGGCGTACGAGGTCCTCCGCGCGCTGCCGCCGCGCTTCGGCGACACGCTCAGGCACTACCGGAAACAGAAGGGCTTAAAGCAGTACGAGCTCGCGGACGCGGCGGACATGGACGAAAGGAGCGTGCGCCGCCTCGAAAACAGCGAAACGGCGGAGGTCTCGCTGTGCGCGTGCTTGAAGCTCGCCCGCGCGCTGGGGCTTACGCAGATGTACCTTGGCGACTTTCTGCGAAAGGCGCGCTTCGTTCCGGACGATTCGCCCTCCGGCCGGACGCTCGAATGCATCCTCTACACGCTGACGCAATTGGACAACCGCATGATCGAGATCGCCGCGCGCGAATACGAGGCCGTGCGCCTGAGCGCCAGCGCCGAGGAGGCTTCGCGCCTGAGCCGCCGCGGCGCGCAGGGCAAGCCGAAGGGCGCGGCGGGATAAGCTTCTGTGCGCAAAAACTTAACAATAATGAAATCGGACAGCGCCTGTCCGGTTTTTGTTTGCGCGACGCGCGCCGTGGAGCGGCGCAAAGGCGCCGAAGGGCCGCTTTCTGCGGCGTATCTCACAGGACAGGCCCTGTCCTTCGGTTTTGGGCTTACGGGCGGTACAATGGTCCCGCAAAACGAAATGTGGGAGGAAAACCATATGACCCTTGACTGCCTGAGCGCGCCCTTTGTGTACCGCCTGGCCTGCCGCGTGGCGGACAGGCACCGTCTGCCGCGCCCGTCGCGCCGGGCGTTCACGCCCGCCTCCGATCCCTGTGCGCTGCCCCAGCTGCTCGTAAACGACAGCGGGTGCCTCTGGGCGGACGGCGGCTTTATCGCCTATGAGTGTGGGCATACCTTCAAATACGTCTACGTCAGCCTGCGCCACGTCCGCGAGGAGGAAAACGCGCCCGACCCCGAGGTACGGCGGCAGCTGCGCGCGGCCGAAAAATACATGCGCATAAGCGGCAAGAGCGCCTGGCTGGACGCGGAGGAACTTCGGAGCGTACCCCAAATAAAAAAAGAGGTGACAGGCGCGGATTTTTGTGGTAGAATAGACGCATCAAACACGCGGAGGCGCGCATGAGAGACGACGAGACCACGATTTCCGAACTCAAACAGGCGATAAAACGCCTGGTGATCCAAAAAGGCTGGGGCGAAAACGGTGTGCAGAACGTGCAGCACGTGGCCATGGCCATGACCGTGGAAATGAGCGAGCTTCTCGAAAACTTTCAGTGGCTCGAAAAGGAAGACGTGACGAAGCTGCAAAGCGGCGGCGACCCCGAAAGGGCGGCAAAGATCGCAGAGGAATTCGCGGACGTGATGATGTACGGCCTGCAGCTGACGGACACGCTGAACATCGACGTTTCCGCCGAGATCGAAAGAAAGATCGGCATCGTCTTAAAGCGCCCTTTGGGCGTTCGGGGAAGGGACATCGAAAGCGGCGCGCGCCGGGAAAGGACTTAAAGCATGGATCCCAACGAAGGCAAATTTTACCTGTTTCAGAAAAAAGAGGAGCCAAAGCCCAAAAAGGGTCGGCTCGTGCTGTTTTCCATTATCACGCTCTTCTGGGCCGCGGGCATCGTGCTGATGTTCCTTGGCCCCCGGGAGCTCGGCTACGCCTGCTGGGGCGTAAGCTTCCTGACCGCGTTCGTCGTGTACCTGATCGAGCGCCACAGGCAGACCCTGGACGAAGTGCGCGAAGCCGAAATGCTGGCCGACGCAAAACCCGACCCGGCAGACGAAGCGCAGGCGGAGCAAGCGGGGAGCGAAGAAACGCAGGCGCAGCAAGCACAGAGCGAAGAAACGCAGCAGCAAGACGACAATCCATAAACGCCGGTACGGTGAAACGGATCATTGTGTTCAACGAATACCGTTCCGTATACGCCGTAGCGGCGGCGTCCACGCCGCCACAGGGAACGGTGTAACTACCACCTACGAGTATGACGTTTAGGCCAGCTGACCAGAGTCAATGATCCGAACGATCCGACAGCGCACAATGAAGGCGCGTTAAGCGACAACGGAACCACTTGGATCTACGTTTATGATCGAGGTGGGAACTTGAGAAGATTAATCAATTATGATGAAAAGGAGAGATCAATATGAAAAAAGTATTTGCGGTATTGGTTTTGTCTGCTTTATTCGTATTCATTGCCCATGCAGAGAGTTCGGTCAGGTACATACCATTTGGCGACTCGGATGAATATACTCTGGCTTTTGATACGGACGAAAAAACCTTGGCTGTGTATGACAAAAACAATACGGTCGTGGATGATACCTGCTCACTGTATTACGATAGTGCAAGCAGGACTTACTGGGTCACTGTCTTTGACAAATACGGTTTTCTTGATGATACATTCAATTGGATTATTGAGCCGTCTTTGGATTGGGCAACTCCTTTCGGTGCAGACGGTATTTCGGAAGTTTGCGTATCCGATGATGAAGGCTCAGATGCAGCACTATGGGGATATTTGAAAATCGACGGGACCTATCTGTTTGAGCCGCAATTCCGTATAAAACGAATGACTTCCAAACACTACTTCGATGAGTACGGAACGGCTATTGTTCCTATAGACGGGAAGGAAGCTTATATCAAAAGCGACGGCAGTTTTCTGTTTGAACCTCAATTTGATGAAGCAGAACCCTTTGATGAACTGGGTATCGCAAGGGTAAGAATAGGCGACTTATACGGATATGTCGATTTGACGGGCAGCTTTTTATTTGAGCCTCAGTTCGATGATGCGGACCTATTCTTCAAAGAGATAACCGTAGTTTCTCAAAATGGTCTCTATGGATTAGTTGATCCGACAGGCAATTTTATACTAACTCCTTCTCTCGAATATATCGATACATTCGATATGCATTACAATGTCACCAAAGCCAGACAAGGTGATCGTTGGGGATTTATCAACAAAGAGGGCGCTTTCATTTACGATCCGGTTTTTTCGGATATATCCTATGATATACTTGGCTATTATATCGTCAAAGGGCATGATTTGTTACATCCTGACAGCGACGATCTTTATGGATTGGTTCATTGGGATGGTAATTTAGTGCTGAATACGGTCTTTGAAAGTATAACCATTGATCAACATGAGAACATTGCGTATGCAACTTATCCGAACGGTGAAAAACTGTTCATCGTTCTGGATGAAGATGTTTGGCTTCATCTGAACGAGAGTGAAGAAGACGATGATGATGATTGGTGGTCAAAGGCGAGAGATTCTGAAGATGCCGAATTCTGGGTATGGTAGAAAACATCAGGATTAAACAAATTGATTTAGTTAAGCGTAAAACAGGCGCTTCCTACCTCAAAGCAGGGAGCGGATCATTGTGTTCAACGAATACCGTTCCGTATACGCCGTAGCGGCGGCGTCCACGCCGCCACAGGGAATTGCGTATACGCCGAAACGCGCCGTAAAACGCAATTTCCCGCGAATCCGTTTCCCCCGTGGCGGCAGATTGCCGCCGCTACGGAAAACGTACCGCAGCAATAACGGCGGGGCGGCGCATTCATGCGCCCGGCCCCGCCGCTTCCTCAATTATTCATTAATTCCGTAATCCCGTCTACGCTTCTCCCTTCAGCGCCCTGTCCACCAGATCGATCAGCGCCTGATCGCCGCCCTTGATGGGGATGATCTCGCGCATTTTGCGCTTGCGCATGATGGAGGAGACGTTGTTGACCTTGGGGTAGACGCGGTTGAGCGCGAGCCGCCCGTCGAGGGAGGTCAGCAATTCGTCCATCGTGTCGTCCACGGAGAAGACGCGCTTCATCACGCGGTCGGTGTCGTATTCGATCTCGTAGCTGCCCGCCGAAAGCACGCAGAGGTCGCCCTCCATGCGATCGAAGATCGGGTTGCCCTTCTTTTCGAGCGCGGAAGCGTAGGGCAGCTCGAGATACGCCGTGCAGTCGAAGGGCACGGTGACGGAGAGCTTCAGGCGCTTATCGCTCACGGCCTCCCACCTTACGCGCCAGGCGTCCTGCTTCATGTCTATAAAGCCGAGGCGCGAATCCGGCATGGGCGCGATCTTCGCCTTCCTGTAACCGGGCTCGATCGCCTGAAGTCCCGCCAAATGCCGGAACATCCATTCGACGATGGAGCCGTAGGCGTAGTGGTTGAAGCTGTTCATGCCGGTGGAGGAGACGCTGCCGTCCGGGTTCATGCTGTTCCATCTCTCCCAGATCGTCGTCGCGCCCAGATTGACCGCGTACAGCCAGCCGGGGTATTCCTCGTTGAGCAGCAGGTCGACGGCCTGGAAGTGGCGCTCGTTTTCGCTCAGTGTGTTGTTCAGTATCGCCGTGCCCACGAAACCGGTCTGCAGGCGGCCGTGGGTCTGGGTAAAGCGCTTGTCGAGCTGCTCCAGTATGCGCGCTTTGTTTTCGGAGAGCTTGTATTTGAGGGTCAGCAACAGTCCCGTCTGCGTCTCGATCGCGCAGCGGCCGGTTTCGGTGAAGAACTCCTTCTTTACCTCGTCCAGTATGTGCTTTTGCATTTCGGCGTACTTGCGGGCGTCGTCCTTGTAGCCCAGTATCCTCGCGGCCTCGGCCACCGCGCCGCAGCTGTCCGCCCAGGCGGTGTCGGCGATGAAGCCCTCGTCCGTGCCGCCAAGGCACGTGTCTTCCTTGAGCAGCGGGAAATCCAGCGCGACCCAGTCGCCGTAATGGAAGACCCTGCGCCAGTTGTGGTCGTCCCCGTCGACGGTCCTGATCCAGTCGACCCAGGCCTTCATGCTTTCGTACTGCGCTTTGAGGATGCTCTTATCGCCGCTCATCGTGTAGACGCTGCGGGGGATCACCGTGCAGGCGTCGCCCCAGATGCAGGCGAAGGTCTTGATCCCGAAGGCCGGCACCACGTCGGGCACCTGTCCGTTCAGGTTCTTCTGCTCCGTGTACATGTCGTAGAGGTACTTGGCGTAGAAGGAATACATGTCGAACAGGCGGCACGCGGCCTGCGAAACCACCTGCGCGTCTCCCGTCCAGCCCATGCGCTCGTCCCGCTGCGGGCAGTCGGTGGGCACGTCGAGGGAGTTGGAGCGTATGCCCCACGCGGCGTTTTGAATCAAGCGGTTTACCTTTTTATTTCCGGTGACGAGGTCGCCGGTCCTGTCCATGTCGCTGTGCAGCACGAGGCCGGTAAGATCGTCTTCCTTCAGATTATCGAGCCCGTCCACCTTCACGTAGCGGTAGCCGTAGAAGGTGAATTTGGGCTGAACGACCGCGGGCTTTCCGTTCGAGGTGTACCAGTATTCCGCCTTGGCGGTGCGCAGGTTGTCGCGGTAGAAGCAGCCCTCCTGCAGCACTTCGCCCACCTGCACGTGCACCTTCGTGCCCGCGGGCGCGTCCGCCTTCAGGCGGAAAATGCCGGCCTGGTTCTGGCCGAGGTCGAACACCTTTTCGCCCTTTGGCGTCGTGATGAGCTTTATGGGTTTCAATTCCTGCTGGATGTGGATCGGCGGGCTCATGCGGTCGCATAGGAGGTCCGTAGCGTCCTCGAGCACGAGCGCGGGCTCCGGCTCGGTCTCGGGCAGCGTGTCGTCCAGGATCTCGCCGTCGTAGATGTCGCTGAAGGTGAAGTTGGAGCGCGTGACGAGCCAGCTTCCGTCGGTCGCGACGCAGTCGCTCTCCCCGTTTTCGTAGTCCAGCCGGATCTCGGCGTACAGGCGCTTGTCGAAGCCGTAATAGCCCTTGTGCCCGGCGCGGGAATTGAAGCCGAAGCGCCCCGCCCACCAGCCGTCGGCCACGGTGACGGCAAGGCGGTTGTCCGATGAGAGCAGGTCGGTTATGTCGTAGGTGATGAGCTGCTGCCAGCTCAGATAATTGTTGCAGTAGGGCGTAAGGTATTCGTTGCCGACGCGGCTTCCGTTGAGCACGGCCTCGTAGATGCCAAGGCCGCAGATGTACAGCCGCGCGCGCCTTACCTTTCCGCGAAGGGCGAAATCTTTCAGAAAGGTGGGCAGACGGCCCGTCTCGGGCGCACTGATCCATTTGCCGAAATGCGCTTCGTCCATCTTGCCGGTCTCGAAATAATTCCTGTCCGAGACGGCGGTTTCGCCCGCGTCCGATACGGTTTCGACCGTCCAGTGATAGGCGGTGCGGGGTTTGAGCGCTATGTCCGCTTCGAAGGCGAGGCGGTCGATGTCCTCCCGAAAGCCGCTGTCGAAGATCGGCTTTTCCTCCTCGTACACGCGCACGCGGCTCTTCGAGACGTATTTGCCTTCGGCGCCGTCGATCTTCCAGCTGAACACGGGCGTTTTCATCATAAAGCCCAGCGGTTCGCGCAGGTGATTGGTTTTGCAGTCGTATATTCTCATATGCCCGTCCCCTTTATTTTTATGTCCCTTCGGGGATTATAACACGTTTACGGCCAAAAGTACAGTGCGCCGGGCCGGGGATTTCGCGCGTTTTTGATTTTGTGTGCACGGAAGTGTTGAAACGAACGAAAAAAAGTGTTATAATGAACAAAAACAGTTTCGGAGCGATGTATGCAAAAGCCGATCCGCTGCCCGTACTGCGCGGGCGCGCTCAATCAAAAGACGGAAAGCTGCCCCATTTGCGGCCGCTTCCTGCCGGAGGACGTGACGAAGCTTCTGACAGAGGCCCTCGCGGGCGGGCAGATCGCCGCGCAGGAAGCTTCCCCTGCGCCTGTCCCGACAGCTTCGTCGGTCCCGCAGCGTACCTGCCCTGTGTGCGGGCTCAAATTCACGTCCAAGAGCAGCTGCCCCGTGTGCGGGGCAAGGCTCACGTATTCGCCCGTCAGGGCTGACGAAATGCGCCCCAAGGCTACGTCCCAGGCCCTGCAGGGCGAAAAGGTCTCCCTGTCCCGCTTCGAGGAGGGCAAGTGCATCACGCATCCGAAGACCATCGCAGAGCTCCAGATCTACTGCGCGCAAAAGGGCATGAAGCTGGACAAAATGCGCTTCTTCATCGGTCAGGATTACCGCGGGCCGAAGGCTTTCGGCATCTACCGGGAGGGCAACACCTTCATCGTCTACAAAAACAAGGACACGGGCCAGCGCGCCGTGCGCTACCACGGGCCGGACGAGGCCTACGCGGTGAACGAGCTGTTTCAAAAGCTTCTCAGCGAATGCCATATGCGCGGCATCTATCCCGACCGCGGCGACGCCATCGCGCTGACGCCCGGGCAGATCGAAAGCCGCAGGCAGTCCGCGCTGGCCCTTCGGCGCTCAAAGCGCATAAAACGGCTGGTCGCGCTGGGACTGCTTGCCCTGTTCATCGCCTTTTGCGTGTGGATCAGCCGCATGGGCAAGGGCTACTACAGAAAGGGCGGCAAGCTCTATTACCGCAGCGATTCCACCTGGTACGTCTACGACGGCTCCTGGTATCACTATTACGGTTCGATCGAGGACGACTATTACCTCGGCTATTCCTACGATCCCGATTACGGCGCGTTCAGCGTGCGCGATTCGTACATCTGGGAAAGCGACCATCCCGCGCGTTCGAGCAGCTCCTACGGCTCCGGCCGGGACGACGACTGGGACAGCGACTGGGACTGGGACAGCTGGGACAGCAGCGACACAGATTGGGGCAGCGACTGGTAAAAAGCGAAAACGAAACAGAAACCCCGGTGGGCAATGGAAGCACACCGGGGTTTTGTTTATCGTAAGGGATCGTTTTACGTCCGCAGCGGCGGCGCGAATGCGTGCGATAAACGGTATGGCGCGAAGAATCGCGCTTGTCCGTAGCGGCGGCGTCTACGCCGCCATGGGGCGAAGCGGATACGTGCGTCATGCGGGTTTGTGTGCAAATATCGCGTATGTTCGTAGCGGCGGCAATCTGCCGCCATAGGGCGAGGCGGATTCGTGCGTCATTCGGGGTTATGTGCAAATATCGCGAATGTTCGTAGCGGCGGCAATCTGCCGCCATGGGGCGAAGCGAATGCGCGGAAAATTGCGCTTTACGCTGTGCCGGTTCGTATACGCAATTCCCATGGCGGCGTGGACGCCGCCGCTACGGAGGTGGCGCGTATTCGTGCGTTATGCGCTGTGTGTGTTCGTAAACACAACGCTCATGGCGGCAGATTGCCGCCGCTACGGAGATGACGTGAACTTGTGCGTCATGCCGGGTTACACATCATATCCGTGCGCCCTGCGGGGTCGCGCATTCCCCTCTACTTTTCCTTGCTTCCCGCCGTGCTCACGTCTTTTTTCAGCCTCGAAAGCACTGCGATCATGCTGATGCCTTCGACGATCAGCGCGATGCCCTGCAGCGTCACGATGAAGCTCTTGAAGCCGTCGGGGTTGAACAGGATCACGACGCCCAGCGCCAGCGTGATCAGCCCGAGGATCAGCGAAAGCAGGAACAGGGGGCCCTTGCTCTTTCGCAGATTGTAGGCGTTTGCGAGCATCAGCACGCTTCCGTAGAGCAGAAGCACTCCCACGATCACGAACAGTATATTTGCGAACGTCTTGGGCGCGCTGGCCAGGGCGATGCCAAGGCCCAGCAGCAAAAGCCCCGTCAGCAGCGTCTGCGGAAGCTTCGCCTTGTCCTTGTCCATGAAAAACGAGACCGCCTGCAGGCCGCCGAAAACGATCAGCAAAATGCCCACGATCCTGCACAGCGCGTCTATCACGCTGCCGGAATAAATCAGCATGAGCACGCCCAGGACGATCATCAAAACGCCCTCGACGATGTAGCTTCTGAGATACTGTTTGATTCTGTTCAGCATTTGTCTGTCCTCCGCTTCGTCCGCCGCGCGGACGGTTTATTCGCTCTGTATTATATACCCAAAAGGGCGAAACGTCAATCTCCGGCAAAGCGAAACGGGCCGCGCTCGTCGTAGGAGACGTCTTCCCGCATGTCCGTATAGATCAAAAAGCACTCCCGGCCGTACAGCAGGCGGGCGGGCAGCGTCCAGGGAAGGCCCACGTAATATTCGTCGGCGACGAGCTGCCCGTCCGCGTAGATCTGCGCGGCGTCGCAGGGCAGGTCTATGCTCACGAAGCCCCGATCGCCGCTGACGCGCAGCCTTTTCCAGTGAACGGGCACGTCGGCGCCCAGCGTGAGCTCCCGAATGTACTTAGGCTCGAAGCACGGCGCGCAGTCCTCCGCCGTCAGGCGGGCGTTTTCGAACGGGATATTCTTTTTCCGCGGCGAAAAGCCCTCGCCGTCCCAGATCCAGTACCGGAACGAGCCCGGCCGGATGCACCTGATCTCGCCGCCCGATTCGTATACGTCGCAGCCGTCGCCGAGGTACAGGCTTTTTCCCAGCCTTCGCAGATGGACGGCCTCTTCGCTTTTCAGGGTCACGATGCGTATGTTTTTGTATCGCAGGCTGTTTTCCCTGCCCGCCTGCGCGAAGAGCTCTGCGTCTTCAAAGACGTAGCGGGGAGGAATGCCCTCGATCTGGGCAAAGAAGAACGTGTCGCCGTCCCGGCAAAGGGGCTGCGCGGTCGCGGACAGGAGCAGGTTCCCGCCCAGATCGAAGCGGTATGACAGGAAGAAGCAGTTTTCGCCGCACACGTCGATCTTGGGAAAGCGCACGCCTTCGGGCGTCACGAAGCAAACGCCCTTTACGTCTTCGAGCTTTGCGCGGCGCTGGTGATGGTTCACGAACACGAAGCCGCTTTCGCCGTCCGTGCGCAGGCAGTATCTCAGGGACTTCAGATCGTTTTCGTCTCCCGCCTCTTCGGAAGGCACGTACCGCATGGGGGCAAGGCGGTCGCCGAAATCCTGCGCGAACAGGTGCAGCATGTTGAGAAGGCCGTACTGCCCGTTGCTTTGGCCGTACTGACTGAGCGCGGTCTGGTAATCGTAGTTCAGGATCGGGTAATCGTTGGGGTAGCCGCTTGCGCGCGTCTCGTTGAGGGTGGAATACTTTCCGATCTTATTTTCCCCGCCGTGATACATGTAGTAGCCGATCAGGTTGTTGCCGCTGCCCAGCTTTACGAGGCTGAGCGCGTAGGCGTCCATGGGCGTTACGATAAAGCGCCGGTGATGGGTGGAATGCAGTCCCGCGCCCAGCTCGCAGGTCACGAAGGGGTACCTTTCGTAGGGCAGAAGCCAGCCGTCCGGCGGCAGGTGCTTCAGCACGTCCACGCCCACGCCGCTGTCGTTTCGGTTCGGGTCGAAGACGTAGTGGTGGCTCAGTGGCAATTCCTCCGTCCCCTTGGCCCAGGGCGCGCTCATGTAGCCGCCGAAGACGGGCAGCACCTCGTCCACGGGGATCTTCGCGCCGTATGCGCTGTTCCAGCCGGTCACGCTGTAGTACGGCGCGCGAAAGCCGATGTCGAGCGCCATGCGCTTGAGCGTCATAAGGTGCACCGCGTCGTTTACCAGCTCGTTGTCGAACTGTATGCCGACGATGTTCCCGCCCTCGCGGAAGAAAAGGCCCCTGAGCTGCTCGTAGATCTTTTCGTACCATCTGCGCGCGTATGCGAGGTAGCGTGCGTCGTCGCACCTGAGCGGGATCTTCTTTTCCAGAAGCCAGTCGGGAAAGCCGCCGTTGCGGCACTCGCCGTGCGCCCAGGGGCCGATGCGCACCCAGACCCGAAGGCCCGCCTTCTGCGCCGCCAGCACGAAAGAGCGCACGTCCAGATCGCCGGAAAAGTCGAATTCGCCCTCGGCCTCCTCATGGCAGATCCAGAACAGATAGGTCGAGACGACGCTTATGCCGCCGGCCTTCATTTTGCACAGCTCCTCGTACCAGTTTTCCTTCCTGTCCCGCGAAAAGTGGTATTCGCCCATCACGCCGATAAACGGCTTTCCGTTCCGCGTGAAATACAGGCTGTTTGCGTAAAGGCGCTCGCCCGAGGGGCTTGTATCGCCCATGCGAAGGTGGTTCCCGATCGGCGCGGGAAACGTTCCCTTACCGAATTTCATCGTTTGTACCGCGCCGGACGCGCTTTTTTCCGCCATGCTTGCGACCTCCGAAAATGAAATGCTTTACGGGTATTATAGCAGTCTGACCGCACCGGCGCAAGGAAGGCGGAAGTTTTTTTCGCTTTTTTGCGGCCGCGCCTTCCCTTTTTGCGTATAATAAGGTGTGAAACGTCTGCCCGCGCTTGTAAACCGGGCGCGAACGTGCTATAATCGGATGCACTACGAAACGAGGTGGGAAGAAAATGAAAAACGACAAAAACATGGTTTCCCTGGACGCCCTGAGCAAATTCAAGCCGCTGGTCAAATGGTCCTCCAAGGGCATCGTGACCCTTTTCCTGATCATGGGTCTGATCGCCGTGGCTTTGGGCGGGTACCTGGGCTTTTTCCGTGACAGGGGCTATCTCGAGACGAGCGCCGTCATCACCAAAATAGACGAGGAAGCGGACGCGACGAGTGACGACCCCGACGCGAAGACCTACACCGCCACCGTCAGCTACACCGTGGACGGCAAGGACTATGTCACGAAGCTCGGCGACTGGGACCCGAGCTATAAGCTGAACAAGCGGATCACGATCAAGTACGACCCCGAAAACCCCGAAAAGATCTCGGGCGGCGGGGCACTGTTCGGCGTCGTCGTCATACTGATCGGCGCGGCGCTGATCGCCTTTGCGCTTTTCAGCCTGATCAAGAACAAAAAGCAGCTCAGCGAATATAAAGAGAAGCAAAACGCCCCGGTCTTCACCGAGCCCGGCCGCAGCGGGGACGAGCGCGAGCTGTTCTTCCTTACGGACCTCGGCACGGCCAAGGGCGGCTGCCGCATCGAGGACGAAGCCGGGAACGTCATCTACGAGGCCAAGAACGTCAGGTTCTCCATGGTCGCAGACTCCAAATTCGAGTTTATCGACCACGCCCTCGGGCGCACGGCGGAGCACCTCGTGGGCAAAACGGCCACCACCTCCTCCAGCGCGATCTGGGCGCTGGACGACCACTCCACCTTCACCGTGGACGGGAAGGACGTGTGGAAGCTGCTGCACGAAAACGGCATCCGCATCGAGACCGGCATCAAGGGCCTGAAGTGGGCCTACAACATCTACCGCGGCAGCGACCTGATCGCCTTCGCCGTCATGACGGGCAAGAACGCGCGCGCGGAAAAGGGCGCCCTCTCCAAAATCCCCGTACCGGGCTTTTTCCGCATCACCACGAGCGAAGAAAATCTGGACGCGATCTTCCTTGCGCTCTTCGCCATCGGCAGGACCGATATGAACTTTTACAGATAAAGAGCAGTCTGCCCGAAAATCCTCTGTCGCCGACGGAGGATTTTTTTTCTTTGCCTGCGGGGATTAACAAAGCGGGGAGCGACGTATTATAATTATCGTTACATAACGACGATTATAATAAAGGGGAGGGAGCGCGCTTGCCGCCCAAAGCGAAAGTCACGCCGGAAATGATAATCGACGCGGCCGTGGAGGTCGTCCGCCGAAGCGGCTTCGAGAGCGTCAACGCCCGCACGGTCTCTTCTGCCCTGCGCTGCTCCACGCAGCCGGTGATGTACCATTTTTCGACGATCGAAAACCTGAAGAGGGCCGCCTACAGGCGGGCAGACAGCCTGCATACGCAGTACCTGATGAACGCCCGGCCGGGCGAGGACCCCATCCTCGGAATCGGCCTGAACTACGTCCGCTTCGCGGTGGAGGAGCCGCAGCTGTTCCGCTTCCTGTTTCAGTCCGGGTACGCGCAGGAAAACAGCCTCATGGAAATGCTGGATTCGGGGGAGCTTGCGCCGGTGCTTGAGGCGGTAAAGGAGGGCGCTGCGCTGACAAAGGAAGAGGCCAGGAAAGTGTTCGTGACCGTCGCCCTGTTTGCCCACGGCTACGCGAGCATCGTCGCAAACAATCACCTGGAATTTGACGAAAAGCTGATATCGGAGCAGCTGGAGCGCGCTTGGACAGGCGCGCTGCTCACTGCCCGGCAGGAGGAAAACGATGAAAACGATGGACAGAAATAAAACGGCCGTACGCATAACGGTCGCCGGAATGGCCGCGATGACGGTTTTTACCGTGCTGAAAGCGGTCTTTGACTCGCAGCCTGCGGCAAGCGCGCTGATCATTTCGGGCATCGCGCTGTTCTTCGTCGTGGAAGCGGTCATGAAGACGCCGGACGCCGAAAGCGGCTTGAGCTTCAGGCGCTTTTTTCCCGACCTGAAAAAGCCCGGCGTGATATCGCTGATTGTGTTCATGGCGGCGCTCACGGTCGCGCAGCTGTATCTGTACAAGCTGCTCTTCGGAAAAGAGCTAGTAGAGCACGTGCTCGGGCGCGCAAAGATCATGGCCTCCGAAAATGTCGCATCGGTGCTTCTGAATCAGGTCTTCGTCGTGGTCGGCGAGGAGATCGGCTTTCGCGGGTTTTTCGTGGGCAAGGGAATGAAGGTCGTTTCGTTCTGGCCTGCCGCACTGCTTTCCGCCGCCGTCTTCGCAGCGGCGCATTTCGCTGCGGGCCCCGCGGCCGTCGTCGCCTGCGATCTTGGCGCCATACTGATCGACGGCGTGCTCTACGCACTGCTGTACCGAAAGACCGGCAACTGCCTGATCAGCTGCATCCCCCATTTTGCGGGCAACATGCTGGGGTATTTCCTTGTGCCGGTCATCTTCGGCTGAACGCGCGATCGCGCCGACTCCACCGACGGGCGAGTGCGTCCGAAAACTGCGTTATTGAATTTTGTCTCCTTTTCCGTATAATGAAACCGTGATCACGAAAAACGGTCAAGCGGAGGAAACAAAAATGGAACTTGGAAAGAAAATACGGCTTCTGCGCTTTCGGGCGGGTCTTACGCAGGAGCAGCTGGCGGAGAAGCTGGGCCTGGGCGCGCAGTCCGTGTCCAAGTGGGAGACCGGTGCGGCCATGCCGGACATAGCGATGCTTCCGCTCCTTGCGGAGGTCTTCGGCGTCAGCATCGACGAACTGTTCGACCTTACCGGCGAGCAGCGTTTGAATCGCATCGAAAACAGTCTGGACATCTCGCAGGAGCTCCCGCAGGACCTGTTCCGGGAGTACGAGGACTTTTTGAAGGCGCTGATCCCCGACGCGGCAAACGGGCAGCGGGCCAAAAGCCTTCTTGCCTACCTGTACTGGCACCGCATGAATTCCTTTGCCGAAAAGGCCGCCCGCTATGCAAAGGACGCGATCCGCTCGGCGCCCGGCGTAAAGGACTGCCAGTGGGTATTGAACCGGGCGGAGGGTCACGCGGTCTGGGACTGGAACCTTGCCAACCACACGAAGGCGATCGAATTCTGGCGCGGCGTCACCGAAGAAAACCCGCTCGTGCGCCTGCCGTACCTGTACCTGATCGACAACCTGCTCGCCGACCACCGCGCCGACGAGGCGGAAAAGTATCTGGAGCGGGTCAGCCGCCTTCCGGACGCGCGGCCCGTCATGGTACGGGTCTACCGGGCGCATATCGCGCTGAGCCGCTATGACGAAAAGACGGCGGACGGCATCATCGAAGAGCTCGTGGCACAATATCCGCAGGATCACGTCTGCCTGTTCGAGGCCGCGCAGTACTACGCGAAAAAGTGCGATTACGAAAGAGCGATCGGGCTGTACGAGCAGTCCTTCGAAAACGAGACGCGCCGCCCGCGCTTCATGGACGAGCTGATGGCCGTCGCCGACATTTACGAGATCATGGGGGAGTATCAAAAGGCCGCCGAAACCTGCGACCGCCTGATCGACCTTCTTGAAAACGAATGGGGCTTCACCGAAGACACCTCTTTGGAAAAAGCGCGCAGGGAAAAAGCGCGCTTGCTCGCCAAAGCGCAAAAGGCATGATAAGCGCAAACACAGGCGCGGCCGGAGGAAAACCTTCGGCCACGCTTATTTTATGCGTTTTTTTGATTATTCCGGGAAAAACAGCCGCGCGATCCGCGCGCCGCAGGGGGCTTCGGGGTCGGGCTTCAGATAGATGTCCGCGAGGCAGTAGAATTCGTAGCCGTACCCCTCGTCGGCGTAAACGGTCAGGCTCACGACGATCAGGCCGTCGCCGCTGTCGATGGCGCTGTCGATCGTGATCTGTATGTCCAAAAGCGCGTTTTCCTCGCCCTCGTCGGGCGTTTCGCAGACGCCGTCCGCAAACAGGAGCGCGCAGAGCGCCTTATCGTCGCTCTCGTCGTCCTGCGTGAGCGCCCTGTAGGCGCGGATCGCCTCGTGCGCCAGCTCGCAGGTCGGTATGTCCTCAAAGCTCTGGGCACGGGGGCACATCATGAGCGCCTGCATGAGTACGAGCGCCCCTTCGGCCACTTTTTCGGGATCGGGCGCTTCTCCCCCGGCGCCGACGCAGCCCATGAGCATAAAAACGCAGACCAGCGCACATAACAGGCGTTTCATCCGACACTCCTCCCCGAAAACGGTATTTTTATTTTGCTTTTACCTATTTTACCACAAAAGGAAAGATTTTACCAGCCCCCCGGCGCAATTTAACCGCCTGCGGCCCGCGCGCAAAAATCGGTATTTCGGTTTTTTTGCGCCGCCGCAACGTTGACATAACGCCTGCCTTCGTGATAAAATAGCGTATACTCTACCGGAGGCATGGGCTGATGAGAAAGCTTTTGTGTTTTGCGCTGTGCGCGTTCGTTTTGCTGAGCTTTGCGGCGATAAGCGAAGAGAACAGCTACAGCATCGATTCCTATATCTTTACCCGCGTGGGCGACGCGCCCGACGTGACAATAACCGGGTACCTGGGCAGCTTAAGCGAGCTCACGGTGCCGGAAAAGCTGGGGCGCTTCACCGTATCGGGCATCGGCGACGGCGCGTTTGAAAACAACGAGTACCTGACGCACGTGACCCTGCCCGCGGGTGTAAAGTCCGTCGGCAGCGGCGCGTTTTACGGCTGCAAAAACTTAAGCGGCGTGACCCTGCCCGAGGAACTCGAAACGCTGGGCGACGGCGCGTTCGCGGGCTGCGTGAACCTTCTTGAGATCGCTCTTCCCGCGCTTGTCACCGAGGTTCCCGCCGGCGCGTTCTTCGGCTGCGAGCGGCTGGAAAAGGCGAGCCTCGGCGAAAACGTTTCGACGATCGGGCGCGACGCGTTCAGCGGCTGCGTGCGCCTGGAGAGCGTAAACCTCCCTGAGGCGCTTACGTCCATCGGCCGGAGCGCCTTCGTAAGGTGCGAATCGCTCAAAGAGGCCGCGCTGCCCGAAGGGCTTACGTATCTTGGCGACAGCGCGTTTTCCTGCTGCTACGCGCTTAAAGAGATCGCCCTGCCGGAGGGAATCACGGGCGTCAGCCGCGCCTGCTTCAGCTACTGCGTGTCGCTGGAAAGCGTCACCCTGCCGCAAAACCTCTCCTTCGTCGGCGATTACGCGTTCTGGGGCTGCGACGCCCTGCGCGAGGTCGAGATCCCTTCGACCGTGAGCGGCATCGGCGAAATGGCCTTCCGAAGCGCAAGCGCCGTCACGCTGGTCGCCGAGGCGGGCACGCCCGCGGCGAAGTGCGTAAGCGAGAGCGGGAATCTTTACTTCCTGACGCAGCCCGAGACCGTGGAGACCGAGCCTGTCGAAACGGTGTCCCCCGACCGGACCCAAACGGAACAGACCGCCGAAACGCAGACCGAAAACACGGAACAGACCTCTGAAACCTCCGAAACCGGACCCGACGAAAGGCGCACCGAGGTGGAGATCGAGCAGGGCGCAGAAACTGTGGACGCGGAGCCCGTGGACGTCACGCAGTACCTGACCACGCAGACCGTGGGCGCAGGCGCGGTGGAGATCACCGGCTACAGCGGGCAGGAAACGAACATAATCATCCCCGAGCAGATCGGACGCATGCGCGTGACCGGCATCGGCCAGAACGCCTTCGCCGGCAACAAGACCCTGACCAACGTCACCCTGCCAAATTCGATCCGCACCATCGCCGCCTACAGCTTCGACGGCTGCGCAAGGCTCAGCGGGATCAATTTCCCCGCGGGGCTCGAAAGCATCGACGTTTGCGCCTTCCGGGGCTGCACGGCGCTTTACGACGTCCGCCTGCCGGAAAGGCTGAACAAGCTGGGCGCGGCGGCGTTTTCGGGCTGCGCGGCACTGGAGACGGTCGTGCTGCCCTCCGGCCTTACGGGGCTGAACGCCGAGGTGTTCGCAAACTGCGTGAACTTAAGCCGCATCGAGCTGCCCGCCGCGCTCAAGACCATCGGAGACTGGGCCTTCTACGGCTGCGAAAGCCTGACGAGCCTCGACATCCCCTCCGGCGTCTGGTCGATCGGAGACTGGGCCTTCGCCCACTACGACGAAGCGCGCAGGGTCTACGCGGCGCTTCCCGCCCTCACCCTCACCGTAAAGCAGGACTCCGCCGCCGAAAACTACTGCTTAAGCAACGGCATCTCCTACACCGTGAAATAAGACCCCAAATCGCGGGCTGCCCGGAAAAAACCCGGGCAGCCCCAAAAAACAACAAAAACAGTGTTGCAATCCGATCCTTTCCGCGCTATAATACACAAGCCATGTACCCGTAGCTCAGTTGGATAGAGCGTTGGACTCCGACTCCAAAGGCCGCTGGTTCGAATCCAGTCGGGTACGGACAGGAAAACAGGGCGGAACACACAAAAATAGCGGTTTCGCCCTGTTTCTTAATTCAATAACGAATAGCTAAATCGAATTGTAAATTATTGGTGAAATATTAAAGTTCTGAAAGTATGTGCCTTAACGATGCTGCAAATTGATACCGGTGAAATCATCGTAGATTTGATTATTATACTGGTTTCAGTCGTATTTGACTTTTTTGTGTTTTGGACCTTATTGCGATACTGGAAAGACAGGAAACAGTATCGTGCGTTTATTGAGGCGATGACAACGACGAATTCCTTGTCTGATGATGAATTTGAATTGATAAACAATTACCGCATGTTGAACGCATCGCAGCAACGCAAAATCCGTGCGCGCATCGAGAAAATGAATGGATTGAATGACGGGATGGAAGAACTGCAGGGTTATTGATGCTTGACAAATCGCGTGAGCCGTCTTATAATGATACTCGACAGCAACACCTCGCTCCGCATGACGGATCATCCTGATTGCGGAGCATTTTTTACACATTTTTGCACAAAGTCACTTGATTTTTGTGTAAGAATGTGTATAATATACTCCGACGGGAGGTGTTGCTGTTATGACACCACGTCAGGAAACAATCGATGATTTGAAACGGGCGGGATTCAAACTCAAACGCGAGGGCAAGCACTCAATCTATTGGAATCCCAAAACCAATCAAACCATCCCGGTTAAGCGTCACGATTTCAACGAGAATGACCGACGCTACATCCTGAAAGAGGCGGGAATAAACAAATGACCTGCCGGCGTGGGGGAGTTCTTCTCCCCTGCGCACCCGTCCGAAACGTGAGGAGGAAGCCAATGAAGAAAGTGTACCCTGCGCTTCTTGCGCCCGACGAAAGGGGCTACTTCATTCGTGTACCGGACGTATCGGGTTGTATTACGACCGGAAGAACGATTGAAGAAACGCTCGATAACGTCCGTGATGCTCTCGCGGGATGTCTCTGTGTGCTGGAAGATGTCGGACAGCCGTTGCCCGAACCGTCCGAACCGGCTGCTATTGCAGATGGAAAATCGACGGTCGTGCTGATCGACGTTGATTTGCTCAAGTATCGCCAGGAAACCGATACAAGAGCTGTCCGCAAGAACGTTTCCTTGCCGGCGTGGATGTCCTTTATGGCAGACAAGCAAGGCATAAACTGTTCTCAACTGCTTCAAAAAGCACTCAAAAAAGAACTGCAACTCACCTGACCATTCTCTCAGCCGCCCGTAGGCGGCTCTTTTAATCCAGTATTGTTACTGTTTTGCCAGCATATGACCCATGCTGTCTTATGATAATCCAATTCCTGATTGAATTGAGTGTAAATTTGACAATTTTGCCGTCAATCAATGCTCTTGGTATGCCTGAACCAAAAGAATCAAAATCGCGGTCTAATTCAAGAACATGATAATCGCCAATTTGAAAATCACGTTTTACGGTGTATTCATTTGCCATGATGACCGCTCCTTTCTATTGTCCAACATAAAAGAATATCATTAATTTACTCTTACGTAATACTATATAGGTTATCGCGTGTCAACACTTGTGTACCGGAAAAAACCGCATTTTCTGGAAGCTTGACGATTGTTCTGTATTGATGGGACTGCAGTACAAATACAAAAGCCCCAAGGGAGGTTCGGAGGGGCCGCAGCCCCTCCGACTTTAATCCGCAGGACCGGCTTTGCCGGTTCGAGGAGAATTTTTGCGAGGGGCAGCTTGCCGCCCGGGAGCAAGAATTCATACCTTTCAGTTTGAGGTCGATTTGCCTTTGGCAAATCGATCCCGCCTGTGGCGGGACGCACTGGTTCAAATCAAAGATTTGAAGCAGCGCGCCTTGCGCCCGAAAAACGCTGCAGCGTTTTTAGCAAAAACTGCTGACCTGTTGCTTAACGATCGGCAACCGGCCGTTTGTACAAAAAACGCGCTTACCGCAGCACAAATCCCACCGAATGAAATGAATCTCTGATTCATTTCATTCGAGGGGCTGCCCGGCAGCCCCTTTTTTCACCATCTCCCCTCCTTCCACTGCCCCCAGTCGTAGCTCTCCATGCGCTCGTATTCCTCGGGGGTGATGGTCAGGATCGTGCCGTGCTTGAAGCCGTAGGGGAAGTGGAAGGCGCTGTCGCTGCGCCGGAAATCGGCTTTGGCCAGGCTGCTTGCGACGTAGGGAACGTAGCCCTGGCCCGCGCCCGGCACGCCGTAATAGTCCAGAAACAGGCACCAGCGGCCGTCGTCCAGTTTGACCGCGGTGGGCGCCTCGTAAAAGCCGCCGTCGATGTCCCGCACCGCCTCGTCGAAGGCGGGGACGTATTCAAATTTGCCTGTGGGCTCGTCCGCGCGGAGCAGGGCGATGTTTTTCGGGTTGTTCTCGCTCTTTACGAAGAGGTAGTATTTGCCGTCCTCCTCGTACATCGCCGAATCGATCACGCTGCCGTCCGGCTTGTCGAAAAGCAGCGCTGGCTCGGAAAAGTGCCTGAAATCGGCGGTCCTGGAATAATAGATGCCCTTGCAGCCGAAATCGTTGGACGCGCGGGAGCTGGACCAGTGCAGCACGTAATCGCCGCGCTTTCTGTCGTAAATGACGTCTGGGGCCCAGAGGCAGCCGAGGCGCTCGTCGCCGAGCGTGATCAGCTCTTCCTCGGTCCAGTCGGTCAGGTTTTCGCTCTCCCAGTGCGCCAGCGCCTTGCTGCCGAAGCGGGAGATGTTGGCCCAGGAATGCTTGTATTTCGTGCGCATGCCGTAGGAGAGCGAAAGATCGGTGGCGAAAATGTGGAACTTGCCGGTATTTCGGTCGCGGATCACCGTCATGTCCCGAACGCCGTGATCGCCCTGATACGCCCAGAGGATGGGCTTTGCGTCGTTCAAGCTGTGCCAATTGAAGCCGTCGCGGCTCAGGGCGAAATACACCTGCTCGCCCTCGGGCGAGGTGGTCTCACGGAAATGGACGAACAAATAGTTTTGCATACTGCGCAGCCTCCCGTCGTTTTGTATATCATCTCACGTTTCCCGCGGAAAATCAAGCGGTTTTGGGACGGCGGGCGGATTATTTTTGTGCGCGGACGGCATGTCTTGCGATTTTCTCCTTGCGCCGGATTTGTCCGGTACAAAAAAACCGCCCGCAGGCGGCTTTCGTCATGCAGGCTGATTCTCTGTTTCTTCCAGCTCTTTAAGCCAGTTTTTCAGCTTTTCCGAGGCGTGCTCCGAAATGTAGCGGTTTACGATCAGGGCGAAGCGGGCTTCGTCCTCCATGTCCTGTTCGGGCGTCATGTCCGTGCATTCGCCGAACAGGCGCAGGTACTCTTTTTCCATCTCTTCGGGCCATAATACGTTGACATATCTCATTTCTGCCTGCACCTCCTTAAAAACGCTTCCGCGACTTCTGCGGCGAGCGGATTCCCTTTCCCGAGACAATACTTGTCCATGCTGTAGGCCAGTATCTCGGACGGGTCCGTCCAGTATTTTCCGGCGATGGCCGCCTTCATGTTGTTGATCTGCTTCAATGAATAATCGCTCCTGAGCTTTCGCACGGCTGCTTTCAGTATATCGCCCGATGGATGGCCCATGATATGATCTGCGTGATGCGCCATCTCGTGAACGGCGGTCGAAAAAGCATATTCCGGCTTCAGGCCCCTTCGGAATCTGATTTCGGACGTAGTGTCGCAATAATCACCGAGCGTCGTACCTCTGAAGTCAGCGCATTTTATCGTCATCGGCATGTCGGCACCGATCGAAAACGCCTGCTGTCCCCATCTGATCCCTTCGCAAAGTTCTTTCAAAAGCTCAAGCCCGATACCCCTAAAGCCTTCTTTGTCGATCGGCGTCGCCGTATCTCCCCATTTGTTTGTGTATTTGAAATATTCGGCGGCGTCGTCGATCCCGGTAAAGGCCTGTATTTCGGGCGTGGTTTCGTATAACCTTTTATTGTTGACGATCCCGATGGACGATTCTCTTGTCTCTCTCACATGTATATTATACTATAATCGGCTGTATTTTGCAATATATCAGTCGTATAATCCGTTTATGTGCTTATGCCTTCCGCTGCCGCATATTTCGCGCACGCCCTGCCAAACAGGCAAAACCTCGCAATTCTCTTGACAAAGCCGCCTGCGTGCATTATTATCAGACTATAAGCGCAGAGCCGGAAAATCCATCCGGACGCAAAGGAGGCAACTATGCAGATCTATCATTCCCAGGCGGGCGGCGAAGTGACCCTTTGGTGGGAAAAGAGCGGGCCCGAAGACGGCGAATACACCGTATACGAGGACGGCGCGCCCGTCGGAAAGACGCAAAAGACGCATTTTACGCTGCCCGTCGCGGAGGACGCGGAGATCGGCGTAAAGAGTGCGGGCGGCGACGAAGGCGCGATCGGCTTTGTGTACGCGCCGCCCTTCGAGCGGATAAGCGCGCTCGATTTCGGCGCGAAGGGCGACGGCGTGACGCTGAACACGCGCGCGCTGCAAAACGCCATCGACGCGCTCAAGCCCGGGCAGGAGCTTTATCTGCCCGCAGGTACGTACCTGACCGGCGCGCTCGACCTGCACGGCGACATGGCGCTGTATCTCGAAAAGGGCGCGGTACTGCAGGGCACGGCGGACGTAGAGGACTACACGCCCAAGATCCCCAGCCGCTTCGAGGGCTATGAAATGATGTGCTACAGGAGCCTTCTGAACCTTGGCCGCAGGAATCACGCCGCGGGCGCGAACTGCAAAAACGTGCTGATCTACGGCAAGGGCACGATCTCGGGCGGCGGGCAGGCGCTCTGCCTGAACGTGATCAAAACCGAGCGCGAGCTGATGAAGGAATACCTTCAGAGCCTCGGCGACAAAATCAAGGAATACGAAAACGACCACACGATCCCCGCGCGGCCCAGGGGCAGGCTGATCAACCTCTCCAACTGCGAAAACGTGCGCATCACAGGGCTGACGCTGCAAAACGGCGCCAGCTGGAACGTGCACATGCTGTATTCGAAGCACATCGTGACCGATCACTGCGTCTTCAAAAGCGAGGACGTCTGGAACGGCGACGGCTGGGACCCGGATTCCAGCGAGGACTGCACGCTCTTCGGCTGCGAGTTCTTTACCGGCGACGACTCTGTTGCCATCAAGAGCGGCAAAAACCCGGAGGGCAACGTCATAGGCCGCCCCACGCGCCGCGTCCGCGTGTTCGACTGCTTAAGCCACAAGGGGCTCGGCATCGCCATCGGCAGCGAGATGAGCGGCGGCGTGGAGGACGTGAAGATCTGGGACTGCGACCTGATCAACTCCCTCTACGGCGTGCAGATCAAGGCCACCAAGAAGCGCGGCGGGTACGTGCGTGACGTGTCCGTCTCCGACTGCCGCCTCTCCCGCTTCGAGATCTGCGCGGTCAAATACAACGACGACGGCGAGGGCTCGCCCGTGCCGCCCGCGTTCGAAAACATAAGCCTGAACAACTGTTACTTAAGCGGCTGGGCGCGCAACTACTGGGAAAAGGAAGACCGCCGCATCGAGGCCGTCGACATAAGCGGCTTCGGCCCTGACCACCCCGCGCGCGGCATCCGCATCCGGAACTGCACCCTCGGCCCGGAAGCGAGCATAAAGCTCAGCGCCTGCGAAGACGTGACGCTGGACGTCAGGAAAGCGGAATAGGCCGAGAAAAAAGGACGGCCTGAGAAAAAGGAGACGACCTGCCATGAAAAAACTGCTTTGTATGCTGCTTTGCCTTTGCCTGTGCGCGGGATTTGCGGCCGCGTGCGGGGAGGAGGAGACGGGCCTGGAAGACCTGTATTCGGCCATGCTGACGGATCTGGCCGCGGCCTGTGACGATCCTTCCGGGGAGGCGCTTGCCCGGGCGGAGGAAAGCGCCGCGCTGATCAACGACGGCGTGGCGCCGGTCATCGTGGAAAACTGGAGGAAGATCTGGCTCGATCCCGAATACCGCCTGTACGTCTATGGCGCGGACGACCCTGCCGCGCTGCCGGTCACGGGCAGGCACGCCTTCGTGGTGCTGGGCTTTGAACTGGAAAACGGCGAAATGACCGAAGAGCTGATCGGCCGCTGCGACGCCGCCGCGCAGGCCGCGCGCGCGTTTCCGGAATCGTTCGTCGTCTGCTCCGGCGGCGCGACGGGCGAAAACAACCCCGACGGACACACCGAGGCGGGGCTGATGAAGGCGTATCTGAGCGAAAACTGCGGCATCGCGCCCGAAAGGATACTGACCGACGAAAGCGCGATGACCACGATGGAGAACGCGAAAAATACCTTCGAAATCCTGATGGCAAACGGCATCGAAAGCATGACCGTGATCACGTCGGACTATCACCAAAGGCGCGGCAGCACGCTCTACGGCGCGATGGCCGCAAGGTACGAGCGCGCCTTCGGCTATAGGGTCGAACTGATCGGCAACTTCTGCTACCCCGCGGAGGCGGACGAAAACAGGGCGCAGTTCGAGCGCATGGTCGCTTCCTGGCAGCTAAACGAGATCGTGCACTTGCCGCTGGGCGGGGAATAGAGAACGAAGCCGCGGCCGGGCTTCAGACAAAAGAAAGTAAGAAGAATCCTTCACATAAAAAGCCGCAGGCGCACCTGCCCGAAAGGGGGAGCGCCCGCGGTTCTATTTTTGCTTTGCGCACCAGTCGATGGCGTTGGAAATGAGCTTTAAGCAGTTGGGATCGCCGAGCGCGGAGAGCGTGTGGCCGGGAGTCAGCGCGCAGAGGCGGCCGTTTCCGATCAGGCGCGTGTAGCCCGCGACCTGCACGCCGGCTTCGCTGTCCGAGGCGCTCTCGAGGAAGACGTCGGCGTCGTCGCACAGCATTTTGATCGCGTAGTGCTCGTCCCGCGCGGTGAAGGGCTTTACGCCTTCCGCGATCGGGTGGTCCTTTACGGGCCGCACCGTCACGGGGCACTGCGGTGGATGGAACACGAACTCGCTGCCGTGCAGCGCGGCCAGCTCGGGGACTTCCGCCGTCTTCATCGTAAGGCCGGCGTGCAGCGCGATATAGCCGCGCCCGCTTTCGATGTACCGCCGGAAGTTTTCGGGCATGACCGCGCACCATTTGGGGTCGAACCACTTGTTGCTGCTCAGCGCGGGGCTGAAGCTGTTTGCGCGCGCCAGCACGATGACGTCGTAGCGGTAGAGCATTTCGTCGTAGAGGATGTCCCGCGGGGCCATGACGTAGTCGAGCGTGTAGCGGCCTTTGTCCAAAGCGGCAAACGCGCGCACGAGCGTCTCCGCCGGATGCCAGCAGTCGTCGCAGAGCACGAGTACATTCAGCATGATACGAACCTCGCTTTTCGTTTTCTTCCGGAATTATAACAGCAGTTCGCCCAAAAGTAAACAGCCGCGCCGCAGAGAATTTTCCCGTGCATCGACGCTCCTGCCCGATCCGGCAATGCCGAACGAAAACGTCGCTGCTGAGTAAAGCCATTTACTGAAAACTTTGCCGGGGGTTGTACAAAATTTTCACTATTACTGAAAATTTTGCTTGACTTTCTGCAAAGTTTTCAGTAGCCAACTCCATACGGCAAAAGAACGGACGATACGACCTGACCCATAATCTGGAAAACATCGTATACAATGAACTCATATACATGGGTTATGAGCTGTGCGTGTTCACCAAAGAAAATCGGGAGATCGACTTTCTTGCGCGGAAGAACGGCAAAGAGTACCTGATTCAAGCGGCGTACACTGTGGTCGAGGAAAAGGCATTCGAGCGTGCGTTCTCATTGTTCAACGTGCTGGATCAATCGAGGAAAAAAACCTTATAACGAATGACGACTTCGACTATTCCACCGGCACCGTGGAGCATATCTCACTTCGTAGGTTTCCGGATATGCACGGTCCGGAGGGCTGAAGCCTTATACTGATTTTGATCGGTTTCCTGCCGGGGGAGCTGTCTTACGCCTCTTCGATATGCTTCAGCTTATCCATCACCCGCACGCAGCAGCCACTCTCCAGGCTCAGCTCCGTGATCTCGCGGATGCGCTGTTTGGAGGCGGTGGGCAGGGCGATGATGATGTCGGTGATGTCTTCGCTGACGACGAGGGAGGGGATGTCTTCCACGCCGCCGCAGACGGGCACGCCGCTTATGCGGTAGCCGTGCTTGCCCGGATCGTCGTCCACGATGGCCTCGACCGAACCCATCGTGTCCCGCGACTGGTTGAACATTTCGACGATGTGCGCGCCCGCTTCGCCTGCGCCCACGACCAGCACCCGGCGGGCGCCGAAGGAAGCGCCGCTTAATTCGCTTTTCAGGGCGTGCCTCGCCGAGGACTGCACGGTGAGCCTCGACATGAGCAGCCCCACAATCGAGAACATGCAAAGCGTGATCAGGAAATTGTTGCTCAGCGGCCTGTACCCCTTAATGAAATTGAACACGAAGTTTATGATGAAGGTCACGCCGAAGCTGACCACCGCGGCCATCGCCTGCTTGATCAGCTGGAACGAATCGGCGTACTTCCAAAGCACCCTGTACATGCCGAACACCGCGTTGACCGCCAGATAGATGCACACCAGCGCGGGCAGCCAGATGAGCACGACGCTCAGGTCCTGCCGCTCGATTTCGGGGGCGTATTTGGTAAAAAACGCGCCGAAGACGCAAAAAACGAGGATCAGCGCGTCGCCCAGCACGATGCCGAGCCTGAAAACGGAGCTTTTCTTACGCATGGGCGGCTTTCCTTTCATTCTGTCGCCAATATTATACATGAAAAAAGCCCGATTTGCAACCATAAACTTGACCATAATTTGCTTGACATGCGGGCGTTAATTTTGTAAAATAAGCACAAATCCATTCTTGAACGGGAGGCATTACGATGTATCAGGATAAAATCGACGAAGCCAAAACCAAAATGGAAAAAACCCTCGTGGCCCTCAAAAAGGATTTTTCCACCCTGCGGGCTGGCCGCGCCAACCCCCAGATACTGGACAAGATCACCGTGGACTACTACGGAACGCCCACGCCCCTTAGCGGCGTAGCCAACATCTCCTCTCCCGAGCCGCGCATGCTGATCATCGCGCCGTGGGAGGCCAAGATGATCACCCCCATCGAAAAGGAGATCCAGAAGAGCGATCTTGGCATCAACCCCTCCAACGACGGCAGGGTCATCCGCCTGATCATTCCCGAGCTCAACGAGGAGCGCAGAAAGGAACTGTGCAAGCAGGTCAAGAAGGGCGCCGAGGAGAGCAAGGTCGCCGTGCGCAACATCCGCCGCGACGCGATGGAAGCCTTCAAAAAGATGAAGAAGGACAGCGAGATCACCGAGGACGACCAGAAGACCGCCGAAACCAAGCTGCAGAAGATCGTGGACGAGTACATCAAAAAGCTCGACGACGCGGCCGCCGAAAAGGAAAAAGAGATCATGTCGATATGACGAACCTTTTGGGTCTGCCCCTGCAAAGCGCGCTTAAGCGCCTTGCAGACACGCAAAACGACGCCATTGTGGTTACGCGCTATACCGCGCCGCGGGACAAAAACGCCCGCGGCACTTTACGTGTGGTAAAGGCCGAGGACGGCGGAAGGCGCCTGACCGTCTGCCTGTTCAACGACGAAGAGGCCGGAGAGGACACGCATGAGACCGGAACAAATCATAGCCAGACTGTTCAGAAAAAAGACGGCGCAGACGTTTGACTGTCCCCCGAAGGAAAAGCTGCCCCGCCACATCGCCTTCATCATGGACGGCAACGGCCGCTGGGCCAAAAAGCGCGGCCTGCCCCGAAGCGCCGGCCACGCCGCCGGCACCGAGGCGCTCAGGGAGCTGATCCGCACCGTCAGCGACATCGGCATCGAGAGCATGAGCATCTACGCCTTTTCCACGGAGAACTGGAACAGGCCGACCGAAGAAGTGCAGGCGCTGATGAAGCTGATCAGCCGCTACTTTTTGAGCGAGATCGACGAATTGATCGAAAAGAACGTGCGCATCACGATCCTGGGCGAACTGGACGCCTTCCCGGACGAACAGAAGCAGGCGCTGATCCAGGCGATGGAAAGGACGCGCCTGAACACCGGCCTTAAGCTCAACATCGCGCTCAACTACGGCGGCCGGGCGGAGATCGTGCGCGCCGCGGGGCTGCTTTGCGAAAAGTGCGTCCGCGGCGAGATAAAACCCGGCGACGTCAACGCGGAGCTATTCGACGAATGCACCTACACGCACGGGCAGGCCGACGTCGATTTGCTGATCAGAACGGGCGGGGACGAAAGGATCAGCAATTTCCTTCTGTGGCAGTGCTGGTACGCGGAGCTGATCTTCGAGGACGTCTTCTGGCCGGATTACACGAAGCAGAAGCTGTTCGAGGACCTGAACATTTACGCCGGGCGCGACAGGCGCTTCGGCAGGGTAAAGGAAAAGTGAGAACCATAGCCGTACTCGGCGCCACCGGTTCCATAGGGACCCAGGCGCTGGACATCGTTGAAAAATATCCAAACGATTTCAGGGCCGTCTGCCTTGCCGCCATGAGCAACAGCGAGGGCTTGTTCAAGCTGGCGCGAAAGTTTTCGCCGGAAGTCTGCGCGCTGGTAAAGCCGGCCGAAATCCCGGAGGACCTTAAGCACATCCGCTGGTTTTTCGGCGAAAATTCCGCGCGGGAGGCGGTTTTGTTCGCCCGCCCCGACGACGCGCTGTGCGCCGTGGTGGGCATCGCGGGGCTCGGAACGGTTTTGAGCAGCCTGGACGTGTGCAAGCGCGTGCTGCTGGCCAACAAGGAAGCGCTGGTTACGGGCGGGAGCCTCGTCATGCGGAAGGCGAAGGAAAAGAAGGTCGAGCTTTTGCCCGTGGACAGCGAGCACAGCGCGATCTTTCAATGCCTGAAGGCCGCGGGCGAAAACGCGCCGAGGCGCATCATACTGACCTGCTCGGGCGGCGCGCTGCGCACCTGGGACAGGGAAAGGATCGAAAACGCGAGCGTCGGCGAGGTGCTCAGCCACCCCACCTGGCGCATGGGCAGCAAGATCACCGTCGACTGCGCAAGCCTCATGAACAAGGGGCTCGAGGTCATCGAGGCAAGCTACCTGTTCGACATGCCGCCCGAAAAGATCGACGTCGTCATCCATCCCCAGAGCGTGATCCACTCGATGGTGGAGTTTCGGGACGGCGCGGTGCTGGCGCAATTGGGCAAGCCCGACATGCGCGGCCCGATCGGCTACGCGATGGCGCACCCGGGGCGCATCGACTACGGCGGCGAAAGGCTGGATTTTGCAAGATTAGACGCGCTCACCTTCGAAGCGCCGGACGGGGAGCGCTTTCCCTGCCTCGGCTACGCGCGGCAGGCGCTGAAGACCGGCGGCAGCGCGCCCGTCATCTTAAACGGCGCAAACGAAGAGGCGGTCCTTTGGTTCCTTAGCGGAAAGACCCGCTTCGGAAACATCGCAAAAGCGGTGTACGCGGCGCTGAACGAGTGCGCAGTCCATCCCGTAAACAGTGAAGAAGACATCTATACGGCCGACGCCCTTGCGCGAAAATGCGCGCGCAAAGCGCTCGAAAGGCTCGGCCCGGAGGCATAAATGACGATCGTATACATACTCATAGCCATCGCGATGCTGGGCGTGCTGATCTTTCTGCACGAGCTCGGGCATTACCTGGTGGGACGGCTCATGAACATCGGCATACAGGAGTTCGCCATCGGCATGGGCCCGAAACTCTTCAGCAGAAAAGGCACGCACAACATAAAAGTAAACGGCGAGATCAAACAGGAAACGACGACGTATTCGCTGCGCCTTCTGCCCCTGGGCGGCTTTTGCGCCTTCGTGGGTGAGGACGAAAACAATTCCGACCCCAGCGCGATGAACAACGCGCCCGCGTGGAAACGGTTTCTGACCGTGCTGGCGGGGCCCATGATGAACCTGCTGGTCGCCTTCGTGATCGGCGCGGTGCTGATCGGCTTCAGCCTGATCCCCAACCCCTACGAGGTGAGCGGCAAAACCGACATCGTCATACGCAAGGTCAGTCAGGGCATGCCCGCCGAGGCCGCGGGGCTTTTGCCGGAGGACGTGATCCTCTCCGCCGACGGCGTGAGCATGGAAAACGCAGAGCTTTCTGCCTTCACCGAGCACGTCAAAAACGTGCCGGAGGGGCAGAGCGTGACGCTGGTGATCGAGCGCACGGAAGACGGCGAAACGAAGCAGCTCACCCTGACCGCGACGCCCGTCGTCACGGAAGAGGATGGCAGGCCGATGCTGGGCGTCGAGATCAGCCAGCGGGGCTATTACGCCCAGTACGACTGCAACGTGTTCGAGGCCATGGGCGAAAGCGTCGTTCTGATGAAGAACGTGGCCGTGGACACCTACGAATCGCTGGTCGGGCTGCTCAAAAAGCTCTTCTCCGGCCAGAAGGTG
This sequence comes from Clostridia bacterium, assembly GCA_017395065.1. Lineage (GTDB taxonomy): Bacteria > Bacillota > Clostridia > Christensenellales > Aristaeellaceae > RUG14130. The sequence continues at coordinate 102,322 of JAFPWH010000020.1, read as the reverse complement.
CCCGAGGGCGCGGTCAGCGGGCCCGTTGGCATCGTCTCAAGCATTTCCGGCACGCTCGAGGACAGCTTCTCCGAGCGCTTCGGAAGCGGCCTTATGTACGTTTTCCTGTATCTGCAGATGATCTCGCTGAGCCTCGGCATCATGAACCTTTTGCCCCTGCCCGCGCTGGACGGCGGACGGCTGGTGCTTTTGCTCGCGGAGATCGTGACCGGCAAGCACCTGAACCGCCGCGCGGAGGGCTATCTCAACCTCGCGGGGCTGGTGCTGTTGTTGGGGCTCATGGCCGTGGTGACGTTCTCCGACATTAAAAACCTGTTTAAATAGGATTCAGATAGGAGTCAGATAGGTAAAGCCCATGTTCACACAATCCTTTCACAACCACACCTGGCGCTGCAATCACGCCACCGGCACCGAGCGCGAATACGTCGAAAACGCCGTCGCGCACGACATGACGATGCTGGGCTTTTCGGACCACGCGCCCTACGTGTTCGAAAACGGCTACTATTCGGGCTTCCGCATGAAGCCGGACCAGATCAAGGGCTACTTCGAAACGATCGGCGCCCTCAAGGAGGAGTACAAGGGAAAAATACAGATCTTCGCGGGCTTCGAGGCGGAATACTACCCCAAATTCTTCGGCGAGTTTCTGAAGCTCATAGACGATTATCCCTGCGAATACCTGCTTTTGGGGCAGCACTTCCTCTACAACGAAATGGAAGGCAGGGACTCGTTCAATGCCTTCACCGAGGACAAGTACCTGATCCAGTACGTCGATCAGGTCAGCGAGGCGATGTCCACCGGCAAGTTCTGCTGCGTGGCGCACCCGGACGTGATCCACTACGAGGGCAGCCCGGCGCTGTACGAAAAGGAGATCACCCGCCTTTGCGAAAACGCCAAAAAGTATTCCGTGCCGCTTGAGATCAACCTGCTGGGAATCAGGACGCACCGCCACTATCCCAACATGAAATTCTGGGAGATCGCGGGGCAGGTGGGCAACACCGTCGTTTGCGGCTCGGACGCGCACGCCGCAAAGGACGTATGGGACGGCGCGTCCTTCGGCCTCGCCATGGAAATGGCGCGCAAATACCGCCTCAAATGGACGGCGGCCTGCAGCATATTGAAGGGAGGGCACAGCCCCAAGTGACCAGGAGGGTATGGGTCGGGAACGTGCCGATCGGCGGCGGCGCGCCCGTGAGCATCCAGTCGATGACCAACACCGACACCGCCGACGCAGAGAGCACCTTAAAGCAGATAAGCGCGCTTGCCGAAGCGGGCTGCGACATCGTAAGGGTCAGCGTGTACAACGAGGCCTGCGCCGAAGCGGTCAGGACGCTCGTGGACAAAAGCCCCGTCCCGCTGGTGGCGGACATCCATTTCGACCACCGGCTCGCGATCAAAGCGCTCGAAAACGGCATACACAAGCTGCGCATCAACCCCGGCAACATCGGCGGAGAAAAGAACGTAAGGGTGCTTGCGGACTGCCTGAAAATGCACCGCGTGCCCGTGCGCATCGGCGTAAACGGCGGCTCGCTCGAAAAAGAGCTGCTTGAAAAATACGGCTCTCCCACGCCCGAGGCGCTGGTCGAGAGCGCGCTTGGCCATGCGCGGCTTTTGGAGGACTGCGGCTTTTACGACATCGTGCTTTCGATGAAGTGCACGAACGTGCCGGACACCGTGCGCGCGGGCATCCTCGCAAGCGAAAGGACCGATTATCCCCTGCACATCGGCGTGACCGAAGCGGGCACGCCCGGCATGGGCAACATAAAAAGCGCGATCGGCATCGGCGCGCTGCTGCTTCGCGGCATCGGCGACACCGTGCGCGTGTCCCTGACCGGCGACCCGGTAAACGAGGTCTACGCCGCAAAGGACATACTGAAGGCCGTGGGTTTAAGAAAGGAAGGGCTCAACATCATCTCCTGCCCGACCTGCGGGCGCACCTGCATCCCCGTCGGGGAGATCGCAGAGCGCGTAAGGAAAGAAACGCTGAACATCAAAACGCCCCTCACCGTCGCGGTCATGGGCTGCGTCGTGAACGGGCCGGGCGAGGCCCGCGAGGCGGATATCGGCATCGCCGGCGGAAAGAGCGGCGGCATGCTGTTCGTAAAGGGCCAAAAGCCCGTGAGCGTGAAGGGCGACCTTGCCGAAATACTGATAAACGCCGTAAAACAAAAGCTCGGAGGCGCGCCGTGAGCGAAATGTGGACACAACTGATGCAGGGCGAAAGCAAAAAGCTTCTCGCCCTTATCAGTCTTGGCGGCGTGAAGCTGAGCCGCTCGACGGGCGACCTTTCGATCACCTTCAACGCCCAAAGGCTGCTCACCGACCGCGAAAAGGAGCTCGTGCTCACTTCGATGAGCCGGGGCTTCGAAGGGCAGAACGTGTCCGTGGAGTTCAATTACCCTGCGCTCAGGGAGACGGCGCAAAGCGACATAAACGCCGTAAAGAAGGCGGTCATCGACCGGGTGCTCAGGGAAAGCCCGGGCTGCATGTCGTTCCTTTTGTGGGAGAACGGGGCCTGGACGCTTGAAAACGACGTGCTCACGATCAACACCGCCACCCGCGAGGGCATGGAGTTTTTAAAGCTCAGAAAGGCCGACGAGATGATCCGCCGCCTGATGCAGGAAATGTTTTCCCTGCGCGTGGCCGTAAAGATCAGGCAAAAGGGCGACGAGGAAGCGCTGATCGAGCGCATCAACCAAAAGCGCCGCGAGGAAGAGGCACTGATGCGAAAGGAGCTCATCGAAAACGCGTCCGAAGCGGAAATGAGCGCCAAGGTGTCCTCCGAAGCGATTTTGGGCATCCCCTTTACCGGGGAGGCCGTCGCAATGCGCGACATCACCGAGGACGCGGGCAAGGTGACGGTGCTGGGCGAGATCGTGTCCTTCGAGCTGCGCGACACGAAGAAGGAAGACAGCAAGATCTTAAGCCTCAACGTGACCGACTACACATCGACCCTGAGCTGCAAGGCCTTCGTGCGCCCGCGGCGCGGCAAAAACGCGCTGCCCTACGCCGAGATGCTGGAAAACCTCAAAAAGCATCTGGAGGTCGGCGCGTGGGTGAAGCTGCAGGGCGAATACCGCTACGACGAATACGACCGCCGCTTTCAGATCATCGTGGCAAACATGCTGCCCGCGGCGAAGCCCGAGCGCAAGGACAGGGCAAAGGACAAGCGCGTGGAGCTTCACCTGCACACGACGATGAGTGCGATGGACGCCGTGGCCACGCCGACGCAATTGATCAACCAGGCCGCCAAATGGGGCCACAAGGCCATCGCTGTGACCGATCACGGCGTGGTGCAGGCGTTTCCGGAGGCCTTCGGCGCGGCGAAAAAGGCCGGCATCAAGCTGATCCCCGGCTGCGAAGCATACCTGATCGAGGACAGCCCCGAGATCGTGACGAGCCCAGACGGCAGAAGGCTGGACAACGCCGCCTTCGTCGTGCTGGACGTGGAGACCACGGGGCTCAACACCCGCACCGACAACATCACCGAGATCGGCGCCGTGCGCATCGAGGGCGGAAGGGAAGTGGGCCGCTATTCGCAGCTCATCGACCCGCAGATGCCCCTGCCCGAAAAGGTCACGGAGCTTACGCACATCACCAACGCCATGCTGCGCGGACAGCCCGTGATCGGCGACGTGATAGAAGAATTCGACCGGTTCTGCAAGGGCGCGGTGATCGTCGCCCACAACGCGGCGTTCGACACGGCGTTTTTCCGCCGCGCCTACGAGGAAAATGGCCTGAAATACGATTATCCCATTCTGGACACGCTCGCGCTGTGCCGCAATTACTACCGCTCGATGAAGACGCACAAGCTGGGGCAGATCTGCAAGGAGCTGGGCGTCGATCTGCAAAACGCGCACCGCGCCGTGCACGACGCGGCGGCCACGGCCCAGGTGTTGTTGATCACGCTGGAAAAGCTCAGGAAAGAGAAAAAGGTCGACACGCTGGACGAGCTCAACTGCTGCTTCGAGACAGACGTCGGGGGCGACAGCCGCCACATCGTGCTGCTTGCGACCTCGCGGGAGGGCATGACGAACCTGAACCGCATGATCTCCGACTCCCATCTGAAATACTTTCACAGGACCCCGCGCATGCCAAGGGCCCTCATACAAAAGTACCGAAAGGACATCCTCGTGGGCAGCGCGTGCGAATCGGGCGAGCTGTACCGCGCGTTCCTGGCGGGCAAGAGCGATAAAGAGCTCGAAAGGATCGCCGATTTTTACGACTATCTGGAAATCCAGCCGCTCGGCAACAACGACTTTTTGGTGCGGCAGGGCTTCGTCAGCGACACCGAGGCGCTCAAGGACATCAACCGCCGCATACTGGCTCTCGGCAGAAAGCTGAACAAGCCCGTCGTCGCGACCGGCGACGTGCACTTTCTGGAGCCGAGGGACAGCATCTACCGCGCCATTATCATGGCGGCCAAGGGCTTTGAGGACGCGGATCAGCAGGCGCCACTGTACTTCAGGACGACCGACGACATGCTCAGGGAATTCGACTACCTCGGCAAGGACGACGCAAGGTACGTCGTGATCGACGCGCCCAACGAGATCGCGGATCGCGTGGAGCACATAAAGGACCTGTTCATGAAGGCTCCGGACGGCGGCGAGACCTTCCAGCCCTTCTGGGAGGACGCGGAAGACAATCTTCGGCAGCTGTGCGCCTCCAACGCCGAGCGCATCTTCGGTTCGCCCCTGCCCGAGATCGTCGAGGCGCGCATCAAAAAAGAGCTTTCGTCCATCTGCGGCTACGGCTTCAGCACGCTGTACATGATCGCGGTGAAGCTGGTCAAAAAATCGCTGGGCGACGGCTACATCGTGGGCTCGCGCGGCTCGGTCGGCTCGTCCTTCGTGGCGAAGCTCGCCGGCATCACCGAGGTGGACGCGCTGCCGCCCTACTACGTGTGCCCCAAATGCAAGCACAGCGAATTCGACGTGCCCAAGGAATACACCTGCGGGCTTGACCTGCCCGCGAAGAACTGCCCCGTTTGCGGCGAAATGATGGCGCGGGACGGCTTCAACATCCCCTTCGAGGTGTTTCTGGGCTTCAAGGGCGACAAGGTGCCCGACATCGACTTGAACTTCTCCGGCGTGTACCAGCCCGTGGCGCACCAGTACGTAAAGGAGCTCTTCGGCGAGGAAAACGTTTTCCGCGCGGGCACGATGAGCACCGTCGCGGAAAAGACCGCCTACGGCTACGTGCTCAAATACGCCGAGGAAAGGGGCCTGACGCTGCCCCAGCCCGAAAAGGAGCGCCTCGCCAAGGGCATCACCGGCGTAAAACGCACCACGGGGCAGCACCCCGCGGGCATGGTGGTTCTGCCCAAGGGCTACGACATTAACCAGTTCACGGCCGTTCAGCACCCCGCAGACGACGCGGAGAGCGGCACCGTGACCACCCATTTCGACTTTACCTCGATGCACGACGTGCTGGTGAAACTGGACATCCTCGGCCACGATGACCCGACGATGCTCAGAAACCTGCAGGACATGACCGGCATAAAACCCCAGGACGTGCCGCTGCACGACCCGGCGGTGTTTTCAAAGATCATTTCGCTCTTCTCCGGGCCGGAGGCGCTGGGCGTAAAGAGCGACGAGCTGGGCGTAAGCACCGGCACGCTCGGCATACCCGAATTCGGCACGCAGTTCGTGCGCGGCATGCTGATGGAAACAAAGCCCTCCTCGATGGAAGAGCTGATAAGGATCAGCGGCCTGTCGCACGGCACGGCGGTGTGGCTCGGAAACATTCAGGACCTGCTAAGAAGCGGCACGACGGACTTAAAACACGCCATCTGTACCCGCGACGACATCATGAACCAGCTGATGGGCTACGGCGTGGCGCCCAAGATGTCCTTCGACATCATGGAAATGGTGCGAAAGGGCAGGGCCGCCGTCGCGAAGGGAAACGATCTGAAGCCCGAGATGCTCGAAGCCATGCAGCAGGCGAACGTGCCGGACTGGTTCATCGGCGCGTGCCGAAAGATCGAGTACATGTTCCCCAAGGCGCACGCGGTCGCCTACGTCACGATGGCGCTGCGGATCGCGTATTTCAAGATTTTCTATCCCGTGGCGTACTACGCCTGCTATCTGCACAGGAACGCCGAAAGCTTCGACGGCAGCACGATGATCTGCGGCGCGGAGGCGCTGCGCGGCCTGATGAAGCAGATCGACGCGATGGAGAAAAACGAAAAGGAGCGCAATCAGGACAAGTATTCGCTGATGGAATCGCTGCTGGAGATGAACCTTAGGGGCATAAGCCTTCTGGGCGTCGATCTGTACCGCTCCGACCCCGAAAAATTCCTGGTGGCGGACGACAAACACATTCTGCCGCCGCTCTCCTGCCTGCCGGGACTGGGCTTGAGCGCCGCGATGAACCTCGCGGAGGTAAGGGAAAAGGGCAGATTCGTCTCCCGCGAAGACATGATCCGCCGAAAGATCGGCAAAGCCGTCGTCGAGACGCTGGCAAACGCCGGGTGTCTGGGCGACATCCCCTCCACCAGCCAGATGAGCCTGTTCGAGCTCGGAATGTAAGCGCAAACAGAATTTTGGAACGTAAGCGATGAAGCAACTGCACCTGCTCAGCCTCGTGGTCGTGATGCTCCTGGCCGCGCTGAACGCGGGCAGCGGCATCTGCGTGAACCTGCCCTCGGGCGCGCTCATGCTGAACGCCGACTACGAAGCCGTGATCCCGCCGGGCCGCTACAGCCGCATAAGCCCCCTCGGAGGCAGCGGCTTTTTGGCTTTGCAGTATGAAAGCGACGGCAAATACCGCGTGGCGAACGCGCGGGGCAGGGTGCTGGGCGACGCAAGCTACGACGAAATTTACGTAAGCGGCGAAAACATCGTCGCCTGCCGGGGTGGGAAGTACGCGCTTTTCAGTCTTACGCTCATGCCGCTCACCGGCTACGACTACAGCGCGATCTTTCCCTCCGGAGAGCATTTCTTCGCCTTCCGCAGCAACATCTGGGACGACGGCGGCGACATACTCTATATCCTCGACGGCATGGGAGAGGAGACGCCCACCAACCGCACGCTGTACTATACCGACCTTCTGTATTCCGAGGGCCTCGTGGCCGCGATGTCGTTTCAGACGGGCCGCTACGGCTACCTGGACGAAGAGGGCGTGTGGGCGCTGGAGCCGGTGTACCAGTACGCAGGCGCGTTCAACGGGGGTCTCGCCGCGGCGGGCGTGGACGGCAAGATGGGCCTGATCGACGCGCGCGGCAGCTGGATCGTTTCGCCCGTGTTCGACACGCTGCTGCTGGGCAGGCGCTACGTCATCGCCTCCGAGGGCGGCACGCTTTTCGTCTACGCAAGGAGCGCCGACGGCCTGATGCCCGTGTATCAAAAAAGCGGCGTCCACGGCGCGGACATGGACCGGTATTTCGCCGTCTACACAGACAGCTACGTCTACCTGTACAACGCCGCGGGCAACCTTTCGACCGCGTTTTCGAAGGACACGCTGCTCTACCCGGCTCTGGGCAGCAGCGTGATCGCCTGCGACAGCAACGGCATGTTCCTCTACGACGTGCTAAGCCACACCATGAGCGACTTTTACGACCATATACAGCCCTTCACCGCCGCCGACATGTACCGCTGCGCCGTAAGGGAGAGGGGCGGCAGGTACCTTTTCGGCGCGCTCTCTTCCGACGGGAAAGAGCTGATCGAGCCCAAATACAAAAGCGTCACGGCGCCCAACGAAAACACGCTGGCCGCCGAAACGGAGGACGAGCTGCTGGTCTTCTACGTAAGCGGCGGGAAAGCCGATCTCAAATATTCGTCCCCGCTCGGGGCGGAAGAAAGCGACTGATTTGTTTCACTGCCGCCTGTATGCGGCGGTTTGTATTTTGTTTAAGCTCACACAAAATAAATGCGGCAGCGGGAGGTTTCCCGCTGCCGCGCTGCCTTTGCAGGCTTAACGAATTTACCGGAACGGAATTACTTCGCGCTCTCGGCGTACTCGCTCAGGATCGCCTGATACTCGGCGGAGGACACGATGCCGTCCACGAAGGCGGTCCAGTCATCGGCGGTGATCTCGCCCATGATGTACTTGGTCGCCATGGAGTTGACATCGCTGGTCAGCGCCGCCCAGCTGCTGTTGTAGGTCTCGCTGAACAGGTTCTGGTTGGAGAACGCCATGCCGGTCTCGGCCTGGAAGGCGACGAGCACGTCCTTGATGGCGTACGCGCGCTCGATGGCCTCATCGCTGGCGCGGCTGGCGCCGGCGCGCATGAACTTGGAGGCGACCTGATCGGCGTCGACCTTCAGGAAGATCTGGTTCCAGGCGCCTACGTAGCCCTGGGTGTTGGCGATCTTCTGCTCGTCGGTCTTCTTGCGGGTGCCGTCCTCGTCGAAGTAGAAGTGCAGGCCCTCTACGCCGTAGCTCAGCACGTCGTTGTAGCCCGGGTACTCTTCTTCGGTGGCGCAGAACACCTGCAGGATCTTGGCCATCTTGGCCTCGTCCTCGGCGCAGGCCGCGTTGATGGCGATGCAGGAGTCGATATCGGAGGAGTTGACGGCGATGACGATGCCGTTGTCACCCTCTACGGGCATCAGGCACCAGGCCTCGTAGCTGTCGGGGCACACGCTGTCGAAAATGCGGTTGGTCACGCGGTCGGCGGACTGGTTCCAGTTGTACCACGCGGTCAGGAAAGCCACGGAGCGGCCGCCCTTCCACTTGGAGGTCTCGCTGTTGCCCAGCGCGAACTCGGGATCGAGCACGCCGGCGTCGTAGAGATCCTTCATCCAATCGAGGAAGTTGATGTAGTTGGGATCGAACATGATGTACTCACGGTTGCCGTCCTCGTCCCAGCCCCAGTCGATCTGGCCGGTGAAGGCCGCGGCGAAGGCGGTGGAACGGGCGTTGTTCATCAGGTCGCCGTAGAAGTCCAGCGCGTAGATCTTCTGGCCCTCGCCCTCGGTGGCGGCGTTGCTCAGGTCGATCAGCCAATCCTTGAGCTCGTCCATCGTGGTGGGCTCGTCTTCGAAGCCGTACTTCCTCATCAGGTCGCGGCGCACGGTGATGCCGCTCTGCTGGGAGACCTCAGCCTTGCTGCGGGGCAGGATGTAGATGCCGCCCTTGTAGGTGGCCTGATCCCAGATGCTCTGGGGCCATTTGCTCATGACGGCGTTGTTCGCTTTGAGACCGTCCTCCAGGTAAGGGGTCAGGTCCAGGAACAGGCCGTTGTCGATGGCGGAGGTGAAAATGGGATAGTAGTAGGCGCCGTTGGTCTTGTTGATCTGGATGACGTCCGGAATGGAGTTGGAGGTCATCATCAGGTTGGCCTTCTCGTTATAGTCGTTGTAGTTGACCCACTCGATGTCCAGATTGACGTCGAAGAGGTCTTCCCACCACTGCTCCATGGAGCTGTTGGCGCTGGGGCCGTATCCCCAGTCGATTCCCATAACGGAGATGGTGATCCTGTCGTCCTCGGCCAGCGCGATCATGCTCAGCGCCATGGCCAAAGCCAGAACCAGAGTCAGGACTTTCTTCATGTGTTTTACCTCCTGAAAATTTAATTACAAACACCCAAGGGCGTGTAATTTTGAAAATGTTATCCCTTCACGGCGCCGACCATGACGCCCTTGGCGAAATACTTCTGCATGAAGGGGTAGATGCACAGTATCGGCAGCACGACCACGACCAGACAGGCCATGCGCATGACTTCCTGCGGCACCTTGTTCTTTAGGTCGTTGTCCATGTCCACGACCTCGGAAATATCGGTCGAGAGCACGATCTTGCTCAGGTACACCTGAAGCGGCATCTTGTTGGAGTCCGTAAGGTAGATGATCGCGCTGAAATAGCAGTTCCAGTAGCTCACGAACGCAAACAGCGTGAACGTCGCCAGCATCGCAAGCGAAAGCGGCAGCACGATCTGTACGAACATGCGTATCGTTCCGCAGCCGTCGATCTCCGCGGCCTCCTCGATGTCCCTGGGCAGCTCGCTGAAAAAGCTCTTCATGACCATGACCGTCCACGCGCCGCAGGCGGAGGGCAGTATGTTGGCAAACCAGCTGTTGATGAGGCCGAGGTTGCGCATGTTGATGAAGTTCGGGATCATGCCCGCGCCGAAGAGCATCGTGAACATGACCAGGCGGTTGATCATCTTGCGGCCGGGCAGCGCGTCCTTGCTGAGCATATAGGCGAGGCCGGCGTTTGCGCAGACGTTGATGGGCGTGCCCACGAAGGTGATGAACGCGGTGGCCTTCAGGGCGTTCAGAAAGCCCTGCCCGCGCAGAATCAGCGAGTACGCCTCGACCGACCACTTCTTCGGCCACATGTAGAACGTGCCGGATTCGTAGACGGAGGAATCGGTAAAGGAGATGACGATGACGTACAAAAAGGGCAGCACCATCGTCGCGGCGATCAGCGCCAGAATGAAACACACGATCGACTGATAGATGTTTTCGCTCGCGCGCATGCCGAGGTGGCGGGCATCTCTTTTTTGAACCGGATTCAGAACGCTCATATCGCTGCCTCCTTATATGATGCCCTTCATGCCGTTGGACGACACGATGCGGTTGGTGATGAGCACCAGCATCGTGCTGATGACCGATTTGAACATGCCGATGGCGGTCGTGTAGCTGAACTGGGTGGAGCCGCTCTTTACGCCGTTTTCGTAGATGTAGACCTCGAACACGTCCAGCTTTTCCTTGACGAGCGCGTTTGTCATCAGCAACACCTGCTCGAAGTCGACCGAGATGATCGAGCCCATCTTGAGGATGAGCATGACGGCGACGGTTGGCAGTATGCAGGGAAAGGTGATGTGGATGATGGACTGGAACTTGCTGGCGCCGTCGATCTTGGCGGCCTCGTACAGCCCCTGATCGATGCCGGCGATGGCGGCCAGGTACACGATGGAGCCCCAGCCGACGCCCTTCCAGACGGACTGCACGACGATGATGAAATAGATGATGCTCTTGTCGAACAGGAAAGAGCGCTTTTCGCCGCCCGCGGCGATGATGATCTTGTTGACCAGGCCCTGTTCGCTGGAGAGAAGGAAGAAGGTAAGGCTGACCACGATCGTCCAGCTCAGAAAGTGGGGCAGATACACGGTCGTCTGTATCGTCTTCTTGAAGGCGCTCGAGCGCACCTCGTTGAGCAGCAGCGCAAGGATGATCGGGGCCGGGAACGTAAGCAGCGACAGCAGGCTGATCGTCAGCGTGTTGCCCAGCATCTGGTAGAACTTGTCGTCGCCGAAGAGCCGTACGAAGTGCTTGAAGCCCACGAACGGGCTTGCGAAAAGGCCGCGCCAGGGATCGTAGTCCTCAAACGCCATGAGCAGCGAGCCCATCGGCAGATAGTTGAAAAGGATCATCAGCGTCATGCCGGGAACGCCCAGCAGGTAAGTCCATTTATACGCCCAGATGCGCTGTGCCAGGCTGCGCCTGTGCGGTCGAAGATCGTAAACGACGGGTTTTGCCTGCGCCAATTCAGCCGCGCCTCCTTCCGACGGTTTGTCCTGTTCCTTTATTTTACAGTGCTTTACACGCGATGTCAATAAGACAGCTTCAAATTTTAGTTAAATTTTTTAGATTTGAGTGTCAATTAAGTAATTCGAAATTAACTTGCCGGTCTTTGCGTTTCGCAGCGGGCATAAGTCCGCGCTTGCGGCGCCGCGCGGGGCTGCGAAGAAGCGGGATGCCCGTTTGACGTGAAAAAGTCGATGCAAATTATTTTTGTTAATTTTAGTGTGTTTTATTGATTTTTTAGAGCGTTTCGATTAAAATAATGAAGTCTGGAGGGATGAGCATGGGCAGGATAAGGCTAAGCGACATTGCGGAGGCGGCGGGCGTCTCCACGGCGAGCGTCAGCAACGCGCTCAACCACAAAATGGGCATCAATCCCGAGAAGGCGGAGGAGATCCGCCGGCTCGCCGCGCAGATGGGGTACCTGGTGGCCGAGGAGGACAAGCGCAAGTGCATGCGCTTCATCGTCTACAAAAAGCACGGCAAGGTCGTCATGGACACCGCGTTCTTCGCGCAGCTGTTCGAGGGCGTGCAGGACGAGTGCCGGCGCTTGAGCTGCGACCTCATCATAAACCACGTGCGCGCGGGCGACGACGTAAGCCGCCTGACCGACATGCCCCTGCTCGTGCTGGCGACCGAGATGGACCACGGGGACCTGGACCCGTTCAGGAACGTCGGCCATCCCGTATTGCTTCTGGACAGCGATTTCCGCTACGAACCGTTTTCAAACGTGACGATAGACAACTGCGAGGCGGGCTACATGGCCGCAAAGCATCTCGTGGCGATGGGCCACAGAAAGATCGGCTTTTTAGACAGCGCGCTGACCTTCAACAACATGGAGGACCGCTTCGCCGGCTTCAGCCAGGCGCTGGCGGAGCACGGCCTAAGCCCCTTTTCGCGGGTGAAGCTCGAGCCCACCGTGGAGGGTGCAAACCGCGACATGCGCGCCTACCTCGTCAAAAAGCCGGACCTGCCCACCGCGTTTTTCGCGGGCAACGACATCATCGCCGTGGGTGTTTCGATGGCGCTCAAGAAGGCGGGCTACCGGCTGCCGGGCGACCTTTCGATCATCGGCATGGACGACATGCCCATGTGCCAGGTGGTCGAGCCGACGCTGAGCACGATCCGTGTGGACAAGCAGCGCCTTGGCAGCACGGCGGTGGCCAGGCTCCTTCAGATGATGGACGGGCAGACGCAGGTGCAGAGGACGCGCCTGGGCGTGGGCGTCATAGAGAGGGACAGCGTACTTTCGCTATAGCGTTACGGAGGCGCAAAGGGTATGTTCGAGGCTTCGTTCGAGTCGCTTTACGCTTATGAAGCGCCCCTTTGGTACAGGGATGCGAAGTTCGGCATCTGGTCGCACTGGGGCCCGCAGTCGGTGCCCATGATGGGCGACTGGTACGCCAAGTGGATGTATGTGCAGGGCACGCCCCAGTACGAGCATCACCTGCGCACCTACGGGCATCCCTCGGTGTTCGGCTACAAAGACCTGTGCCGCCTGTGGAAGGCGGAAAAATTCGATCCCGACGCGCTGATGGACCTGTACGTTTCGGCGGGCGCGAGATTCTTCTGCGCCCAGGCGATGCATCACGATCATTTCTTCAATTACGACAGCGCGGTAAACCCCATGAACAGCGTGAACGTCGGCCCGCACAGGGACATTTGCGCTTCCTGGCAGGCCGCCGCGAAAAAGCGCGGGCTGCCCTTCGGTTTAAGCGAGCATCTGGGCATCTCGTTCAGCTGGTGGAACGTCAACAAGGGCTGCGATACGTACGGCCCCTACGCCGGCGTTCCCTACGACGGCAACGACCCCGCCTTTCGCGCTTTCTATCACGACAATTACTGCCACGTGATAAACGATCCCACGGTCAACGTTCCCAGGTGCACCACCGAGCCGCGCTTTCACGCGTACTGGCGAAGGGTCATGGACGAGCTGATCGAAAAGTTCGAGCCGGAGCTTCTGTATTCCGACAGCTCCCTGCCCTTCGGCCGCCACTGGGCGGACAAGACAAAGCGTGCAAAGCACACGGACGACCGCGCCTACGACGTGGGGCTTCAGACGGTCGCGCAGCTGTACAATAAATCCATTCAGAAATTCGGCGAAAACCGCGCCGTCTACATGCAGAAAAATCAGGGCCCGGAGATTTACAGGGTCGGCGTGCTCGACATGGAAAGGAGCGTGCTGGCAAGCGCGAGCTCCTTCCCCTGGAACACCGACACCTGCATCGGCGACTGGTTCTACGATCTGAACGCCGTCTACAAGCAGCCCTCGCTCGTCATCGAAATGCTGGTCGACATCGTGGCCAAGAACGGTTCCCTCATGCTCAGCATCCCCCAAAGGCCGGACGGCACGCTGGACGAGGAGGAGAAATTCATCCTAAAGCGCATCGGCGAATGGATGAAGCTCAACGGCGAAGGCATCTATTCCACGCGGCCCTGGCGCGTGTGCGGCGAGGGCAAAACGCAGGCAAACACGAAGGAAGGCAAGACCGCCTGGACGAAGGGCGACGTGCGCTACACGGCCAAGGACGGCAAGGTCTACGCGTTTCTGATGAACGCCGAAAACGGCGATACGGCGGTATTGGAATCCTTTGGGGAAAGCCGCGTAACGCGCGTTTCCATGCCCGGTGCAGGCCCGCTTCCGTTCGAAACGGCGATGGGGCTTTTATTGGTAAAGCTGCCCGAAAAGCTGCCCACCGAATACGTAAACCTGCTCGTGATCGAGGGGGAAAAGCTGTGAGCGTTTTTGTAAACGGCAGGATCGACGAATTCCATCAGCATCACGATACCGACGGGAACATCGTAAACGCCTCCGACGGCGGCGTGATCTATGCCGGCGGGCGGTATCACTGGTACGGCATGGCCCTGCAGAACAAGCCCTTCGCTTCCGGCGGCCGCGGCGGGCAGGTGACGCTGACGGGCGTCAACATGTACGCCTCGGACGACCTCGAACACTGGGAATACGAGGGCGTCGTGCTCAAAACCTGCGATAAAGAAGGCAGCCCCTTGCGGCCGCCCATGCGCTTTGAAAGGCCAAAGATCGTCTACAACGAAAACACGAAAAAGTACGTGCTCTGGTGCCACTACGTGGGCTTTCCCGGGGATCACGGCTTTTCGGATGCCGGCGGCGAAGCGCTGGTCGCGGTGAGCGACCGGGTAAACGGGGAATACAGCCTCGTGAACATCTCCCGCCCCATCGACCGCAAGGGCTACGTGCGGGATTCGACCCTGTTCAAGGACGAGGACGGCAGCGCGTATTTTATTTACGACCGGCACGTGAGCCAAGCCTTCAACCCGGTTCTGAAACCGTTCGAGCGCTGCCTGCACGCCGTGAAGCTCACGGACGACTATCTGGGCTTTACGGATACCTGGGCGCGCCTGGACGCCTGCGACCAGAGGGAGGCGCCCTGCGTCGTCCGCCGCGGCAAATACTGCTACATGCTTACCTCGGGGCTCACCGGCTGGGCGTACAACAGGGCGAAATACTTCCGCGCCGAAAGCCCGCTGGGCCCCTGGGAGGACATGGGCGACCCCTGCGCGGGCGACGAAGAGCACACGAGCTTTCGCACGCAGGGCACGTACATCTTTACGGCGGACGGCAGGGACGTGTGCATGTGCGAGCGCCACAACACGAAGAACTTTCTGGAATGCTCTTACGTATGGCTGCCCCTGAAATACAGGGGCGACGGAACGCTTTCAATGGAATATTCCGAAGAAATACGCTTTTGGGAGGCTTGAAAATTGGATATTGAATCGCTTAAGCGCAAGGCGGCGCTCCTCAGGGCCGACGCGGTCACGATGGTGCACGACGCTTCCACCGGCCACACGGGCGGCGACATGAGCGCGGCGGACATCGTGACGGCGCTGTACTACGACGTACTGCGGGTGTATCCCGAAAACGCGAAGGCGCCGGACAGGGACCGGTTTTTCCTGAGCAAGGGCCATTCATGCGAGATCTACTACGCGGCCCTGGCGGACAGGGGCTTTTTCCCAAAGGAGGAGCTCAAGACCTTCTCCATGGCGGGCAGCCGCATCATCGGCCACCCGAACAACGCCGTGCCGGGCGTTGAGGTCTGCACCGGCGCGCTGGGGCACGGGCTGCCCGTGGCGGTGGGCGCGGCACTTGGCGCAAAGCGCCTCGGCAAAAGCTACCGCGTCTACGTACTGATGGGCGACGGCGAGCAGGCGGAGGGCAGCGTGTGGGAGGCGGCGATGGCTGCGGCCAACTACAAACTGGACAACCTTTACGCGATCGTCGACCGGAACGGCCTGCAGATCAGCGGCAGCACCGAGGACGTGATGGCGCTTGACGATCTCGGCGCCAAGTACCGCGCCTTCGGCTGGGACGTCGATACCTGCGACGGGAACGACATGGCCGCGCTGATAAACTATTTCCATTCGCCGAAAACGGAGGGGAAGCCGCACTGCCTGATCGCGCGCACGGTCAAGGGCAAGGGGCTGCCCTTCGCCGAAAATCAGGCCGCGTGGCACCACAAGGTGCCAAACGACGGTCAGCTTGCCGAGGCCTACGAGGCGCTGGGCGTAAAGGGGGCGAGCTTCAAATGAGCAAAAGCACATTGCGCGGCGCGTTCACAGGCAGGATCCTTGAACTCGCAAAGCAGGATAAGGACATCTTCACGCTGGCGACCGACAGCCGCGGCAGCGTGACGCTGGGCGACTTCGCAAAGGAGCTGCCCGGGCAGTTCGTGGAGTGCGGCATCGCCGAGCAGGACGCGGTGGGCATCGCCGCGGGTCTTGCCAACGCGGGCCTTAAGCCCTTCGTGTGCGGGCCGGCCTGCTTCTTCTCGATGCGCAGCGCCGAGCAGGTCAAGGTGGACGTGGCCTACAGCCACATGAACGTGAAGATCATCGGCGTCAGCGGCGGCGTCAGCTACGGCGCGCTGGGCTCCACGCACCATTCCACGCAGGACATCGCCCTGATGCGGGCGATCCCGGACCTCGAGGTCTATCTGCCCTCGGACGCCGTGCAAATGAAGGCGCTGACCGATTATCTGGCCTCTTCCGCCAAACCCGCCTTCGTTCGCGTCGGGCGCGGCGCGGTGGAGGACATCTACCCGGAGGGCACGGCCTTTACGCCGGGCAAGGCGGTAAAGCTAAGAAGCGGAAGCGACGCCGCGATCATCGCCTGCGGCGAAACGGTCTGCCAGGCGACGGCCGCCGCCGAGCTTCTTTCGCAAAAGGGCATAAGCGTAAGCGTTTACGACATGTTCACGATCAAGCCCATGGACGTGGACGCCGTGCTCGAGGCCGCAAAGACCGGATTCGTTCTGACGGCCGAGGAGCACTCGGTTTACGGCGGCCTCGGCGGCGCGGTCAGCGAAATACTCAGCCAGAAGGCGCCGACCCGCATGCGCATACTGGGCTTAAAGGACGAAAAACTCTATACCGGCACGAGCGCCGAGGTATTTGCACACTACGGGCTTGACGCGCAGGGCATCGCGCGCAGCCTCCTCGAGGGTCTCAAAGCATGAAAAAATACATCGTTGCGATCGATCAGAGCACCTCGGCCAGCAAGGTGTTCCTTGCCGACGGGAACGGAACCATCGTAAGGCGCTTTTCAAAGCCCCACAGGCAGTACTACCCGGCCCCGGGCCTTGCGGAGCACGACGCGGAGGAGATCTGGCAAAACGTGCTGGAGGGCATGAGCGAGGTCACCCGGGACATCGATAAAGAAGAGATCGCCGCCGTGTCCGTGTGCAACCAGCGGGAGACGACGGCGTTCTGGTCGAGGAAAGACGGATGTGCCCTTCGGCGCGCCATCGTCTGGCAGGACGTGCGCGCCCACGAACTGTGCGGCGAGCTTGCGGCAAGCGCCGAAGAAGTAAAGCGCGCAAGCGGCATAGCGCTCAGCCCTTACTATTCCGCGGCCAAGGCCGCGCACGCGCTGAGAGAAGACCCTTCGCTGCTCGCGCGCGCAAAGGACGGCGAAGCGCTGATCGGCACGGTCGACAGCTTCCTGATCTATAAGCTCACGGGCGGACAAACCTTTGCAACGGACGTAAGCAACGCTTCGCGAACGCAGCTGTTCAATATACGCCGGCTCAGCTTCGACGTGGACCTCTGCGCGCTGTTCGGCGTGCCGCCCAAATGCCTTCCCCACCCGCTCATGTCGGACGCGGACTTCGGAACGGTCGCCGCTCTGGAAAAGCTGAAGGGCGTGCCCGTCACGGGCGTCATGGGCGACAGCCATTCGTCGCTCTTTGCCCAGAAATGCCTTTACGAGGGCATGACGAAGACCTCCTACGGCACGGGCAGCTCGGTCATGATGAACACGGGCACCCAAGCCTGCGAGAGCAAAAACGGGCTCTCCACGTCGATCGCCTACGGTTTTCGCGGGCAGGTGAAATACGTGCTCGAGGGCAACATTACCCACTCGGGCGACACGCTCAAATGGCTGGTCGAGCAGGCGCAAATGGCTTCGAGCGTCGCAGAGGTCGAACAGATCGCCCTTTCGGTCAAGGACAGCGGCGGCGTATACCTCGTGCCCGCGTTTTCGGGCATGGGCGCGCCGGATTTCGACGAGACCGCGCGCGGCGCGTTCATCGGCTTAAGCCGCGCCAGCACCCGCGCCCACATGGTGCGGGCGGCGCTGGAGAGCATGGCCTATCAGAACGCGGCGGTCATAAACGCGATGCAGGCGGATGCCGGCGCGCGCATCGCCGTGCTTCACGCAGACGGCGGCGGCTGCAAAAACGAAACCCTGATGCAGCTGCAGGCGGACCTGCTGGGCTGCCCGCTCGAAGCCGCCGACGAAACGGAGCTGAGCGCGCTGGGCTGCGCGCTGATGGCCGCGGAAAAGACGCTGGGCACGGACGCCGAAAAGCAGCGCGTGGGCAAAACGCGCCTGTACGAGCCCGGAATAAGCGAGCGCGAGCGCCTCAGCCGCATGGACGGCTGGTACGCCGCCGTGCGCAGGGTACTCAACAAACATTGATTATCGCCAAGGGGAGGATGACTGTATGGCTACTTTCGGAGTGATCGTTTCCAACCGCAGCTTTTTTCCGGATCATCTGGTGCTGACCGCGCGCGAAAAGCTGCTCAAATGCCTGAAAGACTGGGGACACGGGGTCGTCACGCTTTCGCCGGACGACACGTTCATGGGCGAAACCATGACCTACGAGGAGGCGCTCAAGTGCGCAAAGCTCTTCCGCGCCCACAGCGAAGAGATCGACGGCATCATCGTGTGCCTGCCCAACTTCGGCGAGGAGACGGGCGTCGCGGACGCGATCAAAAAAAGCGGGCTGAACTGCCCGATCCTGATCCAGGCCTGCGACGACGACTTCGACAAGCTGGACCTGGCCAACCGCCGCGACGCGTTCTGCGGAAAGCTGAGCCTTTGCAACAACCTGCGCCAGCAGGGCATAAAGTATTCGCTCACGAGCCGCCACACCTGCCCCGTGGACGGGGAGGAATTCAAAGCGGACGTCGAAAAGTTCAGCCGCGTGTGCGCGGTGGTCAAGGCCATGAGGACGGCGCGCATCGCGCAGATCGGCGCGCGCGTCATGCCCTTCAGGACCGTGCGCTACTCCGAAAAGCTTCTGCAGCAAAGCGGCATCACGGTCGAGACCGAGGACTTCAGCGAAATCATGGCGGACATCGGCGAACTGAAGGACGCTTCCCAAATCAAAGATAAGATCGCCGAGATCCGCGCCTACGGAAACGTGTGCCCGGGCATAGAGGACTATAAGCTCGAAAAGCAGGCAAAGCTCTGCATCGCGATCGAAAACTGGATGGAGAACCACCACTGCGACGCCAGCGCGATCCAGTGCTGGGACAGCGTGGAGGCCAATTACGGCTGCGCGATGTGCCTGGTCATGAGCATGATGGGGCAAAAGGGCAAGCCCAGCGCCTGCGAGACCGACATCATGGGCGCGGTCAGCATGCTGGCGCTTTTGAAGGCCGGCGGAGTCCCCCCGATCTATCAGGACTGGAACAACAACTACAAGACCGTGCCGGACAAGTGCATCAACGTCCACTGCTCCAACTACCCCGCCTGCGCCTTTAAGGACAAGCCGGAGATCGGCAATTTGGACATCCTCGCAACGACCCTCGGCACGGACGTGAGCTTCGGCGCGCTCAAGGGCCGCGTCCGCCCCTCGGACATGACCTTCCTCAAGGTCTCCACCGACGACGCAAACGGCGTCATCCGCTGCTATCTGGGGCAGGGCCGCTTCACCGACGATCCGCTGCCGACCTTCGGCGGCGTGGCCGTGTGCGAGGTGGAGAAATTGAACGACCTCATGCACTACGTCGCCAAAGAAGGGTACGAGCACCACGTGGCGCTGAGCCAGTCCCTGTGCGCGGACGTACTGGAGGAGGCGCTTGGCAACTACATGGGCTGGCAGGTCCACAGGCACAATTAGTCTGAGTCAGGAGGCATATATGGCGGACGCGAGCAAATACGGCGTATGGGAGATCGCGCTAAGCGGCCCGAAGGACGGCAATCCCTTTGCCGGGCAGTGGGTGAAGCTGAAGGTCTCCTCTCTGAACGAGGAAAAGGAGGCCGACGGCTTTTACGACGGAGACGGCAGATACGTCGCGCGCTTCATGCCGTCTTTTGAGGGAAAGTACGATTACACCCTCAGCGCGAGCTTTCTGGACGAACCTCAAACGGGCTCCTTCACGGTCGGACCGGCGGAAAAGAACAACCACGGCCCCGTGCGGGTCAGCCGCACCTGGGGGCTCAACTACGAGGACGGGACGCCCTACATAAGCCTGGGCACCACGTGCTACGTGTGGCACCTGCAAAGCGACGAGCTGATCGAACAGACGTTCGGGACGCTTAAAAACAGCGCGTTCAACAAGATCCGCTTCTGCGTGTTCCCGAAGCACTACGTCTACAATTTCAACGAGCCGCGCAGCTATCCCTTCGAGGGAACGCCGATGGATTCTTCGGTGCTGACAAGGCAGAACTTCAAAAACTATATCGGAAACGCCCCCGGCAACGACTGGGACTATACCCGCTTCAACCCCGCGCACTTCAGGCACATCGAATATTGCGTCAAGCGCCTTGGCGAAATGGGCATCGAGGCGGACATCATACTGTTTCACCCCTACGACCGCTGGGGCTTCAGCCTCATGACGGAGCAGCAGGACCTGTACTACATGCGCTACATCACGGCGCGCCTGAGCGCCTACCATAACGTATGGTGGTCGCTTGCCAACGAATACGACCTGATGAACAAAAGCGACGCGCAATGGGTGCGCATCGCAAACGTGCTGTGCGAGCACGATCCCTACCGCCACATGCGCTCGATCCACAACTGCCGCGACATCTACGATTTTTCGCGCCCCTGGTGCACGCACTGCTCCATTCAGCGCAACTACACCTACCTGCACGTGGAAAACACGAACAAGTGGCGCGAGCAGTACCGTAAACCCGTCGTGCTGGACGAGATTTCCTACGAGGGCAACGTGCCCTTCGGCTGGGGAAACATCAGCGGCGAAGAGATGCTAAGGCGCTTTTGGGAAACGATGCTGCGCGGCGGCTATCCCGGCCACGGCGAGACCTACGTCGGCTACGGAGACGTACTTTGGTGGTCGCACGGCGGAAAGCTGCACGGCGAGAGCCACAAGCGCTTTGCCTTCCTGCGGGACGTCGTCTCCCTCTGCCCCGGAAAGCAGCTGCGCCCCGCCAACGAGGGCCGCGACGACGGCGTGAAGGCCGTGCCGCTGGAAAAGTGCTACGAGGGAAAATACTTCCTGCACTACTTCAGCTTCATGCGCCCTTCGTCCATGAGCTATCATTTTGACGAGGAGACCGTCTACGACGCGTACATCCTGGACACCTGGGAATGCACGAAGACGTACGCCGGCGCTTTCAAGGGCGAATTCACCCTCGAGCTTCCCTCGAAGCCATACATGGCGGTACTGCTTTTGGCGAAAGACAACTGAGCGCGGAGGAAAGAAAACATGCTGACAGCCCCCCACAGACCGGGAAGGGAAATACCAACCGGCGGCATCGGCGGCGACGGGACCTGTTACACGCTGAAGAGCGAATACGGACAAATGCGCCTCGCCGCGTTGCCGCGCGGCATCGTGCGCGTGCGCTTTACCCGCAGGGAAGATTTCGTTTCGAACGAAAGCCCCTATCTCGTAAATCGCGCGGGCGTGTCCTTTGACGCCTGCGCGCAGGACGAAGAGCGCTTTTGCGTCCAAAACGGCGGCCTTTCCATGTCGGTAAACAAAAAGGACGGCAGTTTCGCCCTTCAGCTAAACGGCGGGGAGCGCACGGACTTTTGCCGCGCGCTGCGCCTGGAGGAATACGCCGCGCGCAGGATCGAGCCCGGCGCACGGGCCGTGACGGAGGAGATCGAGACCGCCGACGGCAAAAAGACGATCGTTCGCGACGCGCCGAGGAGCGACTATAAAAACCTTTATCGCGCGTCGATCGAACTGAGCTTTAGGCCGGACGAAGCGATCTACGGCTTCGGCCAGCCCGAGACCGCGCCGCTGAATCTGAGGGGCAGAAAGCTGTACCTTACGCAGATGAACCGCCGGATCGCCGTGCCGTTTTTCGTGTCCACGGCGGGCTACGGGCTTCTGATCGACTGCGGCTGCCCGCTGATCTTCGACGACGAAGCAAAGAATAGCTGCATACGGCTCTCCGGCGTCGGGGAACTGGACTTTTACGTTATCCCGGGTTCCTGCGAGGAGGCCGTGCGGGGATACCACTACCTTACGGGAAAACCCGCTCTGCTGCCCGCGTGGGCGTTCGGCTACATACAGTCGCAGGAAAGGTACGAAACGCAGGACGAGATCGTTTCCCTCGTCAGGACTTACCGCGAAAAGGGCATCGGCGTCGACTGCGCCGTGCTGGACTGGATGAGCTGGCCGGACGGCATGTGGGGGCAGAAGAGCTTCAACGAAGAGCGCTTTTACGACCCCAGGGCCATGACGGACGCGCTGCACGAAATGAACGCGCGCTTTATGATCTCTATCTGGCCGAACCCCAACCCGAAGACAAAGGACAACGCCGAATTCCGCGAGAAAAACCTGCTGCTGGCGGGCGGCGCGATCTACGACGCCACGAATCCCGAAGCGCGCAAGCTCTACTGGGAACAGACCAAAGTCGGATTATATCGCTACGGCGTGGACGCCTGGTGGTGCGATTCCTCCGAGCCCTGGACCAGCGAATGGAGCCACAAGGAAAGGCCGGACGAAGCCGAGACCTTCTTCGAAACGAGCGCCACCGCCGCGGACGCCCTCGGCATGGACAGGGCAAACGCCTTTGCCTTCTACCACGCGATGGCGCTGTACGAGGGGCAAAGGGGCGAAGAGGACTTAAAGCGCGTCGTGAACCTGACCCGCTCCGCCTGGACGGGACAGCAGCGATTCGGCGCGATCCTGTGGTCCGGCGACATCGCGGCCGGCTGGGAAACGCTTAAAAATCAGATCGCGATCGGCCTCAATATGAGCGCTTCCGGCTTTCCCTACTGGACGCAGGACATCGGCGGCTTCTTCGTCAAAAAGGGCGACGCGTGGTACTGGGACGGAGACTTCGAAAACGGCTGGGACGATCCCGAATTCCGGGAGCTGTTCGTGCGCTGGTACCAGTACGCGGCGTTTCTGCCCGTCTTCCGCGGCCACGGAACGGACGTGCGCCGGGAACTGACCAACCTGCGCGGAAAAGAATACGAGGCCGCGCTCAAATACAACCGCCTGCGCTACCGCCTTTTGCCCTACATCTATTCGATGGCGGGAAAAATCGCGCTCGAGGGCGGGCTCATGATGCGGCCGCTGGGCTTCGATTATCCAAACGACGAAAAAGCGAAAAACACCGACGACGAATACTTGTTCGGTGACTTCCTCGTCTGCCCCGTGACGGAATACAGGGCGACTTCCCGCAGCGTCTACCTGCCAAAGGGCAAGTGGCTGGAGCTTTCGACGGGCAGGACGCTGACGGGCGGCCTGCACGAAACCCCCGCGCCGCTTGACACGCTGCCCCTGTTCGTAAAGGCCGGCGCGATTTTTCCGCTCGCAGGCGAGTGCGGCTGCAGCGACGAGGCGTTTAGGCAGACGCCCGTGTTCTGCGTAGTTCCCGGCGCGAACGGCCGCTATACGTACTATTCGGACGCGCTGGACGGCTACGGCTACGAAAGAGGCGAATACACGCTCAAAACCCTGTACTGGGACGACGAAAAACGGATCCTCGCCGACGAAGACGGAAACCCGGTCGTTTGCAGGCTCCTGGGATCGGAGGAATGAAAATGCTCTCCAAAAACAATTGGGACGAAACCAAACGCCGCTGGGACAGCTACTGGAAGCGGGACGTAAAGGGCGTGCCGCTGATGTGCGTCGTGGCCGAAAAGCCCGGCGCGGTCGATAAGGAAATACAGGCGGCGCTCAAAAGCAAGAACATGTTCGACAAGTACCGCGACGCCAAGCGAATGCACGAAAGGTACCTGTACTATGTGCAGACGCATGAATTCCTTGCCGACAGCTTTCCCAATATTTCGCTCGATTTCGGCCCCGGTTCGCTGGCCGCCTACCTTGGCAGCGACATCGAGTTCCAGCCCGGCACGGTCTGGTTCAAAGAGTGCGTGGACGAGTGGGAAGACTGCCCGCCGCTGCACTTCGACCCTGAAAACGGCTGGTACAGGGAGCATTTGCAGCTCTACCGGGACGTGAAGGCGCTGGCCGGGGACGACTATTACCTCGCCATCCCAGACCTCATGGAAAACATCGACGTGCTGGCCTCCCTTCGCGGCGCGCAGAACACGATCTTCGACATGGTGGACGAGCCGGACGAGGTCGAAGAGCGCATCTTACAGGTGCAGAGCCTCTACTGGCGCTACTACGACAGCTTTTACGACATCGCCGCGCGGGACGAGGACGGCATAAAATCCTCCGCCTACACCTGTTTCCAGATCTGGGGCCGGGGCCGCACGGTCAAGCTCCAGTGCGACTTTTCGGCGATGATGAGCCCGAAGCAATTCCGGCAGTTCATACAGCCCGCGCTGGACGGGCAGTCGAAGGGCGCAAACAACGTGCTTTACCATCTGGACGGGCCGGACGCGATCAAGCACCTGCCCGCGCTCATGGAGATCGAAGGCATCGACGCGCTGCAGTGGACGGCGGGCAGCTACAATCCCGACGGCTCGCACGAGCAGTGGTTCGACATCTACGATCAGGCCAGAAAAGCCGGCAAGGGCCTCTGGGTGCAGGTGTACACCGGCGGCGTGGACGAGTGGCTTAGCCGCATCGACAAGCTGGTTTCCCGCTACGGCTCGAACGCGCTGTTCATCTACTTCCCGCCCGTCAGCATGGAGAACGCCGAAAAGATCCTCTCCCACGCCGAAAAGCACTGGAAGGACGTCGAGGGCACGCTGCGCGCGTAAAGCGGCGCCGTGCCGAGGAGACAGCTTATGAAGATCATCATGGCTTTTGAAAACCCCCGCCTGCGGCTGGGCGCGGAGCAGATCGACGCGGTACTGTGCGGCGGCAGCGAATTCGTCGTCGCGGACAGGGCGCCCGGGACGGACGAGATTTTCATCACCGTTCGCGGAAGATCCGAAGCGCTGCAAAGGCTCGAGGACAGCGAAGATATCCTCTACCACGTCAAAGCGCCCGAGGGCGAGGCGTTCCAGATCGAAAAGAGCGCCTCGGGCGGCGTCGTCGTGATCGGCGGCAGCGCGACCGGCGCGCTGTACGGCTGTATGCGGCTGTGCGAGCTGATCGAAAAGGACGACCGCATCCCTCCCGAAGCGCTGGATTACGACGAGCCGGCCTTCAGGCTCAGGGGCCCCTGCGTGGGCCTTCAGAAGACTACGATCGAGCCGCCGCGCCGCACCTACGAATACCCGATCACGCCGGATCGCTTTCCCTGGTTTTACGACAGGGCGCTCTGGACGAAATTTCTGGACAGGCTGCTCGAAATGCGGGCAAACGTGCTGTACCTTTGGAGCGGACACCCGTTTTCCTCGCTGCAGAAGCTGGAAAAGTACCCGGAGGCGCTGGAGGTCACCGAGGAAGAGTATGCGCTCAACCACGAGACGTTTCTGTGGCTCGCCAGAGAGTGCGACAGGCGCGGCATCTGGCTGGTACTCAAATTCTACAACATCCACATCCCGCTGCCCTTTGCCGAAAAGCACGGTTTGAGCCTCATTCAGGACAGCATAAACCCGCTCGTTCGCGATTACAGCTTCGAGGCGATCAAACGGTTCGTCGCGGAATATCCGAACGTGGGCCTCATGGTGTGCCTCGGCGAAGCGCTTCGCGGCGCGGACAACAAGGCCGCCTGGTTTGCCGACACGATCGTTCCCGCGGTCAAGGCGGGCGCCGCGCTGGCGGGGCTTAAAGAGGAGCCGCCGATCATACTGCGCGGGCACGACTGCGATCCGGACAAGGCGCTTTCCCGGGTGCAGGGCGGCTACAAAAACCTGTACACGATGTGGAAGTACAACGGCGAGGGGCTGACTACGCGCCTGCCGAGAGGAAAGTGGCAAAAGAACCACGAGAAGATGAACAGGCTCGGCATAAGCCACATCGTCAACGTCCACATCCTTGCCGACCTCGAGCCCTTCCGCTTCTTCAGCCCCCTGTACATACAGCAGTGCGTGCAGGCGGCCAAGTACCGCCTGGGCGCCACGAGCCTGCACCTGTACCCGCTGTTTTACTGGGACTGGCCGTATTCGCCGGACAAGACCGCTTCGGAGCGGCTTTTGCAGATGGACAGGGACGATCTCTGGTTCCGCGCCTGGCTGCGCTACGCCTGGAATCCCGACCGGGATCAGACCGAGGAATTCGCCTACTGGCGCGATTGGATATATCCCGTGTACGACTGTGACCGCGGCTGGGACGCGGGCAGGCTGCTGAAGGCGGGCGAGCTGGCCGCGCTTTGCCAGACGAAGATCCTTGCGCGCTTTGGCATCACAGAGGGAAACCGACAGACGCTGAGCCTCGGCATGACCATGAGCCAGCTGACCAACGCCGAGCGCTACAGGCCGAACTGGGAGCTGTACAACTCCGTCGCCCGAAACGGCGAGACCCTGGAGGAATACGCCCGCAAAGAGGCGGCTGGGGAAGCGCACAAGGGCGAAACGCCGCCAGCGCTCGTTTCGGCGCTCACGCAATATGTCGACCGGATGGATGAGCTTCTTGCGCCGGTCGATACGGACTTTGAGGAATGCGTGCGCCTGCTTAACGATTTCAAGGCCATTGCCCTGTTTACCCGCTGCATGTGCGAAAAGGTGCGGGCGGCGCTGTGGATCCTCAAATACAAGTACGCGCAGGACGAAAACTGCGCAGGCGATTTAAGCTTCATCGAAAACGCGCTTGCACACCTGAAGACTTCGCTGGACTATTACAGGCGTCTTACCGAGCTTACGGACGAAACCTACCTCTTCGCCAACAGCATGCAGACGCGCCAGCGCAAGATTCCCTTCCCGGACGGCGGCAAATACAGGCACTGGCGGGACTGCCTGCCCGAATACGAAAAGGAATGCGCCGCGCTCGAAAAGAATCTGGCTTTGATGCGCTCGGGCGTCTTCCCCGAGCCGCCCAAGGCCGGCGACGCGCCAAAATTTGCCGAAGCGCCCTTCGAGGTGCTTTCGGGCGGCGAAAAGTACACGCTCGGCAAGGGCGAAAGCGTGTTTACCGACCGCGACGCTTCCGTGGAGCTGCTGGCCAGCGAGCTCAGCGGTTTGACCGGCGTGCGCTTTTCGATGGGTCAGGCCGTGGTGAGCGGCATAAAGTTGAGTCTGTTGCTTAAGCGTCCCTCGAAGATCCTGATCGGCTACGTGGACGACAGGGGCGTGGAGTACTTAAGCCCGCCCAGCCTCGAGACCGACACCCACGCCGACGACCGCGGCGGCTACGCGCCGCGCCTGATCCACGCCGTTAAGGCGAAGGGACTGCGCGCGTTCAACGTCCACGCCTTCCGCTACGACGCGGGCAGGGTCGACCTGAACTACCCGACCGGCGGCTTCGCCGTCTTCGGCGTGATCCCGGCGGAATGCGACCTCCCCGTCCGCGACGCCGGCCTCGACAGGGAAAGCCTGCAAAACCTCGACTGGCTCTACGATCCGGAGGCGTTAAAAACAGACTGAAGTCTGTAACCAAAACAGCGCGGCGCGCCCGCCCCGAATCACGGGGACGGCGCGCCGCGCTGTTAAAGTCTGCGAAATGCTGTACGGGATTATGAAAGTCATGCACCATTGGTGCAGCTTCACCTATCAAAGTGTTCATACGGTGGCACCCCTGACGGAGGCGGGGAACTTGTTTGAACATTATTCAGGCAAGGGTTTTCTTTTTTAATGCATCAAATTCTTCTTGCGATAAAAGACCTTTGTCTAATAATTCTGCGGCTTTAACTAAAGCCTCAACATTATTGGTCGTAGTTGATCGGGCGTCATTTTTCTCTGCCTCCTGTTTTTCTTTCCACTTTTTTGTATAAGGCAATAATACTTCACACATTGCTGTAATCAATGATTGTGCTTGCCGAAGCGTTTCGCTGTTTGGACTTATAGAATCTTTCATGAATACATATAGCAGGACGTTTAATTCATCCATTTCGCCATTTTCATATGTGATCTGTATACCGCATTTAGTGATAGTGGTTTTTGTTGAATAATGAGCATCTTGCCTTCCCATTAGCCCACCAGCAATCGCTCCAAGCCCACCGAACAATAATCCTCCAACGACTGCCTTACCTGCACCACTAGATGCTGTTTGTGTTTGAATCTCGACAGTTTGATTATCATCATAGTATTTTATATCTAGAATATTGTTCAGTTTTGCTTTGTAGAAGAGAGCACTACCATAATCGCATCTGCCAATTAGCAATTCATTATTCTTTTCATCTATCATCAAATGGTCTTGACAATACTTGTTGACTGATTCGCGATTAATAAACTCTTTGTATTCTTTATCTTTACTAATCTTAAATTTAAGGATCTCAGCACTAGTATCGGGATATGTAATACCTGCTTGGAATCCGGCTTCCGCAGCACAATCCTCACAAATAACTTCATGATTCTCTAAGTAAGTTTTTAAACTTCTCCAAGGCATTTCTTTTCCACAAATTGCACAGTATTTCACTATTACGTACCTCCATCAATGTTATAATCCCGTACTATCTCTTGGAGTGCTTATGGATTATGCACAATCAGTGCAATTCTTTACACTACATTTGATCATTGTCCCGTCATTTGATCATAGCGTCCTTTGAAATAATTATAATCTTTCCAAAATTGTTGTTCATCGTAATTGTTTGTATTACTGTATGATCTACTGCTACTCGAACTGCTTGAAGTACTATCTTTGCTTGCAAATCCGATTATTATCAGTAGAATAATTACAGCAAATACAGCAATAAAAGCGTATGTTCCACATCCTGGCTTATTGTTCATAATCAATTCTCTCCTTTTTTTCTTCTTAATCTCCAACAGTGTTCCCTAACGCCTGCTTTGGGTGTGCCTTCTTGTTCGGCATACTCTCCGACTACGATTGCCGTCTGTCCGATCTTACACGCAACGATGGCATAGTTACGATAACTTCATGGTTTTAACAACCTACAAGCATAAAACCATCTCCCGGCAGCATATGTTAGTGCGAACAGGCACTAGTTGCCATATAATGCTTTATAGATACAATCCATGCAATATGTAGCATCTTCATCGATATATTTACGACAAGAAACACATTTTTGTGAATGAGTTGTGCAATACGCAGTATCGCCACTTGAAGCAATATAATTAGTACAACCGTAATGAGCACATTTTGTTGTTGGAGTGCCATATTTATTTGTAAAGGGAGTACTTGGCTTTTGCGTTGGTCTGGGTGTTGGTGTAGGAGTCGAGGAAGGGGAAGGTGATGATACTTGAGATGTTGTTGGGATATGCCAAGTCCAAGAGGCCCCACCTGACAGGTTTATAGTTAGTCCGTCGGTTGGTGATACAGTAACTACTTGCCCATAATAATCGCTGCTGACTGTGTAATAGTCGAATCCATCAGGAACTACAGTCTTTGAGTAGGCATAATTGTCGAAGTACTCGTCTATATATGAACTATCAATGAAGTCTGATTTATAGAATAGTTGTTTTGTATCTTTTTTATCTGCTTCAAATAGGAGTAAATATAGGTTATTCGATGAACGACAAAACAATCTGTATGATGCCGAATTAGTATCTTTTGAAAGAACAGCATCATAAAGGAAAATATCAAGAGCAGGGATATCATAAGCCTGCCAAAGGCAGCAAGCTAAATCACTCATGAGTAAAGTACAGAAATGTTTTATCGTACCACGATCATAAAAGTCAATGCTATTTAAATCTTCAAAAACAGAATTGGTACTCAACAAAGCATAATAACTTGGATACAAGCTAATAACTTCTGATGCATTTGCTGAAAGAGTGTACATTGCCATCGAAGATAATAAAATGACAAAAACTATTGATAATGCAACAGCACGTCTACCCATTTCAATACTCTCCTTCTCTACTTTGTTCCTCAACGCTTCTTTCATCGCTTACGGTTCGTCTTCTAGGCCGACATACCCCGCGACTTTACCTGCCAACTATCCGCTTTCACATGCAGCGGCGGCATAATTACTATGCTCTTTAGCTTCAACAACCTGCATCCATAAAACCATCTCCCGACTCATATATGCATTATGTAATGACTACATAAACAACTACAATTAATGACTACAATATTCTAACATATCATTTTATCATTTGTCAAGATATAATTATTGTGTTTTGAGAGGTGAAATATTATGAAACAAGAGATACGAATTTCCAAAAAGTCGATGCTGAAGGGCGAAGACGGGCACAAGGTGGTCTCCGTGCGCATGCGGGAGGAGACGATGGCGCGCCTGGACGATCTGTCTGTTCAAACGAACCGGAGCAGGAACGAAGTGATCAATCTGCTGCTGGAATCGGCGCTCGACCTCGTCACGATCGCGCCGGAGGAATAACGGGGCCGCTTTGCACCCAAACGGCGCTTTTCCGTTTGCGTTTTCATTTCCAAACAAAAACATCGAAAAGACGTTCGCGAACGGCGGGCTTTGGGGACATAAAACTTTACAGGCACGCACGTTCAAAACGCTCTTGACAATGCCTGTGCGGTATAGTATAATATCATCTGTTCTGAAGGATTCAGGCGGGCAGCCCTTGAAAACCGAAGAAAAACAACAAAATATATCTGGGTGTAGCGCAGCTTGGTAGCGTGCTTGAATGGGGTTCAAGAGGCCGAGAGTTCAAATCTCTCCACCCAGACGTTAGAAAAGGCGTTTCAAGCGGTTGAAGCGCCTTTTCCTTGTCTTTCGGAGGGGTTATTGCCGTTCACCGCCGATTTCCGGGCGGCTTTTTGAGTACGGACCGGGAAAAGATCATTCTTTATATAGTTCGGGGCGTCGCTTTGGCGCCGCAAGCCTGAACCATAAAACGACGGATTCGTCCAAAGGAGGTCACATGAAACAGTATCCTTTCTGCCCGCCGGTGTATTATTGCCGCAGGGCGCGCATGCCGCTCGTCCTCGACGGACGCCTGGACAAGCCCTTCTGGGCCGACATCCCCTTTACGGAGCCCTTCGTGGACATCGAGGGGCCTGAGAAGGGCAGGACGCCGCGCTTTCTGACCCGCGCCAAGGCCGCGTGGGACGACGAAGCGCTCTATCTGGCCGCGGAGCTCATGGGAAACGAGATCTGGGCGCATGTCACAGAGCGGGACGACGTGATCTTCCGCGACAACGATTTCGAGGTGTTCATCGACCCGGATTCGGACACGCAGCGCTACGTCGAGTTTGAGATGAACGCGATGAACACCGTGTGGGACCTGCTTTTGACCAAGGCCTACCGCGACAACGGCAAGCCCATCGATTCCTTCGACATCAAGGGCCTCGAGACCGCCGTTTACGTCGACGGGAAGCTGAACGACCCGAGTGCCGACAACCGCAAGTGGAGCGTGGAGATCAAAATGCCCATGCGCTCCCTCAAGGAAGCCGCTGACCGCCTGCCGAAACCCGGCGACTACTGGCGGCTCAATTTCTCGAGGGTACAGTGGACGACCGAGGTCAGGGACGGGGAATACAAAAAGGTCCTGGGACCGGACGGCAAACCCCTGCCGGAGGACAACTGGGTATGGGCGCCCACGGGCGTGATCGACATACACCGCCCGCAGTACTGGGGCTTTCTGTTCTTTACCGAAAACGGCGAGGAATACCCGATCCCGGAGGACGAAAAGCGGCGCTTCGACCTGTACAAATTGTTCGAGGAGCAGCGCGTATATTTCCGCGAGCACGGGTTCTACTGCACGGACGCGGACGCGCTGTGCGCTTCGGCCGGCGTACAAACGCGCCCGGTCATCGAGACCACGGCGCACTTTTTCGAGATGCGCGTAAAGAGAGCGAACGGGCAGGGCGAAATACGCCTCTACGCCGACGGAAGAAGCGAAATGACCTGAAGGAATGGGGGCGGCGCATTCCATCGCCCGCAGCGGCTATGAAGGGCAGCGCAACAGAGGCACGACATAACGAATTCTCCGTAGCGGCGGCAACCTGCCGCCAAGGGAATTGCGTATACGAAAGGGCGCGGCGTAAAGCGTTATTTCCCGCGTATACGCCTCGCCCATGGCGGCCTTGAAGGCCGCCGCTATGGCGTAAAGCGCGGCTTTTCGCGTATACGCCTCGCCTATGGCGGCCTTGAAGGCCGCCGCTACGGCGTAAAGCGCGGCTTTTTGCGTATACGTTTCGCCCATGGCGGCAGGTTGCCGCCGCTACGGAGAACGGCGCGGCTTTTTGCGTACACGCGTCGTTCATGGCGGCAGATTGCCGCCGCAAAATCTACCGAACAGGAACGCGCCCGGGCAGATGCTTTTGCCCGGGCGCGCCTGCATTCCGTCCTGCCCTGTTCTAATCCAGCGTAAAGGAAATCTCTCCGCCCAAAAGCGGGGCGGTGAATTCCTGCTTCGTGTCGAAATTGTAGCCCGCGGGTACCTTGATCACCTGCAGGTGGTATTCGTAGGGCGCGCCCTCGAAAACGGCGACGCCATTCTCGTCGGACCTGACGGGGGTGCACATGACGTCCGTGCAGAAGTTTATGATGCAGCCCGGTACGGGATTGCCGCTTCGGTCGGTGAAGGTGACGGTGTAGGTCACGCTGTCGGGAAGCTGCGCCTGCGCGTCTTCCCCGCCGACGTAAGACCAGTGCGCGTCGTAGCCCCTGTTCACCCTTAAGCGCTCGCAGAATTCTTCGGCCCGCTCTTCGTTTTCAAACAGCACGAGATTTGCGATCCTGTAGTCCAGGGTATCGTACATGAGCACCAGCGTGGAGGAAAGCCCGGTCTCCTCGGGGCTGTTTAGCGGAATGGACAGCAGGCGGTTCTGGAAAACGTAGGCTGTGAACATCGCGTCCGTGCAGTTTTCGGTGATGAACACGTCGTCCGGATCGTACTCGTCCGATATGCTGCCGACGCACCAGGCCAGGATGTCGTTTACGATATAGCCCTTCGTGTTCGTCCCGTAGAGCTCGAGGAGCACGTCGTCGCCGAACATGTTTTCGATCTTCACCTCGCGGGCGTCGGGATTGGTCACGGTGAGCGCCGTTTCGTCCGCGAAGGTGAAGACGGGGTTGGCCGAGAGTGCCTGCTGTCCTTCCTCGCCCTTGAGCAGCTTAAAGGATTTGAGCAGCACGCATTCGTCTTCCGCCGTTTCGTCCGGGTAATATTCGAGGCTTCTGTCGTAGCGCAGGCTGACCGTGTTTTTGCCCTCGGCCAGAGCCACCGCGTAGCCGAACCAGTCCAGCCGGCCGCTGAAGGTACGCACTTTTTCGCCGTTTACGCTCAAACAGAGCTTTTCGTAATAGACGTCGGTGTCCAGCTTCGCCTCGAAGGCGAACACGTCGCCGGCGCTCGCGTCGATTTCGGCAAGCACCTCGGATACGGTGGAGGACTGCCCGGCGTTCGAAGCCTTGAGGCAGCTGTTTTCTCCGCTCCCCTCGGGCAGGAAGGGCCAGACGAACGGCGCGTCGGAGGACGTCACCTTAAAGGGCGGGTTTCCGACCGCGGCGCCGAGCTGTTCGTCGCTTGCGGGCGCTTTTTCGCTCTTTCGGCCGGGAAAGCCCTTCATGGTCACGGTTTCGGTGTAGTCGTCGCTCAAAAGGATGTCGAAGGCGTTCGTAAAGGCGTCCGGGCGGCTCTGCGCACCGATTTCGACCAGCACGACGTTCCCGAAGCGGTCCACGAGGACCGTTGTGGGTATGCCGTAGACCGCGAAGTGATCGCCAAGGCCGAGCTCGCTGTCGCTTGCGATGGGGAAGGTCAGCGCGTTTTCTTGGGCGAACTCCGCCATGACCTCCTGCGTGTCCGTTTCCTCCACGGACAGCGCGATGACCGCCACCCTGTCCTTATACTGCTCGTACGCCTCCTCCAGATACGGGAACTCGCCGACGCACGGCCCGCACCACGTCGCCCAGAAGTTGATCAGCACGGCCTTTTTGGTCTTGAGTTCCTCCGAGAGGGTAAATGTTTCACCGTCGATCGTTGTGACGGAAAAGTCCGGCGCGGGCTTGCCGAGGTATTCGTCCGCGCCCTCGGCTGCTGCCGCTGCGGCTGCCGCCGTGAAAATGAGCGCCAGCGTCAACAGGAAAAGGAAAGCATGTCTTTTCATTTGTCCGGCCTCCTTGCGGGTCAGGTTTGGGCGGGCGTCTTCGGCAAAACGCCCCGCGGGATACGGCGCGGGCGTTCGCAAGCCGAAAGCCGCCTCTTTCGTCACGGATATTATACCATGAAAGAAGCGTCTTGTCACCCTCTGTTTTGACGCGGCGCGCTATTTTCGGCGCGCGCTTGAAAAACGCACGCGTATTTGTTATAATCATAACATAAAAATCATTGCGGAGGCGCGCCATGAAAGAATTGCGGTTCGGACTCATCGGTTACAAGTTTATGGGCAAGGCACATTCCAAGGCACACACGGAGGTGCCGATGTTTATGGACCCGCCGGAAGGGATCGTCAAGGCGGTGCTCTGCGGGAGGGACGAAGACTGGGCAAAGAGCGCCGCGGCGCGCCTTGGCTGGCAGGACACGGAGACCGACTGGCGGCGCCTCGTCGCGCGGGACGACATCGACGTGATCGAGATCACCTCGCCCTCCGACACGCACAGGCAGATCGCCGTCGCCGCCGCCGAGCACGGAAAGCACGTCTACTGCGAAAAACCGCTCGCGCTGAACCTGAAGGACGCGCGGGAGATGCTTTCTGCGGTGCGCAAGGCGGGCGTGCGCCATCAGATCGGCTTCAACTACCGCTTCGCGCCCGCGCTGGTACTGGCGAAAAAGATGATCGGCGAAGGCAAGATCGGGCGCGTGTTCCACGTGCGGGGCGTGTTTTTGCAGGACTGGGCCATCGATCCCGCCTCGCCCTTCGTCTGGCGCTTCGATAAGAGCGTCTGCGGCAGCGGCTCCCTCGGCGACCTCGGCGCGCACGTGATCGACGCCGCGCGCTACCTCGCGGGCGAGATCAAAAGCGTATCCGGCATAAGCAGGACGTTCGTGAAAGAGCGCCCCGAGGCCGCGCGCATGGAGGGCCTCAGCGGAAAGGCTGCCGCAGACGCGCCCATGCACGAGGTCACGGTCGACGACGGCACGTGCTTCGTCTGCGAGTTTGCCAGCGGCGCGCTGGGCACGTTCGAGGCCACGCGCTTCGCCGCGGGGCACAAAAACGATCTGCGCATAGAGATCAACGGCGACAGGGGCTCGCTCGAATTCGAGTTCGAGCGCATGAACGAACTGAACTACTTTTCGCGCGGCGACGAGGACGGGGTCCAGGGCTGGCGAAAGATACAGGTGACCGAGGGCAACCATCCCTACATCAAATACTGGTGGCCGGCCGGCCACGTCATCGGCTTCCCGGAGACCTTCTGCCACGAGCTGTACGAGTTCGTGCGCCACATCCACGAGGGCACGGAGTGCGAGCCCAACTTCGAGGACGGCGTAAAGTGCGCGCAGATCATGGAAGCCGTGGACCTGTCCGTCGAGCGCCGCGCGTGGGTGGACGTGGATTCGCTGTAGCGCCGTTTTCTTCATACGAGAACCCGATGCAAACACAATAGAATTATGGAAACTGTCGATGCTCGATTGAAAGGGATGAACCGGATGCTGGATGAGGTTATGCCACATGATGATGCACTTATACATGAACCGGAATCAATAATTGCTGCAGATGACGATACCAAAAAGGTGCTGAGATTATCAAAACATGAAGAAGGGATAGACTTAAAAGGCATACTGGCCGCAGCAGTACAGATGTTTAACGCTGCAGACATTGTCGGTAAGATTCAAAAGGGAGCGGAGTTTGTTGTCCAGGTTCCTGCACAATATCAAGCAGGCCTTCGAGCCGGAGCTTTTGAAATGATGCGTGGTGCAAAGAGCGGGAAGACGTGGGCTACACTTGTTCGTAAGTTGGCAAACGGCAAACAGGAGATTGTCTGCAATTGTCCCATTACAGAACAAACGCGTATTATAGGAAACCCTATTCAGAATCTATCCGGAGTATATCAAAACCTTTTTATGCAGCAAAAACTGGCTGACCTCTCTAAGCAGGTTCAGGAAGTATATGATGTCGTTCTCAGTATTGAGCAAGGTCAGATGGATGACCGCATCGGGAAACTGATATCCGGGCGTGATGACGTTCAGCGAGCCCTTGAGAATCACAATTCCGAAGATCGGAAACGGGAATTGGAATTGGCCCGAAGCAAAATATCTGAAGCACAAAGCCAGATTGGACAGGTGTTTAAATCACGGGTTGAGAAGTTCGAGCCAATACCTGAAAGCAAACTCGCAAGACGTTTGCGGGAAATACTGACTCTTACGACGAGCTATATGAAAAAACGTGATGAAGAATTTGGAAAATTGCAAGACTATTTCGAGTTCTATCTTCGCGCAACTCAGCTTCTGGCGTGGTCGTATTCTGTTGCGGGCGACACGGAACGTGCCAAAATTGTTTTTGAGCAGAGCATATCGTTCCTTCGTACCATTGATTTCCGCAACGTCAGGACGCTTGATTATATTTACCCCCAAAAGAGTATGGACGATGCTTTTTATCACCAGGCAATCCCGTACCTGCAGGCTGAAGAAACGGTATGCCTGGAAGAGGCTCGTCCTTATGAATTCGTGCAAATCACTTTATCATCAGAAGAGCTTGAGGAGGCATTGGAATATGTCAAAGCGGTATGAGAAGAAGACTACTGACAAGAAGGAAATCCAAAAAGAAGAGAAGAAAGTTGGAATCGGCAAAGCAATTGTCGCGTCTTTAGTAACTGTAGCAAGTGTTGCCGTTTTTGTGATAACTAAAGGCAAATTTGGCAGCACTAAAGATTAGGCTGAAGTATTGATTTCGAGGTGTACCCTATGACTGCCGTTACTTTGGATACGAAGGTCCCCGAATTGGCGGGGATACCGGAACTCAGGGCGTATTACAGGTATCTGATCTATCAGCCGGATTTCGACATGGCGTCAAGCCCGTTCTGGAACAGGAGCCTTCGGGAGCTTGCGTCGGTCGGATGGTCGGCTAAAGCGATGGCCGAGGGGCTGAATGCCCTGATCCGGGCTTCCGCGCAGGGGCGGGTAAAGCAGCATTTTATCTATTCCGAAGCGGAATGCACGCAGGACGCGCACAAAAGGGACGTCAATCTGATCCAGCTCACGCCGGCCGCGCCCGATCTGAAAAAGCCGTATGTCATCCTTTGCGCCGGGGGCGGATACGTCAACGTGTGCACGATGGTGGAGGCGCTGCCGACCGCAAAGCACATGCTGGACGCGGGCTATACCGTCTTTCTGATGACGTACAGGGTCTCCGTCCCGATGGCCGCGATCGCCGCGCTGGACGATCTGGCCAAAGCCGTACTCTGGCTGGGCAGCCACGCGGACGAAACCGGCGTCGACCCGGCGCGCTATGCCGTGGGCGGCTTTTCGGCGGGTGCAAATCTCGTGTGCAACTGGGGATGCGCGCACATCGGCTGGAAGCATTACGGCGCGCCCAAACCGCTTTGCCTGTTCCCGGTCTACACCTACATAGACCTGAAGCCGATACCCGGGGAAAGCGGCCCGGACGGCATACTGCCCCGGTCGCTGGGCCAAGACTGGCGGGAAAAGATCGAAAAATACAGCGTCGCCGAACATGTCGACGGGGACTATCCACCGTGCTGTATCGTCTGCGGAAAGGACGACGAAACGGTGCCCTGTTCCAACTCCGAGCTCCTGAAGGAAAGGCTCGACGCGGCCAAAATACCGTCCGTTCTGGAAGAGGGAGCGCACGCGCCCCACGGCTTCGGGGACGGCACGGACACCGACGTCGAGGGCTGGCCGGAGCGCGCCCTGCGCTTTATGGAAAGCCTTGCCTGACGGGGGCAAAGCAGCGCATCGCAAAAACGACGTCTGCGGAAAGGAAGTACGCTTATGAACCCGAGACTGCAAAAGATCAGCGAAAAGATAAGCCTGGGCAAGCCCGTCGTCGGCGTGTTCGTGCTGCTTGCGGATTCGTCCGTCAGCGAGATCGTGGGCTATTCCGGCTGCGACTTCGTGTGGATCGATTCCGAGCACGGCATGATGGACAGGCGCGAGATCTACCACCACGTGCTCGCGGCGCAGTCCGCCGGCGCCTGCGCCTTCGTGCGCGTGCCGGGCGTGGAGTATTATCAGATAAAGAATACGCTGGACATGGGCCCCGACGGCGTCATTTTCCCCTTCGTGAACACCGCCGAGATCGCGCGGCAGGCCGTGGAGGCCTGTACCTACCCGGCGGACGGCGGCAAGCGCGGCATCGGCCCGCTGCGCGCCATCCGCTACGGCGTGGACGACGAGCCGGAATACCTGAAAGCCGCAAAGGACGAGGTCTGGAAAGTCTTCCAGATCGAGAGCATGGAAGCCGTAGACAACATAGAACAGATCGCCGCCGTGCCGGGCTTCCAATCGCTGTTCGTCGGCCCTGCGGACCTCGGCATGAGCATGGTCGGCGTAAGGCCCGAAGACAAGCCCGCGAAAATCGCGGATGTCCAGCGCAAAGTCGCCCGTCTCGCCCGCCGGAACGGCAAATACTGCGGCTCCTGTGCGGGGCCGACGAAGCGTTCCTGCGAAGCGCTCATGGAAAGGGGCGTGCAGTGGATGACCATCGCGCAGGACGCGCGCATCTTAAGCGGCGCCCTCTCGGCGGCGGTCAGGGAGATCAACGGATAGAGCGCTCGGCGAACGGGCTTTGAGGAGTGATCGATTGAACCAGAAGGATCTCGAGCGTTTCGATATGACGCAGCCGCCCCGGCGCACGGCCTGGTATCTGCGGCCGCTGACCTATCTGCTCAGCGCGCCGGACGTGCTTTTGCACAGGGCGGAGATCACGAAGCTGCGAACGGAGGGCTTGAAGCCGCCCTACCTTTTGCTGTGCAACCACAACGCGTTTCTGGACTTCAAGGTGGCGACGATGGCGACCTTTCCTCATCGCGCGAACTACATCGTCGCAATCGACGGCTTCATCGGGCGCGAAAAGCTGCTGCGGCAGGTGGGCTGCATCTGCAAGCGCAAGTTCACGAGCGACATCATGCTGATACGGCAGATCAGGCAGGTCATTCAAAACGGCGACATCTGCATGATCTACCCGGAGGCGCGCTATTCGCTGTGCGGCACCACAGCCGTGCTGCCGGCTTCCCTCGGGACGCTGTGCAAATTCCTGCAGGTACCGGTCGTGACGCTGATCTGCCACGGGCACCACATAAATTCGCCGTTTTGGAACCTGCACCGAAGGGGCGTAAAACCCACGGAGGCGGAAATGACGCTCCTGTTCACGCCGGAGGAACTGAAGCGCGCTTCGGCAGACGAAATCAATGCAAAGCTGGTTAGCGCGTTTCAATACGACGAATACGCCTGGCAGAAGCAGCGCGGCATACGCGTCAGCTACCCCAAGCGCGCCGAAGGCCTCGAAAAGGTGCTGTATCAGTGCCCGCACTGCCGCACGGAATACCGCATGGCCTCCGAAGGGACGGCGCTGTTTTGCTCATCGTGCGGCAGGCGGTGGCAGTATACCGAGCTGGGCGAACTTAAGGCGGAGCAGGGCGAAACGGAATTTTCCCACATCCCGGACTGGTACGAATGGGAACGCATGAACGTGCGCAAAGAGGTGGAGGAAGGGACGTACGACACGGGCGAGCTTCCCGTCACGGTGCGCTCGCTGCCGAACGCGAAAAAGTTCATACTGCTCGGCGAAGGCACGCTGCGGCACGACATGAACGGCTTCACCGTGCGCGGCACGGACCCGGACGGCGACCCCTTCGAGATGGTCAAGCCGGTCCCGTCGCTGTATTCCTGCCATATCGAATACGAGTACCTCGGCAAATTCGGCGACTGCGTGGATCTGAACACGCTCGAGGACACGTGGTACGTCTACCCGCACGACTGCGATTTTGCCGTCACGAAGATGGCGCTCGCCACGGAGGAGCTTTATCAAAAGGAGCGCCGCGACCGGGGCCGCCCCTGCAAGCCGGGGCTTGCATGAAATGAATCGGAGATTCGTTTCATGCAGTTTGGACTGGTATGGAAAAAGGTTAGTGGGTAGTGGTATACTATATGCATAGGGTATGCAGCCTGCAGGGCGCTGATGAATGCGGTCGCGCGGAACGGAAAACCGAAATCTCCGGTTTTTCACAGCGACAGAGGAAGTCAATACAGCAGGCGGATGGTTCAGCAGTTGCCGGAAGAATACGGGATCAAGGGCAGCATCGTTCGCATTCTGGTGGTGGTGGTCGTTCTTCCGGAGGCGGGGCAGGCAGAAGATAATGAACAAAAACACACCATCCAAAGAATCATGATTGTTTGAATAAGGGGGATTTCATATGAGATTCAAACTGGTAAAGCAAAACCTGTATAAAGTTGGAGAAGATGTCTTCGGCTATTATACTGATAACAACGGTTTTTTGTACAACAGAACATATAAGTATTGGTATCGCTCAATCAACAACGTGATTCAGTTTTTGGGATTATCCAAGTACAGTGGCGGTGAACATGACATTGGGTTTTGCTGCACTCCATACGCCGTTCCAATTGGGACTTCTGTTATCGAAGAAAAAAGGGGCAAAATACCCGTACTCTTTGAAGATGGGGATACAAGTATCATTCTTGCTCAAATGGAAAAGATGGGAATGTATTCGTCACCATATCTTAATGCCATCCGTTTCGCTCTTCGGTATTCCCATGACCCGGGCATTGACCTCATCAAGGAAGAGATGAGGAATCAATTTGATACTGTCACAAAACCGGCCTTGGAAAACGCGGTTGACTCTTTGGGTTGTTATGAATTATGTATCAGGCTAAAGGAAATTGCGCTGAAGTACATGAGAATGAATGCCGATTCTGCAAATGATCCTGCAACCAAAGCCTATAAGAAAGCGCATATAGAATTCACCGCATTGAGTGCTACTCTAATTGAGATTTACAGCTTGTTGGATATGCAAAATTATGCTTTAGCTACTGAAAGGCTTAAGGAAGACGAATGGGCAAGGAATAAAGTAGGTGCAACACTATGGCCTTTCCGGAAATTAAAAGTATTGGTGGATCGTAATGATACAGAAGAAATCCAACGATTACTGAAAATGAACGAGACAAGGACAAAAGAGATGCTAAAGGAGCATGGCTTTAAACTGGATCAATAGCTTGCTTTGCTATTTCATCATCTTTAACATAATTATGCATATGGTCACGGAAACCACTCAGGTTTTCCATACCAGTCCAAAATATAAAAAGGGAGGGTTCGCGATGAAGAAAACTTTCATAATGCTTATGCTTTTATTTCTAGTCTTCTGTGAAAATTTATCACTTGCAGAAAATCAATACAACACGGGATGGACAAAAACGTTTAACAAGTGTGTGTGTAAATCAGAGCAGTATACGTACACAGCTGCAGGATATTATTATTTAACGTCTTGGTCTCCTGAATGGTATGAAATAACTAAAACCGACAACGGTACTGGTCAAATGCAAAACCTTACAAAAAAATTTTTTGGAGATATCCACATGATACCTTGGCAAAACGGGATATTGATTATTAATGAAATCAAACAGAATAACGGGCTCTACCATATTGACTTTTGGGAACTCCAAAATGACAGTATTGAGCCAATTCCTTTTTATAGTAAAAGAGCTTCCGAGCAAATAAATGATCTTGTACTGTATAATGATGGACTGGTATTATTGACAGATCATATGATTTATCATATTAATCTTTATACATTTCAAGAAAAGCCGATTTACAATACAAATTACGAAATCACAAATTACAGTCATAACAATAGATCCTTTATATATAATAACAGTCTAATTATATCGGACAACCATGGTCGAATAGTATCAATTGACCTGTTAGAAAATAAACCGCAAGTACTTGTAGATAATTACTGCAATGATGAGACAGGGTTAATGGATTACGGCGAGATATATGGATACATCATCGTCAGAAATAATCTATATTATTATAATGCTTGTCTGAATAAAACAGTCATTCTCAATATAGAAAATGGATTACCAAGAATTCTCTTTGACGGGAAAACGAGCTTTAAGCCTGATGGCGATGAGCGTATAATTGTGATGGCATACAAGGAGAATTATAATACATTTGCCGGGACTTATGTGGATAGCTATATATTAACAATTATCAAATGTATTGAGTAAAATCATATCGATCGTAACCGCATCTGTGGCTGTTTGTAATCTTTTTACTACAATAAGTTTGGTTAGTTTATCTGACAACCAGCCAGAGGATCGCAGTAATTGTTTCTGCTGCCCATCCGGATAAACAGCCGTCCGCAGTTTTTTCAGGTTGCCATGATGCCTTTCAGGTTCGTTTCCCTCGTGCCCGGGGCTTTCAGCATGGGCTCCTCTGTCATGAGATGCGCCAACGTATACCAGGCTATGTCGAACATGGAATCCACAAAAGCGGCAAACTGCCCTTCGACAGAATTCTCCTCGAACCGGCGAAGCCGGTCCTGCGGAAAAAAGTCGGAGGGGCTGCGGCCCCTCCAAATCTCCCCGGAGCTGTTGCACTTGTGCAACAGCTCCTCTTTAGTACTATGTACAATGTGATCCATACCGTAGGTATGGGAAAATACCCTGATAATTATAACAGTCGTCTCTTTACAGGCAGGGGCCTTGCGTATTATAATGGCGCTATCAGGCAAAAGGAAGAGGACGGCATGGACACGAGCATCGCTGAGAACATCCGCGCTTACCGGAAACAGCGGGGGCTGACCCAGGAGCAGCTGGCGGAGGTGCTGGGAGTATCCGTCGGCGCGGTGTATAAATGGGAATCGAAATCGTCGCTGCCGGAAATCAGGCTCATCATGGAGATGGCGGATTTCTTCGACGTCTCCGTGGACGCGCTTTTGGGCTACCGCATGAAGGACAAGCGGCTGAACGCGACCGTGGAACGCCTGTGGAAGGCCGGCGGCAGCCGGGATTACGGCGCGCTTTCGGAGGCGGAAGGGGCGGTCAGGAAATACCCGCATTCCTTCGACGCGGTCTATGCCGCCGCGTTCCTCTACTATACCTTCGGCGCGGAAACGAAAAAGGAGCCCTGGCTCCGGCGGGCCATAGAACTGCTTAACGACGCGCGCCTGCTGGTAAACCAGTGCACGGATTCCCGCCTGAACGAATCCTATCTCTGCGGTATGATCGCGGAGATGCACGAGATGCTGGGCGAAACGGACAAAGCGCTCAAGCTGCTCAAAGAGCACAACCCCGGCGCGATCTTCGACGACCGGATCGGCATCATGCTGCTTTCCCACGGAGGCGATCCGGAGGAAGCGAACGATTATCTGGAAGACGGGTTTTTGCGGACGATCGGTTCACTCATACAGACCGTGATCGGCTACGCGATGCTTTTCGACGTGAAGAACGACAACGCTTCCGGCATGGAAATGATGCGCTGGATCGTGCCTACGCTGGAGGGACTGAAAAAGACAGACGAAGCGGACTTCATCGTCAAAATGATCGCGGTTTTCGACGCCTTCCTGGCGGTGTTTCAGTACAGGTCCGGCGACCGGAAGGGAGCGCAAGCGTCTCTTGGGAAGGCGAAAGCGCTCGCCCTCGCCTTTGACGAAAAACCGAACTATGCAGCGAATCAGGTGAAATACGTGCGCGAATCGGAGACGACGAACGCGCACGACCTGCTCGGAAAAACGGCGATGGACGCGGTGGATTCCGTGCTGCGCGGCAAATCTGCGGAACTGAAAAAGCTCTGGGCAGATGTGGGAAGCCGCGAAGACGGAACGGCCGCGGGAGCGTGACGACAATACAGATATGATCAGAGGTGACAGCGACATGAACATCACCACAAAACAGTTTCAAATCCTGACT
Organism: Clostridia bacterium; assembly: GCA_017395065.1. Classification (GTDB taxonomy): domain Bacteria; phylum Bacillota; class Clostridia; order Christensenellales; family Aristaeellaceae; genus RUG14130. The sequence goes on along the minus strand of JAFPWH010000020.1, from coordinate 58,509 downwards.
GACGCGGATCTCGTCTGGGATTTCCTTACGGACATCTACGACCGGAAAAACGGCAGCGGCGTGGCTGCGCCGTTTTTCGAGTACGCGCTGCAATCGTCTTGGATGGATCGGTCCTACTGCTACCTGGACCGGTTCTGGCTGGACGGGGACAGGGTGGTTGCCTTCGTGTTTTACGAAGCGCCCGTGACGGACATTTTCTTCAGTGTCCGCAGGGGATACGAATTCCTGGCGGACGGGCTGGTGGACTACGCCGTTTCCGCGATGCCGGATTTCGGCGGAAGGCAGCGGCTCGTTCTTTTCAATGGTCAGGAATACCTGAAGGCAGCGGCGGCGAAGCGCGGATTCGTACTGACGGAGGAATACGAGGACAGGCACTTTGATTTCCGCAATGAACTCAATCATCCGCTGCCCGAAGGCTATCACTTCGTGGATCCGAAGGACGCGGACGGCTTGAAGCTCGCAAAGCTCCTCTGGTACGGCTTCGGCCACGGCGAAGAAGGGCCCTTCGAGGGCTGGGACCGGGAGGACGATTCTTTTGAATGGACGCCCGCCAAATCCTATAAGGGCGTCATCGGCCCCATGACCGCGCCCGCGCCGCATTCCACCCACGAATACGACGTGATCATCGCGGACGAAAACGGGGAGTATGTGTGCTTCTCCGGCATGTGGTGGGTGCCTGAAAACAAATTAGCCTACATGGAGCCCCTGTGCACGCATCCGGATCACCGGAGGAAGGGGCTGGCGGCAGCCGCGCTGTCCCGACACTATCACAGGATGAAAGCGCTGGGCGCCACCCACATGACCGGCGGCGGGGACCCGTTTTACGAAAAGCTCGGGTACGGAAAGGGCCTCCACTGGACAAAATGGAAGCGGGAGGAAAAGCAGGCGGAGGCGCCTTTGACCAACCCCTGCCGGGCCGGCAGCGAAGACGCCGCAGAAGTCGCTTTGCTCGCCTGCGAGCTGTGGCCGGAGCATTCTTTGGAAGAGATGACGGAGGAGTTCGCCTCCCTGCTTGCCCGCAAGGACGCGGCGGTCTTTCTGTACAGGGAGCAGGATAAAGCCGCGGGCTTTGCCCAGTGCCAGCTTCGCCACGACTATGTGGAAGGAACGCAGACCAGCCCGGTGGGGTATCTGGAGGGGATTTACGTCCGGGAGAGCGCGCGGCGGCAGGGCGTCGCCCGCAAATTGCTCTTAGCGTGCGAAAGCTGGGCAAAGGCGCAGGGCTGCGCGGAGTTTGCCAGCGACTGCGAACTTGACAACACCGAAAGTCAGCGCTTTCATCGCTCTGTCGGCTTTGAGGAAGCCAACCGGATCGTGGCGTATGTGAAGAAGCTGTGAGCCGCTTTGAGAGAAGAAAGACCCGCATAAGCGCATGGAGTGAAACGGAAATGAGCGACATCGAAAAATACCGGAAATACTTCACAAAAGAATACCTGATGGGGCCGAATTCGTTCCGCCTGCTGGATGAACTGATCCAAAGGAGGCCGCCCGACGCCCGGTTTCACCGGACGCTGGACCTGGGGTGCGGCTTTGCACTGACGTCCCTGTTTCTCGCCAACGAAACGGACGCGGACACCGTGTACGCCTATGATCTGTGGATCTCCGCGACGGAAAACTACAGGAGGATCCGGGACAACCGTCTGGAGGACAAAATCATCCCGATCCACGGCGACGCCATGGACATGCCCTTTGCCCACGAATACTTCGACGCGATCATCAGCGTAGACGCCTACCATTACTTCGGCTGCCGGGAGGGCGTGTTTGCCGAAAAGATACTGCCGTTCGTCAAAAAAGGCGGTTACGTGATGATCGCCGTTCCGGGACTGAAGGAACAGCCCCGGGGCGAGCTCAAGCAATTGTTCGAGACCTGGGCCGAGGGGGACGATGCCCAACTTTTCAAAACGGCGGCCTGGTGGGAGGCGCTTCTGAAAAACGAGTGCGGGGAAAAATGCGACGTCGCCGTTGCGGAAGCCGAATGCTTCGATATCGCCTGGCAGGAGTGGTTTGCATCCGGGCACAAATACAGCGTCCGCGACAGGGAATTTCTGCAAAAGGGACTGGACAGGATACTGAACTTCGTACTGATCTGTGTCCGGAAAAACTGACGGAGGACATTATGGAGAAATATATCGAGGGAAACAAAGCAGCGTGGGAGGAGGCGTTCGAGAACAGGGACGCGTCCTGGGGCGCCGACATCGCCGGGCGCGTGCGGACGGAGGAATACCCGTTTTTCAACGAGGAAACGAAAGACGTGTTGAAAAAGCTCCGTACGGAAGGCGCGGTGATCGGCCAGTTCTGCTGCAACAACGGGCGGGAGCTGCTTTCGCTGGTCAAAAGCGGCAGGGCAAAGAAGGGCGTCGGCTTCGACATCGCCGAAAATCAGGTCGCGTTCGCAAACGAAAAGGCACGGGAGCTGGATTTGCCCTGCACGTTTGAAGCGGTGAATATCTATGATATCGACGACCGTTACCGGGAACAGTTCGACGTGGCGCTGATCACCATCGGCGCGCTGTGCTGGTTCAACGACCTCGACCGCTTTTTCGCGGTCGTCGCAAAATGCATGAAGCCGGGGGCAGTCATCGTGATCAACGAACAGCATCCCTGCACGAACATGCTCGCGACGGAGGGCGAGGAACTGTATGACCCGGAGCACAGGACGGCATGCCTGTATTCCTACTTCGAGCACGAATGGACGGGCAACGAGGGCATGTACTACATGACGCTCAAGCGCTATCGCTCGAAGACCTTTACGGACTACACCCATCCGCTGTCGGAGATCGTTTCGGGAATGTGTGAAAACGGCATCATCGTGACCGGCCTAAAGGAATTCGATTACGACATAAGCGGCGGCTTTTCTTCGCTCGATCACAGCGGTTTTCCGCTTTCCATGATCATTCAGGGGCGGAAAACCGGCTGAGCGGGAGGAAGCGGAAATGGATCGATCGATTCTTGCGTGGCTGCTGGAGGAAGAGAACCCGGAAGTGCGGCTGAGGACGCTGAAGGAGTACAAAAAGCTGCCGGAGGACGATGAGCGCGTCGCCGGGTGCAAAAAACTGCTGCTGCAGAGCAAAACATACGAGCGCGCACTTAAGAAGCTCAGGACCGACAAGTCCTGGGCAAAGTTCGACGCTGTCCTGTCCTTCGCCGAATGGGGGCTTACGCGGGCCGATATCGGAAAGGACGTCGACGGCGAGGTGTTTTCGCTGATCGAAAGCACGGGCTTCAAAATGTTGTGCGGAGAGCCGCTCCTGCTGAGGAATCTGGTGAAACTGGGCTACGGACGGGAAGACGCCGTGAAAAACGAGATCGACAGCGTCCTTGAGCTGATTCAGGAAGACGGCGGCTTTCGGTGCATCAGCACCAACAAAAAGATCAACGATCCCCGAAAATCCCACAAGAGCTGCGCGCGGCTGACGGTCGAATACCTGCTGCTGGCCGCCGAGCTGCGCTTGCAGGGATGCAGGGCGGCATGCGAAGAGGCACTTAAGCGTTATTTCACGAAACGCAACATTTTCTACCGGACGGACGACAGGCAGACGCCCATGGTGGACGTGATGCTGGGCACGTTCTATCCGCCCGACCCCATCAAGATCGGCGCGCATCAGATCAGGTCGTGTGCGGCGTGTCCTACAAAGAGTTCTGCAAGCTCCTGCCCTTTGACTATCAGGCGGTGGACCGCGAAGGGCTGCTCAGGCAGCTGGGCATCCAAATGACGCTCACGGAATCCGTGCTCGAAGAGGAAGGGATGCACGTGTTCGAATGGTGGGGCGGCGAATACCGCCCGCTTAAGGAACTGATCGCGGAAATGGACGAAGTGAAGAAGCAACAGAAACAGGAGCAGCAGGCATGTGCAAAAAACTGATCCTCATCAGCGGTTCTCCCTGCGTGGGCAAGACGGTCGTGGGCATGCGCCTGTTTGAAATCTATGACAACAGCGCGTATCTGGACGGGGACTGGTGCTGGTGCGTGCATCCCTTTTCGGTCACGGACAAACGCCTGAGGAACGGGGACAGGAGCATGTCCTTCGTCCTCACCAACTATCTCGAGTCGGGTTTTGCGTATGTGTTCTTCACCTCCGTCGTGCTGACGGACCCGACGATCCGGGAAAACATCCTGAAGGGGATCACGGCGAAGGATTACGAAACCGTCGCCTTTACGCTCACCTGCTCGGAGGAAACGCTGAAAAAGCGCCACGACAAACGCGGCGACAAGGGCGAAACGAACTATTACTGGCTGCACCTTCCGCCCTGCCCGGGGGATATCGTGATCGACACGGACGATAGGAGCGTCCGGGACGTCGCCCGTGAAATGAAGAGACAGATCGACGCGGTGAGCGAATGAACCGAATCATGAAGGAGGAGGCATCCGATTGAAGCAAATCCTTGAACAGGTGAAACGTCTTTATGCCCTGGAAGGCTGCGCCTTCGCCCCGGTATCCGGCCACGAGGGCGGGCGAAATCAACTCGTGACCGTGAGCCTTCACGGCGAAAAACGATATGTTCTGCGCATTTCCGCCCTCGGAGACCGAAGCGAGGAAGAATATCTCGCCGAAACGGAGTTCGTCCGCTTTCTGGCAAAAAACGGCGCGCCCGTGGCGGACGTGATTCCGTCCGTTCGGGGCAGGCTGGCGGAGCGCGCGGAGGCGGACGGCAAGACGGTCTTCGTCAGTCTGTTCGCCTGCGCCAAAGGCATGCTGTTTGCGGACAACGGCTACCGCTACCGGGAAGGCGCGGAGCTGAGCGAATACTTTTACAATACCGGCAAGGCCCTCGGCGCGATCCACAGGCTGTCCAAAACCTATGTGCCCGTCCATCGCCGGGCGGACTACTTCGACAAGTACAACATGGAATACCTTGGCCGCCTGATCCCGGACGGATACGGCGAACTGAAGACGGCGATCGCCAAACGCTTGGAGACGTTCCGTGCGCTCCCGAAGGACGAAGAAAGCTATGGCCTAATCCACTTCGATTTCAGCGACGGAAACTGGCATATCGACATGGACACGGGCGATATCACCGTGTTCGACTTCGACAACTGCATGAACTGCTGGTACATGTTCGATCTTGCCAACCTCTGGCTTCACAACGAAGGCTGGACGCGGCAGGAAACCGACCCGGGCGAGCGCTTTAAGCTGATGCAAAAGTGCTTCGATCTGCAGCTGCAGGGCTACAGGAGCGAAACGGAGCTTCCGGAGGAGATGCTGAAGAAGCTTCCGCTGTTCATCGACATGGTGCTGATCGAAAACGTCGTCGACGAGCTTGAATGCTGCGCCCGGGAAGGGGAAGAACCGGATCCCGAAGATATCGAAGACGCGGCGGAATGCCTGATGCGCAATATCCCCTACGCGGGGATCGGACAGGGAGACTGAAATCAGCCGGGGGGTTTTTGAAATGGAAGCGACGATCAGGAAGATACGGCAAAGCGATTATGCGGCAGTGGCCGCCCTATGGCGGGAAGTGCTCGACATCCGGAACGCTACGCTTGAAAGCGTGGCCGAAACGTATGAAATCATGAAGCGCGACGGCAGCTACGTCACTTTCGTCGCGGAGACGGACGGAAAAATCGTCGGGCTGGCCGCCGCGGTAAAGGTGCTGGCGATCGGTCATCCGGGCGGCTACGTCAAAATGAACGGCCTCGGCGTGCTGCCGGAATACCGGCGTCGGGGGATCGGGAAAAAGCTGATGGAACACGTCGAGCGTTTTGCCGTCGAACAGGGCGCTCCCTACGTCGGGCTCGCTTCCGGCATCAGCCGGACCGAAGCGCATGCGTTTTACGAAAGCATCGGTTATCGGAAAACTTCCTACTGGTTCCGCAAAAATCTCGGATGAACGGGACCTGCGTCCGTTCCGTCTGCGCGCAAGCGGCTGGAGGAGAAGTAAATTGAGAACAGAGAAGAATACGCTCCGGCCATGCTCGTCCCGCAGGCGCGGAAAAGAAGGAATATGCTCGCCCGAAAGGATCATGGAACCGCCCTTTCTGTACCGCGCCGCGCTTTCGGGCGGAAGGCATCGGAGCGCTCGTCTGCGTCGCCCGAATGCTGAGAGAATGCATGGAACGCGAAATCACCGTCCACTGGGACGTCATCCTGTTACTGAATCTATCTTTGGAATACAATTGAATAGAAAGGCTTGCACAGAAAATTCATTTGACAAAAATGAAAATCTGAATAAAATAATGTTTGCAGCGTGTGGCTAACAGCGTAAATCCAACTGTGGCCAACGCTCTTCTTGTGTTCAGAACGTCTGCCGCAGCGGAACCAGCTGACGGTCAGACGTATTTTTATGCCTGTTGGCAGGAGGAAACGCTCGTGGAACACAAGGAGAATACCTTTCTGGAGAAAGAACCCGTCGGCAAACTGATGATGAAATATGCGGTTCCATGCATCATCTCATTGTTGGTTGCCGCGCTGTATAACATCGTCGATCAGATCTTCATCGCAAACGCAACGTATCTCGGCTCATACGGAAACGCCGCGAATACAGTGGTTTTTCCTTTGACTGTTGTAGCGCTGGCCATAGCTGTCATGATCGGTGACGGCGCATGCGCGTTTGTCTCCATCAGTCTGGGTGCAGGGAAAAAAGAAGAAGCGCACAAGTCCATCGGCAGCGCTGTGGTATTGTGCGCGATCCTCAGTCTCATCATGACGGCCGTTTACCTGATCTTTGCCGAAGGTATCCTGACGGCCTTTGGCGGCAGGGTCAATGAGGAAACCTTCAAGCAGGCCCGGAGCTACTTTTTCTGGATCACAGTCGGTATGCCCTTCTATATGTTTGGTCAGGCGATGAATCCGATCATCCGTTCTGATGGCAGTCCCCGGTTTGCCATGGTGTCGACCTTGGCAGGTGCGGTTGTGAACATTATTCTGGATCCTGTCTTCATCTTTGTATTCAAATGGGGCATGATGGGCGCTGCTCTGGCCACAATTCTGGGTCAGATTCTGACAGCGATATTGGCAATCTGGTATCTGCGCCACATGAAAGCTGTTAAGCTGCAGAAAGAAAGCTTCGGCTTCCATTTGAAACTTGCAAAGCAGTACCTGGCTTTGGGCATGACCAGCTTCCTTTCTCAAATCTCTCTGGTGGCTGCTATGATGGCCATCAACAATATGATTCGGAAATACGGCGCTCTGGACGCGGTATTCTCCAATCCGGAGTACGCCCAGATCCCTATGGCTGTCGTTGGAATCGTGATGAAGTTCTTCCAGATCGTCATCTCCATCGCTGTGGGCATGGCCGCTGGCTGCATTCCTGTTGTTGGCTACAATGTAGGTGCCGGCCGGAACGACCGGGTCAAGGCACTGTTCACCAGGCTGCTGATCGGAGAATTCTCAGTAGGCGCTGTTGCGCTGATCATTGTTGAGTTCTTTCCACGGCAACTCATCGGTATTTTCGGCGCAGCCAATGAGAGCCGGGCCTATACTGACTTTGCCATCAAGGCCTTCCGCACTTATCTATGCCTGATGCCGCTGGCGACAGTCAACAAAGGCACCTTCATCTATCTGCAATCAGTAGGTAAGGCACTGGCATCCACGATGATTTCCATGGTGCGCGAAGTGATCTTTGGCGTAGGTTTCGCTCTGCTGCTTCCGCTGTGGTTCGGCCTGGATGGCGTGCTGTACTCCATGCCGGTATCTGACCTCCTCACTTTTGTCATTGCGGTCTTTGTGATCGCAGCTACATACCGGCAACTGTCTTTGCCCGCTGTACAGAACACATCTGAAGAATTGAAAACAATCAAAATCCTATGAAAGCGAAGCTGTGCAAACACTGCGCCGATTGGAAGTGTTAAATGTTCAATAATTAGAACCATCCAGGGTATTGGAATGAGCTGTTTTTCCGACTTCATCCGTCAATTTAGGTGAAAGGAGGCTGAAGGCAATGGAAACGCAATCGGCGGAACGTCTGGAATACCTGATGCATGCCTATGGCACGGATATAAAGCGATTCTGTACAGTGCAGCTCAGAGATGCCGTCTTGGCGGAAGACGCCGCGCAAGAGGTTTTCCTCAAGGCCTGGCGGGCACTGGAAACTTTCAGGGGAGAGAGCAGCGAAAAGACGTGGCTCATACGCATCGCGCTGAATACATGCCGGGATTACCAGCGTACGGGGTGGTTTCGGTTCATGGATCGGAAGGTGACACCGGATAGTCTGCCGGAGCAAAGCGCTGATTTTTCATTTAAGGATGGCACGGTGGCAGGCGCAATTGCCGCTCTGCCGCCCAAGTTGAAAGTGATTATTCTGCTCAGATACTTTGAAGGGTTGAACCTGCAGGAATCTGCGGATGCTTTGAGTGTTTCCCTTGCTACGGTGAAGAGGCGACTGAAAAAAGCCAATCAAATCCTTCGCCGGAACCTGAAAGGGTGGTATGAAGATGAAGAATGATATTCGCTCTCAGGTGGATGCCGAGCTTTCCAAGGTTACATGGTCAATGCGCGATCAATACGCTGTCCTGAACCGAATAAAAAAAGGAGGTAACGAACCTGTGAAGAAGAAAGTCTCACTGGCGGCGATACTTGTGATTGCTGCTTTCGCGGTTGGAGCCACCGCTGCCGTCGCAGAAATGCTTGGGTTCAATGTTTTTGAACTTTTCGGAAAAACAGATGAACGTTATAAGGAGATCGCCCCGTATACGATTCTCGAGCAGAACTCGAAGGTGTCTGTCACCACAGTGAAATTGGGAACGACGGTCGCATCCATAAACAGCGCCTTCTATGACGGTCATTCACTGCTGGTGGGTTATGCAATTCAGAATGGCTCTCTTGCCGAGGAGTTTACGCCAGACGATGCTTTGCTTGGGAATATGATAAAGACAGATGATGCATCAACTATTGACACAATTTCGGACAGTGAGGAAGCTCTGGTTGAGAAATGGATGAAAGCCATAGAGGGCGGTACCCCGATGGGCATTGCAATCTACGACACCTATCCGGGGGATCATACGGTTACAGATGATGGGACGGATATTCCGCCATACCTGGAGGAAACGCGAACAGGAGAAGACGGAATAGAATATACCATTCGCGAGTATAAATCTCCACTTGAGGAAGCACTGCGGAACCTTGATCATCTGACACTGAATATTCGTCTCTATCAGAGCGTATGCTACTATTACTTTGACGGCACAGATGTCTACGCTTACAGAGAGCGGCGGGAGCTGGAGCCGATGAAGGCGACGGTATGGAATAACAACACCCAGACGCATACCTTTGCAGGGAGCGGCCAATATAGCGGTCTGTATTATGAAGTGACAGTGCATGCTTCCGCAGTCTATGCACAGCTTGAAATGAGCTTTGAAGGGGAATCTTTTCCGAAGCTTCCCGACGACGATCACTGGTATGAATTGCAATTGGCGGATGAGAACGGCAGCGTATTACGTGTCACGGAATATGACGATACCCAGCCTGGTCATATGCGCTTTATGTATGAAGGAACCGGCAGAGCTCCGTCAGAATTGACGCTCAGGATTTATATCGGGCATGAAGGCGATTTTGATGAAGAAGCAGCGATTCGTGAAGCCCAGCCTGTCGTACTGAAGCTGCAAAAATAAGCAATATCTGAACAATATCCAAGGGAGGCTGGCATGACGACCAGTATTCCGATCCGTAAGCGCAAAGGCAGCTATGCGCATCGACTGTGGAAAAACATCGTGACCCGTCGATCTGTTTATAGGATGCTCCTGACAGGGAAACTGGATATTCATCTGGCAGACATCGACAGCGGCTTTCGGGTCTTTGGCGAAGCGCTCCGGCAGGACGGTCAGCAGGTCATCTGATGTATTTCTCCGGTTTCAGACTGTTGGCTTTTGCAGTTTCCATGGCGCCATAGACCGCCGCGCTGGTCTTCGCCTTGTCGTGATCCAAAGTAATATACTGAAAACTGAGCCTTAAAATCATAAGAAAAGACTTGAAGCGATTCGCCTCAAGTCTTTTTCTTGTTATGGAGCATAGGGGATTCGAACCCCTGACCTCAACGATGCGAACGTTGCGCGCTACCAACTGTGCTAATGCCCCATATATTTTCCCGAGTTTTTCTCGGGGAAGTCTCCCGCGTTTTACGCCTGCGGGTCTGGGGGCGTCCCTTTTCAAGGGAACAGCCTTTCGGCCTTTGCTTGGCGAGAAAAGCACATCTCTCAATCAAGCTTGATTATTATAGCACTGCCAGAAGAGAATTGCAAGAAAAGAAATAGTTAATTCGTAAGCGAGGTTGCGGCGCGCGGCGATATCTGCTATAATCTGTGCAGATTCAAAGGGGGCATATCATGGGCACGAGATATTTCGGCAGGGCGAAGGAAGCGCACGCAAATCCCTACATGGGCTTTACCAGTTTTCAGCATTTTACCGACGGGGCCCTCTACAGCGACGTCGTCGTGCGGCCCGAAAACCATATGTGCGAGACGGAGCGCTTCGAATGCTGGCCGATCCCGGAGGACGCCGCGCAAGACGGCCGGGAGCAGGGCTTCTATCCGGAGGCGAAGATCGCGTATTTCCGCGTGCTGTGGAAGGAATTCGAGCCCGTCCGGGGGCAGTATAATTATGATCTGATACAGAAGCTCGTCGACGCCGCGAAGGAAAAAGGGCAAACGATCACCTTCCGCCTGATCGCGCACAGCACGCGCGCGCGGGACGACGTGCCGGACTGGCTGAAACAGCTGATCCCCTGCCCCGAGCGGCCCGAAGGGAAGCGCGTCAAGGATTCGCCGACGGACCCTCTGTTTTTGAAGCTGTTCGGAAAAGCGATCGAAAAGCTCGCGGAGCGCTTCGACGGCGAGCCCGCGTTCCATACCGTGGACATCTGCCTGCCCGGCGCGTGGGGAGAGGGGCACAGGTTGGAACTGTATTCCGACGAAGATCTGCGGGAGCTGATCGACACGTTCCTGTTCTCCTTCAGACACACGAATCTGGTCGCGCAGATCGGCCTGCCGTGGCTGGTCAATTACGCAAACGGCGTGCGGCCGGTCGGCTGGCGCGGCGACGGCTGCGGCGAACCGCACCACATGCGCGAGCGCTATCCGCGGCTCTTTTCGCAGCTTGACGGCGAGATCTGGAAAAAAGCGCCCGTATCGTTCGAGTCGTACTGGTGGCTGTCCGAGTGGCTCCGGCAGGGCTGGGACGTTGACGACATCATCGAACAGACGCTTGCCTGGCACGTGAGCGCGTTCAACGCCAAATCCGTGGCGATCCCCTGCGAGCTCAGGGAAAAGGTGGCGTATTGGCTCAGCAGGATGGGCTATCACTATACGCCGCTTTGCTTCACCTGCCCGGATGCGGCGCGCCCCGGGTGCGAAATCGCCTGCGCGCTCACGATCGAAAACACCGGCGTCGCCCCGCTGTACGAAAAGCTTCCGCTGACGCTGCGCCTGGTGGGCAAGAAGACCTTCGCGTTCGATACGGGAATCGAGCCGATCACCCTGCTGCCGGGAACGAGCGAGAAGCGCTTTTCCCTGACCCTTCCCGAAGACGTGCCCTGCGGCAGCTACGGCGTACAGATCGGCATCGAAGGGGTCAGCTTCGCCTCGGACGCGCCTGCCTTCGGCGATTTCCGCGAGGTGGGAAGCATCGACGTCACGGCGTAGCGCAGGCGCCGGGAGAACTGGAAAAAGGCCGGTTAACGTTGCAAAAAATGTCAAAAATGAAAAAGCTGCAACGTTAACTTGCTTTTTTGGGACGGAAAGGGTATAATGTTCGCACAAGTGAAATCGGAAAGGAAGACATAGAATGGTATTGTTCAGGAGAGAAAAGTACCTCAAAAGGATTCGGGGATTCTACCACAGCGCAGATATCATCAAAGTCATCACGGGCGTCCGCAGATGCGGGAAATCCAGCCTGATGCAGATGATCGCCGACGAATTACGCAGCGAGGGAATTCCGGAAAGCAATATCGTGTATCTGAACCTTGACCTCAGGGCGTTCAGGAAACTGAAGACAGCGGATCAGTTAGAGGAAGAAATAGATAAAAGAGTAAATGCGCAGGGGCTGAATTACGTCTTCATAGATGAAATACAAAATGTAAACGGCTTCGAAGAAGTGATCAATGCTTTCAGGGAAGAAGGCAACTGTTCCATTTTCATAACGGGCTCCAATTCGTATCTGCTCAGCGGCGAGCTTGTCACAAAGCTGACCGGGCGATATATTGAATTTGAGATGTATACACTGACATTCGACGAATATGAACAGATGAAAGCCTTCTATCACATGGATATCGATCCGAATCCCTTATCGGAGCTTCAGCGATTTATCCTCGAAGGCGGCTTTCCGAGGGCGATCCTGTTACCCGACCTTGCCGATAAGCGCAGTTATACGCAAAGCGTAACCGAAGAGATATTCGAAAAGGATATTCGCAGGCGTGTAAAGATCAGAAACAAAGAATCCTTTGAGACGATCCGCAATTATATCGTCAACAACTTCGGCGCGACCACCAGCCTGAACAACCTGTACAAGGATCTGAACAAAAACGGCCATGGCGTTAGCAGGCAAACGATCGGCCGCTATATCAAAGCGCTCGTCGACGCAAAAGTGCTGTACGAATGCGAGCGGTTTGACATGAAATCGAGGAAATCACTTTTGGGAGAAAAAAAGTATTACGTCGCGGACCTCAGCGTGTATTTTTCCGTGAACACGGACAACCGCATACAATACGGGCCGGTTCTTGAAAACATAGTGTATTTCTACGCAAAAAGCCTGGGAAACGCCGTCAGTGTCGGCAAAATCGGCAAGCTTGAGTGCGACTTCATCATCCGAAACAGCGGACTGGATTATGCATACGCGCAGGTGGCCTATACGATCGCCCTCAGCAAAGAAACGGAAGACAGAGAATACAGGCCGCTTGAAAGCATAAAAGACAACTACCCCAAATATGTAATGACCACGGATTATCTTCTGCAGCAACGCAACGGGATACGGCACGTGAATCTGATCGATTTTATCCGCACCGAACAGGCGTTTTGACACTCATTGCCGATTACGGTGAAGATCACGGGCGTTACGGACTGCAAAACCGCAGCGCTTCCTCCCTTGCAAAAAACTGCGAAACAGGTATAATATCGGTATTGGCTGCCGGCCTTTCGATCGGCCGGCGAAGCAGCGTTCGCGTTCCGGCGCGAAGAACGATTGGAGGAATGACGATGAAAAAGCTGATCGCAGCGATCCTTGTGCTGTGCCTGTGTATGGGCACGGCCTCGGCGGACGGGCTGGGCTCGTGGCTCAGAGGGCTTTGGGAGTCCGCGGCGGGCTCGGACGAAGCGGCCGAGCGCGAAGAGAGCGAGTTCGACCGCCTGTTCGATTCGGGTTTGACGCCCGTGCTCGAAAAGGAGTACATCGACGTAAGTCAGGTGCCGGTGTATGTGAACGCGGAATATGCGCGGGACAACGCCGAAAGCCTCGGCATTTCGCCGGACAGTATCACGGAAGGGCTCGTGTTCGTCGCAAACGCGGGCGACGTCGTGGGCGAGGACGCGAAGTTCTTTTTCCCGATGTCCGTCTCGCCGGACGGCAGTAAAATGCTGGCGGTGTACGACCGCCTCACGTTGTGGTGCTACGACGGCGAAAAGCTGGTCGTGCTCAGCTGGTCAAGAGAGCGCAGCGTGCAGCGCGGGGAAACGGAAGACGACGATCTTATCGGGTTCCTTCAAGCCAACCCGTACGCATTCAGCAGATTGATCGGCTCCACCGACGGAGTGATCTGGTCCCCCGACGGCAGCAAGGCGGTGCTTTTGTACAGCGGCTCTTTTCTGAGTATGGCGTACACGTATTTCGCGCAGCTGATGATCGCGGACATGGAAACGGGCGAAGCGTACCTCGCGCACAGGTTCGGAGAGTCTCTGGCCAAAGACGATGACTTCGGGGCGGTGATGGGCGCGTGCTTCGACGAAAGCGGCAGATACATTTATTACACCGTATGGGCCCATCCGCCCGTGCTGCGCAGGCACGATACGCAGACCGGGGAAGACGTCGAGCTTCAGGCTTATCTTGAGAACATGGCGGAGTTTCCGTCCCGTCCGCGCCTGCACATGCTGCGCGACGGAAGCCTGCTGACCCTGTACGAGGGCAGGCAGCGCGGCGATTGCGGCCTTCTGTATCTGTACGAAGGCTCTGCCGGGCGCGCCTTCAGACGGTACGAGACTGGGCTTCAGCCCCTTGGGCGCATTGTGAGCTTCGACGTGAACGCGCAAAGCGGTCTTGGCGTCGCGCTCGACCAGGAGGCAAATTCGGACATGACAGGGCGCCTTTTGATTCCGGGCTTTTTGCTGATCGTCGATACCGACAAAAACATGAGCGGGCTCTCGGAGCCGGCGCTCATCAAGACGGACGGCAGCGCGGTCAGGATGAATAAAACGCAGTTTCTGCAACTGATCAACGACGGCAAAACGGAAGACTTCGACTACGTCCTGTCCGTAAGCCTCTCTCCCGACGGCGAATACGCGCTGGTCACGGGGAGAAGCTGTATGTACATCCTTCGCCTGCGCACGCTCGAGACGCGCCGCGTGGAATTCCCGGAAGGCACGGAATGCGCGCAATTCACTTTCGATACACCTATCAACGCAAGGTTCGCGCGCGGCATCGACTGGCACGAGGCAAACAGGATCTGCTCCTCCGCAGGCATGTTCCGGCTGACGTGGGAATGACACCCTCTTTCGTCCGGCGCGGAAAGCAGTTGATTATTCAGGAAATTTGCTGTATAATATCCCCGGAAGGAGTGTGATGAGTATGAGTGAACTTTTCAGCGGCGACGCCGTGATCATCGTATGTCTTGCGCTCGGCGCGATCATGCTGGCTTTTGAAGCGCTCACGCCCGGCATGGATCTGCCCGGCATCGCCGGCGCGGCTTTCATGGCCGTGGGCACGGCGCTGATGTGGCGTGCGCACGGCAGCGCGGCGGGGCTCATTTCCCTGTTTGCGACGCTCTTGTTTTCCGCGGGCGCGGTGCTGATCTCCGTAAAAAGCGCGGCGAAGGGAAAGCTTTCGAAGTCCGGCGTCATACTGAGCGGCACGGTTGAGGCGCAGTCCCTGGACGCGGAAAAATCGCTCCTGGACCGTACCGGCACGGCGCTTACCCCGCTCAGTCCCGTCGGCGAAGCCGAAATAGACGGTACCCGGTACAACGTACTTTCCGATGACGGCTTCGTCGTCAAAGGCGCCCGGATCAGGGTCATCCGGACGGAAGGCAAAAAAATTGTCGTAAGAAAGGTGGATAACTGATTATGCCCGGTGTAATTCTCGCTTTGGTCATCGCTCTGGTCATCATTATCATACTGTTTTTCCGCTATGTGCCGCTGGGACTGTGGGTCACGGCCCGCGCGTCCGGCGCTTCGGTAAAAATCAGCTCGCTGGTCGGCATGCGCTTTCGCCGCATTTCGCCCCAGAAGATCGTAAACGCCTACATCAAGGCCTGTAAAGCGGGCCTCGACATCACGACCGACATGCTGGAAACCCACTACCTGGCGGGCGGCAACGTGGAGCGCGTGATCAACGCATTGATTTCGGCCAAGCAGGCCAGCATCGACCTGTCCTTCACCACCGCGTGCGCGATCGACCTTGCGGGCCGCGACGTACTGCAGGCGGTGCAGATGAGCGTACTGCCCAAGGTCATCGAGACCCCGCCGGTCGCCGCCATCGCAAAGGACGGCATCGAGCTTCGCGCAAAGGCCCGCGTGACCGTGCGCACGAACATCGAGCGCCTGGTCGGCGGCGCCGGCGAGGAGACGATCATCGCCCGCGTAGGCGAAGGCATCGTCACCACGATCGGTTCCTCGGTGACCCACAAGGCCGTTTTGGAAAACCCGGATCTGATCAGCCAGACCGTGCTGGACAAGGGCCTTGACAAGGGCACGGCCTACGAGATTCTGTCCATCGACATCGCGGACGTCGACGTCGGCAGGAACGTGGGCGCGCAGCTGCAGATGGATCAGGCCGAGGCCGACCGCCGCATCGCGCAGGCCAAGGCGGAGGAGAGGCGCGCGATGGCCGTTGCGCGCGAGCAGGAAATGAAGGCCGCCACGCAGGAAATGCGCGCCAAGGTCGTCGAGGCCGAGGCCAAGGTGCCCGAAGCCATGGCAGACGCGCTGCGCAGCGGAAAGCTGGGCGTGATGGATTACTACAACATGAAAAACACCATCGCCGACACGCAGATGCGCGAGGGCATAGCCAAGGCGTCGACGCCGGCCTCCGATCTGTCCAAACCCGCGCCCACGGGCAAATAAAGGAGCGTGCGGGCTATGGAGGAATTCAGCACCGTACTGCCTATCCTGCTCGTCTTTGTGGCGGCGGCCGCGTTTGCCGGAATCACCGGAAATCTGAAGCGGAAGGCAGAGGCGCAAAGGAAGGCCGCGCGTCCGCAGCAAAGCCAAACTCCGGCGGAACCCTCGGCGCCCACCTTCGAACCGCGCCCTTCGGCCCCGTTTGCGCGGCCCTATGAAGCGGACGCTGGCAGCTGGGACTCCAGGGCGGAGTTTCACGAGGGCGAGGACCCCTGCCACGACGACATGGACGCGATCGCGCCCGAAGAATTGCGGCGGTCTGCCCCGGAGCACGACCCGAGAATGGACGATCTGATCAAAGGCTTCGTGATCGGGGAAGTGCTTTCGCGCCGGAAAAACAACAACTGGCAGAGACAATAGAATACTTCATGCGGCGGCAGCCGGACGGCTGCCGCCGTTTGCGTGCTTTCGGGGTGCGCTGCGCCCCGGCGCAGTGTAAATATCGTAACACGAAATACCGGATTTTCCGGCGTGGAGGCGCGCTTCGATAGATTTTCGGCTTTGGAATGTCATTTCGGAGATTATTTTGATTAAGTATTGCGCAAGCATTTGCGTTTTTGAACAAAACCTGCTATAATAACTGTGTATAAGTTTGCATTCATAGGGAGGTCATCGAAATGGCTGAAAATTCCTTTGTGGATCTGAAGATAAATTCTCCGGCGAGCGGCTCGGTCTATTTTGCCTCGGACGTCATCGCGACCATCGCGGGGCTTTCGCTCACGGAGATCGAGGGCATCGCCAACATCATCAAATACGGGGGCCTGAGAAACGACAAAAGCGGAAAAAAGAACACCCTCAACATCAAAAACCTGACCAAGGGCATCCGCGTGGACGTGAAGGACAATCTGGTGTCCGTCAGCATCACCTCCGTCATCGAGTACGGCTACTCGGTGCCCGAGGTCTGCCGCGCGATCCAGGAAAACGTGAAAAAGACCATCGAGACGATGACGGGCATGAGCGTAAAGAGCGTGGACGTGCACGTGACGGGGCTGAATTTCGACAAGGAAAACGCGGCCGTCCCCGAGACGGACTACCACAGCTACCTTACGCAGGCCGAAGCCAAAGCGATCGCCGAGGGGCAGACGGGCAAGGAGCAAGAGGGCTGATATGGACAGAAGAAAGGCGCGCGCCTGCGCCATGAAATTGGTCTACGAGTGGGAAATGGGCGGCGACGGCGGCCCCGACACGCTCAGCGGCATGCTCGAGGTATCGGCGGACGAGCCCGAGGCCGACTACATGCTTTTGCTCTTTAACGGCGTCACCGAAAACATGACCCGGCTGGACGAAGAGATCGAAAAACATCTCGACCCGAGCTGGCGCATGGAGAGGCTGTCCAGGGTGGATCACGCGATACTGCTCGTGGGCGCGTACGAGCTTTTGTACACGTCCCTCGGCGACAGCATCGCCATCAACGAGGCCGTGGAGCTGGCCAAGACCTATTCGGGCGACAAGGCGGGCACGTTCGTAAACGGCGTGCTCGGCGGGATCTCGAGGGGCAAGGCCGATGCCTGAGGTCACGCTTGGCATAGACACAAGCTGTTACACTACGTCCGTGGCTTTCGCAAGCGACGGGCGAATTGTATATTCGAACCGGCGGCTGCTGCGCGTCGAAAAGGGGCAAAGGGGCCTTCGCCAGTCCGAGGCCGTGTTTCAGCACGTAAAGGCGCTGCCGGAACTGCTCGGCGAACTGTTTGCGCAAAACCCCGACGCGAACGTCGCGGCCGTGTGCGCGTCCCAAAAGCCCGTGGACGCGGAAAATTCGTACATGCCGGTGTTTCAGGCCGGGCTCTCCTTTGCCGAAGCCCTCGCTTCGGGCCTTCGGGTGCCGCTGTTTTGCACGACGCACCAGCAGGGGCACATCCGCGCGGCGATGGTGGACAGCGGCCTGCCTTCGGGCGATTTCCTTGCGCTGCACCTGTCCGGCGGCACCACGCAGAGCCTTCTGGTAAAGGACGGCCTGCGCGTTACGGACCTTGGCGGCAGCAGCGACCTAAACGCCGGGCAGCTGGTCGACCGTACGGGCGTCATGCTGGGCATGACGTTTCCCTGCGGGCCGGAAATGGAAAAGCTGGCGCTCGGCGGAAAAAGCGAAAGCCGCGTCCCCATGAGCCGGTTTGATGACGGCTGCTCGTTTTCCGGCGCGGAAAACAAGCTCAGAAGCTTTTACGAAGCCGGCATGGCGAAAGAGGACGTCGCGATGGAGCTGTACGATTTTCTTGCGCGCTGCGTGCTTCACCTGATCCTGACCGCGCAGAAGAAAACCGGGCTTTCTAACGTGCTTTTGGCCGGCGGCGTCGCCTCGAGCGCGCTGCTCAAGCGCCTGCTTTCCGAAAGGCTGAAGGCCAGAAGATACGACGTAAAACCGTACTGGGCGCGCCCCGAGCTCTCCGGCGACAACGCCTGCGGGGTCGCGCTGATCGGCGACGAAAAACGGAGAGGAGTACCCCATGGCGACATTGATTGACGGAAAAGCCATCGCAAAGGACATCCGGCGCGAGATCGCAAAGGAGGCGGCCGCCTTCACCGAAAAATACGGCGTGAAGCCCTGCCTCAAGGTCATCCTGGTCGGCGACGACCCCGCAAGCTGCATCTACGTAAACAACAAGCAAAAGGCCTGTGAAAAGGCCGGCATCGACGCGGAGACGCTGCGCCTGGGCGCGGAGACGAAGACCGAAGAGCTGCTTGGGCTGATCGGAAAGCTCAACGCGGACAAACTCGTAAACGGCATACTGGTGCAATTGCCCCTGCCCGCCCACATCGACGAAAAAAAGGTGCTGGACGCGATCAATCCCGAAAAGGACGTGGACGGCTTTCACCCGATGAACGCGGGAAAGCTGCTCGAGGGCGAAGCGCTGCTCGAGCCCTGCACGCCCAAGGGCTGCATCGAGCTGCTAAAGCGCATGAACGTCGAGATCGCGGGCAAAAACGCCGCGGTCGTCGGGCGCTCGAATTTAGTGGGCAAGCCCGTGGCGCTGATGCTTTTGAGGCTCAACGCCACTGTCACCGTGTGCCATTCGAAGACGAAGGACCTGGGCGACGTGCTGCGCCGCGCGGACATCGTCGTCGCCGCCGCGGGGAAACCCGGGCTCGTGACCGGCGATATGCTCAAAGACGGCGCCGTTTTGCTGGATGTAGGCATAAACCGCCTCGAAGACGGCAGCATCACGGGCGACATAGACTTTGAAAGCGCCTCGAAGCGCGCTTCGATGATAACCCCCGTGCCCGGCGGCGTCGGGCCGATGACCATCGCGATGCTGCTCAAAAACACGATGCTTGCAGCGGAGGCGCAAAATGCCTGAGCTCACGGTGAGCGTGAGCGAGCTCAACGAGTACGTCAGAGACCGCCTGCACGGCGACCCCTTTCTCAAGCGCATCTCCGTGCGCGGCGAGATAAGCGATTACCGCCAGCAAATGGGCAGCGGGCACGCTTATTTTACGATCAAGGACGAAAAGGCCGTGCTCTCCTGCACGATGTGGCGAAGCAACGTTTCGCTCTTGCGCTTCGTGCCGCGGGTCGGCAAAAAGGTAACGGTGCACGGGCAGGTCACGCTGTACGTGCCGGCCGGCAAATACCAACTGATCGCCGATTCGATGACCGAAGAGGGGCAGGGCGACCTGTTTCGGCGCTTCGAGGAGCTCAAAAACCGCTTGATGGCGGAGGGGCTGTTCGACGCGGCGCTCAAAAAGCCCCTGCCGCTCAAGGTAAAGACGATCGGCGTCGCCACGTCCTTGAGCGGCGCGGCGATCCGCGACATCATAAAGGTCGCGCGGGCGAGGAACCCGCGCATAGACATCATCGTCGCGCCCTGCGCCGTGCAGGGCAAGGGCGCGGAATTCGAGATCGCCTCCGCCGTGGACGCGCTGGACAAGGACGGGCGGGCAGAGGTGATCCTGGTCGGCCGCGGCGGCGGCTCGATGGAGGACCTGTGGGCCTTCAACGAGGAGCCGGTGGCGCGGGCGGTGTACCGCTGCAAAACGCCGGTCATCTCCTGCGTAGGACACGAGACCGATTATTCGATCTGCGATTTTGCGGCGGACGTAAGGGCCAGCACGCCCTCGAACGCCGCGGAGCTCGCCGTGGCGGACGTGAAGGAGCTGACAAATGCGCTGGAAAACCTGAACAGGCGCCTCGGCTTTTCGATGACGAGCGGCCAAAAGCACCGCCGGCAGCGCCTTGGCGCGCTGCTGAGGAGCCGCGCCTTTACAAAGCCGCGGGAAACGCTGATCGGCGACAGGCTTATGCGTCTGGAGGCACTCAAGGAAAAACTCGTAAGCGCGCAGAATGCGAAAATGAGCGCCTGCGCGCAGAAGACGGAGGCGCTCAGGTGCCTGCTGGACACGCTCAACCCCTCGAACATCAAAAAGCGCGGCTACGCGGTCGTGCGCGGGCCGGGCGGCGTGATCGGCACAATCGACGCAATAAACGCGGGCGACACGCTGAACGTGGAGCTCATGGACGGCGAGTTCACCGCCGCCGTCGGGAAGATCGGGAGGTACGCGCATGGCGAAGAAGCTCACATTTGAACAGGGCCTCGAGGAGCTGGAACAGATCGTTTCCGGCCTGGAGAGCGGGGAAACCACGCTCGACGAGTCCTTTAAGCAGTACGAAAAGGGCGTAAAGCTCTACGCGGAGCTCAAAAAAATACTGGACGAGGGCGACGCGAAGATCATAGAACTCACGAAGGCCTGCGGCGAAAAAAGCGGGGAGGACGAAGATGCGGACGCATGACGAATACAAGCGCCTGGTCGAAGCGCGCTTAAGCGAACTGCTCGCCGAAAGAGAGGCGGCCTTCGGTCCGGGCGACATGCCCAAGCTCCTTTGCGACGCCATGCGCTACAGCGTGCAGGCCGGCGGCAAGCGCCTGCGCCCGTGCATGCTTCTGGCCGCCTGCGAAATGCTGGGCGGCGACATCGAAGAGGCGCTCGACTTCGCCTGCGCGATGGAGATGATCCACACCTATTCGCTGATCCACGACGATCTGCCCGGCATGGACAACGACACGCTGCGCCGGGGACGGGCGACCAACCACGTGGTTTTCGGCGTGGGACAGGCGATATTGGCCGGCGACGGTCTGCTCAATTACGCCTACGAGGTCATGCTTAAGCATATGCTTTCGCACCCGGACAGACAGGAAACCTGCACGAAGGCGCTTTACGCCGTCGCGCGCGGCGCGGGCGTGACCGGCATGATCGCGGGGCAGTGCGCCGACCTCTGGGCGGAAAACGGCCGGGAGACGGGCGAAGCGCTTCTGACCTATATCCACCTGGGAAAGACGGCCGCGATGTTCAAAGGCGCGGTGGTCGCGGGCGCTTGCATCGTGGGCGCGGACGAAAAGCAGATCAGCGCACTCAGCCGCTTTGCGGACGCCTTCGGCCGCCTGTTCCAGGTGACCGACGACGTACTGGACGTGACCGCCGACGAGGCGGGTTTCGGCAAATCCAAGGGCAAGGACGAAGAGGAAGGCAAGCTCACGGCGGTGGCCGTTTACGGGCTGGAAGGCGCAATGGCGCTCAGCCGCGACCTCAGAAACGAAGCGCTCTCGTGCCTCAGCGCGTTCGGCGCAGGAGCGGATTATTTCAGAAATCTCACCGAAGAAATGTACAAGCGGAACCATTAAGCCATGCTTGAAACGATACAGAATCCCGGGCAGCTAAAAAATCTGACGCTTGACCAAAAGCAGGCGCTGGCCCGGGAGATCCGGGACAGGATCATTCAGACGACGCTCAAAAACGGCGGTCATCTGAGCTCGAATCTGGGCGCGGTCGAACTGACGATCGCGCTGCACAGCGTGCTCAGCGCACCCGAAGACAAGCTTTTGTTCGACGTGGGGCATCAGTGCTACGCCCACAAGCTCCTGACCGGCCGCTGCGAGCGGTTCGACACGCTCAGGCGCTTTCAGGGGCTGAGCGGCTTTACCCGCCCCTCGGAGAGCGTCTACGACACCGTAGCCTCGGGCCACGCCTCGGACAGCATATCGCTGGCGCTGGGATTTGCCAAGGCCCGCGACATAAAAAAAGAAAACTACAATGTGGCCGCGGTGCTGGGCGACGGCGCGCTCACGGGCGGCATGTGCTACGAGGCGCTAAACGACGCCGGCCAAAGCAAAACCCGCATGCTCATCGTGCTCAACGACAACGAAATGAGCATCTCCAAAAACGTGGGCTCGATGAGCCGGCACCTGACGCACATGCGCCAAAGCGGCGCCTACAGGGGCTTTAAGCAGTTTTTGCGAAAGGCGATCAACCGCCTGCCCAAGGGCGGAAACCGAATGGAGCGCTTTTTTTCCAGGGTCAAGGATTCCCTGAAGGCGCTTCTCGTCAGCGATATGTTTTTCGATTCGCTGGACATAGAATATCTTGGCCCGATCGACGGGCACGACATTTCCGAAATGGAAAAGGTCTTCAGGACCGCGCTGACCTACGACCGCCCCGTGGTGGTGCACGTGGTGACGCGCAAGGGAAAGGGCTACGCGCCCGCCGAGGAAAACCCGAGCAAATACCACGGCGTGAGCCCCGCGGGCGAAATCGCCTCCGGCGTAAGCTGTGCGTCGGTCGTCGGCAAGTGGCTTATCGAAAAGGCCGAAACGGACGAACGCGTGGCGGGCGTCTCTGCGGCCATGCTTTCGGGCACGGGGCTGGAGGAATTTTCAAAGCGCTTCCCCGAGCGCTGCTTCGACGTCGGCATCGCCGAGGAGCACGCCGCTGCGATGGCGGCGGGGCTTGCGCTGAGCGGATTAAGACCCTTCGTGGCGCTTTACTCCACGTTCATGCAGCGCGCCTACGACCAGATCGGCATGGACGTGTGCCTGAACAGGGCGCCCGTAACGCTTTTGATCGACCGCAGCGGCCTAAACGGCGCGGACGGGGAGACGCATCAGGGCGTGTTCGACACGGCGCTTTTGAAATCGCTGCCGAATCTCACCGTCTGCGCGCCCTCGAATACGGGGGAGCTCAGGGCGATGCTGGAGGCGGCGCTCGAAAGAAACGCGCCCTTTGCGATCAAATATCCCAAGACCCTGCCGGAGGGCGAAGCGGGCGAAGGAGACGTTACGCGCTGGAAATACGTGATAAAAGGCGGAAAGGTCTGTGTCATAAGCTACGGGCGCATGGTCTCCGTCGCGCTGAAGGCCGCGGAAATGCTGAAGGAAAAGGGCCTTGCCGTCTCCGTTCTGAACGCGAGGACCCTGAACGATACGATTGGCGGCGAAAACGGGCGCATCCTTCGGGAAGCCTCTGAAGAATACGGACTGCTTGCCGTGCTCGAGGACAGCGCCGCCTGCGGCGGCCTCGGCGAGAGCGTGAGCGGGGCGGTCGGGGGCGCTCTGTGTCTGGGCGTACCGGACAGGTTCATCCCCGCAGGCAGCATAGACGAACAGCTGAAGTACTGTGCTCTGGACGCCGGGAGCGTTTGCGAGCGGGTGCTTCAAGAGGCGCGGGCGCGCGGAATAGACCGATGAGGGCGGACGAAGCGCTGGTTTTATCCGGCATCTGCGAAAGCGTCGAGCGCGCCCGGGCGCTGATCATGGAGGGCAGGGCGCTGTACGGCTCGGACAGGATCGCCTATCCCTCCCAGACAATAAAACGGCCGGAGCTTTTGCGGCTCAAGGGCGCAAAGGGCGAATACGTGAGCCGCGGCGCCTATAAGCTCAAAAAGGCGTTCGAGGTGTTTCCGATCTCGGCCGAAGGCAAGGTCTGCGCAGACATTGGTTCCTCCACGGGCGGCTTTACCGACATCATGCTGAGATACGGCGCCTCGAAGGTCTACTGCGTGGACGTGGGCTACAATCTGCTGGACTGGAAGATCCGCAGCGATCCCAGGGTCGTTCCGATGGAAAAAACGAACGCGCGGCTGCTCAGGCCGGAAATGTTTGCCGAGCGCATACAGTTCGGCGCGACGGACGTATCGTTCATCTCCCTAAAGCTCGTACTGCCCGCGGTGTTCGGCGTGCTGGAAAAGGACGCTGACTTCGTCGCGCTGATCAAGCCGCAGTTCGAAATCAGCCGGGAGCTGGTCGGAGAAAAGGGCGTCGTGCGCGACAGGGAAGCGCACATATCGGTCATCGAAGACCTGCTTTCGTTTCTCACGCAAAGCGGGATCAGCGTCCGGGATCTCAGCTTTTCGCCCATCCGGGGGCCGGAGGGCAATATCGAATTTCTGACGCTTCTGAAAAACGACGCTTGCGGCGACTCCGTCAGCCGCGAAAAGATCCTCGAAACGGTGGAAAAGGCCCACGCCGCGCTCGAAGCAGGCGCATAAGTATGCAAACGATCCGCCCGGAAGAGGGCGTGTTTGACAATGTTTCGCATATACTGTATAATTATACCAGATTGAATAAAGGGGAGAGCATCATGAAGTCCAAGCGTCACGCGCTTATACTGGATATCATCGCCAACAACGAGATCGAGACGCAGGAGGAGCTTGCGCAGCAATTGGAGCAAAACGGCATCCGGGTCACGCAGGCCACCATTTCCCGCGACATCAAGGAGCTCATGCTCATCAAGGTCGCCTCGGCCGGCGGCGGCTACAAGTACGCCGCGGCGGACAACTCGCCCAAGCACGCGATGGACAGGCACATGCGCATCTTCAGCGACACGGTGCTGTCGGTCAACAACGCGGGCAACCTGATCGTGCTAAAGACCATCAGTGCTTCCGCGCAGGCCGCCGCCGAGACGCTGGACAACCTGAACTGGCCCGAGATCGTGGGCACGATCGCCGGCGACAACACGGTGCTTGCCATCGTCAAAAACATCGAGGACGTAAGCGACGTCATGAAGCGCCTAAGCGCGCTGATCGGGTGAAGAAGAACGCTTTATGCTTTGCGAACTGACCATCAGGAACATCGCCCTGATCGAATCTCTCACGATCGAATTTGACCGCGGGCTCAACGCGCTGACCGGCGAGACCGGCGCGGGCAAGTCCATCGTGGTGGACTGCGTGAACCTGGCCCTGGGCCAGCGGGGCGGCAGGGAGCTTTTGCGAACCGGCGAAGAGAAGGCAAGCGTAAAGGCGCTGTTCGACATACAGAACTGTGACGGCGCCAAAGCGTATCTGGACGAAAGCGGCATCGACTACGACGACGGCTACGTGGAGCTGAGCCGCGACATCAACGCAGCCGGCAGAAACGTCTGCCGCATCAACGGAACGCTCGTCCCGCAGGCGACGCTCAGGGACTTTGCTTCCACGCTCGTGGACCTGCACGGCCAGCAGGAGCACCAAAGGCTGCTTTCCCCCGCGAACCACGTGCAGTATCTGGACGCGTTCGCGGGCGAGGAGGCCTTTTCGGCGCTTTCCGAAATGAAGGCGGCCCACGCCGAATACCTTGCGGCAAAGCGCGCCTCGGAGCAATTGGACCGGGACGAACGGGAGCTCATGCTAAGGCTCGACCTTCTCAACCTTCAGAACAAGGAGATCACGGCGGCAAAGCTTAGAGAAGACGAGGAAGAGGAGCTTCTGCAAAAGAGCAAAATCTACGACAACGCCGAAAAGCTGACCCAGTACGTGCGCGTCGCCTATGAAAGGCTCTACCAGGGCGGCAAGAGCCTGAGCGCACAGGACAGCATCAAAAAGGCCGCCGACGCGCTCGGCGCCGTTTCGGACATCGACCCCGCCTACAGCGAACTGGCCGCGCGGCTGGAGGAGCTGCTTTTTGCCGTAAAGGACATCGGCTACGAGGTGCAGAGCCGCTATGAGGAGCTGTCCTTCGACCCCGCCGAGGCGGAACGCGTGCAGGACAGGCTGGAGACGATCAAGAAGCTCAAGCGCAAATACGGCCCTGAAATAAAAGACGTGCTCGAGCACGGCCGGAGCGTGCGCGAGGAATTGAAGCGCATCGAAAACATGGATTCGAGCCGCGAGGAAGCCAAGCAGGCGCTGGATCAAGCCGCAGCAAAGCTCAAGGAATGCGCGGACCGCCTGTACGATGTGCGGAAGATAAGCTCTGAAAAGCTGGAGACGGAGGTCATGAAGCAGCTCAAGGAACTGGGCATGGGCTCGACCGTCTTCCGCGTGGACTTCAGACCCCGAAAAGAAATAAGCGCCGGCGGCGACCGGGACGTCGAATTCATGGTCTCCACGAACCCGGGCGAGCCGCTCAAGCCCCTGGCTGCCATCGCCTCTGGCGGCGAGATTTCGCGCCTGATGCTGGCGCTCAAGGTGATCCTCGCCGAAAACGACGGCATCGACACGATGATCTTCGACGAGATCGACACGGGCATCTCCGGCCGCATGGCGCAGACCGTGGGCGAAAAGATGAGCCTGCTGGGCAAAAACAAGCAGGTCGTGTGCGTTACGCACCTTGCGCAGATCGCGGCGCTGGCGGATACGCAGTACGTCGTGGAAAAGACCGTGCGCGGCGGAAGAACGGGCTCTGCCGTAACGAAGCTGGACTTTGAGGGCAGGGTGGAGGAGATCTCGCGCCTGGTCGGCGGCGCGGAGACCGACGAAAGCCGCACCGAGCACGCAAAGAGCATGCTCAAAAGCGCGGAGGCGAGAAAGCAGCTGCTGCGCGAGGGGGCCGGATCATGAGGATGCGGCTTAAAAAATGGGCGCGCCCGGAACTGGAAAGCTGCCCGTTTTACGTAGGCGAGCCGGACGCGCTGCGCGGAAAATGGCGGCAGTCCTTTGCAAACCCCGCTTTGTCGCTGCACGTGGAGCTTGGCTGCGGAAAGGGCGTCTCCACCTCTCAGATGGCGCTTCACGAACCGGACGTCAACTTCGTGGCAATCGACATAAACTATAGCGTCCTCGGCGTCGCAAAGCGCAACGTCGAAAGCGCGTTTTCGGGAATTCGCCCCATGGACAACATAAAGCTCGCCATCCACGAAATCGAGTTGATCGACCGCATGTTCGACGAAAACGACCGGGTGGAGCGCGTCTACATAAGCTTTCCCAACCCCTGGACGCAGCGGCGCAGACAGTCCAAGCACCGCCTGACGCACACGAAGCTTCTGACGCTCTACCGCGCCTTCATGGCGGAAAACGCCGAAGTCTTCTTCAAGACCGACGACGACGAGCTGTTTAAGGACTCCCTTCGCTACTTCCCGGACGCCGGCTTCGACATAAAATTTATAACCTACGACCTCGCTCGCGAGCAGGGGATCACGAACTACGTCAGCGAACACGAAAAGATGTTCATGGACGAGGGAAAACCGATCAAGGCGCTCATCGCGGTGAAAATATAGACGGCTCTGAAAGCGGAAGCGACGCTTCAGAGCCCTATTTATGCATTTTAAGAACTTCATAATTACAAATTTCGGCGCGTAAAAGAGTATTTTAGATTAAATTTGCATATTTTTGTTTTAGAGACTTGCATTTTTATTCCTTCGGGCGTATAATACAGCCCATCACGTTATAAGGAGAATACCAAATGAACCGCGTTTACAATTTTGCGGCCGGCCCCTCCATGCTGCCCGAAGAGGCGCTGCAGAGGGCAGCCTCCGAAATGATGTCCTACGGAAACAGCGGCATGTCCGTCATGGAGATGAGCCACCGCTCCAAGGACTATATTGAGATCTACGACCACGTGGTCAGCCTGCTGCGCGAACTGATGGGCATCAGCGACGACTACGAGGTGCTCATGCTG
This sequence comes from Clostridia bacterium, assembly GCA_017395065.1. Taxonomy (GTDB): domain Bacteria; phylum Bacillota; class Clostridia; order Christensenellales; family Aristaeellaceae; genus RUG14130. The sequence continues at coordinate 30,676 of JAFPWH010000020.1, read as the reverse complement.
CAGGGCGGCGCTACGGGCCAGTTCGCGGCGATCCCGATGAACCTGATGAAGACCAAGGCGGACTATGTGGACAGCGGAAACTTTGCCCACGGCGCGCTGGTCGAGGCGCAAAAGTACGGCGAGGTCAACGTGGTCGCTTCCTCCAGGGACGACAACTACACCTACATCCCCGTAATCAAGCCGGAAAACATGTCCAGGGACGCGGATTATTTCTACATCACGACCAACAACACCATCTTCGGCACGCGCTACACCTCCATTCCGGATACCGGAAACGTGCCGCTCGTCGCCGATATGTCGTCCAACATACTGTCCGAGCCCGTCGACGTCAACAAGTTCGGCGTGATCTTCGCGGGCGCGCAGAAGAACATCGGCCCCGCGGGCGTCGTCGTGGTCATCGTGCGCAAGGACCTGATCGGTCAGGCCCGCAAGGAGACCCCGAAGATCTTCGACTGGAAAAAACAGGCCGAGGCCGGCTCCATGCTCAACACCCCCGCCACTTACCCCATCTACATGGCGGGCCTGTGCCTGGAATGGCTCAAAAAAGAGGGCGGCGTGCGCGTGATCTACATGCGCAATCAGGTAAAGGCGAAACTGCTGTACGATTACCTCGACGAAAGCAAGCTGTTCAAGGGCACGGCCGCCCGCGAGCACAGGTCGCTGATGAACGTCACCTTCCGCACCGACAGCGCGGACCTCGACGCCGAGTTCGTAAAGTTCGCGACCGCCAACGGCATCTCGAACATCAAGGGCCATCGCCTGGTCGGCGGCATGCGCGCAAGCATCTACAACGCCATGCCGGTCGCGGGCGTTCAGAAGCTGATCGACGTGATGAAAGAGTTTGAAACGGAGAAGGTCAAGCTATGAAAAACGTAAAACTGCTCAACCCGGTCTCGCCCGTATGGAATGAGGTCGTAAGCGAAAGCGAATACAACCTTTGCACCGAATGCGACGCGCCCGACGCGATCATCGTGCGCAGCGCGGACATGCATTCCTACGAAATCGAAAAAAGCGTCTGGGCGGTCGCCCGCGCGGGCGTCGGTGTAAACAACATCCCGCTGGACGAGCTGGCCGAAAAGGGCGTGGTCGTCTTCAACACCCCCGGCGCGAACGCCAACGCCGTAAAAGAGCTGGTGCTCGCCGGGCTTTTGCTGGCCTCGCGCGACATCGCCGGCGGCATCGAATGGGCAAACGGCCTGAAGGGCCAGGGCGCCGAAGTGGAAAAGCTGGTCGAAAAGGGCAAAAAAGCCTTCGTCGGCCCCGAGATCATGGGCAAGACGCTGGGCGTGATCGGCCTTGGCGCGATCGGCCTGCAGGTCGCTAACGCCGCCGCCGCGCTGGGCATGACGGTTTTGGGCTACGACCCCTACATCTCCGTCGAAAACGCCTGGAAGCTCTCCCGCGCGGTCAGGCACGCCAAGAGCCAGGACGAGATCATTGAAAACGCGGACTACGTGACCGTGCACGTGCCCCTGACGGACGAAACGCGCGGCTCCTTCAACGCCTCGGTCTTTTCCCGCATGAAGAAGGGCGCGGCGCTGCTCAACTTTGCAAGGGGCGAGCTCGTGGTGGCTGACGACGTGATTTCCGCCCTCGAAAACGGGCAGCTGCGCCGCTACGTCTGCGATTTCCCCAGCGAAAAGCTGCTGGGCGTAAAGAACGTCGTGTGCGTGCCGCACCTGGGCGCGTCGACGCCCGAGAGCGAGGACAACTGCGTGCGCATGGCGATAAGGCAGCTGGACGACTATCTTAAAACCGGCACCATCGTCAACTCCGTCAACTTCCCCGCCGCCGATCCCGGCGCGCTGACCAGCCCCAGGCTGATCGTTCTGCACAAAAACGTGCCCAACGTGGTCTCGTCGGTGACCAGCCGCGTCTCTGCCAGAAACATCAACATCAGCAACATGCTCAACAAGTCCAGGGGAACCCACGCCGTCACGATCCTCGACCTCGACGGCGACCCCACCGACGCGCTCATAAACGAGATCAGCGCGCTGGAGACGGTCTACGAGATCAGGGTGCTGAAGTAAAAGCGAAAACACTTTGCGGGGCGACGGCGCACACGCGCCATCGCCCTTGAATTTATGTTGAGGTAGTTACAAGAATATGAGCTTTTGTCACGGCATTTCCCCGGCGGACATCCTTTTGCCCGCCGCGGGCGTGGATCTGACGCGCTGGGCGGTCATCGCCTGCGACCAGTACACCAGCCAGAGCGAATACTGGCAGAAGGTGGAGGAAACGGTGGGTTCTTCGCCCAGTACGCTCAACCTCATTCAGCCCGAGATCCGGCTGGATCAGGCCGACCGGCGCCTGCCCTTCATACGCGACTGCATGCGGCGCTATCTGGACGAAGGCGTCCTTACCCGCCGGGTGACGGACGGCTTCGTGCTCACGCTGCGAAAGACGGCGTCGGGCCTTCGCCCCGGCCTCGTCGGCAAGGTCGACCTGGACGCCTACGAATTTGCCCCCGGCAACGACCGGCCCGTTCGCGCCAGCGAGGGCACGATCATCGAAAGGCTGCCGCCCCGCGTAAAGATCCGCGAAGGCGCGCCGCTGGAATGCCCGCACATCATGCTGCTCGTGGATGACCCCAAGGGCACGCTCGTCGAAGCGGCCTATGCGCGCGTAAAGGAAACGGGGAAGCTGTACGACTTCGAGCTGATGCTCGGCGGCGGACACTTGAGCGGCTGGAAGATCGAAGGGGAGAGCGAATTAAAGCGCATAGACGAGGCGCTGAAAAGGCTGTTTGAGGAAGGAAAAGGCTTTCTCGCTGCGGTCGGCGACGGCAACCACTCTCTGGCGACCGCCAAGGCCTGCTGGGAAAAGCTGAAAAAGTCGCTGAGTGAAAAAGAAAAGCAAAACCATCCCGCGCGGTACGCGCTCGTCGAAATCGTGAACCTGCACTGCGGGGCGCTTCTGTTCCGCCCGATCCACCGCGCGGTGTTCGGCGCGGACGCCTGTGTGCTCAGGGACGCGTTTTCCGCCTACCTTGCAAAGCGGGGTCTGAGCCTTGCGGAGGGCAGCGCCGTTCGCTTTTTGGGCGCGGGCTCCTACGCGATCAAAGGCGCCGAGGACGTGCTGCCCGCGGTGCACCTGCAGGCGTTTTTGGACGGGTATCTCTCTTCGCACCCGGAGGCGTCGATCGACTACGTGCACGGGGAGGAAGCGCTGAGGGAGGTCTGTCAAAAGAGCGGCGCGGCCGGCATAGAGCTCGGCACGATCGACAAAGCGGCGCTGTTTCCCTCGGTCAGGCAAAACGGCGTTCTGCCGCGCAAGAGCTTTTCGATGGGCGAGGCGGACGAGAAGCGCTTCTACATGGAGGCAAGGCGCATCCTATGACGTTTACGCCCGACGAAATGCAGGCCCTCATCCAAAATCCGCTGTTCGAGGGCCTGAGCGGCACACAGCTCGACGCGGAGCTCAAATTCTACAAAGCCGAAAAAAAGAGCTACGTCAAGGGAGACACGCTGCTCAAGACGGGCTTTCCCGTGGAGAGATTCGCGGTGATCCTGAGCGGCAGCGTGCAGGTCATGAGCGACGACATAAACGGCCATCACATGATCATGATCACCGTGCAGCCGTCGCAGAGTTTCGGCGAATCGCTGTGCTTTCAGCGGGAAAGGGAAAGCCCCGTGTACGCCGCGGCGCTCAGCCCCACCTCCGTATTGTGGCTCAGCGCCGACGGCCTTCGGAAGGGGCACGAGGCGCGCTTTATCAACATGCTGACCGCAAAGACCCTCTCGATGAACGACCGGGTGCAGGCGCTTAGCAAGCTCACGCTGCGCGACAAACTCTTTACGCTGTTTTCCCAGTACGCGCTGCAGTACGGGCCGAGCTTCACGCTGCCCTTCGACCGCGAAAGCCTCGCCGCCTACCTCGGCGCGAACCGCTCGGCGCTCAGCCGGGTGCTGGGCGAAATGAAGAGGGAGGGGCTGATCGACATCAGCAAAAACCGGGTCACGCTCAACATCGAAAATTAATACACGTTCCGTTGCAATTGCAACGGATTTTTGCTGCCAAAAGCCTTATAATCCACACATCAAACGAGGAGGAAACACCGCCATGAAGGAAATCGAATTTGTCTGTGAAGGACAGGAAATAAACGAAGAGGAAAAGCAGGCCTATCTGAAAAGGGGCATCGAAAAGTACGGCAGAGCCCTCGAAAAGGTGGAGGTAAAGCTCGACGGCGAATACGCCGACATCCACTACTACACCTCCAAGCTGCCCTTTGAGCGCATCCGCCGCATCACCGGCTATCTCGTGGGCACGATGGACAAGTGGAACAACGGCAAGCGCGCCGAGGAGCGCGACCGCGTAAAGCACGCCGTCTGAACGAAAAGCAAGCGTCCGGCACGCTCCTGCGCGCGGGCGCTGTTTTATTGAACGAACAAGAGGTATGAACAGATGAAAAAGATCATTTCGCTGATTCTTGCGCTCACGGTCCTTCTGTCCCTGGGCGCGCTGGCCGATAACGAAACGCTGAACGTCGCCGCGCTCAACGGCCCCACCGGCATGGGCATGGTCAAGCTCATGAGCGACGAAGAGGGCAAGGACGCCTACGCCTTTACGCTGGCGGGCTCCGCCGACGTGATCGTGCCCGGCTTCATCAAGGGCGAGTACGACATCGTATGCGTGCCGGCAAACCTTGCGAGCGTACTGTACAACCGCACGAACGGCGGCGTGAGAGTCCTTGCGATCAACACGCTGGGCGTACTGTACATCGTCGAAAGGGACGACACGGTCCATAGCTTTGCTGACCTCAAGGGCCGCACGATCTACTCTGCGGGCATGGGCGCGACACCCGAGTACGCGCTCAGGTACCTGCTCAAACAGAACGGCCTCGACGCCGAAAAGGACGTGAACATCGTCTGGCAGAGCGAGCACGCCGAGTGCCTGACCGCGCTGATCAACGATCCCAAGGCCTGCGCGATGCTGCCCCAGCCCTTCGTGACCGTGGCGCAGAGCAAAAAGGACGACGTGCGCATAGCGCTTGACCTGACCGAGGAATGGAACAAGGTCACCTCGGACAGCGCGATGCTGACCGGCGTGGTCATCGCGCGCGCCGCCTTCGCGGACGAAAACCCGGACGCGGTCGCTGCCTTCATGGAAGCCTACGCAGCCAGCGTTCAGTACGTCAACGAAAACGTCGAAGAGGCCGCAAAGCTCATCGGCGGCTACGAGATCGTGGCCGAGCAGGTGGCAGTCAAAGCCCTGCCCTACTGCAACATCGTCTGCATCGGCGGCGAAGAAATGAAGACGCTGCTGAGCGGCTATCTGAACGTTCTGTTCGAACAGGACGCCTCCTCCGTGGGCGGCGCGCTGCCGAATGAAGAATTCTACTACATTCCGTAAGATGATCGGCCATCCGGGCATGAAGCTTTGGGCGGTGCTCGTATGGCTGGGCCTGTGGCAGCTTCTCTACGAAGTGACCGACGTGAACGGGCGGGACCTGCTTTTGTCCTCGCCCGTTCAGGTCGCAAAAAAGCTTTGGGAAATGATGGGCACGGACAACTATTGGAGCCGTGTCCTGTTTTCGTCGCTGCACGTGACGGCCGGCATGCTGCTGGGCGCGTGCCTTGGGACGCTTTTGGGGGCGTGCGCGTTTTTCGTTTCGTTCGTCCGGGAACTGCTCAGACCCCTCGTCTCCGTCATCCGCTCCGTGCCTGTGGTGACGTTCATCATCGTCGCGGTCTACTGGGTGGGCTACAGGGAGCTGGGCATGTTCATATCGTTTCTGATCTGCTTTCCGGTGTTCTATTCCAACACGCAGACCGGCCTTCATTCGGCCGACGGCAAGCTGCTTGAAATGGCGAAGGTGTTCAGGCTCGGCTTTTTCAAAAGAATTAGCAGCATCTACCTGCCCGCGCTGATCCCGCACCTGCTCTCCGCGGGGGAGGTGGCCGTGGGCCTTGCCTGGAAAAGCGGCGTCGCCGCCGAATACATCGCCACGGCGACCTCCGTGCTCTCCATCGGCGGCGGCATCTACAAGGCGAAGACCGCCATGATGACCGTGGACACGCTGGCCTGGACGGTCACGATCGTGTGCCTGAGCGCGCTGTTTTCAAGGCTCTTCAAACTCGCGCTCGGCTTGCTTGGCAGAAGGTGGGGGGCGGGCAAATGATCGAAGTCAGAAACATCTCCAAAAGCTACGGCGACGTGAAGGTGTTCGACAACTGGTCGCACGATTTTCCGACCGGCGCCGTCACCTGCATCATGGGCGCCTCGGGCCTCGGAAAAACGACGCTCCTTCGCCTGATCATGGGTTTGGAGCAGCCGGACAAAGGCATGATCGCGCTGCCGAAAGACACGCGCTTTGCCTGCGTGTTTCAGGAGGACAGGCTGATCAGCCATCTGAGCGCGCTCAAAAACCTGCGCCTCGTGCAGAGCAAAAGGGACGACGGCGAGATCAAAAAGCTGCTGACCGAGCTCGGGCTCGAAGGCAGCGTCACGAAACCCGTGCGCGAGCTCAGCGGCGGCATGGCGCGGCGCGTCAGCATCGCAAGATGCCTGATCCATCCCGCAAACACGCTGCTCATGGACGAACCCCTGAAGGGGCTCGACGTGAACACCCGCCTTCTGACCGCCGAAGTCATCAAAAAAAGAGCGCAGGGCAAGACCCTGCTGCTCGTGACCCACGACCGGGAGGACGCCGCTTTTTTCGGCGGCGGGACCGTGGAGATAACGCGCTGAGATCAGCCTTCGCTGATCGAGGCGTGCAGCGCCCGGATCGCGCGCACGTAGTCGGCTTCCTTTACGCCGATGATGAGGTTGAGCCGCCCCGCGCCCTGGTTGATCGTGCTTATGCTGACGCCCGCGGACTGTACGGCGGAGATCAGACGGGCGCTTACCTCGTTGCTGTCGCCGGCGTTTTCGCCGACCACGGTGATCATGGAAAGGCGGTCGATGATCCTGAGCGTGTCGGGGCTGAGCTCCCGGGCGATATCGCGTATGATATCGTCCTTTTTGCTTTCGAGCAGCTCGCTCCTGATCACGATGGAGATCGTGTCGATGCCCGTTAAGCACTGTTCGAACGGCACTCTGTGGTGCTTGAAAATGTCCAGCAATACCGCGGTAAAGCCCGCGCCGTCGCTTACCATGCTCTTTTCCACCTGCACGACGCTTAAGCCCTTGCGCCCGGCGATGCCGGTCACGGAGCGGCGCGTGTGGTCGTCGGGAAGGCGGCTTACGATCAGCGTGCCCGCGTCTTCCGGACGGTTGGTGTTTTTGATGTTGATGGGAATGTTCAGCGCGCTCACGGGCCTTACCGCGTCGGTGTGCAGTACGCTTGCGCCCATGTAGGAAAGGATGCGCAGTTCGCGGTAGCTTATGTATTCCACGGGCCGCGCGTCCGGAATGATGCGCGGGTCGGCCTCCATAAGGCCGCTCACGTCCGTCCAGTTTTCGTAGAGGTCCGCGTTCACGGCGCGGGCGACCAGCGCGCCGGTCACGTCGCTGCCGCCGCGCGAGAAGGTCTTGATGCCGCCGTCGGGCGCGGAGCCGTAAAAGCCCGCGATCACCGCGCCGGGAAGGGGCCTTAGCAGCCGGGACAGAGCGTCGTAGGTCTCCTCCTCCATCAAAAGGCCGTCGCGGTCGAAGCGCACGCAGCGCGCGGGGTCGATAAAGGGCAGGCCCAGATATTCGGCCATGATCTTCGCCGAGAGGTATTCGCCGCGGCTCAAAACGTAATCCTTCTGCGGCGCGGCGTTTATGCAGGTTGCGATCGCGGAAAACTCGCTTTTGAGATCGAGGCCTATGCCCAGCCCCGCGCAGATGTCCGCAAAGCGCGCTTCGATTTTTTCAAGCTCCGGCAGGAACGATTCGCCCTTCAGCGCAAGGCTGTGGCAGGCGTCCAGAAGGTCGGTCACCTTGATGTCGCCGGGATAGCGCGCGCCCGGGGCGGACACGACGACGAAGCGGCGCGCCGCGTCCTTTTGTATGATCGCGCGAACCTTTCTGAACTGTTCGGCGTCCGCGAGCGAGCTTCCGCCGAATTTGACCGCGTATGTGCGCATAACGACCTCTTCTTATACATGCCTTTTTTCGTCTTGCAGTATAGCACAAGCCCGCCTTGCTTGCAAGAAAAAGTTTTCGGCACCCGCTTTTTTCCGTTTTTTAACGCACAGGTTTTGACGCGGGGGCCGCTTTGGTATATAATGATACGCAGAGAAATTTTTGAAACAAGGCGTTCGGCCGGGGAGAGAAATGATCTGCAACCTGTGCCCCAGAAAATGCGGGGCGTACAGAGACGAATATATCGGAGAGGGCTTTTGCAAAACGGGCACGAGGCCGAAGCTCGCCCGCTGCGCGCTGCACTTCGACGAGGAGCCCTGCATAAGCGGCACGCGCGGAAGCGGCGCGGTGTTCTTTTCGGGCTGCCAGCTCAAGTGCGCCTACTGCCAGAACTACGGTATAAGCCACGGGTGCTTCGGCGACAGCGTGGACGCTTCCCGCCTGAGGGACATCTTTTTCGAGCTGATCGCGCAGGGCGCGCACAACATAAATCTCGTCAGCGGCACGCACTTCGTGCCCGGGATCTTAAAGGCCCTGAAGGGCGGCTTGCCGGTGCCGGTCGTATGGAATTCGAGCGGCTACGAGAGCGTGAGCACGCTCAGGGCCCTGGCAGGCGCGGTGGACGTGTACCTGCCGGATTTCAAATACATGGACGGGGCACTTGCCGAAAGGCTGAGCGGCGCCGCCGATTACCCGGAGGTCGCCGTGGACGCCATAGGCGAAATGCTCTCCCAGAGCGGAAAAGCGGTCTTTGACGAAAGCGGCCTGATCCGAAAAGGCACGATCATACGCCATCTGGTTTTGCCGAATCATTTGGACAACACCAAACAGGTGCTCAGGCGCATAAAATGGGACTTTGAGGACGCCTACCTTTCCCTGATGGCGCAGTACGTGCCGATGGGACGGGCGGCGGAGATAAGCGACATAAACCGCCCCCTCACGCGGGAGGAATACGACGAAGCGCTGGAAACTATGTACGCGCTGGGCCTTGAAAACGGCTATACGCAGGAGCTCAGCGCGGCGACGAGCGCCTATACCCCCGAATTCGACTTGCGCGGCGTGCATTCCGCCGCAAACGGATAAAAAGCATGGAACTGTTGTTTTCACCCCTGTTTTCGGGCTCGAGCGGCAACTGCACTTACGTGGGCAGCCGCGACGCGGGCGTGATCGTGGACTGCGGCGTTTCCGCGACGAGCGCGCTCAGCCAACTGAACGAAGCGCACATTTCGCCCGGCGCGGTCAAGGCCGTGCTGGTCACGCACGAGCACACCGACCACATCGGCGGCGCGGGCGTGCTGGCGCGAAAGCTGAGCGTTCCCCTGTACGCCACGCAGGGCACCTGGGAAGGGGGCCTCGGAAAGCGGGCGGGCAAGCTCGACCCTTCGCAGATCAGGGTCATAAGCCCCTTCGAGGATTTCTTCGTGGGCGACATGAACGTGATGGCCTTTCCCACCCCGCACGACTGCCTGGAGCCCTGCGGCTTCGGCTTTACCCTGGGGAGCCTTCGGGCTGCGGTCGCGACCGACATCGGCTACGTCAATTCCAAATGGCTGGACGCGGTCGAGGGCGCGGACCTCGTGCTGCTGGAAGCGGACTACGACGAGGACATGCTGCTTGCCGGCAGCTATCCCTACGACCTCAAAATGCGCATCCGCGGCCGGAGGGGGCATCTATCCAACGAGGACGCGGGCAGGGCGGCGGCGCACCTTGTCTCAAAGGGAACGAGGCAGATCATTTTGGGGCACCTGAGCAAAAACAACAACTTTCCGGAGCTTGCCGAGGAGACCTGCGAGGGCATACTGTTCGAGCACGGCATCCGCGCGGGCAGGGACGTGGGGTTGAGCGTCGCAAAGCGCGATTCCCTGACCGGCGTTTTCCGCATCGCGGAGAATTAGATCACAGAGAAAAGGGCAAATGGAAGGCAATAACTTTGTACTGCCGGGCACCGACAGGGTGCCCTCGGTGTTCGCGGCGAGCTGCCTGTTCTTCAGCGCCGTGGCGGGCAAGCCGATCATGGGGAGCCTGTCGCCGCTGATCAAGCGCGCGATGTCCTATTTCGTGTACAATCTGGACGACGCGTTCTTTTCGGCCATGGTCACGGGCACGTACTACCTCGTGTTTCTGCTGCTGCCGTTTCTGCTGCTGGCGCTCAGGCGCCCGGGCATGGGCGAATACATCCGCGTGCACCCGATCAGGACGAGATTTATACTGCCCCTGATCCTCTGCGCGCCGCTTGGGTACTTTCTGTGCGCCTACGTCAACTATTTCTGGTGCATGGGCATAGAGGCGCTGGGCGGATCCGTCACCCATACGCAGACGCCGCAGATCAGCAGCGCGGGCGACATGCTCGCACTGTTCCTGAGCAACGCGATGATGCCCGCCGTGTGCGAGGAGCTTTTGTTCCGGGGCGCGCTGCTCTCCGCCTGGGAGGAAAAGGGCTCGAAGAGGGCCATGCTGATCTCGACGGCCCTGTTCATGCTGCTGCACTCCGCCGTCAGCGGTATGCCGGTGCAGCTGATGAGCGGCTTCGTGATGGCCTTCATCGTGATCGTGACGGGTTCGCTGTTTTCCGGCATCGTGTACCACGCGCTGCACAACACGCTCGCGCTGGTGCTGAGCGCCGTCGGCGCAAACGCCGCGGAGAGCGTCAAAAGCTCTTATTTCGACGCGATCGGCGGCCTGAAGGGCTGCCTCGTGATCGGCGGCGTAAGCGTTCTGCTGCTTATACTGCTCATCTGCCTGCTTCGCTACATGAAAAAGATAAGCGGAAAGCCCTTCGGACGGCCAAAGCTCAAGACCCGGGAAAGGGACGCCTACGACTACACGGTCATCGTTTCGGGCGTCGCGGCGGCCGTCTCGCTGTACGCGGAGGACGTCCTGCGCCTCGTCGGGGCGATACGATGAACGCAAGCGTGCTGTGCGTTGGCTCCCTTCGGGAGAAATGGCAAAAGGACGCCTGCGCGGAATACCTTACGCGCCTGAAACGCTACGGAAGGTACGAGCTCGTCGAGGTGCCGGACGAACCGGAGCCGGCGGTCCCGAACGAAAAACTAAGCGACATCGTGATCCGGAAGGAGGGCAGGGCGCTCCTCAAAAGAATCAAACCCGCAGACTTCGTGATCGCGCTGTGCGTCGACGCGGCGCAGCTGTCCTCGACACAGCTGGCGTCGGAGGTAAAAAAGCTCGAAATCGCGGGAAAGCACGTCTGTCTCGTGATCGGCGGCTCCCTCGGCCTGTCCGGGGAGGTGCTTTCGAGGGCCGACATGCGGCTTTCCTTTTCGAAGCTGACCTTTCCGCACCAGCTGATGCGCCTGATACTGCTTGAGCAGCTCTACCGCGCGGAAAAGATCAACGCGGGTGAAAGATACCACAAATAACACTGTACGGGAGGAAAAAAACATGCGGTTTGTGAATGACGGGGGCACGCTCGTTTGCACGGGCGCGGGCGAGACGCTGCGCATCGAGGCCTGGGGAAAGGATTCTCTGCGCGTGCGCGCGACGATGTTCCCTGCGCTGAACGAAGAAAACTGGGCGCTCACCGAGCCCGTTCAGAGCGCGGACGCCGAAATCGAATTCCTTACGGAGCCCTGGCGAGAGGGCGACGGCAAAATCGCCGACTATCCTTACGCGCTCATCAGAAACGGGCGCATGAGCGCCAAGGTGAACCACGCGGGCGTCGTAAGCCTGTTTAAGGACGGGAAACGCATACTGCACGAGCAGCACCGTTCCTACGACGGCCTCGCCACCCGGGAGAGCCACTGCCAGAAGACGCCGTCCCGCCAATGGATCCCCTATATCGCGGGCGACTATAAGCTGATCGTGCGCTTTGAGCCCAACGACGGCGAAAAGCTCTTCGGCATGGGCGGCTATCAGCAGCCGTACATGGACATGAAGGGCTGCGCGCTGGATCTGAAGCAGCAAAACAGCCAGACGACGGTCCCCTTCGCGCTCTCGAGCCTGGGCTACGGCTTTTTGTGGAACAACCCCGCCGTGGGCAAGGTCACCTTCGGAAAGAACATGACCGAATGGGTAAGCGACGCGACCAAACAGATGGATTACTGGGTGACGGCCGCGGATACCCCCAAGGAGATCCTGAAAAACTACACGGACGTGACGGGCCGCGCGCCCAGGATGCCTTCGGACGCGATGGGATTTTGGCAGTGCAAGCTCAGGTACCGCACGCAGGAAGAGGTGCTTTCGGTCGCGCGCAGGTACCATAAGATGGGCGTCAAGCTGGACGTCATCGTCATCGACTTTTTCCACTGGACGGTGCAGGGCGACTGGAAGTTCGACAAGACCTACTGGCCCGACCCCAAGGCGATGGTGGACGAGCTGCATTCGATGGGCATCAAGGTCATGGTGTCCGTATGGCCGTCGGTGGACAGGCGCAGCGAAAACTTTTACGAGATGGCGCAGCGCGGCCTGCTGATGCGCACGGAACGCGGCGCGATGCAGACCTACGACTATCAGGGCGACTGCGTGCAGATCGACCCGTTCAATCCCGAGACGCGCAAGTACGTCTGGGAGAAGTGCAAGCAGAACTACGCCGATTACGGCATCGACTATTTCTGGCTGGACAACAGCGAGCCCGACCTCACCAAGTACGATTTCGACAACTTCCGCTACTACGCCGGCCCCGCGATGGAGGTGAGCAACCTCTATCCGCAGTGGTACAGCCGCGCCTACTTCGACGAGATGACGAAGCTCGGCAAGCCGGTCGTAAACCTCCTGCGCTCCGGCTGGGCGGGCAGCCAGAAGTACGGAAACGTGCTTTGGAGCGGCGACGTGCCCTCGACCTGGGAATCGCTCAGGGATCAGTTGCAGATCGGCCTCAACATGGGCATCGCCGGCATCCCCTGGTGGAACACCGACATCGGCGGCTTCATGGAGGGCAACGTCTTCGACCCCGAATTCAAGGAGCTGCTCGCCCGCTGGTACGAGTGGGCGGTGTTCGAGCCCATCATGCGCCTGCACGGCGACAGGGAGCCCTTCACCATTCCACAGCTTGACGAGCGCGAGCGCGGCGGCGGCTACCTGCACACCGGCCAGCCCAACGAGATGTGGTCCTACGGCGAGGAGATGCAGGGGATCATGCTCAAAAACTACGAACTGCGCAAGAGCCTTCAGCCCTACCTCGAAAAGATCTTCGCCGAGGCCAGCGAGAACGGAAGTCCTCTGATGCGCGCGATGTTCTACGAGTTCCCGGAGGATAAAACCTGCTGGGAGCTGTCGGATCAGTACATGTTCGGAAGCGACTATCTGGTCGCGCCGGTGCTCGAGGCGGGCGCGCGGGAAAGGAGCGTATACCTGCCCGCGGGTTCGTGGCAGGACATCCGCACGCAGGAGGTCGCATGCGGCCCCGCGCGCGTCACGGCAAAGGCGCCCATCGACAGCATCCCCGTCTTCAAACGGCTGTAAAATGGGCAAACTCGGCGAAATATTTCGCCCTTTGCGTTAAACCGGTTGACGAACGCGGACGCAGGTATATAATGATACCGATGACAAGGGCGGGCGTCATTCAAGGCGTTCTGCCGAAAAGGAACAAAAAAGGAGCATAAAATGAAGAAAATGACGAAGCTTTTGGCGCTTTTGCTCGCGCTGACGATGCTTTTCGGCGCGTGCTTTGCCGAAGAAGCCGCCGAAGAGACGGCTGAGCAGACCGAAGAGGCCGCCGAGGAGACGGCGGAGCAGACCGAAGAGGACGCCGAGGAGACGGCACAGCAGGAAGAAAACGAACCCGCCGAACGCGTGGTCCTGATGACGCTGGGCGGAGAGCCTGTCTATCAGGACGACGTGGAGTACTACTCCAACCTGACCTACATGTACTATTCCTACGGCTATCTGGATTACTATTACGATAATCTGGATTCCCTTCAGTACGTGCTCTACTACGGCGTGGCCCCCAAGCTGCTTCTGACGGACGAGGACGTTGAGCGGATATTGGGCGACTCGTACGACACGCTGTTTGCCGACTACGGCACCGAGTTCGACGGGTACGTCGCGCAGCAGATCGAGACCATCAAATCCGCCGAGGGCTACAGCGGCACCGACGAGGAGGCCGAGCAGGAGGCCCTGCAGTACTTCCTGGACGGCGGCTACACCCGCGACCTGTTCATCCGCGAGCGCCTGCTGGACGACGCCTACCGCGCCTACCTCGCCGACTACGAGGTGGAGATCGACGACGAAGCGGTGATGGAGCGCTTCCTCGAGCTGGCCGAGCAGGACCGCGCCGCCTACGAGAACAACATCGCGGACTTCGACCGCAACGTCAACTACATGGGGCAGGAGAGCTACTACGTGCCCGAAGGCTACAGGGGCATACTGCACATACTGATCGAAGCGGACGAAGCGCTTCTGAGCGCCTATGCCGACGCGGAAGAGGGCGAAGCGAAGGCCGCTGCCGCGCAGGCGGTGATCGCGTCCGTGCAGGACACGCTGGACGAGATCTACGGCGCGTTCGAGGCCGGAACGCCCTTTGAAGAGCTGATTGCCAAGTACAACGTCGATCCCGGCATGACCGACGAGGAAACGCTCGCCAAGGGCTATCTCGTGCACAAGGACGGCATACTCTTCATGCCCGAATTCACGCAGGGCTCCTTCTCCGAGGGCATGGACGCCCCGGGCGACATCAGCGCGCCTGTCGTCACCAGCTACGGCGTTCACATACTGTACTATCTCAGGGACGTGCCCTCCGGCGTCGTGGAATTCACCGAAGAGATCGCGCAGTCGCTGACGGCGGATATGAAGAACGAGCTGGTCTACAACGACATCGTGGAGAAGCTCAGGCAGTTCGAGGTCGTCTATTTCCCCGCGTATGACGAGTTCATCGGCGAGCCCAATTTCCTGGATAAGTAAACAAGAAAAGAAAGCTGCTCCCGCGCCGCGAAAAGGCGGTTCGGGAGCAGCCTGTTTTTTGGGAATTACGCGCGCTTTTCCTTCTCGGCGTAAAAGCGGTCGACGACGGAAAGCATGTCTTCGGGCAGGCGCTTCCTGCATTCCTTTATCATTTCGTCCGGCACGCCGTAAAACGCCTCCGCGATGCTGCCCGCGATGCAGGTAAGCGTGTCGCAGTCGCCGCCCAAGGAGACGGCCGTGCGGATGACGTCTTCAAAATCGTTTCCCTCCAGAAAGGCCGTGATCGCTTCGGGCACGGTCATCTGGCAGGTCTCGATGTGACGGTAGCCCGGGCGGATCTCGTCGCAGGTCCGGGAAAGGTCGTAGCCGAATTCGCGCACGACGTATTCCCTGATCTCCGCCTTGCCATGGCCGGTCCGCGCCAGGAAGATCGCACTTGCGGTCGCCTCCGCGCCCTTTATGCCCTCCGGGTGATTGTGCGTCACGACGGCGGTGAGCCGGGCAAGACACCGCGTCTTTTCGAGCGTGTCGCACAGCCAGCCCGCCGAAGACACGCGCATCGCGGAGCCGTTTCCGTAGCTTCCGTAAGGCTTGGGGTCCTTTGAGAACAGCCAGCCGTAAAAGCGCACGCCGTAGCTCGCGTCGGGGTATTTGCGCCCCCAGGTGCGCATGGTGTACACCAGCGCTTTTTTGATCTGCGCTTCCGTCTTCCTGCGGGAAGTAAGCAGCGCGTCCGCCACCGCGACGGTCATCACGCTGTCGTCCGTGAAATGTGAGTACCTGCAAAAAAGCGGAAACTCCTTCGTCTGCTTGCCCCTGTCGAACTCGTAGGGCGCTCCGATCATATCTCCGAGTATGGCTCCGTACATTTTCTTATTCCTCCGTTTCGTCCTGATGGTGTAAGTATAGCGCGATGCACCGCCTTCGTGGTCGTTTGCCGGGCGACATTTTTCCGTGCAGGTATTATTCGGTCATCGGGCGTTTCGTTCGGCGGCCGCGCAAAAAAAGCCGGGAACAAAAAAGCTGCTTCATCCGTCCTACTGTGGATCACAAACAAGGAGTGTAATGAACATGAAAAAATTGACTTTGCTTTCTGCTCTTTTGATCGCGGCGCTGCTGCTGACAAGCTTTGTGGCGGCCTATGCGGAAATCATCCCGCCCCACGGCGAAGGGCAGATCGGCCTTCAGGCCGCCGTGCTTTGCGAAAAGCTGACCCTGCGCGAAAAGCCCAGCGCTTCCTCCAGGGCGCTCAAGAGCCTGCAATACCGCGACCTCATCATCGTGACGGAACAAAAGGACGGCTGGGCGCGCTGTGTGCTGGGCGATTCCGAGGACGCGCTGTCCGGCTGGGTCAACAGCGAATATATCGTCATCGATCCCGCCTGGTACCGCACGGAGGAGAAGACGCCGGTCTACGCCTGGAACGATACAGCGGCCCCCAAGGTCGCCATGCTGGAGGCAAACACGGTCCTTCTGGACAAAGACACGTATCTTCCGATTCTCAAGGACGAGGGCGACTGGCTCATCGTCAGCCTTCGCGGCGCGACGGGCTGGATCCACGTCGAGGGCAGAAGCGACCTGATCGATCGCCATGAAGGCGTCATCACGATCGAGGGCATGGAGGAGACCGTGCAGTACGAGCGCATCCGCAGCGAAAGCATCGGCTTCGAGATGGACTACGACTACGAGCGCTTCGCAAGGCGCAGCGAAGAAGGCCGTGAATGCTTCGTTTCCCGCTACGACGATCCCACCGCGCCTGAAAACTACCTCGAGATCACGCTGAGCCCCCTGGGCGCCGAGGAAGCGGCCGCTTCCGTCTCGGAGGAGCTTTCCGGAGAATACGAGCTCTACGTCGGTTCCCGCATGCTCGCCGGCGCGGGCAGCTGCATCTATATCGATGCGTCCGCGGCCGTGGGCGGAAAGTACATGCCCGATAAGCTTCAGGCGGTCTACATCATCCCCGCAGGCGAAGGCAGCATCGTCGCCTGGGCCCACTACGAAATCGAAGCCGCCGAAGGCCTCGGTGTACGCTTCGACGCGATGCTCGACACCCTGACGGTCACCGATTAAAGCGGTCGGAACGCAGGCCGTAAAAAGGGGCTGCCGCAGAGAAAACGTCTGCGGCAGCCCCTTTTTTATGCTTTGGCGATGCGCGCAAGGGCTTTGCGGATCGCCGTTTTTCGTCACATCGGCGGCAGCGCGAGCGGCTCGTTGAGCAGGCTTATGCTGCGCGGCATGTCGCACAGGATCTCGGGCAGGCGCCTGAGTGCCTCGGCCTTTGCAGTGGCCATGATGTGGGGCAGCGCCCTTTGGCTGAACGCGCGGTCCAGCGCGTCGATCTTTTCGCCCGTCATCAGCGGGCAGACGGCCGCGCAGTAGAGATAGATGTCGTTGAGGGCCCTGGGCGTCACGCTGACGCCGGCCTCGCGCAGGCGCTTCATCAGCGTGTCCATGCGCTGGCGGATCTCCTCGGGCACGTCGTCGCCGCTCAAAAACGCGCGGCGCACGCACTCCAGCGTGGGCGCCTTGTCGGCCGTGGGGATGGGCTTGGACCTGTGCCAGCCGGCGTATTCGGGCATCTTCAGGCGGATCAGGAAGGCGCGGTCGAGCAGGCGCGACTGCAGCGGGTAGCCGATCTGATCGTCGAGGCAGGTCATAAGCAGCGTTATTCCCTCGCTCTTTGCCCCGTCGCTGAAGGGCAGCGTGCCGTGCGACTGGTCGGTCACGTCGTCCTGATTGATGTCCTCCAGGAGCATGAAGCGCTGGCTCGTGTAATCGGTCGCGCGCATGAGCTCCCTGAAGCCGATGCACTTGCGCGCGTCGCGGACGCCCTCTTCCAGCCTTGCAAAGCGGGCAGCGCCCTTTTGCCTGAGGCCCAGCGCGCCGGCAAGCGCGTGGGCGGTGTAGCTTTTGCCGCAGCCTGTCGGGCCGCTGAGCAGCACGATGCTGCCGATGGCGAGGCAGGCGAGGTAGTTGAGCGCGTCGTCGTGGCTCAATACCTTTCCGCCGGTCTCGAACGCGCTTCTTAGGTCGCTGATCATCTGGGCGGCGGTCTTTTCGCAGGTTTCGGGGATGCCGGTAAACTCGTCCGTGTCCAGCATCTCTTCGTTCTTGATCAGGCCCGCGGCCTTCGTGAACATCGCAAAGCGCAGAAATTCGCTGTCGAGCTTGTCCTTACTCTCCTTGGTGAGCAGCCTTTCGGCCTCGGCCTGGGCCTGGCGCGCGCTCTGGGCGGCGCGCTCGCGGCTTTGACACTCGTCCCTTAGCATCTGCTCGCGCTTTTCCAGCTCGCTGATCTCCTTGGCGTGGGCGGCGCGGGTCTCCTCCATCAATTCGCCCCTTTGGCGTATGCGGTCGCTCTTTAAGCGGTCGATGTCCCGCAGAAGCTCAAGCCGCTCTGCCTCCAGACGGTTCATTTCGTCGTCGCTTGCATTGGACGTTTCGGTTTTGGCGCCCTGTGCGGCGGCGGGAGAAATGCTGCTGCCCAGCCCGTCCAGCTTGGTAAGGCCGCTGATCAGCGCCTGCCTGCCGTCTGGCAGCTGCCAGACCTCGCGAACGAGGCGCAACGCCTGCTCCACGGGGCTGACCACGGGGCTGGACTTGCTCTGCGAGGAGACCTCCGCGCCCAATTGCTCAATGCGGGACTGGCGCCAGTAATAGTCCACGACCTCGCTCAAGCTCTTGCTGCGGCGGGGATTCAGGCCCACCTGCCCCTCGTAGGGATCGTTTTTGCGTAAAGGGCGCTTTTCGGGTGTATTTTCGGCCTGCGGGGCGTTTTCGCGCGCTGCGGGCTTGTTTTCTTCGGGTTTTGCAGGTTTCGGCGCCTGGGGGCGCAGCGCGGGCCTTGCGAAGGGCTGGGGCGCGGCCGCGGGCTTTTCCGCCTCGGGCTCGGTTTTCGGCGCGGGGCTTTCGGCTGACGCCTTGCTTTCCGCCTCCTGCGCGTCCGGCGTCTGCGCGGCGGGTGCGGGGGACGCGGTTTCCCCGGGCGCTTCGCTTCTGTTTTCGGCGGCCTCCGCGCCGGGCGCAAAGGGGCGCGGCGCGCTTTCGGCGCTCGGGCTGAACACGGAATCGGAGATGTATAATTCGATCTCTTCGTTGCCGCGCATGAAGCGGTGAATGTTTTCTTCCTTTGCCTCGATGGGTTCGTTATATACGTCGGCGTTGAAGCCGAAGATCATTCTGTCGGGCGTGAGCTCCGGAATGTAGGGGCCCTTGAGCATGCCCCGCTCGCGCAAAAGCACTTTATGGGTGTAGCCGATCTTGCTTTTTCCCGAATCGCCCGCGGACAAAACCTGCATCACGTCCAGCGGGCCGCAGGCCTGGATCACGTCGGAATAGACGATGTTGCGGTTCATTTCGCCGCGCTCGGGCGAATAGTTTTTGTTGGGACGGATCTTGTCGTTTTCGTTGGGATGGCGTATGAGATTGAGCAGGCAGTAACCGCCCAGCGTGCGCATGCGGCTTTTGAAGCGCATGGCCTCGTTTTTGTCCGGCACGATCCTGATACCGCCCTCGTCGGGATAGAGGCTGTCTACGTCTTCCACCTTTTCGCTTTGGCCGTTTTCGCCCGTCAGAAGCGGGCGCACTCTGAAATACGATTTTTGAGGGTTGTCTTCCTCAAGTTCACACAGCGTAATCTTGCCGGTAAGCGTCATACTTTCCTCCTCAAAACACAAAAAATAAATTTTCGCGGGGGCGCCGTATTTGTTTGCGTTTGATTTATGGCACATTCCCCAACATAATATTATATATTTGAACGGGCTTTAAGTCAATTGCAAAAATCAAATTTTCTAATATTTGAGTCCGTGGCAAAAATGAAATATGCTAATGGAAAATGATTTGTGGGCGGAGGCGGTGCGGCTGCCCGTCCTTTCCCTTTCGACGAAGGCGGAACGGCCTTGTAAATATTACAAAAGAATTTTTAAATGGTTGACAATTTATCTCAAATAATGTACAATATTGACAGGAATACTCAGGAGGTATTTTTGTATGAGCGCGTCCTTAAACGGAAATGGCAAAAAAAAGGCGTTCTCCGTCAGAAAAAACAACATGGGCAGGGCGCTGGTGCGCTTTTTGATCGGCGCAATCATCATCGCCGCGTTGGTCATTATGATAAACGAATTCTGGCTCAAGAAATCCGATAATCCCGCCGACGACGTGACAAGCGGCGTGCAGACGGCGGTAAACAGCGGCGCGGAGACGGTCGAGGGAGACACGACGCCCCTGGACCAGGCCGGCAGCGACGAAACCCAAAACACCGGCGCGCAGGCGGACGATAACGGGACAGAGAACGGCGAAAACGAAGGCGACACCTTCGGCGACATCCTTTCGAACGACGGCGGAGAAAGCACGGAAGGCACCGAAGGCACCGAGGGCATCGAAGGAACGGAAGGCAGCGAAGGGACGGACGGCGGCGACGACTTCGAAATCGCCGTGACGCCCACGCCCACCGCCGTGCCCACGCCTACGCCCTCGCCCGCGGCGACGGCCGTGCCGCAGGAAATGTACGCTTCCCGCGTCACCAAAAAGGACGTGACGGGCGCAAAATGGCTGACCGACAAGCAGACCCGCATCAACAACGGCATCACCGATTTCGTCGTGCTGCCCAGCGTGAACAGCGGAAGCGTCATCAGCATAACCGGCTGGTCCTACGCCACCTACAACACCGCCAACAGAGGCTGGGACGGCAAGCACAACACGACCTACCTCTACGTGACCAACGAGAAAAAGCAGGTCAGCTACTACGCGGTGACGACCGCCGCGGGCGCGACCGGCATGACGCACACCACCACTGGCGGCAAGAACATGGACATGGCCGATTTCACCTGCATCATCGACGTCAGCGGCTATCCCGACGGCACGTATTCCATTGGCTCCTGCCACCACTTCACGATCACGCACAACAGCAAAACCAATCATTTCCACCACGGCTATACCTTCGGCGACACGTACAACTTCACCGTCAAGGACGGCATCGTGACCGCCGTGGGCGGGATAGAGAACAACTGAGTCCGGTATAAAAGCGGCGGTTGTCTTGCGGGCGCTCGCGCTGAAAAGCGCGGGCGTCTGACGAACAGGCGCCCCGGCGGACTTTGACGGAAGGAAAACGACATGAAGAAAACGCTTTCTTTTGTACTGGCCGCGTGCCTTTTGCTTTCGGGAATGGGCGCGTTGGGCGATGACGGCGCGGTCGAAGCGTGGCTGAACGTCTATAACGAGCTGGCTTCCCTGCACGGCATAAAGCCCATCCCTGCAGGCGAATTCGAATACGACGCGGACGAGGGCTGCTGGGACGCGATGCCGGACGAGGACACGCTGCTCGTACTGTACCTGAAAGACAGCGGAGAGCCCTACCTGTGCGCGCTGCACAGCAAGGCGGAGAACGAAAGCCTGCTTACCGTCGCCACGTGCGCGCTGGCCGCCTGCGACGAAAAGCTGGGCTTCGAAGGCGCGCTGGTGATCTTAAGCAGCTTTCTGAGCCGTCTGAACGAAGAGGGCAACGAATACGCGACCTCCTCCAACGGCTGGTATTTTACCGGCGTGAACTCCTCGGACGGAGACAAAAACAGCATCGTGCTGGGCTTCGTGCGCCTGGACTTCGACAGTGCGGACGCAAGCGGCGAAGACGGAAACAAAGACGGCAGCGAAGACGGAAACGACAGCGGAAACGAAGGCGGAGACGATGACCTCCCCGACGGCATCTGGGACGGCCTCGAGCCCGACGGCGGCGACGAGCAGCCGGGACCCGAACAAAAGCCGCTGCCCACGGAAAAGCCCCGCGAGGGCCACTACAAAGCATGAATTCATTCGGCCGCGCGTGCGGCCGTTTTGCAACGCGAAAAGGTCTATCAAAGCAAATACACTCAAAAAGGACACGGGATACGCGAAATGGTTATAGCCGGCGTTGACATCGGCGGCACGAATCTGAAATTCGGCCTGTTCGACGAAGAGCTGAACTGCATATACACGCAGCTGGTCCACACGATCCGCGCCGATACCGTCGCCTGCGCAAAGCAGATCAGGCAATTGCTCGATGACGCGCCCTGTAAGGCAGATATCCTCGGCGCGGGCGTGCCCGGCGCGGTGTTTCGCCCCTCTGGCAGGGTCAACAGCGGAAACCTGCGCTGGGCGGGCGTGAATTTCGGCCGTACGCTCGAGGACGCCGTGGGCATAAAGGTCTGGATCGACAACGACGCGCAGGCCGCGCTCGAGGCCGAAACGCTGCCCGGCGGCAGCTGCTGGGGGCTTAAGGACGTCGTGTACCTTACGCTCGGCACGGGCATCGGCGGCGCGCTGCTCATAGACGGAAAGCCCTGGCGCGGCCACGACAACGGCGCGGCGGAGCTGGGCCATTTCATCACGCACGCGGGCGGACTCAAGTGCTCCTGCGGCATGAGCGGCTGCTTCGAAATGTACGCTTCGGCGGGCACGCTGGTGCGCTATTCGGGCGGTACGCGCGCGCGCACGGTGCTGGACAGGGCGAAGCAGGGCGACAAGGCGATGATCGAGGCGCTCGACCGCTACGCCGGCGAGGTCGCCCTGGGCGTGTGCTCGCTCTACATGATCTTCCGGCCTGAAGCGATCGTGCTGGGCGGAGGCGTGAGCGCGGGCGGCGAAATACTGATCGAAAGGATACTAAGGCACATAGAACCCTGCTACAACTTCGACCGAAGCACGATCGAAAAGGTGCTGCGCCTTGCGAAGGGGCGCAACGACGCGGGCATGGTCGGCGCGGCGGCGCTTGCGAAAAGGAACCTTTTGAACGCGTGAAATTCAAGTAATCTTTGCCGAACGGAGGGCTTACAGCATGAAATTTCTCACCTTCAACATCCGCACCGAGGCCGCAGTGGACGGCGTGAACCGCTTTTTCTTCCGCCGCGGCTTTATTCTGGACAAGATCGAAAAGGAACAGCCGGATCTGATCGGCTTTCAGGAGATGCGCCACGACATGCAATCGTACATGCGTCCGCATTTGAATTTGCTGGGCTATACGCTGCTCGGCTGCGGCAGGGGAGACAATTACGAGGGCGAGCACAACCCCGTCGCCTACAAAAACGACCGGTACGAGCCGATCTCGCTGGACGTGAGCTGGCTTTCGGACACGCCCGACGTGCCCGGCTCGCGCTATGAGAAACAGAGCTCCTGCCCGCGCATCATCACCCACCTGGTCATGCGGGACATGATCAAAGGTGAAAACTTTCACGTCTACAACACGCATCTTGACCACCAGGAGGCGTACGCGCGCGTGAAGGGCGCAAAGCGCCTGATGGAAAAGATCGAGGAAGATTACGCAAAGCTTCCCCTGCCCGTGGTGCTGTGCGGCGACTTCAACGCCTACCCGGATTCCGAGGAAAACAGCTACATCGCAGAGCATCCCTTCGGCCTGACCGAGCTTACGAAGGGCATCGGCACGACCTGGCACAACTGGGGAAGGGGAAACGACCCGCAGATCGATTACATTTACGTAAAGCATTTCAAAGCCGACAAGCCGGCGGTAAAGTGGGACGACTGCCTCAATGGCGTGTATTTATCTGACCATTATCCCATCGAAGTGGAAATAGAACGCACGGAAATCTGAAAAAATGGACGAATATCTGATCGTAGGGGAAATATTGAAGCCGCAGGGCATTCAGGGCGAGGTCAAGGTAAGGCCGATCACGAACGACCCGATGCGCTTTGAGGACTGCGAAAAGCTGTACTTAAAGGAGAAGGACGCCTACCGCCCGGTGGGCTGCCGCTTCGTGCGCTTCGACGGCGCGGCGGTGTACCTGCGCCTGGAAAATGTAAACGACCGCAACGCCGCGGAGACGCTTCGCGGGCAGCTTCTGTACGTGGACCGCGCGCACGCCGCAAAACTGGACGAGGACGAAAACTTCATCGTCGACCTGATCGGCCTTTCGGGCGTGACCGACGCGGGAAGGACCCTCGGCAAAATCACCGAGGTCATGCAGCCGGGCGGAAACGACGTCTACGTTTTTGTGGACAGGGCCGCCCGCAAGGAGTGGCTCGTGCCCGCGCTGAAAAGCGTCGTTCTGAAGACCGATGTCGAGGGCGGGCAGATGCTCTTGTCCGAGGAGAGACTAAAGGAAGTGGCGGTGGAAAATGACCTTTAAGCTGCTTACGATCTTTCCGGACATGATGAGCGCGGTGCTCGGGGAGAGCATACTGGGCAGGGCCATAAAATCCGGCGCGATAAGGGCGGAAGTGATCGACATCCGCCCTTTTTCTCAGTGCAAGCACAAAAACACCGACGACGCGCCCTACGGCGGCGGCGCGGGCATGCTGATGACGGCGCAGCCCGCCGCGGACGCGATCCGCTTCGCGATGGGCGAAAACTTTAGCGGAAAGCGCATCTATCTTTCGCCCAAGGGCAAAAGATTCGACCAGAAGACGGCGGAGCGGCTCGCCCGCGAAAAGGAGCTCATACTGTTCTCCGGCCACTACGAGGGGCTGGACCAGCGGGTCATCGACAGATACATCGACGAAGAGATTTCCGTGGGCGACTACGTGCTGACCGGCGGCGAGCTGGGCGCGCTGATCGTCATGGACGCGGTGTCGCGCTTGCAAAGCGGCGTGCTGGGCTCGGACGAGAGCAGCGTCGACGAGAGCTTTTCCTGCGGCCTGCTGGAATACCCGCAGTACACCCGCCCGAGGGAGTTCGAGGGCCTGCGCGTGCCCGAGGTCCTGCTCGGCGGCGATCAGGCCGAAATCGACCTTTGGCGAAGGAGGGAGGCGCTCAGGCTCACCCTCGAAAGGCGGCCGGAAATGCTGCTTTCGGCTGCTCTCGACGGAAAAGACCGCGCGTATCTGCGAAGCATAAAACGGGGAAAATCGGTTTCCCTGCGCGTGCTTTCGCGCGACGCGGACAGGCAAAGCCGCGCCGAGGCCGCGCTGTACGAGATAAGCCGCGGCCTCGTGCGCTTTGACGGCAGCGAAAACGTACTGTTTCTGGACGGGGATATCGAAATCGGTCAGGCGCTGAAAGAGGGCGCAAAGCGCGTCGTTTTGCCGCGCGTCCCCACGGAAAACGAAGAGGCGGCCGCGCGGGACGCGGGCGCGCTGATCTGGGGCTGTACGCCCTGCGCGTTCGACCCGCGCTTCATGGAATTGATCGGCGACGACGGCATAAGGCTCGTGCTGTTTTCCGGCATGGGCAGGGAGTGTTTTTCGTATCTCGCTTCGCGCATCCTGCCGGTCAGAAAGATCACCGAAAAGGCGGTTTGCTACCCAAAGAGCGCCCGCGCGATGTTCAAGGACGGTATATCGCCCCGAATCGAGGCGCTCTTCAGGGACGGCACGTCGCTTTCCTTTGCACCCTCAAACGAAACGCGCGGCTTTTATAGCGCTGCGCTGGATTTCATTGAAACAGGCGCCGTCCCGACCGCGGAAAGCGCTGTCGAAACGGCGAAAAGGATCCTTTGCGAATACGCTTTCTGAGCCTACAAGCCTACACGTTCAGTTCGCTCAAGACCTTGCCCACCTTGTCGTGAATGACGAGCGTGGCCTTATGGTCGGCGGGGGTGGGGTCGCGGTTGATCAGAACCAGCTCTTTTCCCCGGAAATAGTCTAAAAAGCCCGCCGCGGGGTACACGCTCAGCGAAGTGCCCGCCACGATCATCGTGTCCGCGGAGGAGATCTCGCGCAGCGCGCCGTTCACGGTCGCGTTGTCCAGCCCTTCCTCGTAGAGCACCACGTCCGGCTTTATGACCCCGCCGCACTCGCAGCGCGGGATGCCGCTGCTGTTTAAGATGTACTCCGGTGGGTAGAACTTTCCGCAGTCCATGCAGTAGTTGCGGTGGACGCTGCCGTGCAGCTCGAACACGTTCCTGCTGCCGGCTTTTTGATGCAGCCCGTCGATGTTCTGGGTCACGACGGCGCTCAGCACGCCCTTTTTCTCCATTTCCGCAAGCTTTAAATGTGCCTTGTTGGGCTTTGCGTCCAGGGCGAGCATCTTGTCGCGGTAGAAGCGGAAAAACTCCTTCGGGTGCAGTTCGAAGAACGTGCGCGAAAGGATGGTCTCGGGCGGGTAGGCGTAGGTCTGGTTGTACAGCCCGTCCACGCTGCGAAAGTCCGGTATGCCGCTCTCGGTGGACACGCCCGCGCCGCCGAAGAACACGATGCGCTTGGACGCCGAGACGATCTCCTGCAATGTTTTCATGGTCTCACGCTCCTTTTTTACATGACGAGCTCTATGCGCCTTTGCGCGGCCTGCCTTTCAAAGCACAGCGCGTTTTCCCGCGCCGTAAACGGAATTTCCCTGCCGTCGAGCAGGAGCTTCTTTACCTTCTGCGCGTCTTTGATTCCGACGCACGCAAGCGCAAGCGCGCCCTCCGCGATCTCTATGACGCTTTTGCTTTGCGTTCTTGCGTAGCTTCCCCACGCGGTGCCGAGGCTCCACACGCAGCGGAAATCCCCGTCCGTTTTGGGATCGAAGCCGATATAGCCGTTCACGAGATCGAAGCTAAAACCGCTCAGGATGGGCAAAAGCGCCCACGCCGCCATCGAGCGCGCGTAGTTGGAGCCGCACTCGATCTCGTTGTAGGGATTGCGGCGCGTGCCGTCGTAGCGGTCGCGCACGGCCTTTACGACCCTGAGCCCGTCCTTGAGGAAGCCCTCGGCGATCAGAAGCCCCGCGAACTGGTATTCGAAGCCGTGCATCGTCTCTTCGCAGTAGGGCACGGGGATCTTCGGCTTTTCGGTGCCTTCGGGATAGGCGCAGATCAGCGTGCCGCTCTCGTCGTTCAGGCAGAACAGCCGCCAGGGGTTTGCAAAGTAGCGCACCGAGGGCATGAAGTTGTATTTCATCATGCTCCGAAGCGCCGTGTCGGTCTTATCCTTGTCGAAGGGGCGGCTTAGACCCAGTATGTCCGCGTGCCACTGGGCGCACATCTGGTCGATGGAGCTGCCGCCTGCGATCTGGTATTTGATCTCACCGGCTTCGTCGTTCCAGTAGTTTTCGGCGCCGTAGCGCGTTAGCAGCGCTTTGTCCGTAAGATCGATCTTCTGGCAGAAGTATTCGCCGTTGAACAATTCTTCGTTCAGGAATCTGCGTCCGCTCTCGTAAAGGCGCTTGTACAGCGCGGCCTTATCGGCGTATCCCAGCGCCTCGGCCATCGCGCGGCCGCAGTCCAGCGCCAGCAGATAGAAGCCCTCAAGCCAGCCGGACGGGCCGAACAGCTCCATGTCCAGCGTGTGGTGCTGCCGCCCTTCGAGCACACCGTCCGCGTCCGCGTCCCAGCCGTCGGGGTTGAACGGGCTTACGGCGTATTCGAGCGCGCTCATCGTTTTGGGAAATACGCTTCTGAGCCACTCGGTGTCGCCGGAGAGCTTCCACTCCCGGTAGGTCTTGATCACTGCGCCCATCTGCCCGTCCACGCAGGCGCGAAACGGCGTGAACGCGCGCCCGAGGGGGAGTTTGAGCCTGAATTCCATGTGCCCGTGTTCGTCGGTCGAGTATTTGTATTCCAGATCGCGCATGGACCTTTCGAGTTTCGGGAACAGAAACGGCAGCGCGTAGGCGTAGTTCCACACGTGCTGACAAGTGCCCTCGCACGAACCGCCGTGCTCGCTTACGCCCTCGAAGCCGTAAAACGAGCCGTCCTCGAGCCGCATGACGGTGGCGGAGCGCAGTACGGAAAGCGAGCTCGCCGCGGCGTCCAGCACGCAGGGGTCCACGGTCGAAGCAAACAGCGCGTCGTGAAACGCCATCGTGCGCCCGTCCAGCTCGTCCATGCGCCTCAGCACCTCGCCCGAAACGGCGCAGGCGCTTTCAAAGCGCGTCGCGTAGTGGTTTTTCCACGTGACGTCCCTGCCGTTTTCGTCTTTGAGCGGGCTCCAGTAGTTGTAGCAATTGGGGTTATACCAGCTCAGCACGAAGCGCACGGAGCGGCTTTCCCCCGCGTCCAGATCGAATTCGCTCATGACCGTCGCGTGGTCGCTCTTCCCGTCGGGATAGGAGCGCGTGCTCAGGGCCCTGCCGGACGAAAACTCGTTCCAGAACGTCGTGATCGAATCGTTCCAGCCGCCGCGGTACCAGGCGGTCTGCACCTGCGCGCCCCGATCGTCGCAGGCCAGACAAATGTTTCCGTAGGCCGTGTCGTCCTTGGGCAGCGCGCTTTCGAAGCAGACGCCCGGGCCGCCCGCCTCGGCTGTCGATACCGCGCGGTTCACGCCGTCCTTCCCGTAGGGGTTTTTGAACGAAAACGCCGCCGCGAAGCGCGTTCTTTCGCTGAGGGTATTCGTGATATTCACCTCGAAGACCGCCACGGGCAGGGAGGAATCGTCTTCGCTCAGCGGAATAAAGGGGCTGAACGCCTTAAGGCGCACGTCTGACGGAAAATCGCCTTCGCCGAAACGCAGAAACGCGTAGGGGAATTCGCCCCGGAATTCCACGTCCCTGAAGTGCGGAAAGCCCGCCATCGTGGTCGAGGGCACACCGTAGCCGAAATTGTAGCCGGTCTGGCCCGTAAAGCAGCCCTCGTAGTCGCCGCTGAGCACGCGGGGCACGCACTTGCCGTGTGTCACCGCCCTGACTGCAATGTGGCTGAAGCCGTTTACGGAGCCCTTGTTCGGGCGGTTGAAGATCTCGAAATCCGTCAGTCTCCCGTTTCCGGCAAGGCCGATCGAGCCTGTGCCGATGCCGCCCAGCGGAAAACTGATCTCCCTTAACTGCCTTCCTGTGTAGATCATAGCCGATGCATCCGCCTTTATCTTGATATCGTGAGGTACTTCCGCAATCATTATACCGCAGCGCCGGGCCTCTTTGCAAGCGCGCCGGAAAGGTTTCCGGGCCGTCTTTTATATATTAGGCATATCTAACTCCAGCGAAAGTTTTAGTAAACAATCGCGTGCGGGCACTGTCGGGGCGCTCCGTCGCTTGACTTTCTGCAAATTTGGGCATATAATTTATGTGTTAATTTATGCCTATGGCATAACGGTTCGACAATTATTTAAGGAGGTCTTTCTCTTGAGCATCAAAAAGACAGTAGACGGCAATACCGCTGTCAGCCATATCGCGTATGCTTTCAGCGATGTGGCGGCCATTTATCCCATCACGCCCTCCTCGCCCATGGCGGAGGTCGCGGACGAGTGGGCTGCGCAGGGCAGAGTGAACCTGTTCGGCCAGAAGGTCAAAATCGCCGAGATGCAGTCCGAAGCCGGCGCCGCGGGCGCCGTGCACGGCTCCCTGATCGCCGGCGCGCTGACCACCACCTTCACCGCCTCCCAGGGCCTTCTGCTGATGATCCCCAACATGTACAAGATCGCCGGCGAGCAGCTGCCCGCGGTGTTCCACGTCAGCGCCAGAGCGCTGGCCTACCACGCGCTGAGCATCTTCGGCGACCACAGCGACGTCATGGCCTGCCGCCAGACCGGCTTTGCGATGCTGGCGAGCAACAGCGTGCAGGAAGCGCAGGATATGGCGCTGGTCGCGCACCTTGCCACGCTCAAGAGCTCCGTGCCCTTCCTTCACTTCTTCGACGGCTTCCGCACCAGCCATGAGATCCAGAAGATCGAAGACATCGCCTACGAGGACATCGCAAAGATCGTCCCGTGGGACAAGATCGAGGCGTTCCGCGCCCGCGCGCTCAATCCCGAGCATCCGCACCAGGCCGGCACCGCCCAGAACCCCGACATCTACTTCCAGGGCAGAGAAGCCGCCAACAAGAACTACATCGCCGCTCCCGCGATCGTCGAGGAGTGCATGAAGCAGGTCGGCAAGCTCACCGGCAGAAAGTATAACCTCTTCGATTACGTCGGCGCGCCCGACGCCGAGTACGTCATCATCGCCATGGGCTCCGGCTGCGACGCCATCGAGGAGACCGTGGATTACCTGACCGCCAAGGGCAAGAAGGTGGGCCTGATCAAGGTGCACCTGTACCGTCCCTTCAGCATCAAGCACTTCCTCAAGGCCATCCCCGAGACCTGCAAGGCCATCGCGGTTCTGGACAGGACCAAGGAAGCCGGCTCCCTGGGCGAGCCCCTGTACGAGGACGTGTGCTCCGCGCTGATCGAAGCGGGCAAGAAGGACATCACCGTGGTCGGCGGCCGCTACGGCCTGGGCTCCAAGGAGTTCAACCCCACCATGGTCAAGGCCGTGTTCGACAACATCGCCAAGAAGGCCCCCAAGAACCACTTCACCGTCGGCATCAACGACGACGTGACCAAGACCAGCCTGCCGCTGGGCAAGACGCTGGACGTCGCCCCCAAGGGCACCGTCAGCTGCATGTTCTACGGCCTGGGCTCTGACGGCACCGTCGGCGCCAACAAGAACTCCATCAAGATCATCGGCGACCACACCGACAAGTACGCGCAGGCGTATTTCAGCTACGACTCCAAAAAGAGCGGCGGCATCACCGTGAGCCACCTGCGCTTCGGCGACACCCCGATCAAGAGCACGTACCTGATCGACAGCGCAGACTTTATCGCCTGCCATAACCCCGCCTACGTCACCAAGTACGACATGGTCTCCGCCCTCAAGACCGGCGGCGTGTTCCTGCTCAACTGCCCCTGGACGGCCGAAGAGCTCGAAAAGGAACTGCCTGCAAGCATGAAGAACAAGCTGGCCCAGAAGAAAGCCCGCTTCTACACGATCGACGCCGTGAAGCTGGCCGCCTCCGTCGGCATGGGCGGACGCATCAACACCACGATGCAGGCCGCGTTCTTCAAGCTCGCCGACATCATCCCCTACGACAAGGCGGATGAGTACATGAAGGCCTACGCCAAGAAGAGCTACGCCAAGAAGGGCGACGAGGTCGTCAAGATGAACTGGGCGGCCATCGACGTGGCCATCAGCGGCCTGAACGAAGTGAAG
>JAFPWH010000070.1 GCA_017395065.1 Clostridia bacterium | reverse complement strand
GCCGCCGCTACAGTGAGGGCGCGATGTTGTACCTCAAAACGGGGTTTTCCCCCGTATACGCAATGAACGTGGCGGCAGTTTGCCGCCGCTACCGAGACGGCGATGGCTGTGTCCCTGTAGCGGCGGCAATCTGCCGCCACAAACCTTGCATATACGAACCGTCTCACGCTAAATCGCAATTTCCCGCGTATACGCCCCATCCACGCCACCCGGAAGGCGGATCTTCTGCACTGCACAGTCCCCGCTTTTCTTGACAGCGCCCAAAAAGCACTGTATAATTCCCTCATACGAAAAAAATGAAAGGCGGTCGCCCCAATGAAAAAGCTGCTCGTCCTGCTTTCTCTTACCCTGCTCGCCCTCTCCCTCTTCGCGCTCGCGGAAGAGCCGGAAACCTTCACGAGCGGAGATTTTGGATACGCCCTCCTCCCGGACGGCACGGCGGAGATCACAAAATACAGCGGCAATGCCGAATCCCTCGATATCCCGTCTGCGCTGGATGGGTATACGGTGACTTCTATCGGCAATTATGCGTTTTCCAATTGTTACGACCTGACCACCATCACCATCCCGGACAGCGTTATCTCCATCGGCGAAGGGGCGTTTTCCCATTGCGGTAGCCTTACCGCCATCACTATCCCGGACAGCATCACCTCCATCGGCGAGGATGCGTTTTCCCATTGCGGTAGCCTTACCGCCATCACTATCCCGGACAGCATCACCTCCATCGGCGAGGATGCGTTTTCCTATTGCGAGGGCCTTACCGCCGTCACCATCCCGGACAGCGTCACCTCCATCGGCGATTGGGCATTTGTCATTTGCGACAGCCTGACCGCTGTTACCATCCCTGACAGCGTCACAAGCATCGGAGCAAATCCATTTGCGCTGTGCAGTAAACTGAAATCAATATATGTTTCTCCCGACCATCCGTATTTGGCGACGATAGACGGTGTGCTGTTCAGCAAACCCGACAGGCGGCTCGTATGCTACCCATTCGCGTTTGACGCAAGTGAATACGCCATCCCGCAGGGGATAGAGATTATCGGCGATGGGGCGTTTTCCGCTTGCACCGGCCTTACCGCCGTCACCATCCCGGACAGCGTCACCTCCATCGGCGAGGGGGCGTTTACCAATTGCCGTAGCCTTACCGCCGTCGTCATCCCGGACAGCGTTACGTCCATTGGCGATAGGGCGTTTTCCTATTGCGACAGCCTTACCGCCGTCACCATCCCGGACAGTGTCACGTCTATCGGCGAAAGGGCGTTTGCCTATTGCGAGAGCCTGACCGCCGTCACCATCCCGGACAGTGTCACGTCCATCGGCCGGAATGCGTTCTCAAATTGCGCCGAATCTCTGACGATCACGGTCGGGCGCGATTCCTATGCCGCGCAATACTGCCGCGAGAACGGTTTACAATACGCCTATCCGGACGCGCTCGATTGGCTGAAGGGATAACCGGGGCGAAGCTGCGCCGGGTTTCATTGGGGAACTTTTCGGGGTTTTTTCCGCCGGAAAGTTCCCCATTTTTCGGGCGAAAGAGAAAAAGGAGCTGTGAAGGAAGGCCGTATTTGGCGGCGGATTTCTTTCACAGCTTCTTTTGGGGTGCGGATGACGGGGATATGGGGATGGGGGCGGGGGATTCGAGGAGGAGTGCGTTTTATGTTGTTTTTTTGAATGCGCAATGCCCTTGGCGGCAGATTGCCGCCGCTACGGTGTCGGCGCGGGGGTGTTGCCTGATACGGGGGTTGGCTTCGTATATGCGATGGATGTGGCGGCAGATTGCCGCCGCTACGGATATAGGTTGTACGCCGGTACCTTCCTTATATACGAGCCCTTTTTTCTCTCTCAGTACAGCTTCGCGCCGGCGGGGATGGCGTCGTCCAGCATCAGCAGGTTCAGCCTTTCTTCGCCGTTTTGCTTATGGACGGCGCTGATCAGCATGCCGCAGGAGTCGATGCCCATCATGGGCCTTGGCGGCAGGTTGGTGATGGCGACGCAGGTCTTGCCCACGAGCTGTTCGGGCTCGTAGTAGGCGTGGATGCCGCTCAGAATGACGCGGTCCTGCCCGCTTCCGTCGTTCAGGGTGAACTTTAAGAGCTTCTTGCTCTTGGGCACCGCTTCGCAGGCGAGCACCTTCACGGCGCGGAAATCGCAGGCGGAGAACTGATCGAAGCTCACATGGTCCTGAAACAGCGGTTCGATCTCCACGCCGCTGAAATCGATCTCTGCCTTCGCTTCGGTCTTTTCGGCTCCCTGCGCGGCCTTGCAGGCCTCCTGAGAGGGGCAGGTATCGCAGGCGCACGAAAAATCGGCGGCGGGCTTTTCTTCCTTCTTCGGCGCGTCCAGCTCCTTCATCGTGGGGAACAGAAGCACGTCCCTGATCGAAGCGCTGTCGGTCAGGAGCATCATCAGCCTGTCCACGCCGAAGCCGAGACCGCCGGTCGGGGGCATGCCGTACTCGAGGGCGTTTATGTAATCGTAATCCACGCGCGCGCGGCAGTCCTTTTCGATGGCCTTGCGTTGGGCGACCTGCTTTTCGAAGCGCGCCTTCTGGTCGATGGGGTCGTTGAGCTCGGAGAAAGCGTTGCCGAATTCCATCGCGTTGATGAAGTACTCGAAGCGTTCGGTAAAGGCGGGGTCGTCCGGCTTTCTCTTGGCCAGGGGGCTGATCTCCACGGGATAGTCGTAGATGAAGGTGGGCTGGATCAGCTTTTCCTCTACGAAGGCGTCGAAGAACTCGGCCAGGATCGCGCCCTTCGTGGGCACCTCGGGCAGGGGCACGTTGTGTGCCTTGGCGGCGGCGACGGCGTCCTCGTCGCTTGCAAGCAGATCGAAGTCCACGCCGGAATACTTCTTTACGGCCTCCTTCATCGTGAGGCGCTGCCAGGTGCCGATGTCGATCGTCTGTCCCTGGAAGGGGATGCGCAGCGTCCCACAGACCTTCTGCGTGACGGTCTTCATCATTTCCTCGACCAGGTCCATCATGCCGTGAAAATCGGTGTAGGCCTGATAGAGCTCGATGGAGGTGAATTCGGGGTTGTGCTTCGTGTCCATGCCTTCGTTTCGGAAAATGCGGCCGACCTCGTACACCTTTTCCATGCCGCCCACGATCAGGCGCTTCAGATACAGCTCGGTCTCCACGCGCAGCACCATGTCCATGTCCAGCGCGTTGTGGTGGGTGTAGAAGGGGCGGGCGCTGGCGCCGATCTCAAAGGGCGTCAGGATCGGCGTGTCGACCTCGATAAAGCCCTTGCCGTCGAGGAAGGCGCGCAGCTCGCGCATGATCGCGCTGCGCTTTACGAAGGTCGCGAGCACCTCGGGGTTGGTCATCAGGTCGAGGTAGCGCTGCCTATAGCGCAGGTCCGTGTCGGTCAGGCCGTGAAACTTTTCCGGCAGCGGATGCAGCGACTTGCTGAGCAGCACCATTTCCTCCGCGTGCACGCTGATCTCGCCCGTCTGCGTGCGGAAGACCTTGCCCTTTACGCCCAGCACGTCGCCGATGTCCCAGTCCTTGAAGGCGGCGTAGGCTTCCTGCCCCACGTCGTCTCGGCGGACATAGAACTGTATCTCGCCCTCGCGGTCGCTAAGATGCGCAAAGCTCGCCTTGCCCATGACGCGGCGGCTCATCATGCGCCCCGCGACGGACACCGTCTGCCCTTCGAGGGCTTCAAAGCCTTCCTTTATGTCCCTTGAAGTGTGGCTTCTGTCGTAGACCGTGATCTCGTAGGGGTTCTTTCCGTTTGCCGTCAGCGCATTGAGCTTTTCAAGACGGAAGCGCTCCTGCTCGCTGAGATTGGAAATATCGCTGTTTAGCGGCATGTTTTTTCTCCTTTTTTATTGCGTTGGTCGCTCGTGCTCAAATAAAAACGGTCTGCCAAAGCAGGCAGACCGCGCGAATTTCGGTCTGCTTTATTATCTGCGTTTTATAGCCTTTACTTCCATTTTAACGGGTCCGCCGGGGGTCATCGCCTCTACGATGTCTCCCACCTTGGCGCCCATGAGCGCCGCGCCGATGGGGCTTTCGCCGGAAATGAACAGGTTCGCGGGGTCGCTCTCGGTAAAGCCCACGATGGTATAGACGTCTTCCTCGTCGTACTCCATGTCGTAGACGGTGACGACCGTGCCCAGGCTCACCGTGTCCGCCGTGGCGTCGCCTTCGTCGACGATGGTGGCGTTGGCCAGCATATCCTCCAGCTGCATGATCCTGCCCTGAACGCGGGCCTCTTCGTTTTTGGCTTCGTCGTACTCGGCGTTTTCGCTCAGGTCGCCGTGCGCGCGGGCCTCGGCGATGTCGCGGGTGACTTCGGCTTTCTTTACGGTCTTGAGCATGTTGAGCTCGGCTTCCAGCTTCTCCTTGTCCGCAAGGGTAAGCACCACGCGCTGAGCCATGGATTCGGACATTTGCGTACATCTCCTTCAAGAATATAAAAACATAGAAAGACCACGGCGTTGCGCCGTACTCTTACAAAAGTTTATTATATCCTTTTTACTGTCGGTTTGTCAAGACAAACGAGGTTATATTTGAAACAAGCGCGCCTTTTCGCGCCGCAAGCGCCCGCCCGAACGCTGTTTTTACATTTTTGTGACAAATTTTACGGAATAACAGATTTTGGGTATTGCGAAAAGCGGAAAATATGGTATAATAGTATGCGTATATTTATGTTTACTCACGCTTGAGAGGCGGTACCGTATGAACAACAATCTCAGCTATAAGGAATTTATCGAGCGGCACGAGCGCGAAAGGCGCGAATACGCCAAAAGACACGGGCTCGACTATAACAGCTATTATCACATAAAGCCCCCCGCCGAGGAAGAAGCCGAAGCGGACGGCGAAAAGACCGCGCGGGTAAACGCGCAGCGCCCGGGCAAGGCTGTACGGGAAGAAAAGCCCTCCGCCGAATACGCCGGATACGAAGAAGAAGCGCAGGAGGACGTTGACTTCGAGGTCGAAGAGGAAAGCGGCGAAGAAGAGACCGCCTCCCGCTACGAAGCGCCCGAAGGCGAAGTCCCCGAGGAAGAGCCCGAAGAGGAAGAGCCCGAAGACGCGGAAGACTACGACGACGAGGACGACGAAGACGCGCCCTTTGCCCGCACGGGCAAGCTCGTGACCGGCTGGATCAGCAAGCTCAAGAGCATGAGCCGGGAGGACGAGGCCGAGGAAGCCGAAGAAGCCGAGCAGGACGAAGAAGCTCCCGAAGAGGAAGAAGCAAGCGATTTCGAGCCCGGGCAGGCGCAGCCGGAGGACGAAACGGAGCAGGGCACCCCGGGCGAAGAGGAGCTCGAGCTCGACGACGATTTCGACGACGAGCAGATCAACCTTTTCGGCAAGGTAAAGGGCCTCTTCGGCCGCCTGCGCAAGGATAAAAACGCCCCCAAGGCCCCGGCCGAAGAAGCCGGGCCCGAGGAAGAGGAAGATTTCGAGGACGAAGAGCCCGAGGACGAAGAAGACGATCCCGAAACCGAAGACGAAGCCTTCGAGCCGGAAGCCTTCGAGGACGGGGAGCCCGAAGAGGAAGAGGCCGAAGAAGAGCCCGGCGAGGAAGAGGAATTCGGCGCCGAGGAAGCCGACGAAGACGAACAGTACGACGACGGCGAATACGGAGACGAGGACGAGCCGGAGCAGGACGAAGACGGCGAAGAGACAGACGAGGACGCCGAATACCCCGAGGACGGGGAAGAGGACGTCGAAGAAGCCGAGGCCGAAGAGATCGAAGAGACCGGCCTGAAGAGAGGCTTCCGAAAGCTGATCGGGCTTTTCAGGGGCAATAAACAGCCGCCCGAGGAGGACGCGCTGGACGAAGACGAGGACGAGGACCCCTTCTCCACCGAGGAATTCGACGAAAACGACCTGGATTGGGCAAACGAGCCCGCGCCCGAAGAAGAAGAAAAGGACGAGGACGAAGACGGCGAGGCCACGGTGCGCATTTCCCCCGAAAGGGCGAAGGCGCCGGACGAAAAACCAAAGGCAAAGACCGTTTCCCGCAAGGAAAGGCGCGAAAGAGCAACCTCGCGCAAGAGCAGAAGAGAAGAACGTGAAGCCGTAATGGAAGCGCTTAAGGAGGAACAGGACATGGCAATCAAGGGCAGCGACGTATTGGGACAAGGCAGCGGGGAAGAAAAGGTACTGTCCCGCAGGGAGCGCCGTCTTTTACAGGAACAGCAGCAGGCGGTCAAAGACAACGCGCCGCTTACCGAAACCGATGACAGCGGTCTGATGAGCGATCCCACGAAGGTATTCAAGCCCGTAAAGAAGCTCAAACCCGAGGAAATCAAGCAGGCCGGCGGAGACGTAAACGGTTTTTTTCAGGCAGAGGAAAAAAGGGAAGGAGATGAAGGCGACACAAAGCTCTACCACAGACTGATCGATGCAAACGAGACCGAAGAGGAAGCCGAGGAGGAAAAGCCCTCCGACGCGGGCGAAAAGACCGTGCGACGCGGGCTGTTTGCCATGTTCGGCCGCAAAAATAAAGAGCCGGAGCCCCGCGAGGAAGCTTTCGACGAAGCGGAAGACGAAGAAGACGACGCGGAGGACGAAGAGGACAAAAACGAGCGCACCCTCAAACTGAACAGCGCCGCCCCCGCGCAGCCGGAAGAAGACGAGGACGAAGAAGAAGAGGAAAAAGCGCCCGCCGCCCCCGCGCGCGCGTACGAGCCCCCCAAATTCGACGACGGGGACGAAGACGAGGACGACGAGGATGACGACGACGAGGACGAAGAAGTAGACGAAGACGAAGAGGACGAAGACGAAGAAGAGGACGAGGAAGAAGACGAAGAAGATGAAGAAAAACCCGCAAAGCGCCGCTGGGGCTTTTTCGGCCGCAAAAAAGCAGTGAAGGCCGACGAAGAAGAGGATGAGGAAGAAGACGAGGACGAAGAAGAGG
>JAFPWH010000069.1 GCA_017395065.1 Clostridia bacterium | reverse complement strand
ATTGCGAAAAGAAGCGTGCTCCCGTAAGAAACGCGCGATCCCGCCCATCCGTAGCGGCGGCAATCTGCCGCCCTGGGGGTTGCGGATACGAATGGCGCGGCGTAAAGCGCGGTTTTACTGCGGATTCGGTTCGCGCTGTGGCGGCCGGGCGGCCGCCGCGACGGGTGGGAGCGGGGATTTGTGCGCTGAATGGCGCGCGTGGTCTGGCCGCGAGTGGGGCGGGTGGGGGCCTGGCGGCCGCCGCTACGGAGTGGGCGCGAGGCTGATGCCTTAAACGAACTTCATGCGTATACGCATCGCCCTGTGGCGGCAGATTGCCGCCGCTACGGTGTGGGCGCGAGGTTGATGCCTTAAACGAACTTCACGCGTATGCGCATCGCCCTGTGGCGGCAGATTGCCGCCGCTACGGAGTGGGCGCGAGATTGATGCCTTAAACGAACTTCATGCGTATACGCATCGCCCTGTGGCGGCAGGTTGCCGCCGCTACGGAGTGGGCGCGAGGTTGATGCCTTAAACGAACTTCACGCGTATACGCATCGCCCTGTGGCGGCAGGTTGCCGCCGCTACGGAGTGGGCGCGAGGTTGATGCCTCGAATTAAAATTTATGCGTATACGCATAACTCACGGCGGCTGCTGCCGCTTCGAAAAGGAGAAAAACATGGATTATCTGAGCTACCTCAACAAAAATTATCCCGTGAGAAGATCTGCCGATCAGAAGGCGGCTTTCCGCAATTTCGCGCTGGAGGAGGCGAAAAAGGCCGGCCTTCCCGCCGCGGAGGAGAACGACGAGGAGCATATAAACCTCGTCATCGGCTCCCCCGAGAGCGCGGAGGTGCTCTTTACCGCCCACTACGACACGCCGCGCCGCGCGCTGATCCCGAACCTCATGCTGGTGACGAACAAGGTGCTGCACTGGCTGTACGTGATCGGCATTCCGCTGATCATGGTCGCGATCGCGCTGGGCTGCGCGTTTCTGATCCTGAAGTGGACCGGCTACGAATCGGGCGGGCGCGTCGGGCGGCTGATCTGGTTCGTAAGCTACGTCGTGATCTATTTCGGGCTGTTTTTCCTTTTGCTCTACGGCCCCACGAACAGAAACAACTTCAACGACAACACCAGCGGGACCGCCGCGGTGCTGGAGCTCGCGCGGCGCCTGCAGGGCGATAAGAAGGTCGCGTTCATCCTCTTCGACGACGAGGAAAAGGGCAAAAAGGGCTCCAAGGCCTACGCGAAGGCGCATCCGGACGTAAACGAAACCGCGCTCGTAATCAACATGGACTGCGTGGGCAACGGAAAGCACTTCGTCGTCGCGCCGAACAAAGAAGCGCGTAAAACCGATCTCGGCGACGCGCTCGGCGGCGCGTTCGAGAACAAGGACGGCTACGAAGCGCACGTCTTCCCCGCCGAAAAGATCTCGATGAACAGCGACCAGAAGAGCTTCAGGCGCTCCGCGGGCGTCTGCGCGACGGCGAAGACCAAATTCGTCGGCTACTGGACCGGCCGCATCCACACGAAGTACGACACCGTGGTGAGCGAAGACAACATTCGCTACCTCTGCGGCGCGCTCGAGGGCTTTGCGAGAAATTACACGCAAAACAAAGAATAAAACGGGATATATTGGAGGAATGGACCCATGTCCTGGTTTATGTTCGCGCTGATCTGCCTTTTGGGGTGGGGATTCGCCGATCTGTTCTACAAGCTCGGCACCGACGAAAACGACCGCTATTCGCACCTGAAGATCGCGGTGTGGGTGGGGCTGGTGATGGGCGTTTGCGCGCTGATACTGATCCCGTTTTCGGAGAGCTTCGCGCCCGGCGCCGAAGAAAAGAAGGGCTTTTTCGTAAGCGCGGTCAAGTACGCGCCGGCTTCGCTTTGCTACATCATATCGATGGTCATCGGCTACGCGGGGCTCAGATACCTCGAAATGAGCATCGTTTCGCCCGTGCAGAACGCTTCCGGCGGCATGAGCGCGATCGTCATGTTCGTGTTCTTCTCCATCAAGGGAACCACCGAAGAGATCGGCACGCTGGACCTGATCGGCACGGTGCTGATCGTGGCCGGCGTGATCTGGCTGGCAATCGAGGAAAACCGCCTCTCCCGCCGGGAGATCGCCGAAAACGCGCAGGACCGCAAGTACCGCTTCGGCGCGCTCGCGCTGATCTTCCCGCTTCTGTACTGCCTGTTCGACACGATCGGCACCAGCGCCGACGGCATCATTTTAGACGAGGAGCACGGCCTGGGCCTTGGCGAGATCGACGTGCTGGTGCTCTACGGTTTGACCTTCATGCTCGCGGGCCTGGGCGCGTGGATCTTCCTTCGCGTAAAGACCGGCAAATTCTACAATCCCTTCGCCAAAAGCGAAAAATACAAGTGCGTCGCCGCCCTGTGCGAGGAGGCCGGCCAGGTGTTCTACGTCTACGCGATGGCCAAGAACCCGGTCGTCGCCGCGCCGATGGTGGCCAGCTACTGCATCGTCTCGGTGATCCTGTCGCGCCTGATCGTAAAGGAAAAGCTGGACGCGCGCAGATACCTGTGCGTGATCACGGTCATCGCCGGCATCGTGCTGCTTGGCATCAGCGAAGGCCTGGGCGAAAGGGAGGAAGCCGAAGAGCTCGCGCAGGAAAGCGCGGGGGTTTTGAGAAGAATCAAAGAGACTGCGAGTTTGATTCTGAACGGGAGCATGTGGTAAAAAGCGGTTTGAACCGTCAAAAAACCCAATATCCGAAATCACCGTCAATCAGACGACCGACATTTCGCAAACCCGTAGCGGCGGCAACCTGCCGCCATGGGAGTTGCGTATACGCAGTAAACATCAGCCAAACGACGGCATTCCGCAATCCAGTAGCGGCGGCAACCTGCCGCCATGGGCGTTGCGTATACGAAGGAAAGCATCAGCCAAACGACCGACCTTACGCAAGTCCGTAGCGGCGGCAACCTGCCGCCATAGGAGTTGCGTATACGCAGTAAACATCAGCCAAACGACGGCATTCCGCAATCCAGTAGCGGCGGCAATCTGCCGCCATGGGCGTTGCGTATACGCAGTATAATGTCGTAAAGCGCATTTTCCCCGCGTACACGCGTCAAATATGGCGCCAGATTGGCGCCGCTACGGAGAATTCGCGGTTTTGCTACACCGTATGTTGTAAACCTGCGTATTCGATGTAATCTTCTGCCAAAACACCTGAAGGAGGCTATCCGTGCCGGATTTTGTGCGAAAACGAAATCGCTTGCGGTCTTACGATTATGCCTCGAACAACATGTATTTCATTACGATTTGTACGCTCGACAAAGCGTGCATTCTGTGCGATCCTCAGGATTTTTCGTTGACGGAAACCGGACAAACGGTTATGGAAGCCGTCGAAAGCATCCCCCGTCTGTATGAAGGAATAAGCCTGATGCATTATGTGATCATGCCCAATCACGTGCATATGCTGCTTCTGCTCAACCGCTCAAACACTTCCGTGTCGACTGTCGTAAATCAGATGAAAAGACATATCAGCCTGCAAACGGGGAGACCGATCTGGCAGAAGTCTTTTTTTGATCACGTCGTGCGAAACGAAGCCGATTATCTGCGAATTTGGGAATATATAGACGAAAACCCGAAAAAGTGGTCGATAGACAGGTACAATCCCGATTACGAAACCAAGACCCCGCCTGAGACCGTGAGCCAATGAACGCGAAGTGCCCCACGGAGAGCGGCCGAATTTCCGCAAACCCGTAGCGGCGGCAATCTGCCGCCATGGAGCGTTGCGTATACGCAGGAAAACATCAGCCAAACGACCGACCTTCCGCAAGCAAGTAGCGGCGGCAATCTGCCGCCATGAGGCGTTGCGTATACGAAAGAAAGCATCGGCAAAGCGACCGGCATTCCGTATACCTGTAGCGGCGGCAATCTGCCGCCAGGGGAGTTGCGTATACGAAGAAAAGCATCGGCAAGCGACCGGCATTCCGCAAGTCTGTAGCGGCGGCAATCTGCCGCCATGGGCGTTGCGTATACGCAGTATAATGTCGTAAAGCGCAATTTCCCCGCGTACACTCATCAAATATGGCGCCAGATTGGCGCCGCTACGAAAAAGCGCAATGCTGGTACACCGTATTCATAAACCCTCGTATACGCTGTAAAACGTCGTAAAGCGCAATTTCCCCGCGTACACGCATCAAATAGGACGCCAGATTGGCGCCGCTACGGAGAATCCGCGGTTTTGTTACATTACACCCATAAACCCGCGTACACTCGTCAATTCCTGTCCTACTCCACCCTCTCAAACGCCAAAACCTCGTCGGTCTTGTCGAAAAGGAAGCCGTCGAAGCCGGCTTTGGTGCTTTCCGCTTCGCCTTCCTGGCTGTCGCAGGGGTCGAAGCGGATGAACTTTTTGGGCACCTCGAATTCGCTCAAGTACCTGCGGTTTGCGACCATGCGGAAGGGGTCGACGTTTCCGAAGTAGAACAGGCGCTTTTCCTCGTTTTCCTGGCGCGTGCCGCCTCCGCCGTAGGACGGGTCGGCGAACAGCCAGC
This sequence comes from Clostridia bacterium, assembly GCA_017395065.1. Taxonomy (GTDB): domain Bacteria; phylum Bacillota; class Clostridia; order Christensenellales; family Aristaeellaceae; genus RUG14130. Next base: position 1,143 of record JAFPWH010000069.1, on the reverse strand, counting down.
CGAATTCTTCGGTGTAGAACTGCGCCCAGTCGTGCGAGCCGGTGCCGAATTTGTCGACGGTCAGGCCGCTTTGCCAGCGCGCGGGTACGCCGAGGATGCGGCAGAGGGTGATGAACAGGATCGCCTGGATGCCGCAGTCGCCCTTCAGGTTCAGCGCGCAGTATTCCGCGTGGCGGTCGATCAGTATGTAGGTGCGCATGAAGGAATAGCGCACGTTCAGCGTGATGTAATCGTAGATCTTTTTGGCGATGTGCAGCGGGCGCTTTTCGTCCCCCGCGATATAATGCGCCAGCTGCTTCAGGTAAGGCGTGAACACGATGTGGGGCAGCTGCTCGCTCAGATCGTCCTCGCAGGGGGGCAACGCGTCCGGATAGACGACGCGCGGCGCGTCGTGCATGGGATCGACGTAGCTTATGCGCGAGGTGTAGGAAAACTCCGTCACGAACGGCTCGTTCTTTTCGAGCGTGCGCTTCCAGCACACGGCGCGAAGCAGCGCGTCCGGCTTCGAGATCATCGCGTCCGGGTCGGCTTTGATCACGATGTTCCCTGCCTTTTGCTGCGCGCTCGCCGCGGGCACGGGCACGTGCACGGTGTAGGTCTCGCCGCTTTCGAAGGCCTCGTCTTCGATTTTCAGGCTCGAGCGGATGCGGTAGCGGTAGGCGGCGCTGCCGTGCTGTTTTACGTATTTTATGAATTCGTCGGTGCTCGCGCCGTCGTCGACGTAAGGCTTCTTATCGATCTCGCGCGCCGCGATCTCCGGCAGCATTTTGATCAGCGTCCCGCAAAAGGAGCTCAGATACCTTTTTTCGCCCTTCACGTAGAGAAAGTCCATCACGCCCTGCTTTTCGAGGGAATCGAACTCCTCCTCGGTAAAGTCCTTTATGCGCTTTTTGCACAGCTCGAGCGCGGCTTTTCTGTCGTAGGGATAGCGGCGAAGCCACCTGTCCAGGCACAGCTTTTCGGTTTCCAGACGCTGACGCATCATGGGGGTGAGCCTTGCGTCCCGAAGGCGCAGGTCGATAAGCTCGCCCAGCGCGTCGAAATCGCCGTTCATCTTAGCGCGCTGCAGGTCCTCGGGGAGGTCGAATACCTGGGTTTCGTAATTGAAAGACATGGGCGTACTTCCTTTCGTGTGTGGGATTT
>JAFPWH010000008.1 GCA_017395065.1 Clostridia bacterium | reverse complement strand
CTGTTCATGCTCGTAAGCGCGGTCGCGATCAGCTTAAGCACCATGTACGTAAAGCAGCACTCCTGCGTGGACGTGTACTGGGGCGCGGCGCTGGGCGCGCTCGCGGAGATACTCGTATTCGGCAAAAAATGGTATTGGCCGAGACTGAAGAGGCTGAAAAAGACCGATGGATCGCTTTAAGCGCTTTTTTTCGGACGTGAGCGTGCGCTGCGCCGCGTTCCTGATGGCGTACTACATGACCAACAGCGTGTTTCAGAGCTTTATGTCGCTGTACTATACCGACATAGGGCTCAACAACACCCAGATCGGCACGATCAACGCGCTCGTCGCCGTCGTCAGCGTGCCGGCCATGGTGCTCTGGGGCCACGCGGGCGACAAGGCAAAGGTCAGAAACCGCCTGCTTGCCTTCATGTGCGTGTGCGCGGGCGCGCTGATGCTCATGGTCAGGATCAGCAACGCCTTCGTCAGCGTGCTTTCCGTCGTCTGCGCGTTTTCGGCGTTCTACACCTCCATACAGCCGATGGGCGACAGCGTGGTATTGACCGCGCTGGACAGGGAAAACCGCCCCTTCGGCCCTGTGCGCATGGCGGGCGGGCTGAGCTTCGCGGTGGTCGCGGCGCTGTTCGGCTACGTTCAGCAGGCGTTGGGCAGCGTCTCCTCGGTGTACACGGTCGCGGGCATGTGCCTGGTCATCGCCTTGAGCGCGCTGTACATGCCCTCCGTGACCGGCGAAAAGACCCGGCGCGGAAAAAGCATGATGTTCGGCCTTTTCAAAAACCGGGCGCTTTTGATCCTGTTTTGCCTGATGGTGCCTTTGCAGCTGACCTACGGCTACTTTTACGCCTTCTTTTCGCCCCTGCTCAGAGACGATCTGGGCGGCGGTCAGTACGTGGGCTGGGCCTACTTCCTCTCCGCGACCAGCGAGGTGCCGTTTCTGCTTTGCAGCGACAGGCTGTTCAAAAAGTACGGCGCGGGCAGGCTGATGTGCGTAAGCGCCCTGTTCATGACCGCGCGTTGGCTGATCGTCGCCGTGACGGACAGTCCGGTCGTCGCGATGCTCAGCCAGCTTCTGCACGCGATGGGCTTTATCGTGATCACTGTGACCGTGTCCAAATACGTGCAGGCCACCGTGCCGCCGGACAGGAAGGCTGGCGGACAGCTGCTGATCAGCGTCTTCGGTTTTGGCGTCGCCAGGGCGATCGGCTACTTCGGCGGCGGCGTGCTCAGCGACCTTACGAGCCGGCAGGACGTGTTTTACGGCTGCGCCGCGCTGTGCTTTCTGTGCCTTATGATCTTTGCGCCGTACTATTTCCGGCGCCCGCCGCTAAACGGCGAGCCCTCGCAGCCCGCAATAGCGCCGAAGGCAGGTGATGCGCATGAATAAACTGATCGCCGTCGTCGGCACGAACGCCTCGGGCAAGAGCTCGCTGGGCGTGGAGCTCGCGCTGAAATTCGGCGGCGAGATCGTCTCCGCCGATTCCAGGCAGGTGTTCCGCGGTCTCGACCTGGGCAGCGGAAAGATCACCCCGGAGGGCATGAAGGGCGTAAGGCACCACCTGCTCGACGTGGCCGAGGCAGGCTCCTTCTTTTCGATGGCGGACTTTCAGAAGCTGGCCTATGCAGCGATCGACGATATCCTCTCCCGCGGGAAAGTGCCGTTTCTGGTCGGCGGAACGGGGCTGTACGTGGAAAGTGTGACGAAGGGCTACGTGCTCAGCGACAAGCCGCCGGACCTGAACTACCGGGACGAACTCGAAAAGCTTTCCACGCCCGAGCTTTACGAAATGCTAACGAAGCTTTTGCCGGACGTTCAGATCGACAAAAACAACCGCAACCGCGTCATGCGCGTGCTCGAAAAGCTTCACGACGGCGACGACATGCTGCCCTCGGCCAAACCGCGGTACGACGTTCTGACCCTCGGCGTCAGCTGGGACAGGGAAACGCTCAAGCGCCGGATCGACGAGCGCCTGAGCCGCCGCGAGAAGCAGGGCATGATCGAAGAGGTCAGAAAGCTCAGGGAAAGCGGCGTCCCGGACGAATTTTTGCTGAAACTCGGCCTCGAATACGGCTACATCACCGAATACTTAAGCGGCGCAAGGCCCGACAGGGACGAAATGATGAGCGAGCTCTCCCGGGCCATTAAGCGCTTCGCCAAGCGCCAGGTGACCTGGTTCAAAAGGGACAAAACGATCCACTGGCTGGATATGAATAACGCCCCCATAGAGGAGGCGGAAAAACTGATCGGGGCGTTCCTGTCTTAGCTAAATCACTTTCAGCCCCTCGAGGGCGTACAGACCCATCAGCCCCAGCGCTGCCGACAAAAGGATCAGCAGTATGGGGCTTATCTTTTTTTTGAGGCTCAGAAACAGTACGAGCGCGAAGATAACTGTCGCCGATACCGTCTTTGCATTAAAAACGAAGCCGTCGTGAAAGAAGACGCTCTTGCCGATCGTGAGCACCGCGCAGGCGAGCAGCCCCACCACGGCGGGGCGAAGCCCGGTCATCGCGCCCTCGACGAAGCGGTTTTTGCGGAACTTTTCATACGCCCGCGCGACCAGGAGGATCACAAGAAACGAGGGCAGCACCACGCCCAGCGTGGAAACGACGCTGCCCGCGATCCCCGCACTGTGCAGGCCCACGTAGGTTGCGATGTTCACGGCGAAGGGGCCGGGCGTGCTCTCGCTGACCGCGACGAAGGAAACGACGTCGTCGAGGCTCATGAGATTGCGCTTCAGTACTTCCTCCTGGATCAGCGGCAGCATCGCGTAGCCGCCTCCGAAGGTGAAAAGCCCGATCTTGAAGAACATCAGGAACAGATCGAAATAAATGCTCATCCGGCCTTTCCTTTCCCCGGAACGTGCACGAGCACGCCCAGCGACGCGCACAGAAGCAGCACCGCGGGCGAAGTGATCCCCGCAAAGAACACGAGGCAGAACGAAAGCAGCATGATCAGATACGCAAACGCCGCCGAAAGCGAGCGCTCGCGCCAAACCTTGCTTATCTTCTCTTTCGGGCATTTTTTGTACATGCCGATCAGCGCCTTCACGATCAAAGCGAGCACGCCCGCGCGGATGCCGAAAAACGCGTAGGACACGGCCTTGTAGCCGCTGACCCTGTCCAGCACCGCGCCAAGCAGCGCGATGATCAGAAACGAGGGCAGCACGACGCCCAGCGTAGCGCACGCGCTGCCGAGCACGCCGCCCGTTTTGCAGCCCACGAAGGTGGCCGCGTTCACGGCGATGGGGCCGGGCGTGCTTTCGCTGATTGCGACGATGTCCAGCATGTCGCTCTGGGTGATCCAGCCCTTCTTGTCTGCCGCTTCGTTTTTGATCAAAGGGATCATCGCGTAGCCGCCGCCGAAGGTGAACAGCCCGATCTTGAAAAACGTGAGGAACAGCTGCGCCTTGGTGTTCATTCGATAATTCCTGTCTTTAAGCCTCTTGCGCGATCTCCCGCGCCACGAACACGCCGCTTGCGGAGGCGTGGGACAGCGAATGGGTGATGCCGCTGCCGTCGCCGATCACGTACAGGCCCTTGTACTTGGTTTCGAGCCGTTCGCTCACGGCGACCTCCATGTTGTAGAACTTGACCTCCACGCCGTAGAGGAGCGTGTCGTCGTTGGCGGTGCCGGGGGCGATTTTGTCCAGCGCGTAGAGCATCTCCATGATGCCGTCCAGTATGCGCTTGGGCAGCACGAGGCTCAGGTCGCCGGGCGTGGCCTTGAGCGTGGGCACGGTGAAGGCTTCCTCTATGCGCCGCGGGGTGGAGCGCTGGCCACGGGTCAGATCTCCGAAGCGCTGCACGATCACGCCGCCGCCCAGCATGTTGCTCAGCCTCGCGATGCTCTCGCCGTAGCCGTTGGAATCGTGGAACGGCTCGGAAAAGTGCTTGGAGACCAGCAGCGCGAAGTTCGTGTTGTCGGTATGCTTGGATTTGTCCTCGTAGCTGTGGCCGTTCACGGTTACGATGCCGTTGGTGTTTTCGTTGACCACCGCGCCGCGGGGATTCATGCAGAACGTGCGCACGAGGTCGCCGTATTCCTTCGTGCGGTAGACGATCTTGCTTTCGTACAGCTCGTCCGTCAGGTGCGAAAACACCTCCGCGGGCAGCTCAACGCGCACGCCCAGATCGACGCGGTTGCTTTTGGTTTCGATGCCGATGTCCCGGCAGACCTGCTCCATCCACTTGCTGCCGCTGCGCCCGACGGAGATGACGCAGCTTTTGCAGCTGTATTTCTTCCCGCCGCAGGTGAGCGCAAAGCCCCCGTCCGTCACCTCGACCTTGTCCACGGGGCTTAAGAAGTGAAACTCCGCGCGCTTTTGCAGGTGCTCGTAGAGGTTCGTCAGCACCACGTGGTTGATGTCCGTGCCCAGATGCCTTACTGACGCGTCCAGCAGGTGCAGGTCGTTCTGCAGGCACAGCTTTTTGAACTTGCTGCCCGCGGTCGTGTACAGATGCGTGTTTTCGCCGCCGAAGCGCACGTTGAGCTCGTCCACGTAGTGCATGAGCTCCAGCGCCTTTTTCTTGCCGATGTACTCGTGCAGCGTGCCGCCGAAATCGTTGGTGATGTTGTATTTGCCGTCTGAGAACGCGCCCGCGCCGCCGAAACCGCTCATGATCGAGCAGCTTTTGCAGCCGATGCAGGAAACGATCTTTTCGCCGTCGATGGGGCAGGCGCGCTGCGCGAGGGGCTTGCCCGCCTCGAAAACGGCCACCTTCAGCCGGGGATTGAGCAGCGTGAGCTCGTAGGCCGCAAATATGCCGCCCGGGCCCGCGCCGATGATGATGACGTCGTAGTCCATTCGGTACCTCACAGATTCGTATTCGTAAGCCGCCGTTTATGATAACAGAAACCCCGGCGCATGTCAAGCCGACAAGCCACCGTTTTTGCGCGCCGGGCCCCATTGACAAAGCGCATTTCGGGCATTATAATCAGCGTATTCAAAGAGGGAGACATCTATGGAGATCACGCGGACATACATCAGCATTTCGGGCTTTCAGGTGTACTGGTACGGCTTTTTGATCGGGCTTGGCGTGCTCGCGGCGGTCCTGACCGCCGCGCGGCGCGAAAAGCTGCTCGGCATACGCAGCGAGACGGCGCTGACGCTCGCGCTCATCGTCGTGCCGACGGGGCTGATCGGCGCAAGGCTCTACTACGTGCTGATGCACCTCGAATACTACGACAGCCTTAAGGACGTGCTCAGCGTCCGCGACGGCGGGCTTGCGATCTACGGCGGCCTGTTGCTCGGCGCGCTAAGCGGCATCGTCGCCGCCAAGATCAGAAAGCAGGACGCCCTCCGCCTGTGCGACATGGCCTTTCCCTGCGTCGCGCTCGCGCAGGCGATCGGACGCTGGGGCAATTTTCTGAACGAAGAGGCCTACGGGGTCGAGATCGGCGTAAAGGGGCTTCAATTCTTCCCCGCCGCCGTGAAGATCGCGGGCGTCTGGCACGCGGCCGCGTTTTTCTACGAATCCGTCTGGTGCCTTACGATCCACCTGCTCATCTGCGTGCTGCCCACCCGCAAATGGTTCCTGCGCAGGGGAGAGGGCTTCCTGGGCTACCTCGTGCTGTACGCCTTCGAGCGCTGCGCGGTCGAGGGCCTGCGAACGGACAGCCTGTATCTTGGCCCTGCGCGCGTAAGCCAGCTGCTGAGCGCGCTGATCCTTGCGGCGTGCTGCGCGTATCTCATCAGGCGCATGAACGCGGGCAAAGCGCTGTGGGCCGCGTTTTTCGTTTCGAGCCTTCCGCTCATCCTCTCCGCCTCGGCGCTTTTGCCCATGTGGGTGCTGTACGTGAGCCTGCCGGTCGTGTTCGCCCTGTGCGTCTTCGCCTGGCTGAAAACGCGCAGGGAAGGGGCTGAGGAATAGCGGGGATGGAAACAGGAGAGAAATGAGGACGGCGTAAACAGTTTCGGCGGTGCTGCAGCATGGTTACATCTCCGTAGCGGCGGCAATCTGCCGCCACAAACATCGCATATACAAAACAACGCTGCGTAAAGCGCGATTTCCCGCGGATACGCAACGAATATGGCGGCCTTGAAGGCCGCCGCTACGGATAAATTGCGAGATTTGGACGACTTCCGTGTAACATGTGAATACGCGGCGTCTTCGTAGCGGCGGCGTCTACGCCGCCATAGGCATTGCGTATACGTACCGTTGCAGCGTAAAGCGCGATTTCCCGCGTGCCCGCGTTGCCCATGGCGGCAGGTTGCCGCCGCTACAAGGAAACGCGATGCCTTGCCTCAAACGGGATTTTCCAGCGTATACGCATCGCTTATGGCGGCAGATTGCCGCCGCTACAAGAGGACGCGATGCTGATGCCTCAAAAGGTGATTTCGTACATATACGCCTCGCTCATGGCGGCCTTGAAGGCCGCTGCTACGGTGGTATAACGTTATATTGTTCCCTGTCGGCGGCGTTTGCGCCGCCACAGAAACGGGGCTGTGAAGTTCGACTTTCCTTCACAGCCCCGTTTGTGCGCCTTTGCCGGACGATCTCAGCAGAAAAACCACCCTCTGCCGCAGCAGAAGTTCAAAAACAGGCACCACAGCGCGTAGGACCAGCCGCTACGGGGCATGTTGAAGCGCTGGGAATAATTGCGGGCCGCGCCGCCGGCGTATTCGAGGCGCTCGCGCAGGTCCGAATAGACCTGGTTGTCCGGCTCCATTTGGGCGGCGGTCTGCGCGTCGCGTATGGCGTTTATGTGGTTGCCGACGCCCTCGTTGGCCAGCGCGCTCAGATAGTACCAGTACGCGTCCCTTTCGTTTATTGAATTCAGCACGTTCAGCGCTTCGCCGTAATGGCGGCTGTTGATGTAGTTCCTCGCGGCCCTCAGCTGGCTGCTTTCCGTGCCCCTGCCCGCCTGCGCCCGGCCCGTAAAGCCGTAGGGATTGCCCCAGAAACCCTCGTTGGGGTCGGCGTAGCCGCGCCGGTACGCGCCCGAGCCGCTCTGCGAAGAAGCGCCGTAAGCGCCGCCGCCGAAGCCGCCGAAACCGTTAAAGCCGCCAAAGCCGCCGAAACCGCCGTTTTGATAAGCGCCGTAGCCGCCCGAGGAGGCGTTCTGCCCGGACGAATATGTGCCTGCCTGATAGCGGCCGCTGACGATGATGTCGTAGGCCTCGTTGATCTCCTTCATCTTCTGCTCGGCCTCGACGGAGCCGGGGTTGAGATCGGGATGATACTTCTTGGCAAGCTTGCGGTATGCGGTTTTTACTTCGTCGCTGCTCGCGCCGGGGCTTAAGCCCAGCACGGTATAGGGGTCGCGGCTCATTTGTCTCCTTCTTTGGACGGCTTGCGCCGCCGGGAATATCTGGTCCAGACGCCGGAATAGATCACGTTGCGTATGATGTTTATGTCCTGCACCAGCGGCAGCGCCTCCAGCGCCTTCGCGCACAGGGAAATCTCACAGGTGAGCATATTGAACACCCGCTCTTCGTAGTCGCTTTGTTCGCGCAGGGCGCTTAAGGCGTTGAAGGCGTGGTTTCGCCTGTCCTTTGCGGAATCCTTCCACGCGTCCAGTATGTAGATGAAGCGGCCCAGCCTGTCGCCCGCGGTCCGCATCAGCGTCGCCCAGTTGTCCCCCTTGTAGACGAACATTTCGCCCAGCAGCCGCCCGAAGCACCCCGCGAGGTTGTCTATGTCGCCTGAGCCCTGCTTTTCCAGCCGTGCAAGATTGCCGAGCTCCTCTTCGATCACGGCCTTCTTTTCCGGGCGGCGCGCGCCGCTTTCGCCGAAGGCCTTTTTCAGCAGCTCCGCGCCCGCCTTTTTCAGCTTGCTGCCCTCGTCCTGCCAGTCGTCCAGCAGGCTGTAGTAGGACAGAAGCACGTTCACGTCCGCAGCGTAGGCGGTCATTTCGCTCTGATCGCAGTCGTGCTTTACCAGCGGGTGCGCGCTGCAGGTCAGGCGGCTGTGCTTTTCCTCGGGCTCGTACAGGCTCGTAAGGACCAGCGCCAGGAACGCCGAATCGTAGGTCAGCGTCAGGCGCCCCCTCGCGCCGCACAGCGCCCGCAAATCCTCGCAGACGCCGCAGTAGATGCGCTGAAACCGGTTTTTCTCGTCCTTGCTCAGGCGCTTTTCGTTGACGGTGACGTAGCCGAACATCGTTTAAGCCTTCCCGTCTATGCCTTTTTGGTGAAGCTCGCGCCGCAGTGACCGCAGGTCACGTGCTTTTCGCCCACGTTGCGGGGCAGCTTCAGCCAGCATTTGCACTTGGGGCAGCGGTAGTACAGGTAGATCTTGCGGTTTTTGAAGCGCACGTGCGCCTGCTTGATCTTTACGGCGATGGGGCCGAACCAACCCATGAACCAGCGGTTCTCGGCTTCGCGCTTTGCGATGTTGCGGCTGAAGCCCCTGAAAAGACCGTAGATCCATACTGCGGTGCTCAGCAGGCTCAATACCGGCAGCGACAGTATCAGCGCCAGAAGGTACAGTACGAAGCCCAATATGTACAGCGCCAGGCTGAACTGGTCGATACCGCGCCTGCCCGCCATGAATCGCATCATTTTTTCGCGAAATCCGTTCATGATCTTCACCTCGTTCCGTTTCGGTCGGAAGTCTATTATACCATGAAAAGTGGGACAAGGCGCGGTAAAATTGTGATATTTAGTTGATATTTGTTTCTTCTTACTTTACGCGCAGCGTCAGTATCTCGTAGGGCTTGAATTCGTAATTGAACACGTTCCCGTCGAAGACGGCCTTGCCGAGGTCGTTTTCCATTAGATCGGTAAACTGCGCTTCTTTGGGTGCGCTTGCCAGCGTGAGCTTCGCCCTGACGCGCGCGCCGTAGCACTCGTACAGGCGCAAAATCGTTCCCTCGCCCTTGAGCGCGCCCTTTACGGTCTCAACCATCACGCCCGGAACGTCCACGCTCGCGTAGGGCCCGGCCGCTTCCATGTCGCCGCCCGAGAGCTTTTCCGCGACGGCGGGGATGTTGAACTCGTAGGCCTTGCGCGGCACGGCGGCCTTGCGCCAGTCGCCGGTGTGGGGCAGAAGCGAATAGCTGAACTCGTGCGCGCACTGATCGGCCATGGGATCGGGATCGGTGGCGGACTTGATCAGCGTGAGCGTCACGCTGTTTTCGTCCACGGAGTGGCCGTACTTGCAGTCGTTCAGGATCGCGGCGCCGTAGTCGGCTTCGCTGACGTCCGCCCACTTGTGGGCGCAGACCTCGAACCTGGCGACGTCCCAGGAGGTGTTCTTGTGCGTGGCGCGGGTCACATTGCCGTACTGTATGTCGTACTGCGCCTGATTGTAGAAGATGTCCAGCGGGAAGTGCGCCTTGAGCAGGCCGTGCGGCTCCTTCCAGTCGGCCTTGGTGTCGAAGTCGATGCGCTTTACGTCCCAATAGACCTTGATGTCCTGCGTGACGGTGCTTTCGCCCGTCTTCCAGCTGACGCGGATCACGCCCAGCACGGGGCCCACGCCGATAAGCTCGACGCTTTCGGGCTTTTCCAGCGCCCAGCCGTGCTCGGTGTAGTAGATGTTGATGTCCCACGCGTCGTAGTTGTGCGGGCGGTTCTCGTAGCAGACAAGGGTGTTGAGCGCCTTGCCGGGCTTTACGAGCTGGCGGTCTGCGCACTTGTCGACAAGGCTTGAGATGCGCATGTTTTCGTCGAACCGACCCTCGAAGAAGGGCGTTTCAAAGCCGCTTTCGTTCAGCTTTACGCTGCGCGCAACGGGCGCGGAGCAGTCGAACCAGACGCTCTTTTCGCCCATGGCCGGGATGTTTTCGACGTAGGCGACGCAGCGCCCATCGACCTTCTGGGCAGGGAAGACGTTGCCCTCGGCGTCCCGTAAGCCGGTCACGCCGTCCGGCGCGTCGAACCAGACGAGGTCGCTTCTCGAATGGCTCAGGGTATTGGTGACGAGCAGATCGCCCTTCACGTTCGCCGTGACCGCCGCAATGGCCTCGTCCCGCAGGGCCTTTACGCGCTTGAACAGATCGGCGTAGATTATGTCGCTGTCCTCGTAGACCTTGTGGATGGAGGAGCCGGGCAGTATGTCGTGGAACTGAAGCGTAAGCATGCTGCGCCAGATCCGGCGAAGCTCGTCCTGCGGCCACGCCAGATTCGCCTTGGTCAGCCAGTACTCCGCGTCGCGCAGCGCGATTTCGAGCTTTCGGTTGTTGCGCTTGTTTTTGGCCTGCGAGGTGTAGGTGCCCCTGTGGTACTCGAGGTAGAGCTCGCCGCTCCACTTGGGCAGGCGCTTGTCACCGGCAACGCGCTTTTCGAGCTCGGTAAAGAAGTCTCTGGCGAAGGAATGCCTGACCGCGGGGATGCCCACGACGCTGCCCTTCATGCGGCGCGCGTTTTCGATCATCCACTCGGTGGAGCCGCCGCCGCCGTCGCCGTAGCCGTAGGAGACCAGGAAGTGGTTGTCGATGCCCTTTTGCTGGAAGCGCTGCCAGCCGCCCTTGATCTGGTTGGGCTGCAGCATCGCGTTGTAGGTGGTGAAGAACTGCAGATCGTCGTGCCGCTCGTAGTTGCTGTTTTGGATGTATTCGCGCGAGGGGCTGAAATGCGTCAGCACTTCGCTGCCGTCGATGCCCTTCCACATGAATGTGTCGTAGGGGGACAGGTTGTATTCGCTCCAGCTGAGCTTGGTGGTCATAAAGTAATCGATGCCGCTCTTTTTGAGGATCTGCGGAAGCGCCGCGCTGTAGCCGAACACGTCCGGAAGCCAGAGTATGCGGCTCTTTTCGCCGAACTCGGTCTCGAAAAATTCCGTGCCGTAGAGGAACTGCCTTACCAGCGCCTCGCCGCCGGAGAGGTTGCAATCCGCCTCGACCCACATGCCGCCCTCGGCCTCCCAGCGCTTGTCCTTAACGGCCTTGCGGATGCGCTCGAAGAGCTCCGGCTGGTCCTCCTTGACGTCTAAATAAAGCTGCGCCTGAGAGGACATGAACTTGAATTCGGGATACTGCTCCATGAGCTTGAGCATCGTGGCGAAGGTGCGCACGGCCTTGTGGCGGGTCTGGTAAAGGTCCCACAGCCACGCGACGTCGATGTGCGTGTGGCCGACGCATTCCGCGATGGCCTCGGGCGGGACCTGCTCGATGACGTCGTAGTAGTTTTCCCTGAGGTACTTGCGCGCCTCGGCGACGGAAGCGTGGAATTCGGGAGAATAGGGCTTTCTGAGATCGAGCAGGTTGACCGCGTCGGAGAGAACCTGAAGCGTGGTCTCCCTGTCTCTTTCGCCGGTCTGCGCCAGCAGGCACGCGCAGTGGGGCACGTCAATGTCGTAGTACAGCTGCATCACGTCGTCCATGCAGTCGGCAAGGTACAGGCGCATCCTGGGCTGAAGCAGGCCCACGTTGCCGCTGAGCGTGTTGTGGTACGCCTGCAGGAAGATGTCGAAGCTTTCGCCGGGCTTTGCCTCTTTTTGCAGTATGACGCTCAAGTGCCTCGTGTCGAACGCCTGCTCTATGCGGCCGTTGATCCACACGACGATCTGGCTCTGCGTGGCCTCCCAGCCGTCCAGCCCCGTGTCCTCACACAGGCGCACCTGGCCGCGGAAGCCCTCGGGCACGGTGCAGGTGAAGCGGAAATCGTACCAGTTCTCGCCCTGCTCAAGCGCCCAGAAATCGCCGTTTTTGAAGGGCGCGAATTCCTTGCTGCCGCGTGGGGCGATCTCTATGCCCTCCGCGTCCGCCCTTTCGCGTATCCAGAGCGACTTCAGAACCGACTTGATTTTTCGGATGCGCGCATCCAGTTGGTGCATGATCATTGTGCGATCCTCCCCAAATTTATAGTAGATAATCTCCGACAAACACAGTCTCGGCGGGCCCCGTCATAAAGGCGTGGCCGCTCTGACTGTCGTATTCGATGAACAGTTCGCCGCCGGGCAGGCATACCGTGGCCCTGTCGTCGCAAAGGCCCATGCAGAAGGCCGCGACCAGGCAGGCCGTCGCGCCGCTTCCGCAGGCCATCGTGGGGCCGCTGCCCCTTTCCCATACGCGGGCTTTGATTTTTTTCGGCGAGAGCACCTTGATGAACGAAACGTTGGCCCTTTCGGGAAAGGCGGGGTCGAACTCCAGCGCGCTGCCCATTTTTTCGAATTCGCCGTCCGACGGGAAATAATCCGCCGTGACGGCGTGAGGGTTGCCGGCGTTCAGGCAGAAAAATTCCATCGTATGGCCGTGGCAGCTGAGCTTTATTCTGTTGGAAGTACCCGATACGGGTATGCGCGCCGGGTCGAAGATCATTTTGCCCATGTCCACGCGTGCGCCCGCGGCTTTGCCGTCTTTTATCAGCATTTCGAGAATTTTCACGCCGCTGCGCGTGTCGACCGAGATCGTCTTTTTTTGGGCGATCCCGCTGTCATAGAGGTATTTGCCCACGCAGCGGATGCCGTTTCCGCACATTTCGCCCTCGGAGCCGTCTTTGTTGAAGATGCGCATGCGCGCGTCCGCGCCCGGGCAGGGTTCGATCAGTATCAGCCCGTCCGAGCCGATGCCGGTGTGGGGCTTTGAGACTTTTACGGAGAGTTCAGACGGGTTTTCGGGCGCGGGAGAATGAAAGCAGTCCAGATAGACGTAATCGTTCCCGCAGCCGTGCATTTTGATGAAGCGCATCGGGTACCTCGCTTTTTGCTCGTCCGGAGGGGACGGCGTACACGCCGCCCGGTTATTTTCTATTATACGGCACAAAAGCCGCTTTGGTCAATCGCTTTTCGGGCGAAATTTGCTTTTAAAGCGCATTTTCTTACGCCAGCAGGTTCATTTGCCCCATGAAGAAGATGAAAAGAAAGATCGTGACCAGCGAGACCAGCGTCGTCACGACCACGAGCTGCCCCGCGAGCTCCCCGTCGCCGCCCATGTTCGCGGCCATCGTGTAGGAGGCCACGGCGACGGGCGTTCCGAAGATGACGAGCATCAGGAACAGTTCCGCGCCGCGCAGCCCGAAGGCGTAGCCGATCAGGAGCATGATAAGGGGGATGAGCACGAGCCTGAGCCCCGTGACGCCGGCGATGATGCGCTTGTTTTTGCCGAAGGCGCTGAATTTCAGCGTGCCGCCCAGCGTGATCATGCCAAGGGGCGTCGCCATGTTGCCCAGCGCGTTTACCGGCACGGAGAGGAAGGAGGGCAGCTTGATTTTGAACGCGAAAAACAGAAGGCCCGCAAGGCACCCCTGAAGCAGCGGGTTTTTGACGAGCTTGAGCAGAAGGGAAGTAATGGAAAAGCCGCCGCCTTCGCTGTTAAAGCTCTCCAGCACGACGACCGCCGCGATGTTGAACAGGCTGATGACAATCAGCGTCATAAAGCCCGCGACCGAGGCGCGCGCTTCGCCGAAGACGGAGACGATCAGCGGGATGCCGTAGAGCAGGAAATTGCTGCGGAACAGAGCCTGAATGACGACGCCGCGCCGCGGGTTTTCCTTCACGCACAGCGGTACGACGGTCCAGAGCGTGCCGATCAGGACCAGGATGCCTATGACAGAAACCAGGATCAGCGTGAGCGACGGCATGCTCTCGGGCGCCGCGCCGTACACGTTTTTGAACATGAGCAGCGGATAAAACAGCTTGAAGCTGAACCTGTTCAGGCGGTTCATAAAGCCTGTGTCCGCAAGGCCGCCCTTCACCGCAAAGTACCCCAGCGCCAGATAGATCACAAACGGCATGACCGCGTCCACGGCCACAAGGAAATTTTTCCACATCGTTTTTCTGTCCTTTAAGCAGCGGTTTGCCCCTATTTTATATGCGCCGCCGGGCGCTGTCAAGTTGAGTTTGCAAAAAACAGGGGCTGTGAAGGAGGCCGCCGGTTCGTCGGCGTTCCTTCACAGCCCCGCATAAGGCAGATCACCGCCGTTGCGGCGACGAAACCTGCGCTTTACGCCGCGCAATTTCGTATACGCAATGCTTGTGGCGGCAGATTGCCGCCGCTACGGAGACGGAACCCGCGCTGCCTGTAGCGGCGGCAACCTGCCGCCATGGGAGAAACGTATACGCAGTAACCTGCGCTCTGTCCGCTACGGCGTACATCGGGTTTGAAACGAACCCCCGCTCGACGGCGGGCAGCCCCTCAGGTCAGCAGGCTCTTGGGCAGCTTCCGCAGGCCCAGGTACAAAAGCGTGCCCAGTACGTACACGGAGATCACTTCGCCCGCGCCCACGGTCAGCATCGAGAGGGGGAGGTATTTCAGCATGTGGCTGTCGCTCACGCCGAAACCCGAAAAGCCGTAGCAGTACCAGACCACCGTACCGGTGATCACCGCGTTGAACAGCACGGGAAAGACCATCGAAAGCCAGTATTTGGGATTCGTGATCTCAGGCAGCTTAAAGCCGGTCTTCCAGGTGAAGAACGCCGCGCCCAGCGTGGCAAGGGAACCGAAGACGATGTCCAGTATGTGGGCCCCGCCCAGGATGTTGGCGAGCAGGCACCCCACGAACAGGCCCGGGACGGCCTCGGGGAAGATCAGCGGCAGCACACACAGCGCTTCGGAGACGCGCAGCTGTATCGCGCCGGAGGCAAAAGCCCAGATCAGGCGGGTGAGCACCGCGTAGATCGCGGCGATCATTGCGGCGCGGGCGAGACAGCGCGCGCTAAGGTCAAGTTTGAACTGCTTCATTGCAACAGTGGGGCCCGCCGAAAGCATACGGCGAGCCCGCTCCTTTCCGTAGTTTTGTTTAGAGACAGGATGGTTTCGAACTGTCTGTTATGAACGGCTAAAGCCGCTGTCTTTAGAATTCCGCGAAGCGTGTGGTCCTCGGGAAGGGCAGCACGTCCCTTATGTTGGCCACGCCCGTCAGATACATGATCATGCGCTCAAAGCCCATGCCGAAGCCCGAGTGTACGACCGAGCCGTACTTTCTCAGCTCCAGATACCACCAGTAATCCTTCGGGTCCATGCCCAGCTCCTCGATGCGCCTGGTCAAAAGGTCGAGCCTCTCTTCTCTCTGGCTTCCGCCGCACAGTTCGCCGATGCCGGGCACCAGCAGGTCTGCCGCCGCGACGGTCTTGCCGTCCTCGTTCATACGCATGTAGAAGGCCTTGATCTCCTTGGGATAGTCGGTCACGAACACGGGACGGCCGAAGATCTGCTCGGTAAGATACCTTTCGTGCTCCGTCTGCAGATCGCAGCCCCAATAGGGCTTGTACTCGAATTCCTTGCCGCTTTCCTCCAGCAGCTTTACGGCCTCGGTGTAGCTGACGCGGGCGAACTCGGCGTCGCGCACGGCACTCAAGCGCTCGATCAGCCCCTTGTCCACGCGCTCGTTCAAAAACGCCATCTCTTCGGGGCACTCTTCGAGGACCGCGCTGATGATGTATTTGATCATGTCCTCCTCGAGCGCCATGTCGTCGCTCAGGTCGGCGAAGGCGATTTCGGGCTCGATCATCCAGAACTCCGCGGCGTGGCGGGCGGTGTAGCTCTCCTCGGCGCGGAAGGTCGGGCCGAAGGTGTACACGTTCGAAAACGCCAGCGCGAAGACCTCGGCGTTCAGCTGTCCGGAAACGGTGAGCGAGACGGGCTTACCGAAAAAGTCCTTGTCGAAATCCACCTTGCCGTCCTCGGTGCGCGGCGGGTTGTCCGCGTCCAGCGTGGTCACGCGGAACATTTCGCCCGCGCCCTCGCAGTCGCTGCCGGTGATCAGGGGCGTATGCACGTAGATGAAGCCCCTGTCGTGGAAAAAGCGGTGGATCGCCTGCGCGGCGACCGAGCGGATGCGGAATACGCAGCGGAAGAGGTTGGCCCTGGGGCGCAGATGCTGTATCGTGCGCAGGTATTCCACGGAGTGGAATTTCTTCTGCAGCGGATAGTCCGCCGGGCTGTCGCCCAGCACCGTGACCTCGCAGGCGTGCAGCTCGAAGGGCTGCTTCATATCGGGGGTCAGCACGATCTCGCCCGCGCACTCCACCGAAGCGCCAACGCTGACGCGCTTCAACGTCTCGGCGTAATTATTGATCTTGCCATCCTCCACGACGATTTGCAAATTGTTGAAAAAGCTCCCGTCGTTCAGTTCAATAAACGCGATGGTCTTGCTCTGGCGGCAGGTTCTCACCCAGCCGCGCACGCGCACGCTGCTTTGGGCCCCGTAGGGCTTTTGGCTGAACAGTTCCCTTACGGTAACGTCCTTCATGGCTGTTTCCCCTTTCTGTAGAATTCATTGATGTTATGCCGCCCGTCGACGGGCGTATTCAATAAGTATACGCTTCGCGTGTTAAAAAGTAAAGCAATCCGCGCAAATACTTGCCCGATTCGGCGGAAAAATGTTAATTTACGGTTAGCAAATGCACAGCCTTTCTCATTTTCAATCTTGACATAAACCCGCTTTGTCTGTTATAATTTTCTTATATTTCGTATTGTTTGTAACACAGCTTTTCGATGCGCTTTGGAAGCGGGAAGGGTCTTTGAAGCATGGGCGCTGGAATACGACAAATCCCTCTCAAACATTCTTTTAGACGTAATTCAACGTCGGATTTTTGATGGCGTTTGAAATAGCGATAGGATATCAATTATCGTTGACAAGTGCAACCTGAATAGGAGGTCAATTTATGTCAAAGAAGCTGATTTCAATACTGCTTATAATCGCACTGTTGCTGAACATAGGCACGATCGCATTTTTCTACAAGACTAACACCGATCTAAAGGCCACAGTCGAAGAGAATCAGAAAGCGGCTGACAAAAAGATAACCGAGCTCAGTACTGCACTCAAATCAACGAAGGGCGACCTGACATCAGCGAACAGCGAGATTAGCAGTCTTAGCACTGAACTGTCTGCGACACAGGAAGAGCTGACTGCCGCGAATGGTGAGATAGCGGCACTAAGCATAGCCCTTAGCGAAACCCAGACAGACTTGACTTCTGCGAATGAAAAGATCGACAACCTGACAACGCAGCTTGAAAGCACCGGAACTGAACTGTCTGCAACACAGGAAGAGCTGACTGCCGCGAATGGTGAGATAGCGACGCTAAGTATAGCCCTTAGCGGAACCCAGACAGACTTGACTTCTGCGAATGAAAAGATCGACAACCTGACGACAGAGCTTGAAAGCACCGACACTGAACTGTCTGCGACTCAGGAAGAACTTGCTGCGGCGAATGAAGAGATAAGCACATTATCCGAAACGGTCAGCGGCTTGAATGAGGAACTAAGCGCGACAAAAGCAGAGCTTGCGCAGGCGAAAGACAGTCTGGATGAGACCGATGGCAAACTGCAAACCGTGTTGGAAGAATCCGAAGCGATGAGCGGTGTAGTCAGCGAACTGTATTTTCTGGACGGTGTGAACAGCCTGCCATACAATCCGGAATATGCTGAAAGTCTGCTGAAAAAAGCGTCTGACAGCGGTTACGCTGCTGCGTCACTGAGACTTGGCGAAGAGTACATGTCGGGAGAATACTTAGGCAAAGACTTTGGCAAAGCCCATGAGTACCTGACGATAGCGGACGAACAGCAAGTTAGCGGGAGCAAGTTGGCGCTTGCCAGACTGTATTACGAGCAGGCGGAATATGAAAAAGCAATAGAATGCCTGACGTTTGCGGCTGATGAAGGCAGCGTTACTGCGCTGATGGAGTTGGGCAGGGCGTACGAGACTGACGATTACGGCGCACGCGACATGGAGAAAGCCATTGAATATTATACGCTTGCAGGGAAGCTCGGCAGTCAAGACAGCAAGGCGAAGGCGGACCAAGCTATTGCCGACATGAATACATACATGAGCGCGGAACAGAAATATGCGGCCAAGGAGTATAAGGCGGCCATAAGCATATTCGAGAGTCTGGCAGACAAATATGATTCGCCGACGAGGGTAAAGGAAGTCAAATACGATTATGCTGGGATACTTGCGGTGACTGGAGAGCAGGACGAAGCAAAGAGGATATACGAAGAAATAAGCGGTTATAAGGATGTGGATACTATACTTGCCGATGAGAATTACTGGGGCATCAGTGCGAGAATGGTATTGGGAGTATACGATCAGTACGACAATTGGCTGTATTACTATGACGATCTTGTAGGCTATCAGCAGGATCTGGAATCCGGTCAGAGAATAAACATGGTACTGCGTCTGAAGAACAACACGCAGAAAGACATTTCGGTCAGCGTCACCACTGAAGCGTTAAGCTGGACTACGTACAGCCTGAAAGCGGGCAGTGAGAAAGGGTTTTATTCTGTGATTTGCAGCTATGGTGACGATAGCACGCCCACAAGTGCCCAGCAGATTAGATGGTTCGTCAACGGAAAGGAAAAGTTGGATGGTAGTTATTACATATTCACGAACGGTAAATCCACGCAGAGAAAAGCGGCTGAAAAGGCAGTTACAAGCATCAGTGTTACAGACGTGCGGCTTGCGGTTTATAATGGCTTGTCTGAGGTCGATGGCAAAGAACCGTTTTTGAACACACTTGACGCAGGGGAGTATATTACCTCTGTTTTCACACTTACGAATAACTCAACTGAAGTTTTTGAGTATTATGAAAATGAATTGATGATGAGTATCGATGATGAAGGATACTATTGGTCTGGTAGTAGTTTTAATGCTGGCGAGAGTTTTACTCGTAGAATAGGCCAAAGCTCTGCAGAAGAAGTTTTTACTGAAGGCGAACATAAATATGTTATTTACCTGAAGGGCGTTAAGATTGCTGAAGGCGAGTATGAAGTAAAAATGCAGAAAAAGAGCCTGAATGAAGCAGAAGATATTGTAGTAGGAGATTGGATCGAATTTGGTCACTACGAACAGGACAACGATTCCGCTAACGGCACTGAACCAATAGAATGGATAGTTCTGGCTGTACAGGACGAAGTCAGTCTTGTATTGATCAGCAAATATGCGCTGGATTGCAAACCATATAACACTTCATATACGGACATCACGTGGGAGACCTGTACACTACGTGAGTGGCTAAATGAGGGGTTTTACAACACTGCGTTCAGCGCGGAGGAGCAGACGAAGATCGTGCCTGTGACGCTCGAAAACGAGAATAACCCCTCCTATGGAACTACTGGCGGCAATGCCACGCTGGACAGGGTTTGGCTGCTGAGCATTAACGAAGCAACAAACAGTTTCACCGGTGAAAAGGTTTACAGTTACTTCACTAACAATACTTCTCGTATTTGTTATGCAACAGCTTACGCTGTAGCACAAGGAGCGTACACCTATAAGGGCGCCTGCTTGTGGTGGCTTCGTTCTCCCGGCTTCAAATCGGGGAACGCGACTTGTGTCCGCGACTACGGCTATGTCAACACTAACAGAGCCTTTGTCAACAATGACACCTACGGCGTTCGTCCGGTCGTAGTCGTCCTAAATGCCTGCGGAAGCAAGGGCATCGTCGGCACCTGGAAGGTACAGACCATGGCTGCCCAGGGCGTCACCGTGAACCTCAAGGAGATGGGCGGCAGCATGACCTTCACGTTCAAAGCGGACGGCAAGGGCACGCTGACGGAGAACATGAGCGGCTCGACCAATACCGAGGAGTTCACCTATTCAACCGCCAACGGGAAGATCACCATCACTTCCAACGGGGAAAGCAAGAGCTTCGATTACAAGCTCAGCGGCAAGACCCTGATCATGGACATGGAGATCGAAGAGGGCCAGGTCGTCAAGCTCACGATGACCAAATAAGCGCTCTTACGAAAAAGACCGCTCCGTAAACGGGGCGGCCCTTTTTTTGACCGGGTTTTGCCGGATTGCCGGCTCCTGCCGCTGCGCCTAAAGCCGCGTCACAGCTTCGGCTCGAACGTTTTGAGCATTTCGATGAACAGCCTGTATTCCTCGTCCGTCACGTTCCGCCATTCGCTGCGGGCGTCGAGCGCGTAGTATTCGAAGCTCACCGCGTAGCCGTTGGTCATCGTCTCGGCGTAGTAGAACACAGCGTCGTTGTCCGTAAGCTTCATGACGAGGAAGGGGATTTTGCCGACGGTCACGGTTTCGACGAGCTCGGGCGAATAGTCCTTGTAATCCTTTAGCAGCACGTCCCTGTATTCCCGCATGTCTTCCTCTCTTCCGCGCCAGAGGGAGACGTCGCTCCAGTTCGAATAATAGTCCAGCCCCGCGAACACGCACAGCTGATAATCGGGCTTTCGGAAGATGTAGCCGAGCTCCCAGCTCTTTTCCTCTTTTTTCAGGTCGTCGTAGTCGCACACCCAGCCCTCGGGCGCGCGCATCGTGTAGTATTTGGTCTCGAACAGGTTTTCGCTTTTTTCTGCGAAGGCCGCGGCGCAAAGCAGGAGCGCGCACGCAAGCAGCAAAGATACGATCCGTTTCATAGGCCCTCCGTGAAAAATGGGATTTTCTCTATCCGAAGTATACCACATCCGGCGCGGAAAAGAAAGAGGGAAAAAGAGAAACATCGCCTTTTGAAGCTTGATTCTTAGCATTCGGGATGCTATAATGAGCGCATAAATATACTTGTATAAGGAACGTTTTCGCATGGAAGGCTTTTGGACGGTCATGCGCGACAATTTCGGCGAATTGTTCATGCGCGGGCTCATCGTCACGCTGCCGCTCACCGTGGCCTCGTTTTCGCTGGGGCTGGTCATCGCCATGTTCACCGCCATGGTGCAGTTCGCAAACGTCGACTATTTAAAGCAGGCGGCGCGCTTTTATATCTGGATCATCCGCGGAACGCCGCTGCTCGTGCAATTGTACGTGCTGTTTTACCTGCTGCCGTCCATCGGCATCCTTTTGCCGCCCGGGCCCACGGCGGTGCTGGCGCTGTCGCTCAACGAAGGCGCGTACTGCGCCGAGACCATACGCGCGTCGCTCGAAGCCGTGCCCGCGGGGCAGATCGAGGCAGGCTACTGCGTGGGCATGAGCTACGGGCAGATCATGCGCCGCGTGGTCGTGCCGCAGGCGATGCGAACGGCGTTTCCGCCGCTTGGCAATTCGCTGATCAGCATGCTCAAGGACACGTCGCTCGTGGCCAACATCACTGTCGTGGAAATGATGATGGTGGCCAAAAAGGCCATGAGCGTCAACTTCAAGACGCTGGCGATGTACATAGACGTCGCGATCATCTACCTTCTTTTCTCGACCGCGCTTTCGATGCTTCAGCGCTTCGGCGAAAAAAAGCTCAATCAGCGGGGCGTAAAACGGGCTTAGAGCGCGCGCTTTCGGTGGGCGCGGCCCCGCGCGACGCGGAAGACACAAAGGATTTTGCGGTTTTTTTTCAAAAAACGCTTGCCAATTTGCGTCAATTGATATATACTTATATCATCCTCGCAAAGAGAGACTCAGCTTTTGAAAGGAAGTAACATTATGGATATCCAGAAAATCATTACCGATCTCGTCGGCAAAATCAGCGGCGACAAGGGCCTGCTGAGCAAGTTTAAGAGCAATCCCCTCGACACCGTCAAGAGCCTGCTGGGCGACATCAATCTGGACAGCGGCGCGCTCAAGAGCGTCGTGGACGGCGTAAAGGCCAAGCTGAACCTGGACGGCGCCGCCAAGGAAGCCACCGGTTTCCTGGGCAAGATCAAGGCGTGCTTCGCCAAGCTCTTCAAGAAATAAGCTTTCGCACAGAAACGCGTGCGCGGCGCCGGAGTGATCCGGCGCCGCGCAACTGTTTTTGGCCTTACCCCACCTTGATCTCCCCGGAGAGCACCTTGCGGTAGTCCTCCAGGTTCTTTCTGAGCAGCACCGGGATGTTCAGTTCGTACGGGCAGCGGGTCATGCACAGGCCGCAGTCGATGCAGTCCTCGATCTTCTGCATCTCCGCCTGCCAGCGGGGGCCGATCCAGGCGGCGGTGGGGGCGCGGCGGATCATCTGGCTCATGCGCGCGCACTGGTTGATGACGATGCCCACGCTGCACGGCGCGCAGTAGCCGCAGCCGCGGCAGAAATCGCCCAGCAGCTCCCTGCGGTCCTTTTCGATCGTGGCCCTGATCCCGTCGTCCATTGCGGGCGCTTCGTCAAAGAAACTCAGCCACTGATCCAGCTCCTCCTCCTTTTGTATGCCCCAGATGGGCAGGGCGTCGTATGCGCTGACGAACGCCATGCACGCACGGGCGTTTGTCAGAAGGCCGCCGCTTAAGCCCTTCATCGCGATAAAGCCCATGTCCGCCTCTTTGCACGCTTTGACGAGGGCTATGTCCCGCTCGCTTGCCAGATAGCTGAAGGGGAACTGCAGCGTCTCGTACAGGCCGCTTGCCACGATCTCCTCCGCGACGCCGATCTTGTGCGCGGTGATGCCGATGTGCAGTATCTTGCCCTGCGCTTTTGCCTTCAGAAGCGCCTCGTACAGCCCGCCCTCGTCTCCCGGGCGGTAGCACTGCTTTGCGCAGTGCAGCTGATAGACGTCCAAATGGTCGGTCTTTAAGTTCCTGAGCGTGGTTTCCAGTTCGGAAAACAGCTCGTCTGCGCTGGTCGCCTGCGTCTTCGAGGCGATGAATATCTTGTTTCTCAGCCCCGCCTCGCCGAAGGCCGCGCCCAGCTTTTCCTCGCTGTCGCTGTAGGCGCGCGCGGTGTCAAAAAACGTCATGCCGCCGTCGTAGGCGCGGCGCAGAAGCTTTACGACGTCCGCTTTGTTCAGGCGCTGGACCGGCAGTGCGCCGAAGGCGTTCTGCGGGGTGGTGATGCCGGTTTTGCCGAGGGTGATCTGTCTCATTTATGATTTCCTTTCAGCTTTCGGTGGGGTTGGCGCGTCCGTGCACGTACATCATTTCGCCGCCGCGCAGGCGCGATTCCTCCGCAGCGATGCCCATCAGGTGGCTCTCGACGGAGTTTTCAAGCGAGGTGGCGCTTTTTTCTTTGCCGGTCAGCGCGCCGTGCAGGCTGAGGATCAGCGCGTCGTCGCCGCCGCCGTGCCCGCCGGGCGCGTTCACGAGGGAGGACAGGGAAAATTTCTCGTGCTCCTCGCGGCCGAACTTCTTTATGCACATCACGTCGTCCACTTCGCTTAAAATCAGCTCGCCCAGCGAACAGTGGAACGTCATCTCGCGGCCGCCGTTTCCGGTGAAGGCGTTCATTTCGAAGGTGGCGGTCACGCCGTTTTCGAAGCGCATCAGGCACTGCTGGTTGTCGCAGACGTCGTTGTCGCAGCGGTAGACGCAGCGGCCGTAGGGCCCCGTGCGGATGGCCTGCATCACCCTTTCGGGCGTGGGCTTGTCGGGGCGGCAGATGATGGTCGAAAACACGTAGTCGGGGCGGTTTTTCATGCGGTCGACGTAGAGGCGCTTTGCGCTGTAGGGGCAGGAATCGACGTAGCGGCAATCCGTGCAGCGATCCGCGGCGCCCTCGGGGGCGTTTTCCGCTTTGAACCAGCTGAGGGCGCCCGTCGACGATATCGTTTCGCACCTTGCGCGCGCGTAGTATTGAAGCAGATCCAGGTCGTGGCTGGACTTTGCAAGGATCACGGGGGAGGAATCCTCGCTGCGCCGCCAGGAGCCGCGCACGTAGCTGTGCACGAAATGGCCGTACCAAGGCTTTTCGACCGCGGCGATGGAGATCAGGCGGCCGAGCTCGCCGGATAAGAGGATCTCGTCCGCCTTGCGGAAAGCGGGGGCGTAGCGCAATTCGTGGCACACGAACACGCCGCGGCCGCTCTGTTTTTGCGCTTCAAGGAGGCTTAAGCACTCCTCCCGCGAGGAGGACAGCGGCTTTTCGACCAGAATGTCGTAGCCCAGCGAAAGCCCCTTCAGGATGTGGCGCGCGTGGTCCCTGTCCTGCGTGGCGATGACCAGGAGCTCCGCGCGCTTTTGCGCGAAGAACGCGTTTTCGTCGGTAAAACGGGCGCCTTCTTCTACGCCCAGCTCTTTTCCGGCGTTTTCGAGGCGCGCGGTGCTGATGTCGCACAGGGCGCACACGTGAAATTTGTCGTGAAAGCGCGTCTGCATGGGACGGCCGAAGGCGCCCAGCCCCCGCCCGCCGCAGCCGATGATCGCGACGCTGATGATTTTGTTCATGTCCTTCTCCGCATACCGTCTTCAGGGTCTGAAAAGGCGGCGGGGACAGCGCGTCCCCGCCGCGATTCCAAAGGGTCTATTCGGCTTTTTCGGCCTTCGTCTTTTTGGAAGCGGCCTTCTTCGCCGGCTTCTTTTCGGCTTCGGGCTCCTTGGCAGCCTTTGCCGCCTTTGCGGGCTTGGCTTCCTTGGGCTCTTTGGCTTCTTTGGCCTCTTTGGGCTTTCTTGCGGCCTTTTTGGGCTTTTCGGCTTCGACTTCGATGGGCTCTTCGTTCTTTGCGCCGGTCAGCGTCGCGTAGAGGGCGATGTACTTGTCCGCGCTCTTGTCCCAGCCGTACTCGCCGCTCATCGCGCGCTTTGCGAGCTTTTCGAACAGCGGCCTGTTCTCCTTGTACATCTTCACGGCCTGCTCGATCACGTAGAGCATGTCATGGGCGTTGTAGTTGAAGAAGCTGAAGCCGTTGCCGTCGCCGGTGAACTCGTTGTAGGCAAGCACCGTGTCTCTCAGGCCGCCCGTCTCACGCACGATGGGCAGCGTGCCGTAGCGCAGGCTGATCAGCTGGCTCAAGCCGCAGGGCTCGAACATGCTGGGCATCAGGAACAAATCGGCCGCCGCGTAGATGCGGTGCGCGAGGCGGTGGTTCATCTGGAAGCAAGCGGCGAGCTTGCCGGAATACTTCCACTGCGCCCAGCCGAACAGATCCATGTACTTGCTTTCGCCCATGCCGAGCACCACGAACTGTGCGCCGGTGTTCATGATGCCGTCCAGCACCCTTTCCACCAGGTCCAGGCCCTTCTGGCCGGACAGGCGCGTGACCATCGCGATCAGCGGCACGCTGTCGTCGACCTCAAGCCCCAGCTCGCTTTGCAGCGCGGCCTTGTTGGCCTTTTTGTTTTCAAAGCTGTCCGCGTCGTAGTTGCTTTCGATCAGGGGATCGATCCTGGGGTCGTACTCGATCGTGTCGATGCCGTTGAGAATGCCGCTGAGCGCGTCCTGCCTTGCCCTGAGCAGCCCGTCCATGCGCTCGCCGTAGTAGGGAGAGAGGATCTCCTGCGCGTAGGTGGGGCTGACCGTGGTGATCCTGTCCGAATGGACGAGGCCGCCCTTGATGAAGGAGGCCTGGCCGTAGAACTCCAGATTGTCGCTGGTGTAGGCCCAGGAGCCCAGCGACAGCAATTCCTCGGTCGCGTCGATCGGGTAGATGCCCTGGAACTGAAGGTTGTGGATCGTAAAGACGGTCTTTACGTTGCCGTACCTGGGAAGCTGCTTGTACTGCGCCTTGTAGAGCGTGGGGATCAGGCCCGTCTGCCAGTCGTGGCAGTGGATGATGTCCGGGATAAAGTCGATCCTGGGCAGCGCCTCCAGCACGGCCTTGCAGAAATAGGCGTACCTTTCGCCCTCGTCTCCGCCGTGGCCGTAGATGTAGTCGCGCCCGAAATACTGCTCGTTGTCGACGAAGTAGAACACCACGCCGTCCTGTTCGAGCTTTTCGATGCCCACGTACTGCCGTCTCCAGCCGAGGTTTATATAGAAGTAGAGCAGGTGCTCCATCCGGGAGCGGTAGCCCGCGTCGATTGCCTTGTACAGGGGCAGGATCACGCGGATGTCCACGCCCTTTTTGCTCATTTCCTTGGGCAGGGCGCCGATCACGTCGGCAAGGCCTCCGGTCTTGACGAAGGGCATGCCCTCGGAGGCCGCAAATAAAACTTTCATCGTCGTTTTTCTCCTTGTGCGTTTTGGAAGGGCCGCTGAAAAGCCCGGGGGAGGTTCGGAGGGATCGCAGCCCCGTCAGATCGTGACGTTTTTGCCCAGCACCACGGGGTACTGCTTGGGGGCGACCATTTTGCCGCCCTTGAGCACGGTCACGTCCTTGTCGAGGATCACGTTTTCAAGCAGGGAATCCTCGCCGATATAGCCGTCCTGCATGATGATCGCGCCCTTGATCCTGGCGCCCTTGCACACCTTTACGCCGCGGAAGAGCACGCTGTTTTCCACCTCGCCCTCGATTTCGCACCCGTCGGCGATCAGGGAGTTTTTGACCATCGCGCCGGGCAGGTACTTGGTGGGCGCGTCGTCGCGGGTCTTGGTAAAGACCGGGTTTTTGCCGAAGAGCTCCTTGCGCACCGCGGGATCGAGCAGGTCCATGTTGAGGTTATAGTAGCTGTTGACCGTCTCCATGCGGCGGCAGTAGCCCTTGAACTCGCAGCCCATGACCTTCATGCTCTTGTCCACGATGCCGGGGCGGATGATGCTCTCGTACAGTTCGTGATAGCCTCTGGATACCGCAAGGTCCACCATGTGCATAAGCAGCGTACGCTTCATCAGCACCACGTCCATCAGTATGTTGTGATAGCTTATGACGTTGGGGTTGATCTCGATGTCGGTGATCTGGCCTTCGTCGTTTACGCCCACGAAGGCGCGGGTGTCGCGGCTGGTGTTTGAAAAATCGAACGCCACGGGATCGAAGCGCGTGTACATCATCGTCACGTCGGCGCCGCTGTCCTCGTGCAGGCGGATCATGTCGTTGTAGAGGGTGTTGTAGACCATGCGGCCGCCCACGATCAAAACGTAATCGTGGTTGGAGCGGCGCAGAAAGTCGAGGTTGGCCATGATGCCGTCCAGTACGCCGAGGTACCCGTCGCTGGCGCCTGTGTGGCTGGGCGGGAGGATGTACATGCCGTTGTTGCGGGTGTGCAGGTTCCATTCCTTGCCGCTGCCAAGGTGATCCATCAGCGAGTTGTAGCGGCCCTGCATGAGCACGCCCACCTTGCGGATGCCGCTGTTTACGAGGTTGGACAACTGAAAGTCCACCAGGCGGTATCTGGCCGCGACGGGGATGGCGGTCACGGAGCGGTTGGAGGACAACTCCCTCATGCTGAACTCATCTTTCGAGGTGTAGATGATGCCCATTGTCTCTTTCATGTTATTTGCCCTCCCCCAAAGTTTCGTTGTTCACCTGCGTGCCGGCCATGACCTTGTAGCCGTCGGGCAGCACGGTGCCCTGGCCCACCAGGGCGATGTCGCCGTCCTCCTGGCCGACTTCGCAGCCCTCGCCGATCACGGTCTGCTCGGCGACGATCGAGCGCACGACCTTGCTGCCCTTTTTGATGACGGTGAAGGGCATGATCGCGCTGTCCTTTACCTGCGCGCCCTCTTCCACGATGACGCCCGCGGAGAGCACGCTGCCGCTGACCTTGCCGTAGATCTCGCAGCCCTCGGTGATCATGCTGTTTTCCACTTCGCCTTCGGGGCCCACGAAATGCGGGGGCATGACGGGGTTCTTGGCGTAGATGGGCCATCTCCTGTCGTTCAGATCCACGTCCGGCGGATTCTTGAGCAGGTCCATGTGCGCTTCCCAGAGGCTTGCGATGGTGCCGACGTCCTTCCAGTAGTCCTCGAAGGAGTAGGCGAACAGCCGCCTTCCGTCGCCCAGCATCTTGGGGATGATGTTCTTGCCGAAGTCGTTTTTGCTGTTCGGGTCGGCGTTGTCCTCGGTCAGATACTTTTTGAGCTCGGAATAGGTGAAGATGTACACGCCCATCGAGGCCAGGTTGCTCTTGGGCTGCTTGGGCTTTTCCTCGAACTCGAAGATGCGGTTGTCGCTCTCGGTGTTCATGATGCCGAAACTCGGCGCGTCCTTCCACGGCACGGGCCTTACCGCGATGGTGAGGTCTGCGTTGTTTTTCTTGTGCGCGTCCAGCATGCGGCTGTAATCCATCTTATAGATGTGGTCGCCCGAGAGGATCAGCACGTATTCCGGGTCGTACTGGTCGATGAAGCCCAGGTTCTGGTAGATGGCGTTTGCGGTACCGCTGTACCAGCGGCCTTCGCTGCCCTGCACGTAGGGAGGCAGCACGTACACGCCGCCGCCGTTTAAGTCCAGATCCCAGCTGGCGCCCGAGCCGATGTAGCTGTTGAGCTCCAGAGGCTGGTACTGCGTCAGCACGCCCACGGTGTCGATGCCGCTGTTGGTGCAGTTCGACAGGGGAAAGTCGATTATGCGGTACCTGCCGCCGAAGGGCACGGCGGGCTTGGCCATGACGCGGGTCAGCAGGCCGAGCCTCGAACCCTGACCGCCCGCCAAAAGCATGGCGATCATTTGTTTACTTCTCATATATGGATGCTCCTTTCCTGAAGCCATATTATTGCTTTTTTATTATACCCTAAATTTCGGAAGATTTCCACACATATTTATCAAATTTTGCGCAAAAACGCAAATTATTTTTCACGCGGGGGCGTTTCCGTCTTTTTGGAGCGGTGTAAGGTTAAATTTGCGGTTTTGGTTGACACGGCGATATCGTTTGTTATATAATATACTTCGTGTCAATCCGCTCACGGCCCCGGGCGTTTGATGAATTGTCGGGCATGCTGACCTCATGCCGGAGACATCAGTATTGATATTATTTGGAGGAATCTCAATGAGTACTTTTATGGCTAAACCCGCCGAAGTCGAACGCAAGTGGTATGTGATCGACGCCGATGGTGTGGTGCTCGGCCGCCTCGCCAGCCAGGTAGCCCTGATGCTGCGCGGCAAGCATAAGCCCACCTTTACGCCCCATGTGGACACCGGCGATTATATCATCGTAGTCAACACCGACAAGATCGTGCTCACCGGCAACAAGCTGGAGGAGAAGATCTACTATCATCATTCCGGTTATCCGGGCGGACTGAAGGAAACCAAGTACCGCGACCTCATGGCCAAGAAGAGCTGCTTTGCGCTCAAGAAGGCCGTGGCCGGCATGCTGCCCAAGGGCCCTCTCGGCCGCAAGATGCTCAAGAAGCTCAAGGTTTACGAAGGCAGCGAGCATCCGCACGCCGCCCAGCAGCCCGAAGTTTTTGAAATGAAGTAATCAGGGAGGAGGACGAATAAAATGTCAGCAGTTAGCTTCAACGCAGTCGGCAGAAGAAAAAAGGCGATCGCCCGCGTTCGTCTGATCCCCGGTGAAGGCAATATCACCATCAACAAGCGCCCCCTGGACGAGTACTTCGGCCTTGAGACCCTCAAGGCCCTCGTACGTCAGCCCCTGGCGCTCACCGAGACCGGTGCCCGTTACGACGTGGTCGTCAACGTGCGCGGCGGCGGCTATACCGGCCAGGCCGGCGCCATCCGCCACGGCATCGCCCGCGCTCTGGTAAAGAGCAACGAGGAGCTCAAGCCCGCCATCAAGAAGGCTGGCTACCTCACCCGCGACCCCAGAATGAAAGAGCGCAAAAAGTACGGCCTCAAGGCCGCCAGAAAAGCGCCCCAGTTCTCCAAGAGATAATCGCGCTTTACAGGGCAACAAAACCTCGGATGCTTCACGCTCCGGGGTTTTTTTATTGCGCAGGCGGCTTCGCCGGACAACTGTCTGGGTATGAAAAGCCCGTAAAAGGCTTGACACACATGCGATATTCAGTTTAAAATAGAGCAGAAACTTTTTTAAGCGGATCGAAAAAACGCAATACAGACGCGAAAACGGCGCGGAAAAATGGCCTGCGGGGCGGTTTTTCACTGAAATTTCACGCTGTGCGCGAGCGCAGTTCATATTGATATGCTAAGATTTGACGTTCCTTCAGGGAGGTGAAACAGATGTCTGAAAGTACATTGAAGCGCGAGGCCGCCATCGCAAATTATATGCTGGCGCTGCGCGAAGGAAAAAAATATTATGACGCCTGCGTGAGCAAGGGCAAATATCCCTACATGCAGGTGCTCGAGGAAATACTCAGCAGCAAATCCGTCACAGGCCAGTTCGCCGTCGCGACGCTTGAAATCCCCATCGACCGCATCGTGGGTTCGGTGGCGCGGGGCAGGATCGCGGCGTTCGCCGGCAATTTCATGCCGCTTTTGTCGAGGGACAGCGAATTTGCCGAAAAGTGGATCAGTCTGATCGAAGCCCACGAGAGCGAGGGCATCAACGACCCGATCACCGTGATCGAATACATGGGCCTGTTCTACGTGCAGGAGGGGCACAAGCGCGTCAGCGTCATGCGCTTTGAAAAAATGCCCACCATCCGCGCCAGCGTCTTCAGGCTCCTTCCGCCCTGGAGCGAGGACGAGCGCGTGCGCGCGGCCTACGAGCTGCACGAGTTTTTCAAGCTCTCGGGCACCTACCGGGTGTTTTACGATAAGCCCGGCCGCTACAGGCTCCTGCAAAAGTACATGGGCTTCGAGCCGGATCACGTGTGGACGACGGAGGAAAGGCAGCACTTTCACGCCGCCTTCTGGGATTTCAGAGAGGCCTACAAAAAGCTGTCGCCCGACGGCGGCGAAAAGATCAGCCCTGACGAAGCGCTTCTGGCCTACTTAAAGCTTTACGATTACAAAGAGCTGGCGCTTCTTGCGCCCGCCGAACTCAACAGCAGGATCGTTGCGCTGATCAAGCAGCTCAACTTCGTGATGAACGACGAGCCCGTCGCGGTCTCCACGCAGCCCGAGGCTTCGGACAAGACGGTCTTCGAGCGCCTGTGGGAGGGCATCAGCCGGCCCACGCTGCGCGCCGCGTTCATTTACGCGTCCGACCCGGAAACCTCCGTCTGGAGCGGCGGCCACAAGGCCGGGCAGGCGTACCTCGAAAAGAAGCTGGGCGACAGGGTCAAGACCAAAAGCTACGTCGTGGGCGAACTGAGCGCCGACGAAACGATGCAGCAGGCGGTCAGGGACGGCGCGCAGCTGGTCGTGGCCACGGCGCCGACGCTGCTCACCGCGGCGCGCAGGCTCGCGGCCGCGAACAAGAACCTAAAGGTGCTCGTGTGCGCGCTGAGCGTGCCGTACGTTGACGTGCGCACGTACTACTGCCGCATGTACGAGGCAAAGTTCCTGACCGGCGCGATCGCGGGCAGCCTCTGGACGGGCGGAAGCATCGGCTACATCGCGAGGTACCCGATCCTTGGAGAGCCCGCCTCGATCAACGCCTTCGCGCTGGGCGTACGAATGACCGCGCCGTTTGCACCGGTGGAGCTCAGCTGGTCCAGCCAGAGCGAAGATCCCTGGGGCGACCTGATCAAAAAGCGCGCGAGGATCATTTCGCTGTTCGAAACGACGCTTTGCCATACGCCCCTGGGCGACGAGTTTTTGCCGATGAGCACCGTGATGATGCAGCCCTCGGGCGAATTCGAGCCCATCGCCTCCGCCTGCTGGGACTGGGGCGAAATGTACGTGCAGCTGATCGAGACGGTCCTAAACGGCGGCTGGGACAGCTACAAGGCCGACAGCGACGGCGCGGTCAGCTACTGGTGGGGCATGGACAGCGGCGCGATCGATATCCGCCTGAGCGACAAGCTGCCGGGCGGCGTAAAGCAGCTGGCCTCGATCCTGAGGCAGGACATGAAGGACGGGCAGATCAAGCCCTTCACCTGCTTCATGCGCGATCAGGCCGGCAACGTGCGAAACGACGGAAAGCGCCTGTTCACGGCGGAAGAGCTCATGCGCATGGACTGGCTGATCGACAGCGTGCACGGGAACATCCCGACGGCGGACGAACTGCTGCCCATGTCGCAGGAGACCACGCGGCTTCTGTCCCTCAACCCCGAGGAACAAAAAAAATAAACTGCCCTCCGGCAGTCGGGTCAATTTCTGATAGGGCGGGGTGCAAATGAAAATACTGCTGATTTCGGACGTGGAAAGCAAGGCGCTGTGGGATTTCTGGCAGCCCGGACGCTCCGGCAGGCCGGACGTCATCATTTCCTGCGGCGACCTGAAGGCACGCTACCTCGAATTCCTGGTCACCATGGAGGCGCGCCCGCTGTATTACGTGGCGGGCAACCACGACACCGCCTACCAGCAAAACCCGCCCGAGGGCTGCGAGTGCCTGGACGACACGCTGGTCAATATAAACGGCGTTCGCATACTGGGCCTCGGCGGCAGCATGCGCTACAATCCCGGCCCGTATCAGTACACCGAAGAGGAAATGTCCGCCCGCATCCGCCGCCTGCGCTTCAAGCTCTGGCGCGCGGGCGGCGTGGACGTGGTGGTGACCCACGCGCCCGTAAGGGGCCTTGGCGACGCGAGCGACCTGTGCCACACCGGCTTTGAAAGCTTCAAGCAGCTGATCGACCGCTATCACCCCAAATACCTCGTGCACGGCCACGTCCACATAAATTACGGCCGCGACATCACCCGCGAAAGAGAATATCACGGCACCAAGATCATCAACGCCTACGAAAGGTACATGATCGAGGTCTGAAGACAACAAAACTCTTTCCCTGCGCGGCAAAAGCCCAAGGGAGGTTCGGAGGGGCCGCAGCCCCTCCGACTTCATTCCGCAGGACCGGCTTTGCCGGTTCGAGGAGAATTTTTGCGAAGGGCAGCTTGCCGCCCGAGAGCAAAAATTCATTCCGCTCAGTTTGAGGTCGATTTGCCTTTGGCAAATCGATCCCGCCTATGGCGGGACGCACTGGTTCAAATCAAAGATTTGAAGCAGCGCGCCTTGCGCCCGAAAAACGCCGCAGCGTTTTTAGCAAAAACTGCAAACCTGTCGCACAAGCATCATCAACCGGACGTTTGTACCAAAACCGCGCTCACCGCATCCAAAACCCCAAAAACCGAATGAAATGAATCTCCGATTCATTTCATTCGAAGGGCTTTAGCCCGTAAACCCCCCGTCCACCCCCAGCACCTGCCCGGTGATGAAGCTGGATTCCTCGCTCAGCAGGAAGCTTATGGCCTTTGCGACTTCGATCGGACGGCCCATGCGGCCAAGCGGCGTCTGATCGTTCAGCGCGCTCACGGCGTCGGTGTCCAGATCGGCGTTCATGTCGGTGTCGATCACGCCGGGGGCCACGCAGTTGACGCGGATGCCGCTCGGGCCGACTTCCTTCATCAGCGCCTTCGTGAGCCCGTGCAGCGCGGCCTTGGCCGCCGAATAGTGCACCTCGCAGCTGGCGCCGACGCTGCCCCAGATACTGGAAACGAACACGATGGAGCCGTTTTTGCGCCTGATCATGTCCGGCAGGGCGGCCTGGCTCAGGTAGATGCAGCCGTCCAGATCGACCGCCGAAAGCTGCTTCCAGCTCTCGGGCGTTATGTCCGTGTACAGGCCCTTGAGCGCCGTGCCCGCGCAGCACACCAGCCCCTCCACCTTGCCCATGATGATGCGGGCCTCCCGGTAGGCGCGCTTTACCTGAACGG
This sequence comes from Clostridia bacterium, assembly GCA_017395065.1. Classification (GTDB taxonomy): domain Bacteria; phylum Bacillota; class Clostridia; order Christensenellales; family Aristaeellaceae; genus RUG14130. Next base: position 29,831 of record JAFPWH010000008.1, on the reverse strand, counting down.
GGTCGCTCACGTCGCAGCGTATGGCGCTCGCGCCGGTGTTGGCCTGCACGAGGCGCGCGGCCTTTTCGTCCTTTTCGTACAGAAAACAGCAGCACAGGCCCCTTTGGGTGAGCTCCCTCACCGTGGCCGCGCCTATGCCCCTCGAGCCGCCGGAAACGAGTACGGTCTGCATAATTTTACCTCACAAAAATTACGTAAATGCCGTTGAAGCTTCGTAAAACTTCCTGTATCATACCTCCAGAACCAAAGGAGGATATTTTTATGGTTGACAAGACGATGAGCATCGGCGAAGTGCTGCGCATGGACCGCGGCTGTGCCGGCATCTTCATGGCCTACGGCATGCACTGCCTGGGCTGCCCCCACGCTACCGCCGAATCCATTGAAAACGCCTGCGCCGCCCACGGCACCGATCCCGACGCGCTGGTAAAGGAACTGAACGAATACTTTAAAGCGGCAGAAGCCTGAGGGAAAAACAAAGGCTTATCGGCGGCGCTTTCCGAGCGCCGCCGCTTTTTTGCCCTGCGCGTTTTTCCAATCGTCATTCGGGTTTATCGTTCGTGCTGTCCTTTATGAAATAGCGCGGGCGGTGCTTGACTTCGGCGTAGATCTTGCCGACGTATTCGCCCGTGAGCCCCAGCGCGGTCAGCACCAGCCCGCCCACGAACCAGACCGAAAACGCCGTAAAGCCCAGCTGCGTACCCGGTACGCACAGCAAAATTGCGCCCGCGAGCGCCGAAAGCAGGCAGACTGCCAGCCCGAGCGCCCATATGAACGCGATCGGCTTTACCGAAAACGAGGTCGCGCCCTGCATGGCGAGGGCGAGCATTTTTTTGAGCGGATACTTGCTTTCGCCCGCGAAGCGCTCCGCCCTTTCGTAGTACACCGTTTCGGTTTCGAAGCCCAGAAGCGGCACCATTCCGCGAAGGTACAGGTTCACTTCGCCGTATTCCATCAGCGCCTTCAGCGCGCGGCGCGAAAGCAGGCGATAGTCCGCGTGGTTGTACACGGTCTCCGCGCCCAGAAAGCGCATGAGCTTGTAGTAGCCCTCCGCCGTCAGGCGCTTGAAGAAGCTGTCGGTGTCGCGCTTGCTCCGCACGCCGTAGACCACGTCCGCGCCCGATAAAAAGCGCTCCAGAAACGCGCGCATCGCGCTCACGTCGTCCTGCAGGTCCGCGTCGATCGTGATCACGCAGTCGAAAAAGCCGTTCGCCTTTTCCATGCCGGCCCACAGCGCGTTCTGGTGCCCACGGTTGTGCGACAAGCTTATGCCCTCCACGCGCTCGTCTTCCCGGGCCGCCGCTTTGATCAGCTTCCAGGTGCCGTCGCGGCTGCAGTCGTCCACGAACAGAAGGCGGCTTTCGGGGCTCAAGAGATCCTCGTTCTGCGTAAGGAAGGCCTTCAGGCGCTTGAGCGTCTCCGGCAGGACCTCTTCTTCGTTATAGCAGGGTATGATGATGCAAAGCTTCGTCTTTTCCATCGTTCCTCCGATACAGACGGCCCGGCGATTCTATTTCATCACCACGCTGCCCTGTCCCAGCAGCTTCGTGAGGCCGTCCAGATCCACGTCTTCGCTGACCCAGCAGTCGGCGGGGGCGAGGTAGTTTTTGCCCTCCTCGGCAAAATAGAAGTACACCTTCGTGTTGCCGGGCGTGGTTTCGAGTATGAAGCGCACGGCGTCCAGCTTGTCGCGCGTGAGCCTGAGAAACAGTTTTCCCGCTTTGTTTGACGGTGCGCTCATGCCTTCGGTTCCGCTCTGGGCGTCGGGCTTGAGCGGCCGGAAGGTGTCCAGGATGAGGTTGGGAAGCTTTCCGTCCCGTGACGACAGGCGGCCGCTCATGACAACGGTGTCGCCCTCGTTCAAACTTCCGCCGATGCTTTCGAACACGCGCGGGAAGGCGAGCACCTCGACGGAGCCGAACAGGTCCTCCAATTGAAAGATGCCCATGAGCTGCCCCTGCTTCGTCGCGCGCGAGGTCTTTTGCTCTATGATGCCGCCCATCTCCACGCGGCGACCGTCGAGCTCGCCGCTGTCGCGGCCCTCCTCGCTGTATTCCTGAAGCAGCGCGGAATTGTATTTCATGCGGCTGAGCTGCCCCGTGTATTCGTCCAGCGGATGCCCGCTCAGATACACGCCCGCAAATTCCTTCTCCATCGCCAGCTTTTCGCGGGGCGAAAAGTCCTTGAGCGGGGGCAGGTCCTCCTCGATCTCGGGCGCGAGCGTCTGGTCGTCGAAGAGGCTCACCTGACCGACGCTCACGCGGCCCGCCCTTTTGGAGGCGGCGTCCATCGCCATTTCGTACACGCACAGCTTCTGGGCGCGGTTTCCGTTCAGCGTGTCGAAGGCGCCGGCCTTGATCAGCGACTCGACGGCCTTTTTGTTGACGGTCTCGCCGCTCAATTTGTCGATGAAGTCGTGCAGGTTTTTGTACGGCTCAACCTCGCGGTTTTCGAGTATGGCGCTGATGGCGTTGTGCCCCAGATTTTTGACCGCGTTCAGGCCGAAGCGGATGGTCTTGCCCTCGACGGAGAATTTTTCGAGGCTCCTGTTCACGTCCGGCGGGGCGATCTTTATGCCGTTTTTGCGGCAGGACTGTATGTAGTAGGCGACCTTCGTGCTGTTGCCCGCGACGGAGTTGAGCATCGCGGCCATGAATTCCACGGGGTAGTGCCTTTTGAGCCAGGCGGTCTGCACGGCGACCACGGCGTAGCACGCCGCGTGGCTCTTGTTGAACGCATATGAGGCAAACGCCGTCATTTCGTCGAAAATCTGCTCGGCAGCCTCGACGCTCACGCCCTTTCTGACCGCGCCCGGCACGTCGATCGAGCCGTCGTCGTTCAGCTTTCCGTGGATGAAGTATTCCTTCTCCTTGGCCATCACGTCGTGCTTTTTCTTGCTCATCGCGCGGCGCACGAGGTCGCTTCGGCCCATCGAATAGCCGGCGAGGTCCCGCACGATCTGCATGACCTGCTCCTGATAGACCATGCAGCCGTAGGTCACGTCGAGCACGTGCTTGAGTTCCGGCGTGATGTAGCGGATGGAGGACGGGTCCTGCTTTCCCTGAATGAAGCGGGGGATGGAGTCCATCGGCCCCGGGCGGTACAGGGAGATCGCGGCGATGACGTCCTCGAAGGAGCGGGGCTTCATGCTCGAAACGAAGGCGCGCATGCCGCCGCCTTCGAGCTGGAACACGCCGTCGGTGTCGCCCGAGGAGATCATCTCGTACACCTCGGGGTCGTCCATCGGTATGTCCTCGCTCCTGAGGTCCGGGCCGCCGCCCTGCTTTATGTAGCTCAGGCTGTCGCCGATGACGTTGAGCGTCCTTAAGCCCAGAAAGTCCATCTTCAGAAGCCCCAGGCTCTCCAGCGTGCCCATCGGGTACTGCGTAGTGATCACGTCCGCGTTGGTCTGCAGGGGCACGAAGTCGCTCACGGGCTTTGCGGTGATCAGCACGCCCGCCGCGTGGGTGGAGGCGTGGCGCGGCATGCCCTCCAACTTCCTGGCCGTGTCGATCAGCTTTTTGACTTCCTCGTCGTTTTCGTAGGCGTTTTTCAGGTCTGGGTTGAGCACCATGGCCTTGTCGATGGTCATGTCCAGCTGGGAGGGGATCATTTTGGAGATGCGGTCGACGTTGCCGTAGCCCATGTCGAGCACGCGCCCCACGTCCTTGATGACGGCTCTGGCCGCGAGCGTTCCGAAGGTGATGATCTGGCTTACGTGATCCTGGCCGTACTTTTCGGCCACGTAGTCGATGACCTCCTGACGGCGCTCGTAATCGAAGTCGATGTCCAGATCGGGCATGCTGACGCGCTCGGGATTGAGAAAGCGCTCGAACACCAGCTGGTATTTGAGCGGGTCCAGCGCGGTGATGTCCAGCGTGTAGGCCACGATCGAGCCCGCGCCGCTGCCCCTGCCGGGGCCGACGAGGATGCCGTTTCGGCGGGCGAAGTTGATGTAGTCCCACACGATCAGGAAATAGTCCACGTAGCCCATGTGCTCGATCACGCCGAGCTCGTATTCGAGGCGCTGCCTTGCGTCGTCCCTGTCCGGGGCGTATTTGCGCTTTAAGCCGTCCTCGCAGAGCTCCCGTAGCATGCCGCTTGCGGTCTTGCCCTCGGGCAGCTTGTAGGCCGGCAGGTGCTTGGTTTTGAAATCGAACTCCACGTTGCAGCGGCGGGCGATCTCCTCGGTGCGGTCCAGCGCGTCCTGAAAGGCGGGAAAGGCGCGCAGCATCTCCTCTTCGCTCTTTACGTAGAGCTGGTCGGTGTTCATGCGCATGCGCTCGTCGTCGCTGAGTTTTTTGCCCGTCTGTATGCACATGAGCACTTCCTGCGCCTCGGCGTCCTCGCGCGAAAGATAATGGCAGTCGTTCGTGACGACCAGCGGGATGCCGAGCTCTTTGGACATGTGGATCAATGACGTCACGACCTGCTTTTCCTCGCTTAAGCCGTGGTCCTGCATTTCCAGAAAGAAGTTGTTTTCGCCGAAGATCTCGCGGTACCTGAGCGCGTATTTTTTCGCCTGCTGATACTGGCCCGCGAGGATGGCCTTGGGGATGTCGCCGCTCAGGCATGCGCTTAAGCAGATCAGCCCTTCGGAATACCGTTTCAGCAGCTCGTAGTCCACGCGCGGCTTGTAGTAAAAGCCCCGCGTAAAGCCCTCGCTGACGAGCTTTACAAGATTGTGGTAGCCCGTCTGGTTTTCGCACAGCAGTATCAGATGGCTGTTTTTGCCCGGGCCCTGCGTCTTGTCGTCCATGTTCTCGCACACGTAGACCTCGCAGCCGATGACGGGATGGATGCCGCGCTTTTGCGCCTCCACGTAAAAATCCACGACCCCGTACATCGCGCCGTGGTCGGTGATGGCGCAGCTGGTCATGCCGAGCTCCTTTACGCGGTCCAGCAGATCGCCGATGCGGTTGGCCCCGTCCAGCAGGCTGTATTCGGTGTGCGTGTGCAGATGTGCAAACATGGTTTCAGACCTCTGTATCGTTAAGTATCTGTTTCCAGACTAATCATAGCAGAAACCCGGCGGGCTGTCAAGCGATATTGGCCCGCGAAACGCCCGCCGGCAGGCTGTGTTTTTTCAGATTTGCGCCGGGCGCGGAGCCGCCGCGACGCCCCGGCCGTATAAAAGCGCCTGCGTTCTTTACAAGCGACCCGTTTTGTGTTACAATATATATTGAAATATTATGCGATGGGGGAAGTGCAGGCCGTGCCGTCTCATCCGTTCGAACCGGTGTACGACGTTCATTCGCGCATACTGATCCTGGGCTCGTTTCCCTCGGTCAGAAGCCGCGCGGACGGGTTTTACTACGCCCACCCGCGAAACCGCTTCTGGCAGGTGCTCTCCCGCGTGCTGGGCGAAAGGGAGCCTGCGGACGTACGGGAAAAGACGGAAATGCTCTTACGCCGCCGCGTCGCCCTGTGGGACGTACTGACGTACTGCGAGATACGCGCTTCGAGCGACGCTTCGATCCGGAAGGAGCAGCCCAGCGACTTAACGCGCATATTCGGCGCAGCGAAGATCGCGCGCGTGTACACCAACGGCAAAGCCGCGCACGCGCTGTACGAAAAATACCAAAAACCGCTTTCCGGGATCTCAGACGTTTGCCTGCCCTCCACGAGCCCCGCAAACGCCGCGTGGAGCCTCGAAAGGCTGACGGAAAGCTGGAAAGCGATCAAAGAGGAATTATGAGTCTGAAACGTTTGCTCGCGCTGTGCGCGGCGCTTTTGCTGGCTTTGGGCGCATTTGATGTCCGCGCCGAAAGCTACGTGCGCGCGTCCTCGCGCATCAACTTTTACTACCAGCACGACGGCGGCGGCCGCAACGAAAAGAGCGTCTGGGACAGCCTGCTCGAAAACAGGCTGCTGGCGCTGTACGGCCACGGCGAGATCTATCACGACGCTACCACCGACCGGTACCTTACCGGGCGCGGCTGCTGCCTGTTTTCGTTTTCGCACGCCTACCAGTATCTGCGCGGCTACGCGGCCACGAAGAGCCGCATGGCGGATATACTCTTCGAGTTCCTATCGGTAAAGCCCCTGTGGAAAAAGACAGATTCCACGATGTCGCCGCCCAGCGCGCACGCGCTGTACGCGGCGTACTTCGCAAAGCTCCCCGGCATCAACAAATACGCCGTTTCGAACCTGGACAGCTTTTCCAAGCTCAAGGCGTTCTTCGAGGGGAACAAGGGCGTCGTCATCGTAAACGCCCCAAGCCACTACGTCATCGCCGTGGGCGCGGTGAAGCACGGCGGCAGGCAGTACGTGCAGATCGTGGATTCCCTGATCAGCGCGACCGTGCGCGACACGCGCGTTTCCGTGGCCTATTCGATGGATTTTTCGACGGTCTACACGCCCCAGAACGCCGTGAACTACGAGGAGAGCGTGCACGAATACTGGATTCCGTACACGGAGCTGAGCAAATGCAAGCTCCGCTACGCCTTCACCGCGGGCAGCGCGCCGGAGGTGCCGAAGTTCATGCCGGAAAAGAGCGTTTTCATCCTTTTGCCCGGGCAAAGCAAGCCTATCACCTTCGATGAGCTGATCGAGGAAGTCGCCTTCGAGAGCCTGACGCCGGATGTCTGCACCGTGGACGAAACGGGGCTTGTGTCCTTTGTGGGCGAGGGGGAGGGGACGGTGCGCGCCGTCTCGCGGGACAATCCGCTGCACATGTGCGAAGTGAAGGTGTACTGCGTGTCTCCCGAAGAAAACGCGCTCAGCGTAAACACGCAGGGCGAGGAACTGCGCAATCCCTACGAAGGCCTGTCCCTGCCCGCGGGTTCGCGCTTCGTCTGGGCAGATCCCGCGCCGCAGGAATGCGGCATCCATACGCTGGCCCTCAGCCTTCTGGACCCGGACGGCGACGAGGCGGCGCGCTTAAGCGTGACCGCGGTCGTGTTAAAGCCCGAAGACGTGCTGTCCGTCCCGGACGGCGTCATACTGATCGAACAGGGCGCATTTGAAGAAACCGCCTTCGTCTGGGCGGCCCTGCCCGCCTCGGTGCGCACCGTGCAAAGCGGCGCGTTCCCCGAGAGCGTAAAGGCGGCCTTCGTGGGAAATCCGTTCTGCGGGATCGGGCAGGGCGCCTTCCCCGAGGACTGCGTGTTGTTTTACGATTACGGCGCGTACCTGGACTGGCTGAAAGCCGAATGAATATAAGTGAATAAATATACAGAAAGAGTACGATCATGAAGCAATATACCGTGACCGGCATGAGCTGCGCCGCCTGTCAGGCGCGCGTCGAAAAGGCCGTAAGGCAGGTAAAGGGCGTTACCGGCTGCCAGGTGAGTCTGCTGACCAATTCCATGGGCGTCGAGGGCGACGCGCGCAGCGAGGACGTGATCCGCGCTGTGGAGCAGGCAGGCTACGGCGCAAAGGAAAAGGGCGTTCAAAAGAGCGCGTCTTCGCGCTTAAGCGACGAGGAGGAAGCGCTCAAAGACACCGAGACCCCGAAGCTCAAACGGCGGCTGATCTGGTCGGCGGCGTTCCTGCTCACGCTGATGTACATAACGATGGGCCACAACATGTGGTCGTGGCCGCTGCCGGAATACTTTCATCACAACCACATCGCCCTTGCGCTTTTGCAGATGCTTCTGGCGCTCGGCGTCATGCTGATCAACCGGAAGTTTTTCACGAGCGGCTTAAAGGCGCTTAAGCACCTTTCCCCCAACATGGACACGCTGGTCGCGCTGGGCTCGGGCGTTTCCTTCGCCTGGAGCCTGTACGTGCTGTTCCGGCTCAGAGGCATGGTGAACACCGGGGCGGACGCGGAAAGCGTCATGCAGGTCTATCACGATCAGTTGTATTTCGAATCCGCCGCGATGATCCCCGCGCTGATCACCGTCGGAAAGCTTCTGGAAGCGATCAGCAAGGGCAGGACGACGGGCGCGCTCAAAAGCCTTATGCGCTTAAGCCCGAAGACCGCGACGGTCTTAAGGGACGGCGCGGAGGTCAGCGTGCCGATCGAGCAGGTGCAGGTCGGCGACCTGTTCACGCTGCGCCCGGGCGAGAGCGTGCCCGTGGACGGCGTGGTTTTGGAGGGGCAGAGCGCCGTCAACGAGAGCGCGCTGACCGGCGAGAGCATCCCCGTGGACAAGACCGCCGGCGACAAAGTCAGCGCCGCGACCATCAACCAGAGCGGCTTTCTCAAGTGCAAAGCGACCCGCGTGGGCGAGGACACGACGCTTAGCCAGATCATCAAAATGGTCTCCGACGCCGCCGCGACCAAGGCGCCCATCGCGCGCATCGCCGACCGGGTCAGCGGCGTCTTCGTGCCCGCGGTGATCGGTATTTCGCTCATAGTCCTTGCGGGCTGGCTGATCGCGGGCAGGGAAATGTCGTTCGCGCTCGAAAGGGCGATCTCGGTACTGGTTATCTCCTGCCCCTGCGCGCTGGGGCTGGCGACGCCCGTGGCCATCATGGTGGGCAACGGCGTCGGCGCGAAGCACGGCATCCTCTTCAAGACCGGACGCGCGCTGGAGACGCTTGGCAAAGTAAAGATCGTCGCGCTGGACAAAACCGGCACCGTCACGCGGGGGCAGCCCGCAGTGACGGATATCGTGACCGCCGAAAACGTTAGCGAGGACGAGCTCTTATCCTGCGCCGCTGCGCTCGAACAAAGCAGCGAGCATCCGCTGGCGAAGGCGGTCATGGAAATTTGCGCCCAAAGGGGCATAAAGCCGGAAAAAACGCAGCAGTTCCGGGCGCTGAGCGGCCACGGCCTGAGGGCAAAGACGGCCAGAAGCGAGCTCGTCGGCGGAAGCCTGAGCTTTATCGGCGCGCTGACCGCCGTTTCCCCAAAGATCGCGGACGACTGCAAACGCCTGTCCGAGCAGGGCAAAACGCCGCTTCTGTTCGCAAAAGACGGAAAGCTGCTGGGCGCCCTGTGCGTTGCGGACGAGATCAAGCCGGACTCCGCCGACGCCGTGCGCCAGCTCAAAAAGCTGGGCCTGCACACGGTCATGCTGACCGGCGACAACGCGCGCACCGCCAGGGCCGTTGCAGGCAAGGCGGGCGTGGACGAAGTGGCCGCCTCCGTGCTGCCCGACGGCAAGGAGCAGGTGATCCGCTCTCTTCAGCTTCACGGCAGGACCGCCATGGTGGGCGACGGCATAAACGACGCGCCCGCCCTCACGCGCGCCGACAGCGGCATCGCCATCGGCGCGGGCACCGACGTCGCCGTGGATTCGGCGGACATCGTCCTGATGAACAACAGCTTAAGCGACGTGGCGGCGGCCGTGCGGCTCAGCCGTCAGACGCTCAAAAACATACGCGAAAACCTGTTCTGGGCGTTTTTCTACAACCTGATCTGCATCCCGCTGGCAGCGGGGCTGTTCGGCCTCGAAATGAAGCCGATGTACGGCGCGGCGGCGATGAGCCTGAGCAGCTTTACCGTGTGCATGAACGCGCTCAGGCTCAACCTCTTCAAGCTCAAAAGCGACAAAAAGGACGCGCCGCTCCGGGGCGCGCTGCCCGAAGGCGCGCTGCTGGACGATAAGTACACCAAAGAGAGTGAGGCTCCCGTTTCGGTCAAAACGCTTTCGGTCGGGGGCATGATGTGCCCGCACTGCGAAAGCACGGTCAAAAAGGCGCTGGAAAGCCTGCCCTTCGTACTGAGCGCCTCGGCCAGCCACGAAAGCGGCACCGTGACGCTCGCGCTCGGCGCGCCCTTCGACGAGGCGGCCGCGCAGGCGGCGATCGAACAGAAGGGCTACGAATACAAGGGCGTACAGGCATGACGGCAAAATCGAAAGAAGGGGGCCCTCTATGCGCATCGTTGTGGGCATGAGCGGCGGCGTGGACAGCTCCGTCGCGGCGTATCTGCTGAAAAAGCAGGGGCACGAGGTCATCGGCGTGTTCATGAACAACTGGGAGGAGGACGGCGTTTGCACCTCCGAGCAGGACTTCAGGGACGTGCGCGCCGTCTGCGACGTGATCGGCATACCGTACTATTCGGTGTCCTTCGCCAAAGAGTATATGGACAGGGTGTTTACCCACTTCCTCGAGGAATACAAACGCGGGCGCACCCCGAATCCGGACGTGATGTGCAACCGCGAGATCAAATTCGCGTCGCTGATGGAGCTTGCGCTTTCGCTCGGCGCGGAAAAGCTCGCGACCGGGCACTTCGCGGGCGTGGAAAAGCGGGAGGACGGCAAATACCACCTGCTCAGGGCCAAAGACGAAAACAAGGACCAGACCTATTTCCTCTGCACCGTGACGCAGGAACAGCTGTCCAAAGCCATGTTTCCGCTAAGAGACCTCACCAAGCCCGAGATCCGCGAGATCGCCAAAAACGCGGGCATCCCCGTGTATCAGAAAAAGGATTCCACGGGCGTGTGCTTTATCGGCGAAAGGAATTTCAAGCAGTTTTTGTCCAACTACCTGCCCGCACAGCCGGGCGACATCTGCACCCCGGACGGGAAAAAGGTGGGCAGGCACGACGGGCTGATGTACTACACGCTGGGCCAGCGGCGGGGCCTTGGCATCGGCGGGGCGGGCACGTGCGAAAGGTGGTTTGTGGTCGGAAAGGACCTGAAAAACAACCGCCTGATCGTCTCGCAGGGCGCAGCCAGCGCGCTTTTGTACAGCGACTGCGGCCGCGCCGAGGACGCCAGCTGGACGCTGGGTCAGCCGCCCGTATCCCCCGAAAGCGAGCTTCTCTGCAAGGCCCGCTTCCGCCACCGCCAGCCCCTGCAGGACGTCGTTTTGACGACAGACGGAAAAAGCGTGACCATGCGCTACCTCGAAAAGCAGCGCGCCGTCACCCCCGGCCAGGCCGTCGCGTTTTACCTGAACGACGAATGCCTCGGCGGCGCGACGATCTGTGAGTGAGCAAGCGAAACGGCGGCAGTTCGCCGCCGCTTTGCTCAGCATTTACACCAACACGACGCCTGCATCCATCCGTAGCGGCGCCGATCCGGCGCCATTGGCATAGTATAAGATGCGATATTCTTGCCGCGACACGGTCGACCGGCGGGACGACGATTTGTACACTTGTTATAATTTTTAATGGGCGGAACGGGAAGTCAATCTTTTCTGCCCTGAAAGGAGATATTCGTATGAAAAAGGACTTGGGACTGGTGCAGGCGGTTTATCCGATGCCGGTATTGATGGTTGCCGCGTATGATGAAAACGGGAAGGTCAACGTCATGAACGTGGCCTGGGGACAGATCTGCGACGACGACAAGATCATCCTCTTCATCGGCGAAGGGAAGAGGACCTGGCTCAACATCAAAGCCAGCCGCGCCTTTACCGTCGCGCTTGCAGACAAAGCGCACATGGACGCAGCCGATTTCTTCGGCATCGCCTCCGGCAACAGGATCGACGACAAATTCGAGCGCACCGGCTATCATGCCGTCAGGAGCGACAAGGTCAACGCGCCGATCATTGAAGAATTCCCCGTGGTGATGGAATGCGAGCTGCTGGAATTCCTCCATACCGACTACGTGGACGGCGTCGTCGGCAGGATCGTCAACGTGAAGGCGGAGGAAGCGGTACTCAGCGAAAACGGCAAGGTCGATGCGGAAAAGCTGAACGCCCTCATTTTCGATCAGTTCCGGCACGGGTACTATGTGACCGGTGAAAAGGTCGGCATGGCCTGGAATGCCGGCGCCGCGCTCATGAAGAAAAAATAAAGGAGACTTTCGATATGCAACAGATCAATCTGCCCAAAGCGTCTGCCCTGACCTCCCCGAACCCGGTGACGCTCGTGTGCACTCCGAAGCCTGACGGCACCACAAACCTGGCGACCGTGTCCTGGTGGACGTACCTTTCTTTCAATCCGTCCATGATCGCCTATGCGATGGCCAAAACCTCATACAGCGGCGAGATGGTTCGCGGCAATAAGAAGGTCGTACTGACGATCCCCGGCGCGGCGATCAAAGACGCCGTCATGGGCTGCGGCATGTCTACCGGGCGGGATACGAACAAGGCAGAAAAGCTCGGGATCGAAATGCAGAGCATCCCCGGCAGCGATATTCAGATCCCGACGCACACCCGCGTTGCGATTCATTGCACCCTGAAGGAGTATCACGAAGTCGGCGATCACTATCTCTACATCTGTAACGTAGATCAGGTCTTTGCGGATGAGAACGAGGAAGCACTTTTTGCCTGGAACGGCTATGCCAGGATCGCTACGGCAAAACAGGGAGAATAATATATAACGAAAATCCGGTATGGTTCAGCTTCTGCAGGGCAATAACGTCCTGCAGTCTTTTCATAAAACGGCGCCCCCGCGTCTGCCGCTCTCAGGCTGCGGGGGCGTGCTTTTTTGTATCGGGCGGCCTCAGTCGGCGCGCCCGAGGCTTATGTAATAGGTGGTGTTCACGGGATCGTACAGGTACAGGGAGATGCTGTCGTAATCCACCCAGTAATCGAGGGCCGGCTTGTTGGTGTAGGTGTAGGTCTCGCCGTCGTGTGTCTCCGTGCGAAGCACCTCTATGCCGGTATCCATGCTGATATAGACGATGTCCGCGCCGTATTCCGGGCTGTCCGCCACGAAGTTCGTGGTGTACGGAACGTGGCCCGATACGAGCGCCAGATTCCCGTCCAGCAGCGTAAAAATGCACATCCCGTCCGCGCCCAGCGCGACGCTGATCTGCGCGAAATCGCCCCAGTCGGAGGGTTCGAGCTCGTAAACGTCTTCGGGCCCCAATACCTGAACGCTCTCCGGCACGAACGTGCCCGCGAGCAGTTCCAGGTCGTAGGGCGTGACCGGCGCCGGCTTGCCCATGCTGAACATGTTCATGTCGTAAAAGTTCCCGTGATCGTACAGGTACAGGTGCAGGGCATCCCAGTCCGGGAAATACACCGCGGAGGGCTCCCGGGTCTCGGTATAGCCATCGTACGTCTGCAAGACCGACACACCCATGCCGTCAAAGGAAATGTACACCGCATCGCAGCCGAACTCCCCGCTGTCCGCGACGAACTCGGCCGTATAAGCACACTCGCCTTCGACGCTCTCAAGCTCGCCGTCCGTCACCGTGAACCGGCAGCTTCCGTTTCCGTCCAGCTCCAGCTCTACGAGATCGAAAGCCCCCCAGTCTTCATAAGCCAATTCGACACTGTCAGACGTGGTCAGATCATATCGCAGTATGCTCTCCGGCAACCACGTGCCGGCCAGGACGCCCGGGTCGAATTCCTGAACGCTGCCGTCGCGCTCGAGACGGATCGTATACGTCGTGTGCGGGCCGTACAGCCAAAGTGTAATGCTTCCGTCGTCCGGCCAGTAATTGAAGCTCGGCTCCATGTGGGCAGTGCCGGAGGCCGACGGCTGCAATACCACTATACCCGTGTTCATCAGAATATCAACGAAGCCGATTCCGAATTCCGGGGCGTCCGTCACAATGTTTGTCCTGTAGCGGCACATCCCGAAAACAGGTTCCAGCTCTCCGTCGAGCAGATTAAATTCGCATGTTCCGTATGCTGTCAGATCGACGAATATCTCCGCGAAAGCGCCCCAGTCGGACGGGTCCAGCTCATACGCGCCGCTGTCGTAGTCGTATACGTCGATGTACGTCGGCGTATACCTGCCCGCCATCAGGCTCATATCGTAGGGCGTGAGGGGAGAAACGCTGTACATGCCGATATCGTAGTTGTTGTCCGTATCGTACAGGTACAGGTGCAAGGTGTCGAAATCCGGGAAGTAGACGGCGGTGGGCGTCCAGAATTCGCTCTCGCCGTCCATTATCCGCTCGGTGAACATGCCCATGCCCACAAAGCTTATGTACACGACGTCGCAGCCGAATTCTCCGCTGTCTTCGACAAATTCAGCCGTGTACCTGCAATTCCCCTGGACGAGCTCCAGCGTTTCGTCCGTGATGATGAAATCGCAGGTCCCGTCCTCCTTCAGCGTCAGCTCGACCTTTCTCAGATTGCCCCAGTCCCAGTAATCCGGCTCGTCAAACTGATCGGAAGAGAGATTGTAGCGGCTGACCGCGCCCGGACACCAACGGGCCGTCAGAGCGGACAGGTCAAAATCCCCCGATACGGTTACCGGCCAGTTGGAAATGCTCCACCAGACCCATTCCACATCGGCCATTTCGTCGATATGCTGTGTCACTCTGGGCAGTGTGAACGTGAGCGTCCGGCCGGCCTGTACTTCAGCTGAAAAGATGAGCTCGTTTTCATCGGCGTCGAGCATCAGATACCCGACTACGCTGCCGTCGGATGCGTCCAGGACGGGGATCGGGTCGATCAGGCCACAGTAGTAGTCGATCCGGATGTTCGTTCTGATTTGGATGTTCAACCGTGCGTCCTCCGGCACAGTCAGCACGCATTCGGCGTCCACGTTCAGCCCGTCCACGGTAAGGCCCGTCCTGTGATTGTATTCCAGCTCGATCACGGTATCTTCACTGTCGTAATAAATGTCGTCGATGCAGATGCCCTCCGCCGTCGTATGCCCGCAGACCGCGCAGACGCCGGGCGCGCTGCTCAGCGCGCGGTGCGCTTCTGCGTCTCCCTGAGAACCGCAGACTGTGCACTGCTGCCAGTGGCTGTAGTCGTCAAAGAAATAATGCGCTTCGTCCCAGTTGTGAATGAGCTCTATGTTGATGCCTTCGCTGTACGTATGGTGACAGAACCTGCAGCCCTCGGAGTCGGCGTCGCTGCAATACGCTTCGTGCGGATAGTGGGGAGTCGTTTCGCCGCACTTTGCGCAGACCTCCCAGCACTCGTCGGCGTCGTATTCCCATTGCATGTCGTGCTCTGTCTGGTCGATTTCGATGCCTTCCTGTGTCGTGTGTTCGCACAGCACACAAACGTCCGGTGCGTCGCAGGCGGCCGTGTGAATCTCCGTCACGCCGTGCCAGTCGCACTCCTCGCACTCGTCCCAGCAGTTCCAGGTGCTGTAATCGCGCGTGATGCTGTGCGGCTGCGAAGTTTCCTCCCCGCACAGATTGCAGTGACGGATGTGGGACTGATCGCCGCTGCTCACAAAGCTGTAGTCCGGCTCGCCGTTTTCGTCGACGTGCAGCACCTCTTCGATCACGATGCCGTCTTCCGTGCTGAAACCGCAGTGGATGCAGGTGTTCGGGTCGAGGCAGGAAGCCTCGTGGCGAGCGCAATCATCAGGGTTAATCTTTTTTAGAATGATCCTGTACGATAAACCATAATAATAATTCTCGGGCGCATAAGGAAAACAAGTTAACTCAACCCAGAATACACCAGTCTCCGGATTATAGTAAAACCAAGGATCAAAAGTAGTGCTTTCGGGATCAATTCCTGGTATAGCTATAAAGAAAGGCTCACGATCACATAGTTCTACCTGTAGGTATTCATAATAGGTGCTAAAACACTTATACTCACATTGACCGGAAATTGGTATATAGGCTCCATAAATAGAAGTGTATTTACAAATACCATCTCTTTTTAGCGTAAATCTTAACTTTTCTAAATTTCCCCATTCCGTTTTGTCAATTTCTTCTGTCTCTTCAAATTGATGAATTAAAAGAACTCTGTCGGGAATCCATGTGCCAATCATATTATTAATAGCTGAATCTGGGATGAATGAAACATACAAAATCCAGACGAAGCCATTTAATGATGACTCCTCTTTTATGTTTGGCAGAGTAAAGGAAAGCGTCTTTGCTTCTTCAATGGTTACGATGTATTTCAGGTATTGGGGACTAGCATTCAAACTGAAAGAACCGATCTGACTGTCATTTGATGTATCAAATATCTTTACATAAGAGATGCCATTAAATAAATCAAAAAGGGGTAATGGACCATTGTCGTTGCTGTCATAAGCGAGAATGGTGATATCCAATTTGCCGGTTTCAGGGATTTGTAGGGTGCACTCTACGGATGTTGTTTTATTTTCAACATTTATACCGTTAATTTGGTTCAGCTTTAAATCTTCTTTGATTGTCGTTGGCGTTTCCGTCAAGCTATTTTCGATCCTCCAGGTGTGCATGTTGCCGTCTTCGCGGTATTCGTCCATGCTCAGCGTGACGAGCGGAAGGGTAAAGCGAATGATTTGATTCTTCTCAAGGTCAGCGGAAAAACGCAGCGTCTCATCGGAATGGTTGAGGCTGAAGCTGCCGATTTGATTACCGCTTTCAACGTCGCGGACGGAGAGGGAGGAAATGTCTTCAAAATAATCGTCCAGTTCCATGGTGCCGGAGGTGTTGTTCAGCGCGTAAACCTTCAAATCAAGCTTGCCGTTTTCGGGAACGGTCAGCGTGCATTCCACGAGCGTCACCTTTCCCTTGACGGTCACGCTGGCCGGTACGTTGACTGTCAGCGTTTTGCTCTGCGTAGTCGGGTCGGGGATGTCCGGCAGATCATGAATTTGCTCGTCGAGCACGATGACCTGCTCGTAATGCGAATCGGCCATCACGTCGAAAACTACATCCAGCACGACGTTTCTGATGATGAGATCTACGGTAGTGATGAGGCCGACGACGATTGCGCCGATGCCCCAGCCCGCAGGTCCGCCCAGCGCGGCGATGCCGGCTGCAATGATCCTGAGCGAGGAGAGAATCTGCGCTGTGTCAAAAACTGCTTTGGCAAGCAGCCCCGGATACGCTCTGTCATATTCGCGGCGGAGCAACTGCGAAAGGGCAACCTTCTCGGGGTTATCCGTTTCCGAATCGGTCGGATGTCCGTGAAGGGAGATTTGGGTAAGCCTTCGGATTTTATATATGTCCGCAGCCAAATCGGCAGAGGCGGAACCCAGATTCAGGGGAGCGAGTATGCCCCTGAATCTTCTGACGGCGGATACGTTATTGCGCGCAGTCGTTGCCTGTTCGGCAATTCTGGCTTGCTGCGCCCGCGTTATCCTGCCGTAGTGCATAAGACGTTCGGAAGCATTGCTTTGCTCCGCGCGTGCGCGGTACAGGTCGACCGCCGCATTCTCGACGCTGTCTCCCCATCCGTCCAGCACGTCGCAGAGATAACCGACGCGCTCATTGACGTTTTCCAGCTGCTGTAAGATGTCGTCCTGCGGCGCATTGCTTTGCGGCATGACGGCGTTACCTGCCGCGGCGCGGTTTTCGGACGGCTGCGAGGGGTCTTCGGGGTCTTCCGGTTCCTCAACATAATCATACAGCCTCGTTAGGCCGCTCTGTGTCGCCTTTACGTAAATGATCTGGCCGTCCGAATCGAGCTTCAGAATCAGGGAGCCGTCGTCATCCGTATCGTAGCTTACAAGCTCCACGTTGTCGCCGAGCGCATCATACAAATCGGAAGGAATGGTATAGCCCAGCGAACCCGCGTTCAGACTCAAACCGCCGCTATCGGTGTTCAGACTGCAATCGTTCATTATTTCGTTATAGGAATTCATCACATCTCTTAACTGGTTTCTGTACCCGATGAATTCCTGTGTGGCAGCGGCTGCTTCGAGCGTCACTCTGTTATAGTCCTCGATCAGCTGAAGCAGCTCGGGATCAGTGACGCCATCGGTGAAAATCAGCTCGTCCGTCATCTCGTCAAGGGTAATGGCGGCGTCTTCTCCTTCGCCGAGCCCGTCCAGCAGCTCAAGAAGGTCGTTCAGGTTTTCGCGCTTGGAATCTTTCCATTCATAGCCGTGCTCCAGCGCGTAGTCGTAGGCCGCCGTATAGATGGGGGAGTAAATTACAAAGTCGCTGCCCGTGCCTTCAAAGGCGTCGGCGGCGATGTTGTTTACGGAGGCGGGAATAAAAATTCGTTTCACGCTGCTGTTCGCAAACGCCTTTTCGCCGATGGAGGTCGCGCCGTAGGGAATTACGACGTCGGTCAGCGAAGTGTTGCCGTAAAAGGCTCTGGCGGAGACCGTCTTCAGGGAAGACGGCAAATGCAGGGTCGTGGAGGCGTCGCCGTCCGGAAGCGCGTTGCTTGCTTCCGCGCGGCTCTTTTCCGCCCATACCGCCCCGGAAAGCGGGGCGGCGCTCATGCTCAGCAGCGCGAGCGTCAGAAACAGGGAGAGAATACCGAGCAGTTTTTTCTTCATGGGGACCTCTCTTTCGGTGTCGCGGATCGGGGCGCATAAATATTCGGCATATATACGTTTCGAATTATACACATATAATGTTAAGCATACGATACAAATTGATTAAATAAACATCGGCGCGGCGAAGTTTTTTACGGGCGGAATGACTTCGGACGGGCAGGCTTGTCAAATATTTAACTTGACAGAAGCGCGCGCCTGTGATAAACTTTCCACTACTATCGGAAAGGCGGGTTCGTCGGTGGACAGGCGTTACAGGTTCAATCAACTGCTGGACTTTTACGGCGCGCTGCTGACCGACCACGCCCGCGAATTCATGCGGCTGCGGCTGGAAGAGGACATGAGCCTTCAGGAGATCGCCGAAAGCTTCGGCATCAGCCGCCAGGCTGTGCACGACAGCGTCAGCCGCAGCGAAAAGCAGCTGGAGGAGTTCGAAGAAAAGCTTTCGCTGGTAAAGCGCTTCGACGAAATGAGGCAAAGCCTGCTTTCGTGCGAGGAAGAGCTCAAAACGGCGAGGCAGGCGCTGGACAGGGCCGAAGAGCTGTTCGACAAGATCCGGCAGATGTAAAGTAAAAAACCATGACAGGCGGTGAAATCCGTGGCGTTTGAAAGTTTATCCGAAAAAATACAGGGCGCGTTCAAAAAGCTTACCGGCCGCGGCAAGCTCACCGAAAACGACGTAAAAGAGGCGATGCGCGAGGTGCGCATGGCGCTTCTGGAGGCAGACGTAAACTACGCCATCGTCAAGGATTTCGTAAAGCGCGTCTCCGAGCGCGCCGTGGGCAGCGAGATACTGCAAAGCCTGACCCCCGCGCAACAGGTCATAAAGATCGTAAACGAAGAGCTTACCCAATTGATGGGCGGGCAGAACGTAAAGCTCAGCCGCTCCTCGTCCGTTCCGACCATCTACATGATGTGCGGCCTGCAGGGCGCTGGCAAGACCACGATGTGCGCCAAGATCGGCAAAATGCTGGTAAAGGACGGGAAGCGCCCGCTGCTTGCGGCCTGCGACGTGTACCGCCCCGCCGCCATCAGGCAATTGCAGATCGTGGGCCAGCAGGCGGGCGTCGAGGTGTTCGAAAAGGGCCAGGGCGACCCGGTTCAGATCGCCAAAGAGGCCGTCGAGCACGCCAGGTACTACGGCAAAGACACCGTGATCATCGATACCGCCGGACGCCTGCACATCGACGAAAAGCTGATGCAGGAGCTAAGGGACATAAAAGCCACCGTGAACCCGACCGAGATTTTGCTGGTCGTGGACGCGATGACCGGTCAGGACGCCGTGACCGTGGCCGACACCTTCAACAAAGAGCTGGGCGTGGACGGCGTCATACTGACCAAGCTCGACGGCGACACCCGCGGCGGCGCGGCGATCTCGGTCAAGGCTGTGACCGGCAAGCCCATCAAATTCGCGGGCGTAGGCGAAAAGCTGACCGACATCGAGCCCTTCCATCCCGACCGCATGGCGGGCCGCATACTGGGCATGGGCGACGTTCTGAGTCTGATCGAAAAGGCGCAGGACATCGTGGACGAAAAGGCCGCCGAGCAGCTCGAAAAGAACCTGCGCAGCCAGCGCTTCACGCTGGAGGATTATCTGACGCAGATCAAGCAGATCAAAAAGATCGGTTCGGTGCGCGACCTGCTCAAAATGGTCCCCGGCCTCGGCGGAAAGCTCAAGGACGTGGAGATCGACGAAGACAAGGTCGCCAAAGAGCAGGCCCGAAACGAAGCGATCATACTGTCCATGACCCGCGCCGAGAGGCGAAACCCCGACATCCTCAACGCCTCGCGCCGCCGCAGGATCGCCGCCGGCAGCGGCACCACCGTGCAGCAGGTGAACCAACTGATCAAGCAGTACGAGACGACAAGGAACATGATGAAGCAGGTCATGGCTTCCAAGGGCAAGGGGCTGCGCAACATGATGAAAAACCTGCCGCGCTGAAACAAAAGAGTGAACCCGGTCATCCGGTTTTACGATACAAATCCAATTGCATTCATTTAAGGGAGGAAATCCAATGGTCAAGATGCGTCTTAAGAGAATGGGCATGAAGAAGGAGCCCTTCTACCGCGTAGTGGTTACCGACAGCCGTTCGCCCCGCGACGGCCGCTTCATCGAGGAGATCGGCTATTACAATCCCGTCACCGAGCCCGCCGTGATCAAGTTCGACGAGGAAAAAGCCAAAAAGTGGCTCTCCACCGGCGCGCAGCCCACCGACACCGTGCGCGGACTTCTCAAGAAGAGCGGTTTGCTGTAAGAGAGGCTCATCCATGAACGTTACCGAGCTGGTCAGGTTTGTCGCCTGTTCTCTGGTCGACAAGCCCGATATGGTCGACGTGCGCGAGGTAGAGGGTCCCGAATCCGTGACCATCGAGCTGCGCGTGGACAGCGAAGACATGGGCAAAGTCATAGGCAAGCAGGGCAGGATCGCCAAGTCCATCCGCGCCGTTGTGAAGGCCGCCACCGTAAAAAACGAAAAGCCCGTGTTTGTGGAAATCGTCTGAAAACCGAAAAAGCCGTCCGGCGGGGGCGGCTTTTTTGTGTGCCCGCTTCCGCCGGCTCTTCTTTTGCACACAATATTATGAAAAAGCAAAAAACCGTGAATTCCGGACGCCGTATATATGATAGTTAACCCGTATGCGGCTTGACATGCACGGCGCGATGGGGTACAATATAAAATAAGTAAGCTTTAACATTGGATGCTTATACGCCCGACGCGCTGCTATTTTTCGAAAAGGATACTGTGCGCCCGCTTCTTTTTGCCTTGACGGACGGCGCGGGCGCGGGACGGAATATATGTACTGCTACTGCCTGTTTTGTGAGACCGTGCACTGCGACGACGTCGCGCGCCACGCGGAAACCAAGTTCGATTGCCGCGCGATTTCGCCAAAGCAGGTGCAGCACATCCGCAGACACGGCGCGTTCGAGGACATAAGCCATCCCCTGCTGCCGGGCTACGTGTTTCTGTACTTCGACGGGCCAGTGGAGGACACGGCGATGTTCCGCCGCCTGCCGGGCGTGCTCAAGTGCTTAAAGGAGACCGAAAAGCAGGCCGAGCTCAGCGGCAGCGACGAAGCCTTCGCCATGATGCTCTACGAAAAAAACGGCGTCATCGGCAAAACCGAGGTCTACGCCGAGGGCGAAAAGATCCGCCTGAAAGAAGGCGCCTTCAGCGGCATGGAAGCCGAGATCGTCCGGGTGGACAGGCGGGCCGTGCGCATGCAGATCTTACTGACCTTCGCAGGCCGCCCGCTCAGGACCTGGGTGGAATACGAGATCGTAGAAAAAACGAAGGACGAAACGAACGCACAGACAAACGCATAAAACGCGATACGCCAAATAAACATCATTGGAGCAATCTTCATGCACGATTTTCTCAGCGACCCAAGATTCAAAGGCATAGAGCCTTTTTCTTCCAAAGTATGGCTGTCTTCGCCCACGATGCACGGCGAGG
Source organism: Clostridia bacterium (assembly GCA_017395065.1). Taxonomy (GTDB): domain Bacteria; phylum Bacillota; class Clostridia; order Christensenellales; family Aristaeellaceae; genus RUG14130. The sequence continues at coordinate 8,453 of JAFPWH010000008.1, read as the reverse complement.
AGCGAAAGTGGGTGGACGAAGCCATCGACACCAACTGGGTCTCCACCGTCGGAAAGAACATCGACGAGACCGAAAGGCAGATCAGCGAGATCGTGGGCACCCGCTACGCCGTGGCGCTTTCGAACGGCACGGCCGCGCTGCATCTGGCCACGAAGCTGGCCGCGGAAAAGCTCTACGGGCAGGCAAGGCCCGAAAAGGGCACACTGCAGGGAAAGCGCGTCTTCTGCTCGGACACAACGTTCGACGCGTCCATCAATCCCGTCGCCTACGAGGACGGCGAGGCTGTGTTCATCGACACCGAATACGACACTTGGAACATGAGCCCGGAGGCGCTTAAAAAGGCGTTTGAGCTCTATCCGGACACGCGCCTCGTGGTGCTCGCGCACCTGTACGGAACGCCCGGCAAGGTGAACGAGATACGAAAAATCTGTACTTCGCACGGCGCGCTCATCGTCGAGGACGCCGCGGAGAGTTTGGGCGCGGAGGTAAAGCTCGGAAACAAGTGGGTCCAGACCGGCGCCTTCGGCGACTACAACTGCATTTCCTTCAACGGCAACAAGATCATCACCGGCAGCGCGGGCGGTATGTTTTTGACCGACTCCAAGCGCGACGCCGACAAGGTCAGAAAGTGGTCCACCCAGAGCAGGGAGCGCGCGCCCTGGTATCAGCACGAGGAGATCGGCTACAACTACCGCATGTCCAACATCATCGCGGGCGTCGTGCGCGGCCAGATCCCGTATCTTAAGCAGCACATCGCCCGGAAAAAAGCCATCTGGGAGCGCTACGAAAAGGGCTTGAGCGATCTGCCGGTCAGAATGAATCCGTGGGACAGGGAAAACAGCCGCCCGAACTTCTGGCTAAGCTGCCTGATCATCGACGAAGACGCCATGGCTCCGACCGTTCGGGACGACAGGGAGTACCTCTATCAAACCCAGAGCGGCAAATCCTCGCCCTCCGAGATATTGGAGGCGCTCTCCGCCTTCAACGCCGAGGGCAGGCCCATCTGGAAGCCCATGCACCTGCAGCCCATCTACCGCATGAACCCCTTCGTGACCCCCGAAGGCAGCGGCCGGGCCCTGACCGACGCCTACATCCCCTCGGACGTCACCGACGCCGGCGCAGACATCTTCCGCCGCGGTCTGTGCCTGCCCTCGGACAACAAAATGACCCCCGAGCAGCAGGACAGGATCATAGAGATCATCCACAGGTGCTTTGAATAAAACGAAATCAAAGAAATGGCGGTAAGCAAAAGATGAACGTATTGTTTCTGGGCCTGGGCAAATACAAATCCATAAACAGCAGGGGCATCTATCTCGATCTTCTGCGCGAATTCGTGCGCGGCGGCCACGAAGTCTACATCGTGACGGCGCTCGAACCGGAAAGCAAGGAGCCCTTCAGCCTCGTAAAAGAAGATCATGCGCAGATCCTCAAGGTCAAAACGGGCAGGATCACAAAGACCAATCCCATCGAAAAGGGAATAAACACGCTTTTGCTGCAAAAGCGCTACATCAAAGCGATCGAAAAGCATTACCCGAACGTGCGCTTCGATCTGGTGCTCTATCCGACGCCGCCCATCACCTTCCTCAAGGTGGTCGAGTACATCAAAAAGCGCGACAAGGCGACGGCCTACCTCATGCTCAAGGACATCTTCCCCCAAAACGCCGTCGATATCGGCATGATGAGCAAATCCGGCGTCAAAGGGCTCATGTACCGCTATTTCAGAAACAAGGAAAAGAAGCTCTATAAAGTTTCGGACCGCATCGGCTGCATGAGCGAGGCCAACGTCGCCTATCTGCTCAAACATAATCCCGAAGTGGACCCCAAAAAGGTCATGGTGTGCCCCAACAGCGCCGAGATCGTGGACATGAGCGTGGACGAGGCGACCCGGACCGAGATCAGAAACAAATACGGCATCCCGCTGGACAAAAAGGTGTTCGTTTACGGCGGAAACCTCGGCAAACCGCAGGGTATCCCGTTCATCGTCAAATGCCTCGAGAAAGCGAAGGACATAGACGACGCCTTCTTCCTGATCGTGGGCGACGGCACGGAGTACGCAAAACTGAGCGCCTACAGCGAGCGAGCGCAGCAAAACAACCTCAAGCTCATGAAGCGCATCCCCAAGGACGACTACGACAAGCTTGCCGGCGCGTGCGACGTGGGGCTGATCTTCCTGGATCACCGCTTCACGATCCCGAACTTTCCAAGCCGCCTGCTGAGCTACATGCAGGCGAAAATCCCCGTGCTGGCCTGCACCGACCCCAACACCGACGTCGGCAAGGTCATCACGGGAGGGGGCTTTGGCTGGTGGTGCGAAAGCGACGACGCGCAGGCGTTTGCGGACACCGTCAAAAAAGCGCTGAGCGAGCTCCCCGCTCACGACAGGCAGAACGAGGAAAACTTCCTGATCCAAAACTATACCAGCAGGAAGACCTTTGAGATCATCATGAACAGCCTTGGCGGAGACAAAGCGAAATGAAAATATTGCTGCTGAACAGTATAGCCGAAAAGCGCAGCACCGGCCAGATCATGTACGAGCTTTACACCTACCTGAAAAGCAGGGGGCATGAGGTGCTGTTCTGCTACGGGCGCGGCAAAAAGCCCGCCGAAAGCGAAGACATCGTGCGCATCGATTCTGAGCTCGAGGTGCGCCTGCACGGCGCTGTTTCCCGCGTGACGGGGCTTCAGGGCTACTGGTCGAACCTTGCCACGAGCAAGCTCATCCGCCTTACGGAGCGCTTTGGGCCGGACGCGGTCATTCTGGGCAACCTGCACGGCTATTACCTAAACGCCTTCAAATTTCTGAAATACCTGAAAAAGAACAGGCTTCTGACGTACTATTACATGTTCGACGAGCACGCCTTTTTAGGAAAGTGCGCGTTTTTCAACACCTGCGAAAACTATAAGACCTATTGTCACGACTGCCCCAAGAAGAAGGCCTATCCCGCGAGCTTGCTGTTCGACACCAGCGAAAAGATCTTCAAGGACAAGCTGGCGGTCTACACCGGCTTTGAAGAACTCAGCTTTATCGGCGTCCCCTATACGGTTTCGAGGGCGAAGGAAGCCGCGCTGTTTATCAAATCCGGCGCGAAGGTATACGATTTCGGCTGGGGCATAGACACGCACGCGGCGTTCGTGCCGATTGACAATGATCCGCTCAGAAAAGAATTGAATATTCCGGACGGAAACACGGTGATTCTTGCGGTCGCGCCGCTCAGCAACAAGCGAAAGGGCATAAAGCAATACTATTATCCGCTGGCTTCGCTTCTCAAGGACAAGCCGATCAGCTTTGTACACGTCGGCTTTGACGGCACGGAAGCCGACAAGCCGGACAACGTGATCACCGTTCCCTTCGTAAAGGACCAAAAGCAGCTTGCGGCGTATTTTTCCCTGGCCGATATGCTGGTGATGACCAGCACGAGCGAAGGCTATCCCACGGTATGCCTCGACGCGCTCAGCTGCGGCACGCCCATTTGCGGCTTCGACGTGTCCGGCACGCCCTTCGTGGCGCCTGCGCCCTACGGCAGGTTCGTCAAGCCCTACGACATGGACGCGCTGGCAAAACTGGTGACCGACGTCAAACCCAAAGACGAAAAGATCATTAACGAGTGCCGCGCTTACGCCGAGCAGAACCTCGATTCCGGCGTGATTTTCGACAGGGTGATCGGCCGGATATCCTCCGATCTTTCCGCGCGAAGGAGCAAGGACGCATGAAAGACATCAATCTTGTGATCGGCGGCACGGGATTTCTGGGCTATTATATGCTTCAGGAGCTGGCCGCGAGGGGCGAAAAGATCCGTTCCTTCGGCATAGACAGGCCGGTGCCCGGCAGCGAAGTCCCCACTGCGGAGTACATCGTCGGCGACGTATTCAGCGAAGAGGACCTGAACCGGGCCATGGCGGACGTAAAGACCGTCTACTGCTTTATCTCCACCTCCATGCCGAACTCGGGCGAGAAAAATTTGAGGCGGGAGATCGACCTGACGCTTCGGGCGCACGACGCGATTTTGACCGCCATGGTCCATAATGGCGTGGATACGATCGTGTTCCCGTCCTCGGGAGGCGCCATTTACGGCGACAGCGGCGAAGAGCCCGTGCGTGAAGACGCTCCGCTCGAACCCTCTACGGCATACGGCGTGGGCAAACAGATGTGCGAGGAGCTGCTGGGCTTTTACAACAGGCGCTTCGGCGTCAACACCCTGATTTTCAGGATCGGCAACGTCTACGGTTCGAGACTGTACCGCAGGGTGGAGCAGGGCGTGATCGACGTGTTCACACAGGCCGCGCTGAGTGGCGAGACGATCAAGGTCTGGGGCGACGCGGTGCATTCGATCCGGGATTACATCTACCTCGACGACGCCGCGCGGGCCATCGTGGAATGTACGCGCAAAGGCCTTCATGGCTTCCACGTGTTCAACGTGGGCAGCGGAAAAGGCACGAGCGTCGCGCAGATCATTTCGATCCTGGAAGCCCAGCTCGGCCGCCGGCTCGCTATAGAATACCAGCCGCTCAAGAGCAGCGGGGTAAGCCGTATCGTGCTCGATACCGAAAAGCTCAGCCGCGTCATCGGGAAAATCGTGACCGTCGGGCTCGAAGAGGGCGTTGCGCGCACGATCCGGGCAAAGAAAGCCCTTCTGGAGAAGGCCGGGAGCAGAGAACGATGAGCATCGAAAACATGAAAATCTCCGTCGTACTGACGACCTACAACGGCGAAAAATACCTGCCGGAGCAGATCAACAGCATACTGAACCAGACGCTGAAACCGGATCAGCTGCTGATCCTCGACGACTGTTCGACGGACGGCAGCGTCCGGCTGTGCGAAATGTTCACGCGCCCGGCAAGAGACATCGGGATAAAGATCGTTAAAAACGCCGAAAACAAGGGCTGGCGGGCAAACTTCATGCAGGGTTTCGGCATGGCGGAGGGAGACCTCATCTTCTGCGCGGATCAGGACGACATCTGGGACGAGCACAAGATCGAAAAGATGGCAAAGGTCATGCTGGAAAACAAGCAGATAAACGCCCTTTGCTGCAATCTGACGCCGCTGTACCACGAGGGCGCGACGAAGCTCGCGGGCTACGCGGTCAGCAATTACGGCGAAAACCGGCTCGAAAAGGTGTCTCTGGAAAAGAGCGGTTTCAAAGTGCTCAGACCCGGCTGCACGATGTGCTTCAGAAGCAGTATGCTCGGCGCCGTCGAAAAAGTCTGGGCTGCGCCGCTTGCCCACGACGAAGTGATCTGGGCCGTCGCCCTCGTCACGGATTCGCTGTATATACTCAACGAGCCGCTGATTCAGTTCCGCAGGCACGGCGGCAACAATTCCCCGAGCAACGAAAAAAAGCTCGCCGCGCGGCTGGACAGGGCAAGGTGCGCAAAGATCAAAATGGAAAACCTGCTTTCGCTGTCGGACGAGCTGAACATGCCCAAAAGCGCCCGGGACGTCTGTGCCCGCACACTCAAAACCGCTTCACAGCGCGTAAAGGCGTTCGAGAACAAAAGCATCCTGAGCGCGCTTAAAATCCTTCCGTCCATCCGGCGGAAGGCCGCGCTGAAATCGTGGATCGCGGACGTGTATACCATACTCAAAAGCTGAAAACAGCGCGGCTTTGAGCGCGAAGCCGCACGGCAAGGCCGGGTTCGTACCGCGCCGGAGCACCGAAATAATTTAAGCACGGGAGCAATATGACGAGGGTCGTTTACTTTTTGATTATCTTAATGAACGTGGCGTGCCTGGCCGTCCGCAAGAGGAGCAGGCTCGTAACGCTTATAACGATAATCGGCGCCGTACTGATCATGGGCGGGAATAATCTCAACGCGGATTACTCCGGCTATGATTACTATTACAGGCATCAGACGTATCCCGCCTCGATGGAATGGGGATACGTTTGGCTGTCCATGCTCGCAAGCGGCGCGGGCCTGAGCTATCAAACGTTCTTTTTGCTGCTGGTGACTGCGGGCGTAACGGCGATGTATTTTCTGGCGATACGGCTTTCGAAAAACGTCCATCTGTTCTCCGTATGCTATTTCCTTACGATGCTGCCCCTGGACGTGGTCCAGGTCAGGCAGTTCATCGCGTTTGTGATCATGGCCTATGCGCTTTTGTTCCACTGCAGGGGCAGAAAGCTGCTGTTTTGCCTGATGATCCTGCTCGGAACGCTGTTTCAGGTCTCCACGATCGTCTACCTGCCGATGGTATTTTTGAACGCCGAGAGGGTTTCCAACAAAAAGTTCGTCAAAATTTTCTTTATCGCGATCCTCGTCCTGTGCGTGTTCGTTTTCATCAACGGCAACAGGATCGGTTTTATCGGAGACCTGATGTCCAGATATATCAGCGATGACAAAATGGTATACTTCGGAACCAGGACGCGCTTCGGCTTTATGAAGTACTTCCCGTTCCAGTTCGGAATGATCTACATGGCCTGGCTCACCGAGAAATATTTCACGAAGCAGGGCAGGACCGACAAGATCGCGCTGTACGCGCAGACGATCTACGTCTGTGTGGTCTATTCGTCGATTTCCATGCCGCTGATCATGCTCAACAACAACTTTTCCAGATTCTTCAAGTTCGCCCTTATCGCGCTGCTCATTTGTCTTTCAAGGATTTATACGGAAATGGCAAACAGAAGGGGCGGGCAGAAGCTCAAAATCCCGATCATACGCGGAAAAGTCGCCGGAAGAAGCGTGCTGCTGATGCTGAGCTTCGCGGTCGTCGTGGCCTATCACATACTCATGCAGACAGACTCCGTCGTAAATGACGTGCTGAGCAACAACATGTTCTTCTGAAGAAACGAAGACAAAAAGCCAATAAAAAAACCGGAATGAGGCAACCGAATGAAGACCAAATCCCTGCGAATGAACGCGGCGCTCAACGTGATCAAGCAGTGCTGCGCCATCGTCTTCCCGCTGATCACGTTTCCCTACGTGTCGCGGGTGATCGGCACGGAAGGCTTCGGACAGTATAATTTCTCCTTCTCCATCGCCGACTATTTCATCATCTTCGCGGCGCTGGGCATACACTCTTACGCCATCAGGGAAGGAGCCAAAAACAGGAACGACAAGGCGCTGACCGACCGCTTCTGCTGCGAGGTGTTCACGATCAACATAACCTCCATGCTGATTTCGGCCTGCGGCCTGACCGTACTGCTGCTGTGCGCAAAATCGCTGAACAGATACGCGCTTCTGATCGTGATCATATCCACCCACATGCTGATGACCACCGTCGGCGCGGACTGGGTGAACAGCATCTTCGAAGACTATCTGTACATCACCGTGCGCTACATCGTCGTGCAGATCCTGGCGCTTATAAGCATATTCATCTTCGTGCGCTCGGAGAAGGACGTGGTGAATTACGCGATCATCGCGACCCTGGCTTCCGCGGGCGGGAATCTTCTGAACATATACTACATACGCAAATACGTAAAGCTTAAGCTGGTGTTCGACAAAAGCGTGCTTAAGCACCTGAAGCCGATCCTCATACTGTTTGCCAACGTGCTTGCGATCTCCATCTACGTCAATGCGGACATCACGATGCTTGGCTATTACAGAAACGACGCGGAGGTCGGCATTTATTCTCTGGCCTCGCGCATCTACAACATCGTAAAGCGCATGATCAACGCGATGATCATCGTAACGCTGCCAAGGCTCGCCTACTACTCCAAGAATAATCAGCACGCTTACGAAGGTGTGACGCGAAAAGCCATGAACGGTTTGATCATGCTGCTTCTGCCCTGCATCGTGGGCCTGATCGCCATGAGCAAACCGACGGTTCTACTGGTGGGCGGCGGTGAATACCTGACAGCCTGGAAGCCGCTGTGCGTATTGAGCGGGGCAATGCTGTTTGCGCTCCTGTCGTCGTTCTTCACAAACTGCATACTGGTGGTCAACGGCAAGGAGAAGGCGATGCTGCTGTCGACGGTCGTCTCCGCGGCTGTCAACATGATTTTGAACCTGTTCATCCTGCCCAAATACGGAATGACGGGTGCAGCCGTGACGACGCTGATCGCTGAAGCGGTCAACCTGGGCATTCAGGGCTATGCCTCGAGGGGACTCGTGGCCAAAAAACTGCTGGCATGGGCAGACATCGCAAAAGCGCTGACCGGCGCCGCGCTCGTGGCCGCCGTGTGCATACTGACGACGCACTGCATGGGACAAACGATCAAGGCGCTGATCATAGCTATTCCCGCCTCGGTCGTGGTATATTTCGGGTTCAACCTTCTGGTCAAAAACAGGACGCTGTTATCGTTTGTGAAAAGGAGTAAATAATTATGAAAGGTATCATTCTTGCAGGCGGCGCGGGAACGCGCTTGTATCCGCTGACGATGGTGACGAGCAAGCAGCTTTTGCCGGTGTACGACAAGCCGATGATCTACTATCCCCTGTCCACGCTGATGCTCGCGGGCATAAAGCAGATCCTCATCATCAGCACGCCCGAGGATACGCCGCGCTTTGAGCATCTG
>JAFPWH010000068.1 GCA_017395065.1 Clostridia bacterium | reverse complement strand
GCGTCGGAGTGCATGCGGCCCATGGTGTCGGTCATGCCGTAGGAGGCGGGGCCGGCGGCCATGTTGTCGGGATGCAGCGTGCGGCCGGTGCCGCCGCCGCTGGCCACGGAAAAGTACTTCTTGCCGGCTTCCCAGCGTTCCTTCTTGTAGGTGCCGGCGACCGGGTGCTGGAAGCGGGTGGGGTTGGTGGAGTTGCCGGTGATGGAAACGTCCGCGCCCTCGTGCCACATGATGGCCACGCCCTCGCGCACGTCGTCCGCGCCGTAGCAGTTGACCTTTGCGCGGTCGCCCGTGGAGTAGGCGGTCTTATTGACGATGGTCAGCGCGTGATCTTCCTTGACGTCGGCAGACAGATAGTCGTACTTGGTCTGTACGTAGGTGAAGCCGTTGATGCGGCTGATGATCATTGCGGCGTCCTTGCCAAGGCCGTTCAGAATGACGCGCAGGGGCTTGGTGCGGACCTTGTTGGCGTTCAGCGCGATCTTGATCGCGCCTTCGGCGGCGGCAAAGGACTCGTGGCCGGCCAGGAAAGCGAAGCACTCGGTCTCCTCGTCCAGCAGCATCGCGCCCAGATTGCCGTGGCCGATGCCCACCTGGCGCTGGTCGGCGACGGAGCCGGGGATGCAGAACGCCTGCAGGCCCACGCCGATCCACTTGGCGGCTTCGGCGGCGTTCCTGGCGTTTTCCTTCATGGCGATGGCGGCACCCAGCTCATAGGCCCACTTCGCGTTTTCGAAGCAGATGGGCTGCGTGCTCTCCACGATCTTGTATGCGTCAACGCCCTTGGCGTTGTTGTAGGCTTTTACATCTTCAAAGCTCTTGAAGCCGTACTTGTCGAGCACGGGCTGAAGCTGGGGCATGCGGCCTTCGTAATTTTCAAACAATGCCATTCTCCGTATACCTCCTTATTCCTTGCGGGGGTCGATCCATTTGACCGCGCCGTCCTCGGCCTTGAAGCGGCCGTAGGTGCCGATGTTCTTCTCGTAGGCTTCGTTGGGGCTCATGCCCTTCTTGATGGCGTCCATCATCTTGCCCAGGGACAGGTACTGATAGCCGCACACCTGATCGTCCTTGTCCAGCGCGCACTTGAGCACGTAGCCTTCGGTCATCTCCAGATAGCGGGTGCCCTTGGCCTTGGTGCCGTACATCGTGCCCACCATGGAGCGCAGGCCCTTGCCCAGGTCTTCCAGACCCGCGCCTACCTTCAGGCCGTCGTCGGAGAAGGCGCTCTGGGTCCTGCCGTAGACGATCTGCAGGAACAGCTCGCGCATGGCGGTGTTGATGGCGTCGCACACCAGGTCGGTGTTCAGCGCTTCGAGTATGGTCTTGCCGGGCAGGATCTCACTGGCCATGGCGGCGGAGTGGGTCATGCCGGAGCAGCCGATGGTCTCCACCAGGGCTTCTTCGATAACGCCGTTTTTCACGTTCAGACTGAGTTTGCAGGTGCCCTGCTGGGGCGCGCACCAGCCGATGCCGTGGGTGTAGCCGGAGATATCCTTGATCTCCCTGGCCTGTATCCATTTGCCTTCCTCGGGAATAGGGGCGGGACCGTGGTTCGGGCCCTTCGCAACGCATACCATTTCTTCAACTTCGCGGGTATACTGCATGGTCATCCTCCTTTTATAATGCGCCGTGCGCCTGAATAGGCGCAACATCGTATTCATGGCTATTATACCATATCTTCGGCGCTTGTGCGTAACGTGTAAGTTAAGATTGAAGCATAGCGCGTTCTTCGGCGGCGGGGCTGGAAGCTAAACCCAGTTCTCCAGACGCAGACCTTCCACGCGCTCGAACTCGCGGGTGTTGTTGGTCACAAGTATGAGGCCCAGCGACTTTGCGTGCGCGGCGATCAAAAGATCGTTTGCGCCGATCGGCGTGCCTTTTTTTGTGAGCGCTGCGCGGATCTTCCCGTACTCGAACGCCGCCTTTGAATCGAAAGGCTCGATCTGGATACCGGATAAAAACAGCATCAGCGCCAATTGGTTCTGTTCGGGCATAAGGCTTTTGAACACGCCGTATTCCATCTCCGCCAGTGTTACGGACGATATGCACACGTCTGCGGGATCAAGGCTCGTAAGCCTTTTCAGCACGCTCTCGGGCCTTTTGTTCTTTGCGTATACGAGGATGTTCGTGTCCAGCATGTACTTCATAATCCTTCGCGCTCCTCGGGCGGCAGATCCTCTGCTCCGTCGGACAGGCAGTCCTCCGAGAAGAGCTCAAGCCCCATGAGCATTGTCGCCCAGGGCTTATCGTCCTTCGGCATCAGGATCACCGCGTTGCCGATGCGCTTTGCAAACACCTCGCTTGCCTCAAAGCGGCAGTCTCTTGGCAGGCGCACCGCCTGACTTCCGCCGTTCGTGAAAATTTTCGCCGTTTCCATCGTCTCACCTCCACTCCATAAGTATATACTGAAATATATATTCTGTCAAGCGCAAAAAACCGACCGGACAAAAGGCCCGATCGGCTTTGACTTTGTTTTTTGTGAGGACTGCTCTAAGAGCGCCCAAGCGCTTTGAGTATCTCCTCGCTTCCGGTCATCGTCTCCAGATGATCGCAACGCTCGAAGGCGTCGGGGGCGACGGTTTCGAGGCTCAGGGGCAGGTCGACGACCTTCAAATGCCAATTGTCGTAAAACGCCGCGCTTCCGATGCTTTGAAGGCCTTCGTTAAAGGCGACCTCCCGAAGCCAACTGCTGTAAAACGCCTCGTCCCCGATGCTCTCAAGGCTCAAAGGGAAACGGATTTCGTCTATCTGGGCTCTGTAAAACGCCTGATAACCGATCTCCCTCAGGCCTTCCGAAAGGGTGATGCTTTCGACCCTCCCGTGGTAGAACGCGCGGTCCGGGATCCTCTCGACGCCCGAAGGGATGTTGATGCTGCCGATATTGCAGCTCTCGAAGGCGGAAGCGCTGATTTCTTTGAGACTCTCCGGCAGGGTGATGTACAGATCGGCGTCGTTGACAAAGACAAAAAAGGAGTAGGAGTATTCTTCGCACCCGAAGGCGCTCGGTGCGATGGCGAGCGTGCCCTCCTTCACGGTGACGAAGCGATCGTCGAAGTTTGGCCAATTCGCGGCGGCGATGGGGTAGCTGATCAGCGTTTTCGTCTGCTTGTCGTAAAGGATGCCGTCCACGCTCTCGTAGCGGGGGTTGGCGGGATCGACGGCGATCTCCTCAAAGATATACTGGCACCAGACGAAGGGGTTCAGCCCGATCTCGGTGACGCCGGCGGGGATGAAGACGGTCTTGATGTGGTAGTACCAGTTGACGTCGTTTCCCTCGGCGTCGCGGAACGCATAGTCGGCGATGCCCGTCACGGGATGGCCGTCCAGCGCGTCCGGGATCGTCACGACGTCCTTGTCCGGCAGCATGACGACGCCGGTGATCGTGGCGTTTCCGTCCGCGTCCACCTCCCAGGTATAGCAGTCCTCCGGATGTACGGTGAGCATGGCCGTCACGCGCGGGGAGGCGTTTACGGCCGTGAGGTCTTCGCAGTTGGCAAACGCGTCGACGGAGATGTATTCGATGCTGTCCGGCAGGTCGACTTCGCTTAGGTCGGTATAGCGGAAGGCGAATTTGCCCACGTACTGCAGGCGATGATTGAATTTCACTTCCTTCAAAGCACTGTAACAGAATGCTTCCTCGCCGATGATCCTGAGCGATTGGGGCAGCCTTATTTCCGTGATGCGGCTGAGCTCAAAGGCGCCATAGCGGATCTCCTCCACGCTGTCCGGCAGTACGACCGCGGTGAGCTGACTGCCCCATGAGCCCCACCAGTCGTTGCCGCCGAAAGCCAGTTCGCCGATGATCTTTGTGCCTTCCTGCACGCGGAAGGTGCCCTCGAGAGCCAGCGGACAGGCGATCAGGCGCCGCTCGATCTTGTCGTAGAGCGCGCCGTCCACGACCTCGAAACGCGGGTGATCGGGATCGACGACGATCTTCTTTAGGGTGTACCAGTTGCCGAAAGGATTTGCGCCGATGCGCTTGACGGACATGGGGATGTATACGCGCTCGGCCTCGCAGGAGTATACGCTGTCGAAGTATCTGAACGCATAGTCTCCCAATGCGACCACCTTGTGGCCGTCGATTTCGTCCGGAACGCGCACGACCTTCTTCGCGCAGAAATCCGTATACGCATCGACGATGGTGGCACAGCCGTTTCTTTCCAGCGTGTATTCCATGCGGACGCCGTCGACTTCGGCGGCGTATCGCTTTGATTTGGTTTCGTCCGCCTCAGAGACGGAAACGAGCGCGAGCGCGAGGCCCACAGACAAAAGCAGCGTCATAAGGAAAACCTTTGTTTTCATATCGTGCCTCCTTTCGGGATGGAGAGAAACTATACATATTATAAAAGCATTTCTGATTTATGTCAATTGTTTTATATTTTTTTACTTCTCTCTGTTCCGCATGCTTTCGGGCATATGAAACGCTCCCCGGCCGCGCGGCGGGGGAGCGCATGGTTCGGCGTGAAGCCGATGAAGCTGTGCAGCGAAAAATCAGTACAGCGGCGTCAGGCGGGTCTTGCGGATGTAGCCCTCGTTGCCGTCCGGGCCAAGGCACTTGGCGTACTTGGTATTGCCGTAGTAATCCAGCACGTAGACGATGGTGCCGTTGACGTAGTCGCCGTTGGGGTTGCCGCCGGAGGAGGGGGTGGGGTACATGTAGGCGCGGTAGGCGCCGTTCTCGTAAAACTCGCTGGTCACGATGTAGGGCACGGCGTTGTAGTATTCGTTGAGGTCGGTGATCCACGCCCTGCGCACGAACCCGCGGTAGCCGTCGGGGCCGATGACGTAGGCGTAATCCTTGTGACCCTGCGGATAGAGCTCGATCACCTTGAGCACGGTGTGGTTGACGTACTCGGAGATGGGCTGGCCGGAGGAGCTTGGCTTGTCGTACATGTAGATCAGGTAGTTGCCGCTCTCGTAGAACGTGCTGGAAACCAGGTAGGGGTCGCTGTAGGCGAATTCGTCGTCGAAAGCCATTTCGTCGTAGTAGCCCACGATGTAGCTGTAGTAGGAGCTGTAATAGTACGCGCCTGCGGGAACGCTGCAGAAAACGAGCAGCAGTATCAGCATCAGCGCCGCGATGCGTCTTACGTTTTTCATTGACTTACCTCCTGTCTTTTATACTGAAAATATACCATTTTGTCTTCCTGTTGTCAACCGATTTCGGGCGGCCGCGCCGTGTTGCAAATCAAACTTATCACTTATGTAACAAATGTGAAAAGCGCGGGCCGGGATCAATGCTTCTGCTGCCTGCACCAGACCTTCATCACGAGCCTGTGCGGCAAAAGCTTCACCAAAAGCACCTGCAGTCTTTCCGGAAAGCCCAGCACGGACACGTCCTTGCCCTTCTTCATGTCCTTGAGCGCCTTTTTCACAACGTCCTTCGATTCGTACCAGCGGTTGTAGTAGCACACGGTGTCGTCGTGCCTGGCGCGGTCGAAAAACTCCGTTCTGACCCAGCCGGGGCATACAGCCATAAGACGGATGCCGCGGCCCTTCAGTTCCACGTTCAGGGCGCGCGTAAAGCTCAGCACGAAGGCCTTGGAGGCCGCGTAAATGCTCATGTACGGCACCGGCTGCCAGGCGGACATCGAGCCCAGCTGGTAGACGCAGCTGCCCGGATGCATGTATTGCAGGCTCAGCCAGGTCACGCCGACCAGCGCAAGATCGTTCAGCCGGGCCATGGACAACTGCGTCGAAAGATCGTCTTTTTCAAACGCCGTGAAGCGTCCGAAACCCGCTGCGTTCACGAGCACGCGTATGTCCGGCTTTGTCTCTTTGAGCAGCGAAGCGTAGGCCTCGAGGCTTTCGTCCTTCTCCAGATCGAGCGAAAGCACCCTCGCCGGGGCCTTCAGCTCCTTTTTCAGTTCCTCCAGCTTTTCCGCCCGGCGGGCGATCAGCCAGATCTCGTCGAAGCTTTGCGAGGCGTCCAGCTGCAGGGCAAAGTCCCTGCCCATGCCGGAGGAAGCGCCGGTGATGACCGCTATGTTCATGATGTCGATTCGTCCTTTCTTTTCCTTCCGCGCGCGGGGAAACGCTTTGCAAAGCGCCCCGCAGGTCTGTTTTCGTGTGAACATTATACACCCTGCGGCGGCAAAGGTAAAGCGTTAAGACGGCTTTTGAATTTTTATGAACGTCTGAATTTTTTCTTAAGGCTTCGCGTACCGATTGAAATTGACGCCGCGGGGGAGTATAATGAAGACAGTTAAAATGGGGAGTAATCGAAATGCCCGCGCTCGAGAGTTACGACAAAAAGCTTGGCTACAGCTACTGCCTTGGGGTGTACCCCTGCATGCTGCTTTTAGAAAACAGACCAAGGTCTGCTCTTCGCCTGCTGCTCAGCGACATCAGCCGCGGTGAGGGCGTGGACGCGCTGCGGGAAAAGTGTTCGTCCCTCGGCGTCCGCGAGGAAATCGCGCCGAAGGCGCTAAAGCGCATCAGCGGCAAGGACAACTGCTACGCCGCGCTGGCGTTTGAAAAGTTTGAAGGCGAACTCAAGAAAGACAGGCAGCACGCGGTGTTTCACAACATCTCCGACAGCGGAAATCTGGGCACGAGCCTGCGCTCGGCCGTCGGCTTCGGCTATGAGGACGTCGCGCTGATCCGCCCCTGCGCGGACGTGTTCGAGCCCCATACGCTGCGGTCCTCGATGGGCGCATTTTTCCTTTTGCGCCTGAAGACCTACGACAGCATCGAAGACTATCTTTCCGCCTTTCCCGGCCGCGAATTGTACCCCTTCATGCTGGACGGGGCTCTGGACATGGACCTGGTCGCGCCCAAGGCTGCCCGCGCGCACACGCTGATCTTCGGCAACGAGGCCGCGGGGCTGCCTGCGTACTTTCAGAAGCTTGGCAGGAGCGTAAAGATCGATCAGTCCGACCGCATCGATTCGCTCAACCTCTCGGTCGCCGCCTCGGTGGCCATGTATACATTTTCGAGATATCAAAAGAAACGGGAAGGATAAAACCTTGAACAGATTTCTGAAGACGGGCTTGATCGGCCTTGGCGGCATCAGCCGCGTGCATCTGGACGCGCTGAAGAACCTGGAAAGCGCCCGCGTGATCGCCGTGTGCGACATCGACACCCAAAAACTGGAAAAGGCGCGCCTCGAGACCGGCGCCAAGGCCTATACGGACTGGAAAGAACTCGTAAACGACCCGGACGTGGAGATCGTGCATGTGCTGACGCCCCATTACCTGCACGCGCCGATGAGCATCTATGCGCTCAGGCAGGGAAAGCACGTGCTGTGCGAAAAGCCGATGGCGAGCGAGCTGAGCGACGCGCTTTCCATGATCGAAGAAGCGGACAGGAGCGCGGCGACCCTCAACGTTATCTTTCAGAACCGCTACAACGCCTCCACCGTTGCGCTCAAGCACATCATCGAAAGCGGCGAAGCCGGCGCCTTCAAGGGCGCGCGGGCGAGCATCTGCTGGCACAGGACTGCGCCGTACTACACCGAAAGCGGCTGGCGCGGCGCGTGGCGCACGGAGGGCGGCGGCGTGCTGATCAACCAGAGCATCCACACGCTCGACCTTCTGAGCTACCTCGGCGGGCCGATCAAACGCGTGAAGGGCAGCGTGAGCACAGACCTGCTGGCGGGCGCGATCGAAGTCGAGGACAACGCGCACGCGGTGTTCGAATACGAAAACGGCGCGGTGGGCGTACTGCACGCCACGAACGACTACGCCTTCTCCGCGCCCATCATGCTGGAGATGGCCTTTGAAAACGGCGTCTGGCAGCTCTGGGCGGAAAAGCTGTTCAAGCTCGAGGACGGCGTTCCCAAGCTGGTGACCTCAGGCGAAAGCGCGGCGCACCTGGGCGAAAAGAGCTACTGGGGCGCGAGCCACAAGACAGAGATCGAAAAGGTATACGACTGCATTTTATCCGGAAAGCCCTTCGAGATCGACGGGCGCAGCGCTTTCCCGGCGCTTGCGCTTGTCAAGGGCATATACGAATCCTCGGCATCGGGCCGCTGGGTCGAGCTGACGAAGGTTTGACGCTTTATGCACCGAAGCACGCTTCGGGCGCGAAAGGACGGTTCATCATGAACAGAAGGTTTTTGGTTTTGCTGCTTGCGCTGCTTCTCTGCGCCGCGGGGCTTGCCCTCGCCGAAGAGGAGGCGCACACCCACGACTGGGGCGAGTTCGCGGTGCTGACCGAGCCCACCTGCACGAGCGAGGGCACCGAGGTGCGCGTGTGCAAGATCTGCGGCGCGACCGAGGTGGAGACGCTTGCGATGAAGGACCACAGCTACGAGGCCTGGGAGTACTACTCCGACGAATACCACGTGCGCTACTGCTCCGTGTGCGGGGAGAGCGACAGGCAGGCCCACGACACCTCCATCGCCAAGGTCGTCACCGGCGCGCAGAACAACCGCCTGGGCAAAAAGAATCTCACCTGCGCCGCCTGCGGGTACAACTACACGCGCCTGTTCTCCGCCTACGACAGGCTGTATTCCATGGAGGGAAACGACCTTCTGGGCAACGGGACTTCCTACCTCAAGGTCAACACGATCTCGCTTCCCAAGGACAGCGAGCGCCAGCTGACCCTGTATTCGAACGGCGTTTTCGACCTGTACGCCGTGACCAACACGACGCTGGAGCTCTACGCCAACGTTTCGGGCGGCGAGTACCGGGGGCTTAAGCTCACCGGCGGCGAAGCGACCCTGACGGTGAGCGGTCCAAACGCCGATCTGGATTTTATCCTCATCTCCGGCGGCGCGAAGCTCAAAATCGGCTTTAAGAACGGTGCGAGCTCCCTTGCGCTTTCCTCGGGCGAAAAAGAGATGACCTATCTCAAAAGCGACAAAACGGCCGACGGAAGCCCGTTCCTGAGCGTGAGCAAAAGCAGCTTCAAGGGCAATACCCTGAGCGTGAACATCAAAAATTATACCTCCGCGGACGGGTGCTTTACGCTGGGTCCGGAGGGTTTTGCGGCTTACGACGGAACGCTTGGCGAGAGCGCGGACTTCAGCTACAACGGAAAGACCCGCACGCTTACCTATTCGACGCAGGACGGCAAGTTTTCCGTACTGAGCGGGAGCAAGCGCCTGCCGCTGAACGCGACGAGCGGCATCCTTTCCGAAAACAACGTGGCTTTCGGCTGGTATGCGGTTCTTACTTCCGCCGACGGAAAGCGCGCGTCCGTTACGCCGACCTATTCGCTGGACGGCGGGATCGTGAGCTTCCCCGAGGGCGGAACGCCCGCCGCGGGAAACGACGATACGGAGAACACCGCGAGCGCGCCCGCAGACGACGGGCAGAGCGCGGGTACGAGTTACCTGTCCGCCTCCGGAACGCTCAGTCAGACGAGCGGAAACAGCCCCGCGGTCAGCATAAGCTACGCCGAAAACAAGCTGCACGTCGGTGTGAGCGCCCTGCCCAAGGGCTACAGCGTTAAGCGCATACAGTTCGTTCAGACGATCACGGGCGGGCCCTTCACGCTCAAAAACGTCTACGCCGCCGAGGCGGATTTCGAGGTCGCAAACAACGAGGGCTACGTGAACGTAAGCGTGGTGCTTTCCGACGCCAAGGGCAACGAATCGACCGCCTTCCTCGCGTCCTACGAATATAAGGCGGAATAACTGCTTCTGCATTCGATAAAAACGGCGCAGGCCCTCCGAAACCCGGAAGGCCTGCGTTTTTGCGTCGTTTTATCTGACGACTGTTTCCACCCTGTCGCCGTTCCACGTGATGTCCACGGTCTGACCGAAGCGCGTGCGCAGCCCTTTTACGCTGCCCTTCGTCCAGCTTGCGGGCCTTGCGGGCAGGGGGACGACCGTGCCGTCCGGCAGCGCCTTTACCAGCATTTCGGCGATGCCCGCGCAGGCGCCGAAGTTGCCGTCGATCTGGAAGGGCGGATGCGCGTCCAGAAGATTCAGGTAGGAGCCGCCGCCGTTTGCGTAATTCATTTCGCCGGAGCGCGCGCCGCCTTCTCTGCGTCCCTCCACGGTGCGCAGCTGGTTGTCGAGGAGCCTGAGCGCGTGGTCGCCGTCCGTCAGCCGTGCCCACATGCAGATGCGCCAGCCCATCGCCCAGCCGGTGCTCTCGTCGCCGCGGCGCGTGAGCGAAACGCGGCAGGCTTCGGCAAGGTCCGGCGTGTCCTCGGGCGTTATGAAGCGCGCGGGATGCAGCGCGTACATGTGCGACATGTGGCGGTGATGCACGTCGTTTTCCTCAAAGTCCTCGTCCCACTCCAGAAGCTGACCGTACCTGCCCACCCCGAGGGGCTTAAGGCGCGGCAGCATGCTCTGCGCTTTTTCGGTCACGCCGTCGCTGATACCAAGAATCCCGGCGGCGCGCAAAAGAATGTCCAGCACGTCGCGCACGATCGCCGTCGTCATCGCGGTCGTCTTGCTCACGGCCAGCTGCTTTCCGTCCAGCCTGTAGGCGTTCTCGGGCGAGGTGGAGGGCGCAAGGATCAGTTTTCCGTCGCTGTCCTCTGTCAAAAGTGCCGTATAGAATTCTGCGGCCTTGCGGATGATTGGGAAGGCGCGGTTTCGCAGATAGTCTGTGTCGCGCGTATATTCGTAGTGCTCCCAGAGGTGGCGCATCAGCCACCCGGAGGACATGGGCCAGAAAGCGAAGATCGAGCTGCCCTGCTTGTTCGCGCCAACGGGAGTGCTGAGCCGCCAGATGTCGGTATTGTGGTGGGAAACGAAGCCCGGCGCGCCGTAGTACGCCTTCGCCGCGCGCTCGCCGCTTACGCTCAGCTCCTCGATCAGCCGGATCAGCGGCTCGCAGCAGTCGCTCAGGTTCACCATCGGCGCGGGCCAGTAATTCATCTCGGTGTTTATGTTGATCGTGTAATTGCAGTTCCACGGGGGCGTCACGGAGTTGTTCCATATGCCCTGCAGGTTCATCGCCTGCGTGCCCTCGCGGGAGGCCGCGATGGTCAGATACCTGGCGTAATTGAAGTACAGCGCGTACAGCGCGTTGTCGCTTAAGCCGTCCTCGTGGCGGTAGAGCCTTTCGTCGGTGGGCAAATACTTTTCGTCTCCGCCGCAAAGGTCGAATTCCACCCTGTCGTACAGCGCCCTGTGATCGGCGACGTGCGCGTTCTTCAGCGCTTCGCAGGATTTGGCGGCCGCTTCGTCGAGCGCCTTGCGGCAGGGCTCGACGAAGGGCTTTCCCTCGAGCACGGGGTGCCTGTTCCAGCCGTTGAAGCTCGTTTTGCAGTTGAACAGGATCGTCACGCTGTCGGCGTTTTTCACGCGCAGCGCGCCGCATTCCCGCGATACGGAGCCGTTTTCGTTCAGTATGCGCATTTCGGCGTAGAAGCCCATGCCCTTTTTGTCGTCGCTTTCGCCGTAGACGATCTTTCCGCGCGGGTCCTGCGGGTCGCCGTAATGCCACACGTAGGCGGGGCTGTTGCCCTTGATTGAAGCGCGGTCGTTTGCAAGACACACCTCGGCGTTCAGCGCGGGAGACAGGCTCGCGCTTAGGCCGATCGCGCCCGCGCGGGAGGCGGTAATGCGCAAAACCAATACGTCGTCCGGTTTGCTGACAAAGCATTCCCGCAAGAAGCGCACGCCGTCACATTCGTATTCCACCTTGTGGACGCTCTGTGAAATGTCCAGCGCGCGGCTGTAGGAATGGATCTTTCCGAAGTGCTCCATGGCTATGTTCATGTCGCCCAGGGCCAGGTACACCTGCGACCACAGCCCCTCGCAGTGCTGCTCAATGATCTGCTGCGCCTCTTCGTTTTTGCCCTGCATGACCAGATCGCGGGCGATTTTGTAGTATTTCGGGGCTTCGGGATTTTCGTAGAACGTGGGATAGCCGCTCCAGAGCGTGTCCTCGTTCAGGCTCAGCCTTTCGTTCACTGCTCCGCCGTACACCATCGCGCCCAGGCGCCCGTTGCCGATGGGCAGCGCCTCGTTCCAACTGCGCGCTCCCTGTTTGTACCAAAGCATATTCGTGCCGGTGTTCATCATGATGCCGTGTCCTCCCCGCGTATAATTCGTTTCCTGTTGTTTATACCATATCCCGGCGAAATTTGCAAGCGGAAAAGCGCTGCGCTGCCCGTTTTTCAGCTTTTTATCGCGGGAGCGTTGCGCCGCGGGGCGAAAGCTGGTATAATTGTTTCGTGAAGGGGGAATGAACATGTACTGTCCCAGGTGCAAGCATATCGTGGAAGGGATCAAATGCCCCGACTGCAAAAAGCCCACGCGCGAGCCAAGGGAGGACGACGTGTGCCTGCTGACCGAAAAACCCGCGGCGCTGGGCGAAATGCTGGCGGACGTGCTCAGACAAAACGGCATACAGCCCCTGTGTATGGGCGCGCTGGGCGCGGGCCTAAGCACGCTTTTGGGCGCGAACATCGAGTATCTCAAGATCTATACCGATTACTCCGACCGCGAGCGCGCGCTTGAATTGTGCGACGAGCTCTTCGGCGGCATAAAGGGTGAGGAAGCCGAGCAAGCCGAATCCGACGCCGCGGAAGGGGAGGAGGGCGCGGAAGCGTAGACGCTCCAAAACGTCCCGGACAAACAAAGACCGGCTTTCCGCATAATCTGCGAAGAGCCGGTCTTTTGCGCTTCTTCGGGTTTACTTGGAGATGAGATCGATGAATTCGAGGCTTCTTTCGAAGATCGCTTCGTCCTCGGGCAGCGCGTCCTCGGCTTCCGTCTTCGCATAAACGGCGATCATCACGCACATGTCGTCTCTCGTCTCGACGAAGGCGTAGGAGTACTTCGTATAGTAGTCCAGCATGCTCACGCCGTACTTGTAGGTCATCTCCGCGTCGTCCACGGCCTGCGGCGTTGTGCAAAGCCAGCGGTACTTCAGCCCGTTCTTGCTGGTCCCGGTTTTTTCCGAACCCTTGAAGGAGGTTTCGCCGGTCTCCTCGTCGGTAGTCAGATAGCTGTTTTTGACAGACTCGAAGGCGGACTTCGCCGAGCCGTCCCTGCCGGTGACGTACATGAAGTAGATCGGGTCCGCGGCTTCGCCGTCATACTTCCAGCCGAGCCGCTGGGTTTTATTGCCGATCGAATAGGCTTCGTCCAGCTGATAAGCGTCGGTGCCGGCGTAGTAGCCGGAGATGAGCGTCTCTTCCTGCCCGTCGGTTTCCCGGACGACCTGTATTTCCTTCGTCTCGACGCCGTCGGGCTTCTGAGCATAAATCAGGTCGACGAATTCCTTCATGCGTTTTACGAGCGCGGCGTCTTCGGGCAGATCATCGATCTTGTCCGCCCTGGCGTACACGGATACGACCGCGCACAGGTCTTCGGCCGTCTCCACGTACGCGAAGGCGCGCTTGGAGGAATAATCCTCGCGCTCCACGCCGTAGTAGGCGTAGGCCATGAGGTCCGGCACGGTGAAGGGTTCGCAGACGAAGTAGCTGTATTTTAAGCCGTTTGCGTTCACTTCTTCCGCTTCGAGCCCGCGGAAAACGGCTTCGTCGCCCTCGCCGCTCAGGTAATGCTGCTTGAGCTCCGCGCAGAGCTCCGCTGCCTTGCCGTCGCCGCCGCACACGCGCATAAAGTAGATCGGGTCGGCCTGCTTGCTGTCGAACTTCCATTCGGTCCTCTTTTTGTCGGTGGAAGCGCTGTATTCCGGATCGTAGGTGTATTTGTCGGTGCCCGCGAAGCTGCCGACGGTATAAAAGGCGGTGCTCGAGTGATTTTGACCGTTCGAGTCTGTCGACGTGGTCGTCTTTTTGCCCACGATCTCGCCCTCGCGCAGGTTCGGTATGCCGTCGTCTGTCGTGTGCAAATGATCGCCCAGGCGAATGATGTTGCGCGCGTGCAGCACGAAGAACGTCACAAGCACCGCTATGACGATCAGCGTTATGATCAGCGCCGTTTTGCGCTTTTCCTTGGGAATGAATGAAAAGATTGAATTGTCCTTTTCCTTGGGAAGATTCCGGGCGTGTGTGCCCTGCCTTTGCCTGCTCATGTCGTATTGCGTCCCTTTCGTCGTTGATAAAGCCGAGTGTTATCATACCACTTTGCGCAGCAAAAATCAATATCGGCTTTCGGTATTTTTTACAGGATGGGGATCCTGCGCTTGTATTCCTCGATGACGCTCTTGTTCGCCCTGTCGCCGCGGTCGGTGTTGGCGCTTGCAAACACCGGCGGCACGATGCCCTTTTCGAGCAGCTTTTCGGTGGTGCCGATCGAGACGAGGTTCACGATCGTTGCGTCGATCACCGTGGAGGTCGGCGCGATGCTTTCGCCGAGCCCGTCGAGAGACACGCACGCGTCGCCCAGCACGCCGCCGTTGTCCAGCACGTAATCGCACACCTCGAACAGGCGCTTTCCGCTGGGATGCCTCGAGGTGACCTGAGAAGAATGGTTCACCGAGGTGATCGCCACGGTGGTCACGCCCTTTTCCTTTGCGCGGATCGCCGCGTCCACGATCACGGCGTTGCGCCCGGAGTTGGAGATCAGAAACAGCACGTCCCCCTCGCCCACGGGGCGGCTGTCGACGATCGCTTTGCCCAAATCGGGCATCCTTTCATAGATGCTGGATTTGCTCGCGCCCTCGTGCAGCATGAGGTCGGTCTCCAATATCGGGTACACGCACGCCAGTCCGCCCGCCCTGTAAAACGGCTCCTCGCAGATCATGTGGCTGTGGCCCGTACCGAAAAAGTACAGAAGGCCGCCGCCTGCGACCTTTTCGGCGCAGACCGCGCAGACCTTGTCAAGCGCCTCGTCCTGCGTATTCTCAAGCTTGTCCAGCAGCGCTCTGAGCGTGGAAAGGTATTGTTTGTTCATGGGTTTCCTCCTTTTATAACAGCTGATCGATGAGCTTTTTCGCGCTCTCGAGAACCAGCAAAGTGTCCTCCGGGGCGTAGCCGGAGGCGATGTCCTGATAGCTGCTGTCCTCCCCGATGGGCTTTCCGCTGGGCAGGTAGCTCTCATACCCGCCCGTGTAGCACACGACGCAGACGGGCTTTCCGGCAAGAAGGCTCAGTTCCCTTTCCATCCTTTCGCCGTCCGGACTGTTCAGCTCGAACGGCAGGCCGAGGAACATGCAGGCGGAAAAGTCCGCCGCTGACAGCTTTACGCGCCGCGTGCTCTCGGGCGGCCTTTCGGGGCGCCTCAGCACGGCTATGATCGACTCGCTCTCCCTTTTCGCCGCGGCGTCCTTCGTTTCGGAAAGCTTGCGCTCGTGAAACCGGATCAGGCGCTGTTTTTCCTCTGCGCTGAGAGACGCGCTGCGCTTCAAAGCGATTTCGCATTCCGCCGCGCGTATGCGCTGCCCGAAACCGGGCTCCTCGCTCAGAGTGATCGCCTGCGCGCCCCGCGCCGCCGTTTCGCCCAGCCTTTTCAGTTCGCCCTCGCCTTCGCCCTTTCGCGTGTAGCGCGTGGAAAGGTCGCCGCAGGCGCCGTTCAGGAAGAGATGATTCCCCTTCGGCAGCGCGTCCCCGAAGGCGCCCGCAAGGTCGCGGGAGATCAGCAGATTCTTTTCGCTGAGCACCGTGCAATGGCAGGCAAAGCGGATGAGCTCCGCTTCGAAGCCTTCGCCCTCGAGCCGGAGCCTCAAAACCGGCATCCCGGCTTCGGAAAGCTCCCTGGGCACGTCGCGTATGGAGGCCACGCCCTTTACGTCGCCCCGGCCGATTCGCACCTTCACGGGGCGCAGGCTCCCAAACGCTTCTTCCGCCGCCGAGCGCGCGCTTTGCAGGATGTGCTCTATGTATTCTTCGTCGCCGTCCCTGCCGCCGAACACGCTGCGCGGCGCGGCGTGCGTGTGCGTGGCCGAGAGCCATATGTTTTCACTCTTCAGCGCGAGGGCCTGACCGAGGTACGCTTTTGCCCTTTCGCAAAAGTCCCTCGGCACGCCCAGCAGGTCGAAGCTCAGAAACAGAAAGCTCTCGTCCGCTTTCAGCGCGAGCGCGGAAACGTTGATTGCGTCCAGCACGCCCGCGCAGGGCTCCTTTCTCAGATCGAAGCCCGCCAGATACACCTGCTTTTCCGGGCAGATGCTCTTTTGCGAAAAACCGGCGTACATCAGCTTTGCCTCCTTTACGCTTCGAGCGCCTTTTCGGCCGCTTCGTCAAGCCCCGCCAGCTTTAAAGCCAGCGACGCGCAGGCCGCCGCGGCGCTGACGGCGGGCGTTTTGACCGCGCTTACGCGCGCACATTTTTCAAGTGCGAGGCGCTCGATCCTGCTCCTCAGTGCGCTGCCCTCCGACGTGAGGCCGCCGGACAGTATCAGCGGCACGCGGTCGCTCTCTTCGTCGCGCGCAAGCACCGCGCGCACCAGCAAAACGACCTCTTCCGCCGCGTCGTCCAGCAGCCCTCCGGCACAGGCGTTTCCGCCGTCCGCGAGCGCGCAGACGACCTTCGCCGCCGAGGCCACGCGCTTTCGCCCGTCCTCGCCGTGGGCGACGGCGATGAAGCGGCGCGGATCGGACACTTCAAAATGCCCAAGCATCGCCTGATAAAACGCTTCGTCGCGCGCTGCGCGCCCGTCGTACATTTTCATTACGAGCCGCATCGCGCTTGCGCCGATGTCGTAGCCGGAGCCTTCGTCGCCGATCTGCGGCCCCCAGCCGCCCGCGCGCACGGTCTTTTGCTGGCGGAAGAGGTAGGCGACCGAGCCCGTGCCCACGATGCAGACCACGGCGGGCGCAAGGCGCGTGGCTCCGTACCAGATGGGGTACAGATCGCCCTCGCAGACCACCTTTTCCGCGTCCACGCAGCCTTCAAAGAAGGGAACGTATTCGTCCCCTCCGTAGGTGGGAATGGTCGCGTTGGAAATGTAGGCGAGGGCCAGCTTTTCTTTCTGAAGCCCCGCGTCCCGAAACGCGCCGTCCAGCGCGTCGATCATCGACTGCGCAGCGGTTTCCTCGCCGCAGTAGCGGTAATTGCTCGCCCCGCCGCTGCCCGTTCCGAGCAGGCGACCGGTCTCGTCGTACAGCGCGCATACGGTCTTGCTGCCGCCGCCGTCATAGCCCGCAAAGAGCCGTTTTTTCATGCATGATCCTTCCCGCAAGCCGCAAAACGCGGTGCGTCGTCAAAATTCGATGTCCTCAAAGCTGCCCTCGCAGGGATTGCCCATGACGAAGCGCAGCCTGTTTTCGGTCAGGTCCGCGACGAAGGCGTAATTGGTCGCGCCCTCGTATTTCAGTTTGTCTGCGGGCACGTCCGGCGAAGGATGCGCGCAGATGGAGCTCGGGTAGCCTGCGTGATCCTTCAGGAAGCCCTCGAAGTCGCCAATCGTCAGAAGCGGCTTTCCCTTCATCAGCTGCTTCATCCGCGCAAGGCGAATGTAGGTGCTGCCGCCCTCGCTGTGGGGGTGGCTGAGCCGCATTTTCTGACCGATGTAATGGTTGGTGTGCACCATAAGGCCGTCTTCGCTCTCCAGCACCTCCGCGCCGTCGGGATCGAGCTCCATCGAAAAGCTCAGCCCGTCCTTGTGGGTGATCGTGAAATTGACCGGCCCGGGGATCGGCGTCGTGAGGCAGCGCCGCATCGCGTCCGTGAGGTACTTGCATTCCAGCGCGCTGCGCATGCGCACGTGCAGCGGTATGCCGATGCCTGCCCGCGGGGTCGTAAGGGCGTTGAGCGTAAGGCACATGCCCGCGGAGGACACGCCCTTTCCGCCCACCATGCCGCCCTCTAAAAACATGAGGATGGCGGGCTTGTTTCCCTCCGCGGGAATGCGGGCGATGAAGCTCGCCTCGCGCTGGGCGATGTTGAAATCCCAGCTCTGCCCGGCCAGCGCGTGCCCGTCCTTCGTCGCGGGGGCGATTGCGCTGAACGCGGTGCATTCGTCCGCCTCGAAGTGCATGTCCTTTAAGGAAGAATACAGGATCTCGCTTCGCAGATTCAGCGCCAGGATGTCGCCAAGCTCCAGACCCGCGCCCTGCGCGATGCCGCGCATTTCCTCCAGATAGACCTCGTATTCGCCGGTGAGCACCTTCGTAAAACGCAAGGCCAGTCTTTTGGCGTCCTCCCAGCTCAAGCCCCGCTGCTGACTGTAACGGTGCGCGTAAGTTTCCAGCGACACCATCACCTGTTTTTTCATTTGACTGCCGTGGATAAAGCCCTTCTCGAACGGGCTGCCCTTAAGTTCGATTACAGGTACGTTCATGCCGAATCCTCTCCTGTTTCAAAGCTTTCTTCTATTATAGAGCATTCGGCACGAAATTTCAATCCGCCGCAAAGAAAAAGAGAGGACGCAAAGAAACGGAAACTCTCTACACACGAAATTTACTTTCAAAAGCCTTGACAAAGCATGAAGGGCGGATTATAATGTTATAGTCGCTTGTGAGGCACGGTCTTAGGGTCGTCAGATCGGGGTGTAGCGCAGTTCGGTAGCGTACGTGCTTTGGGAGCATGGGGTCGCAGGTTCAAATCCTGTCGCCCCGATGAGAAGCATACGACCTCTTGGTCAAGCGGTTAAGACATCGCCCTTTCACGGCGGTAACACGGGTTCGAGTCCCGTAGAGGTCGTCCTTTTCGCAATAGGCTATCAGGTGACAAGACTTTGGGCCTTTAGCTCAGTTGGTCAGAGCAGTCGGCTCATAACCGATCGGTCCGGGGTTCAAGTCCCTGAAGGCCCATCTTGGTCCGGTAGTTCAGTTGGTTAGAATGCCAGCCTGTCACGCTGGAGGTCGAGGGTTCGAGCCCCTTCCGGATCGTTTCTTCCGGTTCAGGCCAGAATGCCGGCTTGCTGGCGTAGCTCAACGGTAGAGCAGCTGATTTGTAATCAGCAGGTTGAAGGTTCGAATCCCTTCGCCAGCTTTACAAGGGTGTTTAACGTGGGTAGGTTCCCGAGTGGCCAAAGGGAGCAGACTGTAAATCTGCCGTCGCAGACTTCGGTGGTTCGAATCCACCCCTGCCCACCAATTTTTTAAGCGGGAATGGCGGAATTGGCAGACGCGCAAGATTCAGGTTCTTGTGATCATTACGATTCGTGCAGGTTCAAGTCCTGTTTCCCGCACTACCAAAAACAAAAGCCCTCACAACGGGGCTTTTGCTTTGTTTTTGGCTTCCTTCCGGTGCAGCTGCCGACGACAGGGCTCCTGTTCTGTTGCCGGGGAACTGCCTTGCCCGCCGGACCTGCGCGAAGGCCGGTCCGGCAGCGATAGTCCGTTCTGTCAGGTGCATGCGGAATCCTCTTGACCGCCTTGCTTTGTCTTGCGCCTTACGGGGATCAGCAGGTCCAGCTGCGCGGTCTGTGGTTCGCCCTCGGTTGCGGCCAGCACATGGTCGTGGTAGTTCAGGTGCTCTTCCAGGTTGTCGAACATGTTTTCCGGGTCGCCGCGGCCGGCGTATTCGTATTCGTCGCTGCTTTGCACCCATTCGTAGAGCCATTCCCATTCCTCGAAATTTCCCATGGGGATCATGTGCGCGGCGTAGGTGCCGCCGGCAAAGTGCTTTCTCTCCAGCGGCGGCGGCACTTCCATGCCGTCCGGAACGGTGATCCAGAATTCGTACCCGTGAAAACCGGTCTCGTCCATGGGGCTTGGGTGGTTGAAGCCGTACAGCCGGAGGCCGGGATGCTTCTCCCACAGCCTGCTTGCCCGCACGAATTCCGCGATCAGCCTGCCCGCCCGGTCCTCCGGGTCGTCTCCGACGACGTGCGCCGCGGCCACGTCGCTTTCCGGCAGGTGCACGATGCGCACGTCCCTGAGCGTCCGGGGCGTCGATTCAGCCTGTTTCAGGTTTTCCATGATCTTTCTCCTCTCTTCCTGTATCAGTGTCGAAGCGGGAGAGAGGTTTTCGGCAAGGCCCAGCAGCTGGCTGTCCCCAAGAATGGTTTCGCCGGCGGGCAGCATCCGCCGCTGTTTCAGCGCCCTAAGAAACGCTTCGATCACGCCGCAAACGGCTTGAAGCGAGCAGATCTCGTCGTCCATCTGCGAAAGGTTCTTTTCGAACACGCCAATGGCGGCGGCGGAACCGGGGTCGTTCAGAATATCCCCGATCTCTTTTAGCGGCATCCGCAGCTTTCGCAATACCAGAATTTGGCGCAGGCGGCGTATATCTTCCGGACGGTATACGCGATAGGAGTAATCCTCCTTCCTGTCGCTCGACAGAAGCCCCAGCTTCTCGTAATGGCGCAGCATCCGGGCGGATACGCCGTAGGTTCTGGTGACCTCGGTCACCGTCAGCACGGTCTCCATAGGCTGCCCCTCCTTCCTCCCGGAAAACAGTATAAACCGCGACACCGTGTTCGAGTCAAGCGTTTTTTATCGGAAGGCCATGCCCGGGCGGCTTCGGTCAAACTGTCTTCCGCTGCAGAAAGAATGCTTCCCGGTACAGCGCTGCGGCATCTGTGCCGCATGTACTCTCAAGCTGTCGGTATCGTTTTGCCTGTTCCTGGCAGGACTGAAAGGTTTTTGCATCGCCTTCGATCTTCTGAAGGTAGTATTCTGCCAGCCCTTCGGTAAGCGCCCAGTTTTCGGACGAGCGAAAAGCATCCTCGTCCTTCAGGGCGATTTTCAGCAGATAGATGATAAATTCATGGGAAATGAAAGCTTTCTCCGCTTCCGCGCTGCGATCGATTCCGAATACATCCTGCGTATCGGTTATATCGATCGCTTCCGCACCGCCTTCAATGGATGAAACGAGAACAGCCGTGAATCCGGGCGGCGGCAGGGAAACGCCGACGAGTTTTTCTGCCTGCACGGTGAAATCGCTCTTATCAAAAACCGCACGCAGCGTGTCGATGTATTCCGTGATCCTTTTTTTCTCCGCTGGCCAGATGTTTTCAGTGAAATCATCGTAACAGCGAATCAGGACCCGGCATACGCGAACGATCGAATCGAGCTCGTCATCCGGCAGTTTCAGATTGCCGGATTCGATCCAGGCGATCGTTTCCGCGTAGTACTCTTTCGCAGACATTTTGCTTCGCGCAGGTTCGCAGACCAAAGAGCCGTACCAGTCGCCGCAGTGTTCGCCGCCGCGGACCGTCAGGCGGTGTTCCTGCTCCCTGAGAATCTTTAAATCGGCAGGATCATATCTGCTCCGGTATTTTTCGCCGTAAGCATTGTCATAGCCGCACTTCGCCACAGACAGCATATGGAAAATGTAGCTGATGTCGGGATCGGCGGAAAAATTTATTTTGTTCATGCTTGTTGCCTTCTTTGTAATTGGAGATTTCTTTGAGGCCGGACACCTATAAATCACGGCTTTGCCTGGCTGCACCGCGTTTCTTTTTATGGCCGCACAGCGCATCCCGGTCCTTCCGTCATCCCGGAAAACCGGAACTTCCCGAGTTTTATTTCAAACCGAACGCTTTCTCTGCCAGGGATACAGTCTGTTCGATCGTTCTGTTCTCATCTCTGTAAATTACATTGAAACCGGAATTCTGCAGCGCATCGTACGATTCCTGTGAACAGATCAGTTTCAGTCCCTGCCGATAGTTTTCCATTGCCTTTTCGGGATCCGGTTCCTCCATAATCAACTTGTACAGGAACTGTTTTTCGGGATCGGGCCGGTCAAAAAATCTGCGCAGAGGGATTTCGGGATCGGCGAGCATGACGAGCGTATGATTCAAAGGCGCGATCTCTTTTAAGGTTTCGGCACAGATATTCGTATCGACAAATACCTTTTTCCCCTGACTGCAGATCGCCGGGAGCATCCTGAGCTCCAGTATTTCACATTCTTTCTGTGCACCGTCGATCCAGCTTTTATACTCCTCGGGAGATCTTCTGATAAAGTCATGCCAGTCTTTAAGATCCCTCGTGTATGTAAGACAGGGAAATTCCCCGGCGTCAAGCTCTCCGGAATAATGGTCGTGATAGTTTTCTTCACAGGCGATACCGCTGTATTTTTCAGCCAACGCCTTGACCATTGTGGATTTTCCGGCATAAGAAGTTCCGATAATGAAATAGGCATTTTCAAAAAACAAATGTTTGTCCATGATGCATCCTCCGCCAAATCCGGATCGCTCTGTTTATCTTCCGCCTTGATTGATCCTTCCCATACTTCAATTTGAGCATTCTTTCACCTCTGTAAACCGGAATTTGCTTTTTACATCTTTTGCGGAAGAAACCGTCGTCTGTCAAGCGACTTTTGCCCGTTCAGCCTTTTGCGTTTTTGTATATCTCGCAGGCGATATCGTTCATCGCTTCGTCGGCTGCTTCCGTGACGTTGTTGTACATGATGGCAACGCAGATGTCTTTTTTGCGGGAAAAGACCCAGCTGGTCAGAAAACCCCAGTTTTCTCCGCCGTGGCCGGCAACGCTGTCTTTGCGGGCTTCCGACTCCCAAACGTCGAGGCAAAGCCCGTAGTTGTCCATGACCGGCGTCATCATGCGCTGCGCGGTCTTCTTTTTGAGGATGCCGCCCCTGCGATAGCTCCTGGAAAGGGCAAGGCCGATCTTCACAAGCTCCGTGGGCGTTGTCCACAAGCCGGCAGCGGCGTGTTCGGGATAATAGTGATACCCGTGGGCAGGGTCCTCCTGCTGCGCCAGCCTGAAGCCGAACGCGGCGTTGGCCGTGAGCGCCTCATCCAGCGGCTGGAAAAAGCCGGTGCGCTGAAGGCCCAGAGGCTCGGCGACCTCCTTTTGGAAGGCCTCACGGAGCGTGGTCCCCGTCATGCGCGTAAATGCAAGCTCGGCCAAAGTGATGCCGCCACCGGAATAGATGTGCTGCTTGCCGTAAGGACGAATCCTTCTGAGCTTCGGTGTATTACCCTTGCCGTTCAGCACATCCTCCAGCGAGAGCGGCTCGTGATCTGCGCGGTAACCGGGGAAGCCGTGCAGGTTGTAGCCCGCCGTGTGGGATAGCAACGCAGGAAAGGTCAGCGGGCCTTTCCTGACAAAATCCGGCACGATGCCGGAGATATCCTCGTCCAGATCGATGAGCCCTTTGTCCACGTATCGGAGCAGCGTCAGGGCGAACATGGGTTTCGATACGGAGCCCGCCTGAAACAGCATATCCGGGTTCACCGGGAAGTCCTCGCCATATCGTCCGCTACCGGCGCAGTAGGTGAGGAAATCACCGTCTCCGGCCTGGACGGCAATGCTGACGCCGTAGCCCTTCCTGCCCCTGATGCGCATGGCCTGATCCACATCAACGCCGTAGACATTCCGGATGATCCTGCCGGGGCCTTTGAGCATCCGCATCAGCACAGCCTCATCGCCATCGATGATGCCGGTCTCCCGGAAGCCGGCTTTATGATAGACGTGCAGGCCCATTTCATTCTCCGGCTCGGTGGACAGAAAGAGCCGGTCGGCGCCGTTTTCTTTGAAGTACTTAATGATCTCCTGCAGGGCGGCTTGGCCATAGCCTTTGCCCTGTTCTCTCCGGTCAATCATGAAGCGCCAGAGCCAGTAGCGGTCGTCCTCGTCCTCTTCCTCAGAATTGAATACGAACATGCAGAAGCCCACCAGCTTCTCATCCGCATAAATGGCAAAGGGCCGGGCCACGCCGGGCTTCTCTGCGTTAGCCTCGTCTGCCTGTCGCAAAGAGACGTCGTTTGAGGCGACGAAGGGCTGATCTTCGCGCACGGTGAGTGCGAGCACAGCCTCGCGATTCGTATCGTTAATCGGTTCCAGTTTGATCTTCATATCCATATTGCATTGCCTCCATAAATCCCGATCTATACGCTCAGCCTGCAGACCGTGGGCATATCCGCATATACGTCTCTTCAAAATAAGTATAGCATAAAACGCATCCAAAATCCATCAGAAAAAAAGCACCCCACCCGAAGGTGAAGCGTCATTTTCTGAAAGATTTGTTTATACGCTAATCTCCATCCCGCCGGTCAGGGTGACGGCGTCCCGACGATCGGAAACGCGTCTGTCCCCGCTCAACCGTCCAGAAAACTCAGCTGCCGGGTCTTTTCCGGAAGCTGATTCATATATTGAAAACAGTCCTCCGGCTTGTACAGAATTTGGTGCTCCCGGCAGAAATCCCCGAACAGGCGCATGAGTTTTCCGCTGTTCGGGCTTGGGAGTTCGTAGGCGTTTGCGTAGGTTTGGATATAGCGCTGCTTCAGACCCGGAAAATGCCTGTCCAGCGCGGCGTAAAAGTATTCGCGGTCGCCGTCCCGGAGCGTAAGCCCCATGCCGAAGCAGACGATCCCCTTCACCTGCGCCCCGGCGCAGGCGTCCAGCAGCGCGCGCACGTTTTCCTCCGTGTCGTTGATGAAGGGCAGGATCGGCGTCATCCAGACGACGGTGGGGATGTTTCGCGCCTTCATCTCCGTAAGCACCTCGATCCGCCGCCTTGTATTGCACACGTTCGGCTCGACGATGCTGCACAGGCGGTCGTCGTAGGTGGTCAGCGTGATCTGAACGACGCATTTCGCGTTTTGGTTGATCTTATCCAGCAGGTCGATATCCCGCAGGATGCGATCCGATTTGGTCTGAACGGCCGCGCCGAAGCCGTACTTTTCGATGATCTCCAGACATCTCCGGGTCAGGCGAAGCTGCTCTTCGCAGTGCATGTACGGGTCGGACATCGATCCGGTGCCGATCATGCACTTTCGGCGCTTGCCCTTCAGCGCGGCTTCCAGCAGCGCAGGCGCGTTCTGCTTCACTTCGATATCCTCGAACGGATGCGTGAAGTGATAGCACTTGCTCCGGCTGTCGCAGTAGATGCAGCCGTGGGAGCAGCCGCGGTAGACGTTCATGCCAACCCGGCCTTTCGACCCGGTCAGGAGCCCTTTCGCTTCGACATAATGCATCGCTTGAAATCGTTCCCTCTTTGCGTTGTTTCGGCGCGGTCAACGAAGCGGCGCGTTATTTTGAAAGCCCTGCACGAGGCGCGTCCATTCCTCCCGGGTGATCGCGAACACGCAGTGGGGCACGCCGTTTGGATCGGCGTATTCCCTGATCATTTTCATGCCGTTTGCCATGGCGGTGCGCCGGGAGGCCTCGTTGGTGCTCGCCATATAGGAATACAGAACGTCGTACTGCGTGTTCCGGAAAGCCCAGTCGCGCACGGCCCGGGCGGCTTCCTTTGCAAAGCCCTGCCGCCAGTATTTCTTGTGGATATGATACCCGATCTCCGGCAGCGTTTCCCCGTCGATGTTCTGAAGCGAAAGCCCGCAGTCGCCGATGAACTCGCTTTTCTCCTTCAAAACGGCCGCCCACAGGCCGAAGCCGCAGCGGGCATAGCAGTCCATACACCAGTCAAGCCAGCGCTGCGTCCCGGCTCTGTCATAGGGCGCGGGATAGTGCGCCATCGTCTCGGGGTCGGAGATGATCTCGTAGAGCGCGTCGAAATCGGCGGGCGTGTATTCCCGTAAAAGCAGGCGTTCGGTTTCGATCATTTCCGCATTCTCCTCCTATTCCGTAAGCCCCGTGATGAACGAAGCGATCTTTTCGGCGGTGTCGTCCGGCGTCATGCTTTCGGTGTCGACGAACAGCTGGTATTTGCCTCTGTTTTTGCCGATCCACTGATTGTATTCGATGTGGGGGCGGATCTTTTCGTCCGTCGTGAAGCCCCTTTCTTTCGGACGGGCCCTTAGCCGCTGCTCGATGATTTCATCCTTTGCCCACAGGGCGATATAAAAGGTGGCGGTCAATTCCTCCGGTACGGCGGCCTTCGTGATGTAGTCGTGCGGCGCCATGCAGGTGACGAAGATTAGGTTCCTCCCGGCGGCGATCCGGAACGCCTCCCGGAGGCTGTCCGATCCGTACTGCCCCTCCCGTTCGGTGCCGGCGTAGTCCCACCAGTTGAGGCCTGTTTCGTCCGAATCGACGCAAGCGTACCTGGCCGGGCTGAGCCTTGCCGAAAGCTCGTCTTTCATCGTGGATTTTCCGGCCCCGCAGGTGCCGGTGACTATAAACAGCTTCATTGACTTTTGCCTCCTATCTCCGTACGACGGTGCAGTCCTGCACGTACTGCCCGTATCGGGCCAGAAAGTCGTCCTTTTCCGCTTCCTCCGTGATCCAGAGGATCGCCCAGACGTTTTCGACGCCCAGGTTTTCGTACGCCTTGTGGCGGTGGTTGCCGTCGTTGAGCTCGAATTCGCCGTTCACGTAATGAACGATGAGGGGCGGCATGTCCGGGTCGTTTTGAATGCTCTTTTCCAGTTCGGCCACCCGGACTGCCCACCAGTCTTTGTCGATTTTGTATTTCATCTCCGCTTCCGGCCCGGCGCAGCGGTGAAACAGCCTGAGGGGGAACAGGGCCGGGCTGAAATAGTAGCGGTCGAAGAGCTTCAGACCGTCCGAGAAGGGGATGTTCCGCCCGTCCTCGTTGAGATACAGATGGATCCAGGCGTCCGTTTTTTCCGCCCGTCCGTAAGCTTGAGCGCTTGACAGCGTCGCGCTGTATTTGAGCATTGCGATCTCCTTTCTTGAATACACGATCCGTTTGATGGAATCATAGGAGAGCGCGTATCGCTCCATGAGCTCGTCGACGCTTGCACCCCGGGCGAAGGCCGCGCGTATGTCCAGGTTCCTTTCCCGGATATACTGCCGGTATCCGGACGTCTCGCCCCAGGCTCTTTTCTCTTCGCGTGCCGGCACATAGATCGTTTCGCCGGATACGTAGCGCTGGATCTGTTTCAGGAGACCCTCCGGAAAGATCTCCTGCGCGTTTCGGTAGGCCATGGTTTTGCCCTCCTTTCGGAAAGGATTGTAGGGCATGCACGTCAAAAAAGCTATACCTTCTTTGTACAGAAGCGTTTTTGACACAGAAAATGCGTGGCTATTCTGCCTTATTACGTATTTTGCCTTTCGGCTTCTTCGACAAAACCGATCAGCTCCTTCAGGCTCCCGATGGTCCACTTACCCGTATTTTTGTTCTTTCTGTCGATCAGGAACGAGGTAAAGCCCAGCGCCCTTGCACCGTCGGCCTCCGGCGGATAATCGTCGACGTAGATGCTCTCTTCCGCGCTGACGCCGAGCGAATCGAGCGCCGCGTTGAAGATGACCGGCGACGGCTTGCTCGCCCCGACGAGGGAGCTCGCGGTAAAGGAAGAAAAGTATTCCGCGACGCCGAGCTGCCGCAAAGTGTACTCGAGGGAGGGCGACGTATCGCTGATCACGCCCATTCTGAAGCCGCGCTTTCGGAAGTATTCCAAAACGCCCACGGTCTCGGGGAAAAGCAGGCGGTCGTTGTTGCACCACAGTTCCGTAAAGAGCATTTCCGCCCGCTTGTCCGCGTCCTCCTTGACGCCTTCACCGAGCAGCAGATATTTGTAGTAGCGGAAAAAGAAGGCTTTTTCGTCTTCGATATTCCTGTACCACGGTTTTCTGCCCTCGGCGGCCAAGGCGAACAGTTCCATCGTTTTTCGTACGGCAAATCGAGCGGCTTCCCGCTCCAGTACGAAACGGTTTCACTCAGCCACCTGACTTTTTCCGGGTTGTAATAGGTCAGCGTGTTGTCTCTGTCGAAGAATACGGCTTTGAATCTCATAACGGCCTCTTTCAGGCTTTGCGTCACATTTCCCGGATCAATTCGCCTTCGAACAGACCGTACTGCAGGTCGTCGCCGAAGGAACCGTCTTTTCTTTTGATCTGTGCCCGCAGGCAGGCTTCCTGTTTCATGCCGACTTTTTCCATGACCCTACGGGAGCCGATGTTTTCGCTGTCGCAGCCGGCGATGATCTTTCTGTAATGAACGCAGTCGAACAAAAACGCGGCCACCGCCTTCAGGGCTTCGGTGACGATGCCTTTTCCCCAGTGATCGCTGTCCAGCGCGTAGGCTATGCCGCAGATTTCAGCACGCTCGTCGG
This sequence comes from Clostridia bacterium, assembly GCA_017395065.1. Classification (GTDB taxonomy): domain Bacteria; phylum Bacillota; class Clostridia; order Christensenellales; family Aristaeellaceae; genus RUG14130. The sequence goes on along the minus strand of JAFPWH010000068.1, from coordinate 83,554 downwards.
AATAACACACGTTGATAGTACACGAAAGGATTGCTCATCTTAAGTCCTCCGGGAGTTTTCAAGACGATTATAGCATGGATTCGGCCAAAAATCCATCAAAAAATGTGCTTTCCGCGCGCAAAAAACTCTCCGGCGTTTCTGCGGCTGTTTTTAAGCAAATGCTCCCATCCGCCGCTTACGGATGGGAGCACAGAGGGCATATCGCCAAAACCGTCAGTTTTCTGCCGCCCCGGTTTTCACTGTGACGATCTCACAGGTCTCGCCGAAGGCGATCCCTTCGCAGAACCAGGTGTCGTATTCCGGCTCCACATAGCCGCTTGCGCGAAGCTCGTAGACCGTATCGGCCTTGAGGCCGCCTATCACGAGCTCGTTTTCGGGCGCCTTCAGCGTCTTTTCTTTCCAGACCTCTTCGCCCTGCGCGCGGTACTCGACGCGGTACCCGCTAAGGCCCGAAGCGGACTGATCCGCAAGCTTTACGTTTACGGCGTTCCCTGCGGCCTGCGCGCTTTCGATCGCGGGCTTCCCGGGCACGATCAGGAACACGTCGCTTGCGTAGCTGTCCGGGGAAACGATGTCGCTCAGAGTCTTCACCGTCACGTGGGCCAGCCCGCATTTTACGTTGTCGGAATAGACGAATTCGTAGTCTACGCCCTCGGTCAGCTGCTGAATGTCGTTGTCCACGCCGACCGCGGGCTCGATCGCTCTTCCGGTGTATTCGTAGACCATGACGTACCTGCCGGTAAGCGGATCGCTCGGGAAAAGCACGTTCCTGATGATGATCTTGGAGACGGCCGCGTGCATCGGCACGGTGCCTATGCCCTTCACGGTGCAGTACACAGTGCACTCGCCGTCCTCGGCGTCCAGCGCGGTTATTTTGGCCCGCGCGTTTTCACTGTCGGTTTCCAGCGTTATGGTGCCTTCGGCGCGCCCGTCGACGCCCCAGGTCAGATCCTCCGGACCGATGTCAGGCAGCGTGCCCCTTTCGGCATGTATGCCCACGCGCAGCCAGGACGCGCCTTTGCTCTGCGTGTTGTAATACAGGAAGGCGGCTCCGCCGGCTTCCAGCATGCAGTCGTTTTCCATCTGCCTGCAGTACGCCTTGATCGGGAAATTGTCGCAGTTGAGCTGCGCGTACTCGTCCTCGTAGAGCTCGGGATAGACGGCTCTGGCCAGATTGTGCTGTATGTCTTCGGCATAGGAATAGTCGTGCCACTCGCCGTCCAGAAAGATCCAGCTTTCCGTTTCGTTGATGATCCCTTTGAAGGAGCTCAGGCCGCCGCCGTCGGTGTAGCTGCCGTTGGGATAGTTTACGGCGTAGCGGCCGTCGGGGACGGTCTCGGTCACGACGATCGCGTAGCCCTGCCATTTGGGGATCAGAAGCTCGCCCGTGCCGTTTCCGGAGGTGTCGATCAGTATGTCGAAGGAGGAAACGTCTTCCCTGTGATAGCCGCCGTAGGGGTAGTGCACGGTCTTTGTGGCCACCTTCAGGCCCTGTGCGGGATGGATGTATTCCTCACAGATCAGACAGATGTCGTAGGTTACGGTCGTGTCGGGGCAGGGCGTAAAGCAGGACACCTGCTCGATCACTTCGCTGTGATCCGGCCAAAAGACGTTCGCCATCTTTGCTTCGCCCGTCGAGTAGTACGACGGCAGGTCTCCAAGCTGCATGTAGTCGTGCTGGTTAACGAGGTTAACGCCTTCTCTTGCCTCTTCCACGACGTAGCTCACGGGCGCGCCGATGGTCATGTCGTAATAGGACAGCCAGAAGTAGCCCGTGTGCAGCCCGTTTTCGTCCACGATGCCCCAGGTGCCGCTGCCCTCGTCGGGAAAGCCCGCTTCGCCCGCGCCCCAGCTGTTCTTGACGAGCCACGCGCCGTCCGCCGGAGGCGCTTTGTCCACGGTGACGGTCGAGCCGTCCGCGAGCACTGCTTCGACGCTGCCCTGCAGGAAGTTGTCTCTGGAATAATTGTCGTCCCAGCCCACGATGGTCACCGCGTGATTGCTGGCCGTGGGGATATAGGTGTAATGCGCCCAGTTTTCGCTCAGGAACATCGCGTCGGACTCCTGACCGGGCATGGAGGTGTCCGCGCAGAAATTGATCTGCACGGCGCGCAGCTGCATCAGCTCCCGCTTGATCGCCTTCGTGGCCTCTTCGTTGTACTTGTAATGCCCCTCCTCGTCGCGCAGCGCGGGCACAGGCAGAAAACGGGCTTCCCGCACGTCATAGGAGCGCAGAAAGCGGTATTCGTCCGGGATCGCCCAGTCGTCCCGCAGGCTGTAGGAGTATTCCCGAAGCTCGCCGTTTACCCATCGGTGATCCACGACCGCGCCCTGTCCGCGGTATTCCAGACAGGGATTCAAGCTCTCGTGCGCGGGGCCGATGCCCTGAAAGAGCGAGCTTGCGGAGAACACCTCGTTGCCGCCGCGGTTCATGAACGTCACAAGGCCGTCCTCGGTCATGAAATCGGCGATGAACTGCCCTTCGCCGTTTTGCGGGTTGCCCTCCTCGCGCAGCGGCATGGCCGAGAACCATGCCAGCTGCTTTTCGCTCAGGTTCAGCGTCCCGGGCGCAGCGGGCAAACCGTCCGCGCCGTTCAGGCCCGCGCCCAGTATGCTGCTCTCCAGCGCGGCCGCGGTCGCAAAGCTCCAGCAGGTGCCAAACGGCGCCTGCGAGCGCACGGGCGTGACGTAGCATTTGCCGTCCACGTCGCGAAGGTCGAACGAAGCGGGGAAGAGCTCCCCGCTTTCCGCGGCGGCAGTCTCCTTCTGCTCGGCGGCGGCGCAGGAAGCGAGCAGTGCGAAAACCAAAAGAAGGGTAAGCAGTCTGTACTTCATGAAAAACAGTCCTTTTCAATGGAATTCATTTCTTGATGGGACGCAGCGGAAGCGTGATCCCGCCGCCGCTGTTTCCGGCTTCTCATCGTCTGAATTGGCTTATGAACTTCCACGCGTTTTCGCAGCTGTGCTCGCGGCACTCGTGCTTTTGGCCGCTCACGCCCGCGAAGGCCGTGCGGCACACGCCGTCGACGCTTTCGTAATAGTTGATCGTGAGCGTGCTGCCGCGCGAGGGGTCGTACACCTTTTCGACGCGGTCGCCGGGCAGGGCCCAGAGCGGGTCCGCCCAAGCGGCCTTGTCTTCGAAGGACACCGCGCTGAAATCCTTCCTGAGGCGGTTGACTTCGGCAACGTACTGCACGCGCTCCAGGCACGTGTCCTTGTGGAAGGGCAATTCGGGCAGGGGAGACTCCTCGCCGCCGGAGTAGAACACCGGCACGGGCACGGTCTTGTTGAGACGCTCGGTCACGGGCGTCCCGAAAAACGTCGTGTATACGGGAAACAGCGCGCTTGCGGGCATGACGCCGGCAAGAAGCTGCGGGTACTCCTGATACAGATCCCAGGTCTTGCCGCTGCCCATCGAAAAGCCGGTGGCGTAGACGCGATGCTCGTCGACGTCGTAGCGGCGCTTTATTTCCCCGATGAGCTCCGCCGCCTCGGTGGCCGTCACGAACTGATGGTTCTCCACCGAAACGAACAAAAAACCGTATTTGTGCGCGATCTCCCACCAGCCCGCGACGTAGGTCAGGTACATCGACGAATCGCCGCCGCCGTGAAAGCCGATCACCAGCGGCGCGGGGCCGTCCTTGAAGAGGTCTTCGTTGTAGTAGGCAAAATACCCGACCCTGTGCGTCTTTTCGTCCCTGAAGGGGCTCGTGTTGTCCGGTGACGTGTGCACGAGCATGCTGCCCGCGTCCTCCCGGATGCCCAGCGCCCGGAAATCCGGCTCCAGCTGCATTTGGCCGCACCACATCTTGAACTTCCATACGAAGGCACGGAAGTCCGCCCTATAGTCGGCTTTTTCCTTGATCAGCAGGTTTTCACAGCCTTCGAAGGCGCGGTTCACGCTTTCGCCGTTGCCCACGCTCAGAATGGCGATGTCCCTGCGCTTTACGTCCGGAAGCACGCTCAGGCGCTCCATCGAGCACATCGCGGGCGTGATCTCGCCGGGGCCCCAGAGGTATTCGCCTTGGATCGTCGCAAGAAGGTTCTTCGCCACATAATCCGCCGAAGCGCCGAAGCTGTAGACGTCCGCGCGGAAGATCGCGCCGCGCACGAAATAGCCCTTGAACGTGCGGGTGAAAAAGTCGTGGTTTTCCACGATGCCGTCCCTGTAGACCTGTATCATTTTGATCTCGGCGATCACCGACGCGTAGAGGTTTTCGTCCGCGCTTTCCCAGCCGCCCTTGCCTTTGGGATAGACAAACAGCACGCTCGTGTCCGCGCCGGCTGCTATGTCGCTTAGGCCGCTCTCCCGCGCAAAGCGAACCGCCTCGTCCATGCTGAGATATGTCTCCTCGAATACCAGAAGCAGCGGCGCGCGAAAGCCGTAGTTGTTCACCTGCCCGTCCAGCTCGTTCGACGGCACGTAGGCTTTCAGATAGAACGACTGAAAATCGTGCTCCCAGCATTTTCCGCCGACCGTCTCCCGCACGGCGGGTCTTTCCGTCATTGCCATACGATTTCCTCCCGTATGATTCTGCATTGTTTTATTATGTCACCCGGCGCCGTTTCTGTCAATGCCCGCGGACAGAAAATACAGCGGGGCTGTTGCAAAAACGCAAGAGCCCCGGGGTGGCTCGGAGGGACCGCTGCCCTTCCGACTTCATTGCGCAGGGACTGTGAGACAGCCCCATGCCTGTCTTTTTTACCCTTTCACCGCGCCTGCGATAAAGCTGTCCTGTATGCGGCGGCTCAAAAACGCGTAGGCGACGAGCGTGGGCAGCGTGGCGATGGTCAGCGCTGCGCCGATGGGGCCCCAGCGCGTGGTGTACTGGCCGAAGAGCTGCTGTACGCCCACGGGCAGCGTGCGGTATTTGCCGCTGGATACGAAGACCGTCGCAAACAGAAGCTCGTTCCAGCACTGCAAAAACGTGTAGATGCCCACGGTGGCGATGGCCGGCATCATGAGGGGCGCGATGATGCGCACGAATATGCCCCAGACGCCGCAGCCGTCCAGAAACGCCGCTTCGTCCAGCTCGTAGGGGATGTCGCCCATAAAGCCGGTGGAGATCAGTATGCCCATGGCCAGTGCGAAGGCGGCGTAGGGGAAGATCAGCGCGGCGTAGGTGTTCAGAAAGCCCAGCTTCGACAGCATCACGTACACGGGCACGATGGCGGCGTGGATGGGGATCGTAAGGCCCAGCATGAAAAACTTGTTCATCGCCTTCCGCCCCTTCCAGACCAGGCGCGTCAGCGCGTACGTGGCCATGAAGCCCGCGATCAGCGTGATCGCGATCGCCAGCACCGTGATGACCAGACTGTTTATGAAGTACTGGCCCATGTTGCCGGTCTTCATCGCGGCGACGTAGTTGTCCCACTCCCAGTGGCGGGGCAGCCCAACGTGGTTCGGGGCGATCTGCGTCCTCTCCCCGGTTACGGGGTCCTCATAGGAATAGCCCAGTATTTCGTCGTTGGTCTTGAGCGAAAACGTGACCATCCAGTACAGCGGAAAGATGTTGATGAACACCAGAACCAAAAGCAGAAGGTGCGTGATCACGGACGAGAAACGCAGTTTCCTTTTTCTTCTCATGCCACTTTTTCACCTCTCGTCCGGAAGGCCATGCTGATCAGAAGCGCGAACAGGAAGCACAGCGCGATCAGTATCACGGCGATTGCGCTGCCCAGCCCGTAGCGGTTGTGCAAAAACAGCAGCTTGTACATAAGGGTGCTGGGCAATTCCGCCTTCGTGGTGTCCTTCATCAAGGTATAGATCAGGTCGAAGGATTTGAGCGAGCCCGTGACCGCGAAGATCACGCACACCTTGAGGATTGGCTTGATGTAGGGGACGATGATGTAGCGGTTCACCTGACGCTCGCTGCAGCCGTCCAGCTCCGCTGCCTCCAAAAGCTCGGAGGGCACGCCCAGAATGCCCGCGTACATCAGCAGCATGTGATAGCCCACGTACTGCCAAAGGATCGGGATGAAGGCGGCAAGCAGCGCCGTCTCCTTAAAGCCCGTCCACTGGCCGGTGAATTCGAGCTTGGAGGAGGTAAGACGCGCCGTGATCCACGGAAACAGCCTTTTGTCCAGACCGATCGCGCGAAGGCCGGCGTTCAGTATGCCCGCTTCGCCGGGGTCGTAGATGTTCATCCACAGGCGGCCGATGATGACGGTGGAGATCAGAACCGGCATAAAGAATACGGACAGATACACGCGCTCGCCGGGAATGCCCTTGCTGAGCTTCAGCGCGATCAACAGCGCCAGGGGCAGCTGTATAAACACCGAAAGCGCCGCAAGCAGCAGCGAGTTCGTCAGTGCGTCGCCCATGAACTTGTCGTTTTCGTACTGCATGCCGTTCTCGGCGTTGACCAGAAAGCGGCTGAACAGCGTCTTGTAGTTGCTAAGCCCTATGTAGTCCATGTCCCTGGCGGCGATCGAGTTAAAGTCGTAAAAGCTGTAATAGGCGGACATCGCGATGGGCGCGATCAGTATCACCAGAAACAGTATCAGCGCCGGCAGCAGAAACAGCCCTATGTTCAGCTTGTAAGACAGCGTCCTTTTCATCTTCTATCCTTCCGAAAACGGGGGAGACGATCCCGCATTTGAGACTTAGGACCGTCTCCCCCGCTTCAATTGCCCGTGAGGGACTGTATGTTACTGAAGTGCGCTGGCAAGGCTCGTGATGAAGCCCGCACCGTCGATTTCGCAGCCGTATACCTTGGAAACGAAGTTCAGATAGGTGTTGGCGGGATCGGCGCTCATCGCGGTGTCGCCGAAGAGCACCATGCCGTCGGCGGCGGCGACCATGGCCGCTACGTCGGCTACCAGCGCCTTGACTTCGGAGGTGTCGTAGTCGGGCGTCCAGGCGGGCAGACCGGAACCGGCCAGATAGCCGTAGTGGCAGATTTCCTTGCCAAGCTCAAAGGCGGCCTGCGCAGCGAGCTCGGGGTTCTGGGAGGAGGCGGCGACGGCCAGCGTGTCGCTGGGTCCGCCGATGACCTGGCTGTAGGTGGCCTTCTCGGCGTCCATGACGGGGAAAAGGCAGACCTTGAAGTTGCCCTCGGCGTCGTTCACTTCGCCGCAGTTCCAGGAGCCGTTCTGATAGAACGCGTACTGACCGGCGATGAAGTTGGCCTTGACCTGGTCGTTGCCCAGGGAGATGCCGTTGGGATCGAAGTAGCCCTTGGTGATCATTTCCTGGAAGGTGTCCACCGCGGTGGCGATGGCTTCGTCGTTCCAAGTGGCGCTGCCGGCGAAAATCTCGCCCAGCTCTTCGTAGCCGATGGTCTTGAGGATGATGGGCTCAAGGTACTCGGTCACGCACCAGGTCTCGCTGCCTGCGCAGCCGAAGGGCGTGATGTCCGCCTCGACCAGCGCGTCGCAGCAGTCGATCAATTCGTCGTAGGTCGTGGGAACGTCGTCGTAACCGGCCTGCGCGAGCAGATCCATGTTGGCGAACATAACGACGATGTTCATCGTCAGCGGCACGCCGTAGTGGCTTCCGCCGTAGGAGGCGTTGCCCATCATGACCTCGGGCAGATCTGCGGCGAACTCTTTGTAGGCCTCGTCCAGGCAGTAAACGTTGCCCTGATCCACGAAGTCGCCCAGGAAGGCGCCGGCCCAGGTGAAGAAAATGTCGGGCAGGGTGCTGGGATCGGCCATGGCGGTCTTGATCTTGGTCTTGTAGGACTGGTTTTCAAAAGCTTCCCACTCGATCTTGATGTCGGGATGGGCGGCTTCGAACGCGGCGATCGCGGCCTCGTAGGCGGGACGGTTGGCGTCGCTCTCGGTGGCGATGCACCACATGGTCAGCGTGGTCTTCTCACCTTCTGCGAAAGCGGAGCAGAGGGACAGTGCAAGAATCACTGCCACAAACAATGCAACGAGCTTTTTCATGATGATCCTCCTTATGAAGTGCGTGCATTTGGGGCGGCGGCGAACACATCCGCCTTTCCCCGACTGAATCCAAGTATAACACCGCGCCCAATCACTGTAAAGCACGAAAGTGCTCAACAGTTGCTTTGTTGTGCGCGATATTTGCTCTTAAGCTAAATATACTTTCATAAAGAGAATTAAGCTGCGCAATATTTGTTCCCGAAACAACCCGCGCAGCATTTTTCGCGCAAAAGCAAAAAAACGGAACTGTCGCTCTACGAAAAGGTAAACAGAATCCGGACACGGAATCCCCGTAATCAGTCGGAACAGGTATACGCTATTCCATATTCGGCGCAATACGTTTCGGCATAGGTATCGCGCTGCACCGCGGCGACGAGAAGATCGCAATTCGTGAACGACGATCTGCCGATTTCGGTGAGCGACGCGGGCAGATTGATGCTTGTAAGACCCTTATTGCGTGCGAACGCGGCTTCTCCTATGCGCTCGATCCCTTCTGGCAGGGTAACGTTCTCGAGCCCGCAGTTGTAAAAGGCTTGCTGTCCAATACTTTTCAGGCTTGCGGGGAAAACGACTTCCCTGAGCTTCGGGCAGGTAATGAAGGCTTCTGCAGCGATATCGGCAACGGAATCGGGGATGACGATCTTTTGCAGTGCAAAACAGTTCACGAAAGCGTGACCTTCTATGAGCGTCAGGCTGTCGGGCAAATCGATTGCTTCAAGGCTTTCGCATCGCATAAACGCCCCATAACCTATGCTCTTCACGCCCTCCCTCAGCGTCACGCTTTTCAGGCTGCTTCCGAAAAACGCGAAACTGCCGATCGAACGGACGCCTTCCGGCACGGCGTATTCTTTCGCGTCAAGCGCTGTGGGATAGCAGATCAGGCTGTCGTTCTCCTTTCGGAAAAGCACGCCGTCCCGCACGCAGACACAGGGCTGGTCTTCCGAGACCAGTATCTCTTTCAGGCGCGTGCATCCTGTGAAAGGATTATCTCCCATCCCGATCACGCTGTCGGGTATCGTTATGCTTTCAAGACTGACGCAATCATCAAAGGCTGCCGAACCGATATACTGAAGCCCCTGAGGCAAAACGATATCGCTGAGCGCCGTACAATAGGCAAAACTGCTTTTTCCAAGGCTGACGAGCCCCCGCGGAAGCGCTATGCTCTGCAATCCGGTGCTCATGAACGCACCGTCACTTAAGTCGGTTATGCTTTCGGGAAGCGCGATTTCGCTCAGGTTCGGACAAAACGCAAACGCATATTCGCCCAGCTGTGTCACACTGTCCGGCAGCGTTAAGCGTTCTATGCTGTCGTTGCCGAAAGCCCACGCACCAATCATGCGCGTTCCCTGCGGTACGGTGTATTCTGCGTCGGTAAGCACTGCCGGATAGCATACGAGCCTCGAAGCCGACGATTCAAACAGCACGCCGTCCAGCGTATAGAAGCATTCATTTCCCTCGGGTACGACGATTTCGGTCAGCTTGCCGCAGGAATAAAACGGGTTCTCCTCGATCTCAGTCAAACCTGTCGTCAGGGTTATTCTTTCGATGCTGTCGTTGAAAGAAAATGCAACGCGGCCGATGCTTGTGACCCGATGCCCATCCAGCGTGTCCGGCAGCACGATTTCGCTTTCTTCGCCGCGATAAGCGGTGATCCTCGCCGTTCCGTCTTCGAGGAGATCGTAAACATAATCCCCGGCGTGTATATTTGTGTCTGTGCCCGCTTCCCCCATCGCGGAGGAGAAAACGCAGGAGGCGGTCAACGCGCATACGAAACAAAGCAAGACCGCAAGCACCGAAGCAGCCGTTCTTTTCATCTTTGATCCCGTCCTTCCCTGAACTTATTTATACTGTATAAGACAATTTTCAGACCGGAAACGAGACAAATTTACTGTTAATTTTTGCTTAAATCGTTCTATGACGACATTATGCCGTCCGCCCGCTGCGCAACGCCCAAAGAAACGAAGCATTCCGGGTCCCTGCCCGGAATGCCCGCGATTTGATCTCTTTCAGATGAATTTCGCCACTTCGTCCAGCGCCTTCCTGGGCCTTGCGGGCGCTTCGGCGGCGCGCTTGCCCACGGCGATCACGCTCATGACGGCTTCGTTTTCGGGGATGTTCAGCTCTTTTCGGAGCACGTCCGCGTCGCGGATGCCCATGATCAGCGTGTCGTAGCCCAGATCGCGGGCGGCGAGCACGATATACGCGTCGTGCAGGCCCAGATCGTAGGCGCCCCAGCCGTTGCCGACCTCGTTGACCGGCTTTCCCGCGTCGAAGCCCACGACGTCCTTTACGTAGGTCGTCACGATCAGCGCGGCGCGCGCGGAGCTGTTCTGATTGAAGGAGGGCAGCGCCGAAGCGCGAAGCGCCTCCAGCTTTTCGGGCGTTTCCACCGCGTAGCAGCGCGCGGTCTGCTGGTTTTTCCAGGACGGCGCCTGCTGCGCCGAAATGAGGATGGCTTTGAGGTCGTCGTGCATAACCGCCGACGCGTAATTCCTGACGCTGCGGCGCGCCTTGATCAGTTCTCTGAATTCCATAAAAACCTCCCGCTTACTTTTTATAGCTCTCCAGCAGCTCGACGATGCATTTCAGTTCCGGCGCGTCCAGATAGTTGTATTCGCCGCTTGCGTCGCCGTAAAGCCCGTGCTGCACGAGCTTAAGCCCCGCTTTTTCGGCGTTTGCCACCTGCTGAGCGGAGTCTTTGACCTGAAAGGCCAGATGGTGCATGCCTTCGCCGTGCTCGTCCAGAAACTTCCGCCACGTGGACGGCGCCTCGTTTGGCTGGATCAGCTCCAGCTGAAGGCCGGGGCCTACGTCGAAAAACGCCAGCAGCGAATTGGCTTCGGGCGCGGGTCTGCCTTCAAAGACCGTCTGCGTCACCGCGTAATCGCCGCACGGCTGCGTCGGGGGCACGTCCACGCCGAGGAACGCCGCCCATTTTTGCTTGGCCGTCTCGATGTCCCTTACGATAAAGCCCACCTGCGCGACCAGATTGCTTCCCACAACACCTGCCATAACCGTTTCCTCCCGAAGTTCGTATTTTGAATGACGAAAGCATTATAAACGTTAAAGTCCGGCCTAAGTCAAGCCCGGGCAAAACTGCCCGGAATTCAGGGCTTTTCCCCGTAACCGAGGATGAAGCCGTTCAGCTCGTCCAATCCATCGCAGAAGGCCTGCACCGCCACGACCCTTTGCTGCCCGGGCAGCACGAGGAGCTCCTGCCCGTACATGCCGCCTTTTCCGTATGCGCCGCTTGAACCCATGCGATTGAGCGCGTATTCGTTCTTTACGGCCAGATCGACCCATTCGCGGGAAAGCACGCGCTCTCCCCGGTACAGCCCGCCGTTTAGATAGACCATGCCCAGCTTCACCATGTCCGCCGAATGCACGTACAGCCCGGTCGCGCCGATTGCGTGTCCGCGGGGGCAATGGCTCCACGCCAGCTCGCCGAAACGCAGCTTCGAAAGCAGATTCCGCCAAAGGAAATCCTCCGGCGGCATCTTCGCCTTCTTTTCTGCGACGCGCGCAAGCACGTAATACGCGCCGTCCGAATAGCGCGCTTCGCTGTCCGGCGGATAGGCGAGGGGATACGTCAAAAGATAGCTGAGAAAATCGTCGGTGAAATCCGACGCGTCGTCGACGTCGATGTCCAGAAAACCCGCCGGCAGCCCCAGCCTGTGCCTGAGCGCCATGTCGACCGTCGAGAGCCGCCAGCGTTCGTCCATGCCGCTTTCGGGAAGCTCTTCGCACAGGATGTCGCAGATTTTTTCGTCCGGACGGATAAGACCCCTGTCGTACAGCAGGCCGATCGCCGTCATCGTGAAGGTCTTGGCGACGGAATACACGTCCTGACAGCGGCTTATCGGCAGGCATTCGAGCGTTTGAATCTCCCCGCCGCGAAACGACTGCGAAACGCGCAGGATATTCAGACCGCGCGCCTTTATGAACGAAGCGCAGCTTTCGAGAAAAGGACTTGTTTCGGCCATTTTTTTACTCCTTTTTCCAGCCCGCGAGGGCCTCGAACACCGGCCAGCTTTCCGCCGCGTAGAAGCGGTGGCCCTGCGAGCCCACGATGTGGCGTATATTGTTTTCCGCGCCGAGGGGCGCGTAATACTTGTCGCGCACGATCGCAAACTGTTCCTTTGCCGATTCGATCGGGAAAATGCCGTCGTGCTGACCGCTGACGATCACCAGCGGGCGGGGCGCGATCAGGCCTGCGAGCTCGGCCATGTCGAACTCGTTGTAGATGCCGGGAATGTAATTGCAGATGCAGTGCTTCTGTGCGCCGATGGAAGGCAGATACCCCGAAAACGCGCAGGACGGCATCGCCGCGCTGATGAACGGGTAGAGCGCCGAGGCGTAGAACGAGGTCGTGCCGCCGCCGGAATTGCCCATGACCGCGACGTTCTTTTCGTCGAGGACCGGGAACAGCCCAAGCGCCGCCTTCAGCGCGCACCTTATGTCCCAGCACCTTTCGCCGATCAGCGTGCGTCCGAGCAAAAGCGCCTGCACGGCGGGCTGGAAGCAGTCGGGCCCCTTTTCGGTGCCGCCGCACTCGCCGAAACCCCTTTGTTCCACGGTCAGCGCCGCGTAGCCGCGCCGCGCGGCCTGCCTTGCAAAGTCGCGGTCGCCGTCGATGTCCTCCTGATCTCCGTCGAAGATCGCTTCTCCCAGCGATATGTGCATGCCGGTGGAATGCCCCTGCAGGCAGATCATCAGGGGAAGCTTCTCTTTTTGCGTATGAGGCACAAGCAGATGGCACGGCACGCGCACTTCCTTTTCGGAATAAAGCAAAAAGCGCGTCTCCGTATAGCCGTCCTTTTCCCGCGTAAACTCGATCTCGGCCTTCGCTTCGGTCTCTTCAAAGGGCAGGCCGAGCAGCGTTTCAAGGCGCTTTCGCGCGCGCGCCTGCCAGGAGAGCACGTCTTCGCCGGGGCGGATGCGTCCCGTGAAAGTACCCTCACGCATGCGGCGCAGCATCTCCTGCCGGGGATCGAACAATGTAAAAGCCATAAAGCATCCTCCTTTAAAGCGCCGGTTTGCCGCCTGAGCGGATGAACGCATTTTTCACATTCAATATAAACCCTGTTCAGGCCCGTGTCAAGAGGCGGCCGGCGGGCTTTTTGAGCTTTTTTTGAATTATTGTGTTGACATCGGCCGCGCCGATGAATATTATTTATAATAGAAAAAGTCTGCGCGCCGCGCGGCGCGCCCGAGTATGTGCCTTTGGGGTGAAATATGGATAAGCAACATGCGGGGGAGAGACAGCACTTTCGCTTTCTTTTGCTGTTTTACGACAGTCTTGCGCTTCTGTGCGTATGGCTCGTCGCGTTTCTTGCGCGCCCGGCCGGCGCGGCGAGGTATCCGGCCCTCAACCTGCTGATCGCGTTTGCCTGCTTTGCGGGCTTTCGCATACTTTTGCGCGTGTACAAGCAGGTGCTCCGCAAAGGCTCCGTGCACGCCTTTGCGCGGGTGATCTGCGCGGACGTGCTGGCCGCGGCGGTCTACGTGCCGCTGAGCCGCGCTCTGTGCAGGGCCCCGCTTTCCGGCTGCGTGATCTTTGCTTCGGTCTTCATGCTTTTGAGCCTTGCTGCGAGGATCGCGTATTACTATCTTTACCGCCTCGCCAGGCAGCAAAAGCACGGGCTGCTCAGAAACGCGCTGCGGCTGTTTACGCTGGTGGACATCGAATCCCGCGACGAGAGCGCGCTTTTGCACCTGGTGCTTGCGCCGGTCAAGCGCGACGTATCGCCGATCAACGAGCTTCAGAACGTGGTCGAGCGCTTCGCCATCCGCGGCGACGTAACGAGCATCACGCAGCTGACCAAGGGCTACATCAACAGGACCTACCTCATAGAGACCCTGTCCGATGCGGGACACGTGCACAAATACGTATTGCAGCGCATCAACACCAACGTCTTTCCGGACGTGGACGCGCTGATGGAGAACTTCAAATTCACCACCGACCACCTGCACGGAAAGCTCACACTGCCCGCCACGACCCGCAAGGGCGCGGTGCAGATGCTGCGCCCCACGAAGGACGGCCGCGCATATTTAAGGGACGACAGCGGCTGCTGGCGCATGCTGACCTTCATCGACAACGTCTATTCGCTGGACATTCCCGACAGCCCGGATACGTTCTATTACGCCGGCAGGGCCTTCGGCAGGTTCTTAAGGGAAATGGCCGACGTGAAGGCGGAGGACATAAAAACCGTCATCCCGAATTTCCACAACACGCGAAGCCGCTACGAGCAGCTGGAAAAGGTCATACAAAAAGACCCCAAGGGCCGCGCGGCGGACGTCGCAAAGGAGATCGCCTTCGTGCGCGCCCGCGCAGGCTGCTACGGCGTGATCACCGACGCGCTGGAAAAGGGCGTGCTGCCAACCCGCATCTGCCACAACGACTGCAACCTCAACAACATCCTCTTCGACACGGATAGCCACCTGCCCGTGGCGATCATAGACCTGGACACGGTGATGCCCTCCTCGCCGCTGTACGATTTCGGCGACAGCATGCGCATCGGCACCAATACCGCGACCGACGACGAAAAGGATCTGAGCAAGGTCTCCTGCGACCTGAATCTGTATGAAAAGTACGCGCGGGGCTACCTCGAGGAGTGCGGAAGCATTCTGACGAAGGAAGAGCTTGCGCTTTTGCCGCTGGCGGCGCTGGTCATCACGTCGGAGGACGGCATCCGCTTTTTGACGGACCACATCGACGGCGACACGTATTACAACATCTTCTACCCCGGGCAGAACCTGGACCGCGCGCGCACGCAGCTTACGCTCCTTGGCGACATGGAACGAAAGCTGCCCCGCATCGTGGGAATACTCAAAAAGCTTTACGACGAACTCGGACTGGAAGGCATAACGGACGAAGGGAGCATCATCGAAAAATGGAAAATCTCAGAGCAATAATCCCCGCCGCGGGCAAGGGTACGCGCCTGAAGGCCGCAAACGACCTGCCCAAGGTTTTGTACGATCTGTGCGGAAAGCCGCTGCTTGAGCACGTGCTGGACGAGCTTGGCTTCATCGCGCCCGAAGACACCGTCGTGGTCGTCGGCTATCTCAGGGAAAAGGTCATGGACTATTTCGGAAAGCGCTGCCGCTACGCGGTGCAGGACAGGCAGCTCGGCACGGGGCACGCCGTCATGGCATGCGAGCCGCTGTTTCGCGATTTCGACGGCACCGTGCTCGTGACCTTCGGAGACATGCCGCTGTTTCGCGGCTCCGTGATGAAAAAAATGTGCGAATACCACGCCGCGAAAAAGGCCGCCTGCACGCTGCTCACGGCGGAAAACCCGGCGCTTACGTACTGGGCGCGCATCGTGCGCGACGAAAACGGCCGCTTCAGCCGCATCGTCGAGGCCAAGGACTGTACGCCCGAACAGGCGCGCATCAAAGAGCTGTTCAGCGGCGTTTTGGCCTTCGACAGCAAAAAGCTGTTTCAAACGCTTCCGAGGCTGGACACGAACAACGCCCAGGGGGAGTACTACCTGACCGAGGTGCCCGAACTCATGGCGAAAGACGGCCTGCCCGTGGAGACCTATTTCGACGACGACGGCGACGACCTGCGGGGCGTCAATACGCCGGAGGACGTCGAAATCTGCCGCAGGGTGCTCGAAAGCAGGATGGCTGCCGCCGCCCGGTGAACGGCGCCGGGCCTGTTGAAACCGGCAGACAAAGCGGATAAACGTCTGTCACGAAAAAGATCAGCTCTTACGAATCTCACCTCGGCAGTACAAACGGCTCCCGGACGTCGGCGGCAAACCGACGGCCGGGAGTCTGCTTTATAAATATTTTTGACCCGCGCGATATTTTCCCGCGCGGATTGCATCTTATCGGGTGAAGGAGATGAACGCTGCTTGCGCGAACGTAACTTCGAAGGCCGCCGCAAAGAACTGCTTTGCGAATGGGTTGCACGCTATCAGACGGACATACTGCGTTTGTGCCGTATGCTTCTGCGCGACACAAAGCTCGCGGAGGACGCCGCGCAGGAAACGTTTCTGAAGGCCTACCTGTCCTGCGATTCCCTGATCGATCGCGGAAAGGCCAAGGCCTGGCTGACGTCCATCGCGGTAAACACCTGCCGCCAGATGCGGCGCTCGAAATGGGCAAGGCATATAACGGGCCGGGCGGACGACGACGAAAACGCGCCCATTCAGCAGTTCCCTTCGGAACAGGTGCTTTTGCACATCGAGGTCGAGCGCCTGCCCTACCGGCAGCGCGAGGTCATATTGCTTTACTATTATCAAGGCCTGAACGTCGTGGAGATCGCGCGCGCACTGAAGATCAGCCAGTCGTCCGTCTCGTCGCGTCTCGAACGGGCACGGACAAAACTGCGCCGGGCGTGGGAAGGGGATAAAGAAGATGAATGAACGCGCGGACACAGCCCGCTTCCGGAGGCGGATAAACGCGGAGCTGCGAAGCCTGAAGGGTGACAGCTCGCTCGCGGAAAGAGTGATGGCGCTGGCTGAAGAGAAGCGTTTGCGCCGCTTGCGCCGAAAAAGCGCGCTTCGGAAAGCTTTTGCGCTCGGTGCGGCCTGCGTGCTGCTTTTGCTGCCGCTTATCTTTCTTTCCGGCAGGGAACCGCCCGACGATCATACGTCTGCGCTTATGGCCGCAGGCGGTGACAGCGCGCTTCTTATCAAAACATCCATGTACTGCCCCGTCTGCAAGCGGGTCACGCAGTGGGTCGAGGACTGCAGGGGCGATGCGGAAGACGTGCATCCGGAGACGGACGAAAACGTTCTGTACGCGCACAGCTGCATCGTGTGCATAAACTGCGCAAATCGCTATGTGCTCGATAAACGCCATGAACACGCGGTCCTTCGGAACGGCGCGGAATACTTGATCTGCCCGTACGGACAAGCGGAAAGGTCCGCTGACGACGAAATCGTAAAAGCGGCGCTTTCGCAGGCGGAAGACGCAAAAGGCTTCAGGTATCCGGTTTACAGGGAGGCGTACTGCGAAAATTGCGCCGCGCTCACGCGGTGGCGGGAGATCTGCGGGGAAGACGCTTCGGCGTATTTCAGATACCCGGATCAATCCGACCCGTCGGGCCTCTGCGAGGTGACCGTCGTATACGCAAAGACCTGCCTCGTCTGCATGAACTGCGGCGCGCAGGCGGATGCGCCGGACAGCCATCTGCATCTGGTCAGCCGCCGCGCGGAGAAAACGGCGGGAAAGAATGCCGCGCCGCAAAGCCGCGCAGACTTCACCTGTCCGCTGCGGAAGTGACGGGCGGGAAACAATACTTTCGTGTTCTATGAGGAGGTTCGGATCGTGAAAACCGGTTGCTGTCTTGTGCTCGTGTTTCTGCTTCTGCTATCGCTGTTTCCCGCCGCTTCCGCCCACGCCGAAACCGGGCGCACGCTCACGATCATTAACAGCGTCGGCGACAGCGCGCGCTTCGAAAAAGCCGCCGAGCTGTTCCATGCGCGCTATCCGGACACCAAAATCCTTCAGCGCAGGATCGACGACGCGCGCGTCCTCGCCACGGAAATTATGGCGGGCGGGGAAGGCGCGGACATCGTCGGTCTGCAGGACTCCTTTATGACTGTGAGCGCCGCGATCCTTCTGAAAAACGGCGCGCTCGTCGATCTGAACCGCTTCCCCGAGCTTGCCGCGCTGAAAGAAAACTGTCTTGATATCTTCGGCTTCGTCACGATCGACGGCAGGTGGTACGCGGTCCCCGAAGAGATAGAGGAGCACCTGTTCAGGGTGAATACCACACTTGCCGAAAAGATCGGCTGGCAGATTCCGTCCGGGCGGTGGAGCATGGATGATTTCTGGGAGCTCGCCCTGCGCGTAAAACGCATGAACGAGGAAACGGAGGAGCACATCTTAGTTCTGCAGGACGACAGCTTTCTTATACCGTATTTCTTCCACGCATATCAGGCCAATCACGTGGACGCTTTCGCCGGCCGGGCGGATTACGACGCTCAGGCGTATATCGACCTTTTGACGAGATGGAAGGAACTGAACGAAAACGGCCTTGTCTGCCAATCGCCTGACCGCGTAAATCCGAAGATGCGCGCGGACGCGCTTTTGTACACGTGCCGTTGTCCGCTCTCGGTTCTGGGCGAAGATACGTGCATACTGCCCCCGTGCGAAAGCGACGCGTCGAAGTACCCCGTCTACGGCGGCGTGCTTTCGATCAACGCCAATACGCCGCACATGGAGGAGGCTGTTTATTTCATGCGCTGCTATCTTTCGCCCGAAGCGCTTGAAAGGCAGTACGCCCTGCGCGACGGCTGCTGGCTGAAGGAGGGACAGGCGGCTTCGGATCCCCTCTTCATTGAAACGGTATCCGACGAAAACGTCACGCTGTGGAGCGCCGTCCTCGAAAACAGCGTGCCGGAATTGTACCTTCTGGACATCAGCCGGGAGCAGTACAAAACGCTTTTCCCCGCGCTGCTCGAGGGCAGAATAAGCCCGGAACGCTTCGCGGCTGTGAGTCAACAATTGGCCGATATGGCGCTTGGAGAGTAGCATGAAAAGAAAGACCCGGCTGCGCATCAAACTCCTTGCGATGTGGCTCTTGCCCGCGTCCGGCTTTTTTGCGCTGTACGTCGTCCCGCTGCTTTGGACCTTCCGGTATTCGTTTGCGTCTTCGGCCTTTGACGGCGGGCAGGCCGGCTTTCACAATTACGTTTACATCTGGACGAACGAGTATTTCCTGCTGGGCCTTAGAAACCTTCTCAAAACGGGGCTCACGTGCTGCCTGCCGGCTTTCGCGCTTTCGCTCCTTCTGTCGGTTCTGATGATCCGGCACGAAGCGGCAGCGGCCTTCGCGCTCGTCGTGCTCTTTCTCCCCTTGCTGATCCCGTCCGTATGCGCGGCGGAGCTGTGGAAGAAAGTTTATAAAATCGACGTACTGACGCCGCCGGGCACGGCGCTCATGGCGCTTTTTACGCTGTTTCTGTGGAAATGCACGGGCCCTGCCGCGATCGTTCTGTATGCGGCGCTAAGGAAACTTGAGAAGGAAGTGCTCGAAGCGGCCATGCTCGACGGCTGCGGCGAAGCGCGCCTGACTTTCGGGATGCGCCTGCCCTTGATCCGCCGGGAATGCGCGCTTTCGCTCGTGCTGCTGCTTCTGTATCACCTGAGATTCTATAAGGATGTATACCTTCTGTACGGCCTGTATCCGCCCAAAGAAATGTACCTTGTGCAGCACTATATGAACAACCAGTATCTGAAGATGAACGCGCAGTACGTTTCCGCCGCGGGCGCAAGTCTGGCGTGCTTGTGTCTTGGGCTGTTTATCCTGGCCCTGTTCGTCACGGGAAGGAGGGAAAAGAAATGCTGAAGGGCAGGAAAAGGCGCTCCTTCTTCTCGGGCGCACTGCTTGCTATATTGCTCATGCTGTTTATCGCGCCCATCGGCGCCGTGTTCTGCCTGTCCCTCGGGATCGGGCTGCAGGGCGCGGGCGTCTCTTTGGAACAGTACGCCGAACTCTTTGCAAGCGGAATGCTGAAAACGCGACTTCTGAACTCCTGCGTCATCAGCATGGGCGCGCTCGCGGTGCAATTGCCCCTTTCACTGTCCTGCGCCGCGGCGCTTTCTCGCTTCAGGTCGTGGCTCACAAGAGCGTATATCGGGCTTTTGCTGATCATGTTGCTCATGCCGTTTCAGACCTACATGCTGCCGGTTTTCAGACTGTACAGGCAGTACAGCCTCTACGATACCCACGCGGGCGTAATGCTGCACGCCGCTTTTTCGCCGCTCGGTCCCCTGACGGTTTGGTGTTTTCTGCGCGCCGTTCCGGAGGAACAGTGGGAAGCCGCGTCGCTGGACACGTCGTCTGTTCTCGTGACTTTGACGCAAGTGATCCTTCCGCAGCTTTTGCCGATGCTCGCGGCGCTTTTCCTGCTCTCCTTCGCCGAGGTCTGGAACACGGTCGAACCCGCGCTCGTCCTGCTCAGGACGGAGGAGCTCAAGCCGGCTTCGCTTTCGCTGAACGATCTGGGCCGTGTATCCTGGGCCGCCGCCGCGATATACTGTGCGCCGGTCGTCGCGCTGTGCGTGCCGACCGTGCTGCGCCTGCGGTCCCGCTTTGCCGATTGAGGGCGCGCTAAAAAACAGCCGGCGCGGTTTTGGGCCGCACCGGCAGAAAGGAAGGGAAACTCAGGAGGGGT
This sequence comes from Clostridia bacterium, assembly GCA_017395065.1. GTDB lineage: Bacteria > Bacillota > Clostridia > Christensenellales > Aristaeellaceae > RUG14130. The sequence goes on along the minus strand of JAFPWH010000068.1, from coordinate 63,524 downwards.
ATCTTCGCAAAAACGCCTCCACGAACGCGTCGTCGTTCAATTCGGGATACATCTCGTACACCCGCGTGATCTCCTCCGCCTGGCCTTCGCCGAGGCTCTCCCCGGGGTCCAGACACCATACACCGTCCATCAGCCCCTGGCGCCTCAATACCTCGTGCATTCCGGCGATGCAGCCGCCGAAACCGTTGTGCGCGTCGAAGAACGCGCCGTTTACGTCGGTAATTTTGACGGCGAGCGTCAGAAGACTTTGGGGCACGGCCTCCGTTTCGCCGAGCGCCTTGATCCTTTTGAACAGCTTTACCGCTTCGCTCGTCCACGCGCACCAGTGGCCCAGCAAGCCGCCGCGGGTGCGAACGGTCTTCGTTTCACCGCCGCGTTCGAAGCTGTAGCGCGTCAGAAGGTCGTTTACGATGTTGTCGTCGTTGCCGGTGTACAGCGCGATCTCGTGATCGGCAAAGGCGATGGCCCTTGCCACGTCCACGGTGCGGTAGCGGTCGAAGGCGGCGCATTTGATGGCCTTCACGCCTTCGATTTCGCACACGCGCCGCCAGTAATCGTAGCTGAACGCGCGCCCGCCCACGGCGATTTGCAAATAAAAGCCCATGACGTCCATGATCCCGGAAACCGCGTGCGTGCGCTGTACCATCTGATCTTCGCTCAGGTGCTTAAGCCCGCCGGGGCTGAGCAGCGCTATGTCGTAGCCCAGCTTCCTTGCAATCTCGGCTTCCCCGACCGCCTGTTCTTCTTCGCCGCACACGCCCGCGACCGCGAGGACCGGCCGCCCGCACTCGGCGCTGTAGGCGCGCATTTCGTCGATGGATACCTTCAGCACCGGCTCGAACAGAGCGATTTTCGGGTCGCGGATCGCAAACTGCGTCGTGTGTACGCCAACGGCCAGCCCGTCGGCCCCGCTCTCCAGATAGTAGCGGATGAGACGACGCTGCTTTGCCTCGTCAAAACGCCTGTCCTCGTCTAGCACCAGGGGCATCGCCGGCAGGAACGCGCCCCGCATCAAAAGCTCGTATGCGTCCTTTTTCATCAAAAGTTCCCCTTCTGTTCCTCAAAGTGTGTGGGCTTGTTCAGACAGCGGCCGCCGTCCAGTATCCACCCGGCCTGCAGGCGCATCATTTCGTCCAGGCTCACGTCAGGATAGCCGAACAGCCCCATGCACTTTTGCGAATTGCACAAAATGCCCTTGTCGCCCGTCTCTTCGCCGAAGCGCGCTTCCTTGCCCAAAAGATAAGCAAGCTTCGTCGCGGCCTGCTTTACGCTGACCGTTTCCGGCCCGGTCACGTTGAGCGCGGGGCAGCTTTCGTCGGCCAGCAGAAGCGACCTTAAGGCCGCCTCGTTCGCGTAGCGCTGCCACACGCAGTTGAACGCGGGCACGCCAAGCGGTACGGGCTGATCGTTCAGTATCCAGCGGCAAAGATCGTTCAGTATGCCGTAGCGCAGGTCGATCGCGTAGCTCAAGCGGAACTTGAGCACCTTCGCGCCGTAGTGCGCCGCGGCGTACTCGAACACCCTTTCGCGGCCGAGACAGCTGGAAGCGTATTCCCCGACGGGGGAGGGCGCGATCTCCTCGGTGCAGCCGCCGTCCTCCGGCCTGGTGAACGGATAGACGTTGCTGGTGGAAAACACGACGTAGCGCGCTTTTCCCAGACGGCGCGTCACGATCGACGGCACCACCGCGTTCATTTCCCAGGTCTCGCACGCGCCCTGGGAGGTCCCGAACTTTCGCCCGGCCATGAAGACTACGTTTTCGCATTCGGGAAGGCGCTTGACGTCCTCAGGGTCCGTCAGCTCGCACGAAAGCATTTCCACGCCTGCCTCCGCAAGGAGCCTGCGCGCCTCGGGATCGGAAAAGCGCGAAACGGCGATGACGTTCGCTTTGTCCCCCAGCGCGCGCTTTGCCATGCAGCAGAGCGTCGGGCCCATTTTGCCGCCCGCGCCAAGGATCATGACGTCCCCGCCCAGGCGTTCGAGATCGCTTTTCAGCGCTTCGGAGGGACGGGACAGCATTTCGTTCAGCTGTGCTTCGTTCATGACGTCAACCCCTTTCCTGATACAGCTTTTCGGTCATGCTCAGGCATTCGTCGCGGATGACCTCGGCGACGCCCGCTTTGAACAGGCTGCTTCTTGCTTCGTACCCGCCCTCGGCGTAGTCCTTGGCCAGCGGGAAATAGTTCGCGTAGCCGTTCGTACAGCAGCAGGGCAGCACCATCCTTGGGCCCTTCGCGGCCATGAGCTCCCGCCCTGTCCCGGAAAACGGCTCTCCGGGAATGCCGATCAGCGCGACGGGGCCGACGCGCACGCTGCTCAGAAACAGTTCGAACCCGTCCGGTCCGTTTTCAAGTTCCAGCATGCGCTCGGCTTCGGCTACGACCGTCGTGAGCTGCATGCCCGTAAACGGGATCTCGCTGTCCCGGCCGGAGGAATGCAGTTCGCAGATGCGCCGCGCGCCCGGAAGCTCGCTTGCTTCGGGCCTGTTCGACGGGCAGAAAACGCGCTTCTGCGCGGCGGCGACGCGGACATCGTCCGTATATTCCACTTTGTCAAAGATCTGCAAAATCGCGCCAGCGACCGTGCGGCCCATGTGGCGCGCGTGGCCGTAGCCGCGCACGCAGTCGTCGAAATCCATTTTCAGATCGTTGAGCGCGCCGCCGACGGGATGGGTGTTTACGTGGTTCACGTCGCCGATCGCGCCGTTGAACACGATGCATTTTACGCCGTCCAGCGCCTTTTCCGCGGTGCGGCGCGCAAAGCCCGGCCAGTCCGCCGAGATCACGCAGCCGCCGATCGTGTCCGGATGCACGGCAAAGTGCGCAAGCACCACCGCGTCCGCGTTTTCACGGTCGAAGCGCACGACGCGCACGCTGTCGTCGACTTCGCCCACGGGGCAGACGACGTCGGGATTGTCGATGCCGGGGTTCGTGTGGATGGTGCCGTCCTTCATCCTGAAGCGGCGGATGAAGGCGATGCCGGGCGCGTGGGACGTGCCAAAGCCCATGCGCGCGGACTTTCTGTCGTCAAGCGCCATGCGCCCCGCGTCGATCAGCCGCCGGGTCAGGAAAGAGACGTACTCCTCCCGGAGCTTTGGCGCTTCCTGACCGTCCAGCTGCGGCCCGGTGTGCGTGTGCGTGCAGGCGACGAAGATGCTGCTTTGCTTAAGACCCAGTTCGTCCGAGGCTGCTTTCAGCATCTTTTCGCAAAATTCGCTCTTGAGCTCGAGCAGGTCGACGCTATAGATCAGCGCAGTCTCCTGTCCGTCCGAAACGGCCAGCGCGCTTAACTCCAGTTCGTCCAGTACGGTCCTTGCGAGCCTCAACTGATAGTAGCCGGCGATCGGTATGCCCAGCGGCGGCGTGATGTTGACCCGTGCAAATCCGACTTCCAGTCCCATGGGGATCACTGCCTTTCTTATGCGCTTATTTTTTCACAAACTGAAGGTTGTAGTCCATGATCTCTTTGGCCACGTCCCTTACGCGGGTGAAATCCTGCACCAGCGGGTCCTGGCACAGGGCAGCCGTAAGCTTGTTTACGTCCCATTCCACGGCTGCCTCCATGAACATTTCCTCCCTGAGCGCCGTCGCCTGCACCACCAGGCGCGCCGCGCCCGGCAGGGGATTGGCGATGGCGGGATGCACGCCGGTCGCGTCGAAGGTCACGAAGGTCTCTACGACGGTGTCGAGCGGCAATTCGCGGGTCTGCCCGTAATTGCGGTAATTCATCACGTCGTAGAACTGCCTGCCGCCCTTTAATGCCTCGATGACCCTGTCCGGATGCTCCTGGCTTATGCGAAGCGGCGGCATGACCCCGCTCTCCAGCGGCTTTACGATGTCGTCGCGCAGCCTTTCGACGGTCTCGGTGCGGTCCTTGATGCGGTCGTAGTGCATGCCGAAGAGGTCGCGGTTTGCCTGCGTGCCGGTCGTCTGGTAGTAAAACTCCGCGCAGTGCTCGTCGCTGAGACCCGGCATGCAGCCGAGGATGTCCCACAGTATAAAGCGGATGCGCTCGTTTTCGCGGCCTGCGAAGGGATCGTCGAAGGTGATGTTGCTCTTTCCCGCCCACGCGGCCTCGATCATGCGCTTTTTACGCATGATCTCCAGCGCGTCTTCGCCGTAAAACTTCACGTCCGTCAGGAACGAGCAGTGATCCACGCCGGACACCGAGAAGCTGACGTGCTCGAAGCTGTCCGCGCCGAAGTAGGGCAGAAGGATCTCCAGATGGTTGCGTATGCCGTGGCAGAAGCCCACGGCGTGTACGTCCGCGTATTTCTGTACCGCGCGCGTGAGCGCCGTCAATGGATTGGTCACGTTCAGCATGATCGCGTCCGGGCACAGGCGCTTCATCTTCTGCGCGATGCGCACGAATTCGGGTACGTGGCGTATCGTGCGGCTCGCGCCTGCGATGCCGGATTCGCTGCCCTTCACGTTGTAAAACCCGTGCCTGCGGGCGATGTAGTGGTCCTCGAGCTCCGCGGCCAGCCCGCCGTGCGAGATGGCGATGACCACGAAGTCCGCCCCCTCCAGCGCCTCGTCCTCGTTCATGGTCTTGCTTAGAGTGATGGCCTTGTCCGGGTACAGATCGTTGTAGTAGGAGCAGAAGGCATACGTGTCGCCGAGCGCCTTTTCGTTGATGTCGTAGAGGCAAAGCTCTGTCTGTTTGTCGTAGAACGGATTGTCCAGAAACGTGCTGTACAACCCGTAGGTCCAGGAATAGGAGCCGCCGCCGACCATCGCGATCTTCAGTTTCATTTTCGTTCCTCCCTATATATGTTCTAAAGCAGTTTGCGGTTTGCTTTCAATTCGTCCGTGATCTCGCCAGAGCCGAACGCTTTCAGCACCCCGGGCAGCGCCCAGGCGTGGGTGTGCGTCTGGTCGTGATACGCGCCTGAAACGATTTCCTCGTAGCTCTGGCATGCGCCGCCCGGCTTGACCTTGACGCCGCAAAGCAGCGCGGCCCACAGCGCGTAGCGGTCCATGTCGCCCTCGCTCAGCAGACAGACGCCGTCTTTTTCTGCCAAATCGGATCCTTCGAGCGCCCGAAGGAGCGCGGCCGTGCCCCGCGCTCTCAGCGCGGCCAGGCTGTCGCCCAATTGAATCAGATAGGCGTTCAGCTTGTACATGGTGCTCCAGCTGATGTACATGTCGCTGCCGCCGAGCTTTGCGGGCAGAAGCGCGCCCTCGCCGGGCAGGTCGAGGACGATTGCCTGCCTTCCTTGCGCGATCGTTTTGTGAATGAGAAAAGAATGCTCCGCGATGCGCGCCGTGCCGCCGGGCCAGAGCATAACGTCGGCGGGCAGCGCTTCGTCGCCCGCGCTCATCAGCCTGAGCAGCACGCCGTTAAGCCAGATGCCCTGCTCTTGCCTGAGCACGAAACACAGATAGGCATAGGGCGCGCAGACGCCTTCTTTGTATACGCGAAAATTGCCGTGCTCGACATGGTCGATCCCAATTAAATCCGAAAGCCGCGTCTTAAGCGGGCTTTGCGCCCCGGCGCGTTCGGCCTCAATCTGCGCAAGCACCCTTTCGGCTTCCTGCTGCAGCGTCGTCATGCCCGGGCGCGCCTTCGGCAGGCAGCCGCCGGCGGCCTCGAGCGCGGCCGGGGGCAGCGGCGAAAAACGGAAGGCTTTGAGCGTCTCTTCGCTTGTGTCGTGCCCCAAAAGGCAGCGGCTGAACAGGCTGAGCGCCGCCTTGGCCAGGGTGGGTCCGTAGGCGTGCTCGCTCTGCGCGGTAATCAGTTCGATGGGGGAGGGATCGCTTTCTTTGTTCTTAAGCACGCGCTGTACGACCGCGCGGGCCTCGTCCACCGCGCGCTTCGTGCCCTCGGGCGGAAAGAAATCGTGCGCGTTCGCGAGCACGGCGACGGGCTTTGGCGCCACGGCCAGAAGGATGTCCGCATAGTCTATGCCCTCCTTCAGACTGCCCGGCCACAGCATTTCATTGTCGGGATCGACGCCCTCTTCGATCATCGCACGGTTGTCGGTGATGTAGGCGCAGGGCGCGGCGCAGGTGAATTCGTCGCCGCCGGCCAGCATAAGCATGCTCACCTGCGTGCCGCCGCCGGAATGCCCGGTCAGGGCGACGCGGCTTTCGTCCACGTCCGCCCGGTTTTTCAGGTAATTGAGCGCCGAAAGCGCGTCCGCGACGAAGTATCTTGCGAGGCTTAAGCCCATGAGCTTGAACTTCCAGTCCATCAGGTCGTGTTCGCCCGAGCAGCCCTGTATCGGCTGAAAATCGCTCGAAAGATCGTAATGCTCGAAGCGCTCCCCTTCGCCGTATGGGTCGAGTGCGAGCACCGTAAAGCCGGCGCGGCAGAAAAGCTGCGCGGCGTACTGGTATTCCATGTCGGCCTTGCCCGCGTCCGTGTGCCCGATCAGCAAAAGGACGGCGGGATGCACTTTTTTGCCGTCAAGCGGCGTATAGACCGAGCAGGTCGCATAATAATCCGGCCGCGTCTCGAGCACGACGTTCTCCAGCGCAAAGCCGTCGTATTCCCTGCGGGCCGTGACTTCATGGGAGGGGTTTTCGGGAATAAAGGGAAGGCCGCCGATGCACTTCAGAAAACGGTCGCGTATTTCGCGCCGGCGCGCCTTCAGATCCTCCATGTCCGTTACGGTCCTCCGCACGGCGCGGGAAGCTTCGATGTACTTTTCGGCCTTTGCGCGGATGTACGTATAGAGGTTCGTCGAAACCTCCACGGGCGGCTTCTGCGCAAACGCCTGTACCTCCCAGAGCGTGCGCGCGGACGGCTTCAGATTCTGGCCTTCGAACAGTCTCGAACGCATGTGATTTCCTCTTTATCTTTGATTGGCATTCGTCTCGTCCCTGAGGACGCGCCCGCGCGCCATGACCCAAACGGGATCGAGCGTTTCGCTGAGCAGCACGAGGTCGGCGTCGCAGCCCGGGCGGATGCGCCCCTTGCGGTTTGCGCCGATGCGCCGCGCAGGGTTTTCGCTCGCCATGCGGACCGCCTGCGCGAGGGGCACGCCCGCCTTCACCATGTTGCCTACGCACCTGTGGAGCGTGGCGACGCTGCCCGCGAAGGCTTGACGGCTCAAAAGCTTCATCACGCCGTCCTCGTACACGGTCTCCACGCCGTTTTCCTGGCGGTAGACGGTGCCTTCTTTGAGCTCGCTTGCCGAGAACTGCAGCCCGTCAGTGATGAGCTCAATCTTTTCAGCGCCCTTGCAGCGGTAGATGAGGCTGAGCAGCTCGAGCGGCAGGTGCTTTCCGTCGGCGATCACCTGCACGGTAAGCTCGTCCAGGTTGAGCCCCGCCTCGATCAATCCGGGGATGCGGTAGCTGTTTACGCGAATCAGCCCCGAACAGCTGGAATACAGGTGCGTCACGTCGCAGTAGCCGTGGCGGATCGCCTCCTGCGCCTCGTAGTAGGTGGCGTCGGAGTGGGCGATGGAGGGCACGATCCCGCGCCTTGAAAGCTCGTCGCCCAATTCCATGCCGCCCTTCAATTCAGGGGCGGCGCCCATCATCCTGAGCCCTTCGGGCCAGGCGTCCAGCAGCGGGCTTATGTCCGCTTCCGAAGGTACCAGCAGGCTTCCGGGCGCCTGCGCGCCGCTTTGCAGGGGGTTAAGGCACGGCCCCTCCAGATGGACGCCCAGTACCGTGGGTCCGTCCTCGCTCAGGGACGCCTGCTTTGCCGCTTCGATCGCGCGCAGCAATTGCTCCATCGGCGCTGCGAGGGTCGTGGGCAGAAGGGATGTCGTGCCCCATTTCGCGTGCGCGAGCGCCATTTGCCTGACCGCTTCGGCCGAGCCGCTGTTTAGCGAACAGCCGCCGCCGCCGTGCACGTGTATGTCCACAAAGCCGGGGCAGAGCGTCAGTCCCTCCGCCCGCACGATCCTGTCGTCCGGCCGGGGATCGTAATGATCGCTCACGTCGAGTATTTCCGTTCCTTCGGTGATGACCTGAACTTCGCGCACCGCATCCGGCAGGATCGCGCGCGCGCCCCTGATGACGCTTCTCATCTTTCAGCCTTCTTTATCCTTTTCTGCACAGAAATGTTTCCTGCAATGTCTGCGGATATATATTATAGTACACTGCGGCGCCGCTTTCAAGCGGACGGACGGCTGCTTTTTGTATTTTTATAATTTTTTTGGTAAAATGCCCATAAATCGCAAAGAAATACTTGCATTTTATAGGACGCGGTATTATAATATTAACATATTTGAGCTATATGCTTTCGGAGGTCAGATGGCGTGACCGCAAGGGAAGGACAAATCGGCAAAACGCGTACCGGTATCCTGACAGCGTTCAAAAAACACTGGCAGCTGCATGTGCTTGCGCTCCCCGTATTGCTGTATCTGCTCATCTTCAGCTACGCGCCCATGTTCGGCGTGGTGCTGGCGTTTGAGCGCTATTCCGTGGCGAAGGGCTTTTTCGGCAGCCCCTGGTTGGGCCTTAAGAACTTCGAGTTCATGTTCAAGACCCAGGACGCCTGGCGCATCACCCGCAACACCGTCTTGTACAACATCGCCTTCATCACCGTCAATACGAGTTTGTCGGTGCTGCTTGCGCTGATCCTGGACGAAATGTACATAAAGCGCCTGTCCAAGACGATCCAGACCATGCTCATCATGCCGTACTTTCTGTCCATGAGCGTCGTGGCCATCGTGGTCTACGCGTTCATCGGCCCCAAAGGCGTCGTAAACACGATGCTCAAGGCGCTGGGAGAGCCCGGAAACACCTTCTGGTACACCTACCGGCCGCTTTGGCCTTTCCTGCTCGTGTTCATAAGCGCCTGGAAGGGCGTGGGCTACACGGCCATCGTGTACGTGGCGTCGATCTCCGGCATATCGAGCGAATTCTATGAAGCCGCCGTGCTGGACGGTGCCTCCAAGCTTCAGCAGGCGCGCTACATCACGCTTCCGCACTTAAGGCACATCATCGTCATCATGCTCATCCTCAACATGGGCAGCATGTTCCGCGGCGACATGGGCCTTTCCTACAACGTAACGCAGAACACGGGCGAGCTGTACGAGGTCGTGGACGTCATCGATACCTTCGTCTACCGCGCCCTCAAGGATTTGAACGACACCGGCATGGCCGCGGCCGCAGGCCTTTACCAGTCTGTGGTCGGCTTTGTGCTCATCATCGTATCCAACGCCATCGTGCGGCGCGTGGACGAAGAAAGCGCGCTTTACTGAGAAGGTGTGAAAATGGCTGCAGATTCAACCGAAACCAGCTCCTTTGACAGGATAAACCGTATAAAGCCGCTGACCAACATGATTTTCAGCGTGGTCATGAGCGTCGTCGCCGTCCTTACGGTCGTGCCGGTGGCGCTGGTGTTCATCATATCCATCACCTCTTCGCTCAGCCTCACGATGCGCGGCTTCAGCTTCGTTCCGCTCAGCACCAGCTTCGTCGCCTACGAAAGCCTGTTCAAGACCGGCTCGCAATTGGTGGACAGCTACATCATCACGATCGAGGTGACGCTGCTTCACACGGTGCTCAGCGTCCTCATCATGACGATGTACGCCTACGTACTTGCGCAGCAGCGCTTCGGCGCGCGCAAGTTCTACACCTTCGTCGTGTTTTTCACGATGCTGTTTTCCGGCGGCCTCGTGCCAAGCTACATCATAAACGTAAACGTGCTGCACATCTACGATACGTTCTGGATACTGCTTCTGAGCGGCATGGTCGGTACGTTCAACATCATCGTACTGCGCACGTTCATAAGCACCACGATCCCGATCGAACTGTTCGACGCCGCGCAGATCGACGGCGCGTCCGACTTCAAGGTGTTTTTCAGGATCGTGCTGCCCCTGTCCAAGGCGGGGCTTGCGACGATCGGGCTGTTCGTGCTGGTGGGCAAGTGGAACGAATGGTTTACCGGCATGCTCTACATCGACAACCCAAAGCTCGTGCCCCTTCAGACGATGCTTACCCGCATACAGCAAAGGATCGACTTCATCAAAAACAATTCCTCTCTCGCTTCCTCGCCGGACGGCATGCAGATGCTCAAAAACATGCCCTCCGAGCAGACGCGAATGGCCATCGTCGTGCTGACCACGCTGCCCGTATTGTTCGCCTATCCCTTCTTCCAGCGGTACTTCATCCGCGGAATGACCATCGGCAGCGTGAAGGGCTGATTTGAATTCATTGCCGTGCGAACGGCGAAGAAATATTAACTAAGGAGGTCACCCCATGAAAAAATTTACCCGTTTGCTTGGTCTTGCGCTGGCGCTGATCATGGCGCTGGGCGTTGCGTCGTTTGCCGGTGCGGAAACCCTTGAGCCGGTAACGCTCGAGTGGTACGTCGCCACCGATCAGCTGCCCGACAACGCGATGGTGTTCGACGCGCTGAACGCCTACTTCAAGGAAAAGATCAACGCGACCATCAACTTCCACTTTGTCGAGCCCTCTGAGTACTCCGCGAAGGTCGGCCCGATCCTCATGAGCGGCCAGGAAGTGGACATCATCAACTGCAACAGCGGCATCGGCTATGTGGATTACGTCAAAAAAGACGCGTTCGTGCCGATCGAGGAACTGCTCACCGAGTATGCCCCCGAGACCTACGCCATGATCCCCGAGGGACTGTGGGAAGCCATGAAGGTCGACGGCCACATTTACGGCATTCCTTCCTACAAGGATTCCGTCGTCATGTACGCCGTCATGATCAACGAGACGCTGGCCAACGAGATCGGCCTCGACATCCCCGAGACCGTCGACAACTATCAGGACATGATCCCGATCCTGCGCGAAGCGTTTGAACTGCGCAACGCCATGCATCCCGAGTACGTGCTCGACGGCGAGTTCGTGCCCATGACCCGCACCTTCCCCGACCTCGAGCAGTGGGCGCCCTACGAGACCATCAGCTCCTTTGCCGTAACGAACATTCCCGGCATCGAAGCTTACGAAGGCATGGGCTCCGGCGAGATCGTCTTCAACAAGTATGCGACCCAGGAATACCGCGATCTGTGCAACACCATCGCCGAGCTCGTGAGCGAAGGCGTGCTGCATGACAATCCCTGGTACTGGGATCCCGACCGCATCTACAACAACGATCCCTACGCCTACCTGGTTGGCGACATCGGCAACGGCTACGTGACCGTGTCCAAGCATCAGTATTCCCCGAACTGGGACACCCTGATGGTTCCCTACGCCAAGAACATCGCCACCACCAACTATCTGCAGGCCGCCGTCAACTGTGTCAGCGCGACCAGCAAGAACCCCGAGCGCGCCGTCATGGCCCTTGAGCTCATCAACACCGATCCCTACGTAGCCACCACGCTGCGCTTCGGCATCGAAGGCACCCACTGGCTGCAGAGCGACGAAGAGAACGTGATCACCTTCGCCGGCACCAAGAACGCCGATTCCGGTTCCCGCGCCCACTACTACTGGTACGGCGCCAACTTCGGCGCGCTGGTCTACTCCAAGGTCCCCGAGGGCTATCCCAACAACTTCATGGACCTGATCAAGGCTGCCAACGAATCCGCCATTTCCGACACCAACCTCGGCTTCATCTTCGATCCCACGCCCGTACAGAATGAGATCGCTGCCTGCAGCGCCGTCATCGACGAGTACGAGACCGGCCTCAAGTGGGGTTGGATCGCGGTGGACGAAGTGGACGCCCGCATCGACGAGTTCCTGGCCAAGCTGGACGCCTCCGGCGCCGCCGCAGTCATCGCGGAAGCCCAGAGCCAGCTGGACGCCTGGAGAGCGGTCAACAAGTAATCATCCATCGAACCATACACGGGCGGCTTTCCACCAAGGGCAGCCGCCCTTTTAATGGGGCAGCCGAAACCTGCCCGGGCAAGAATGAAGCCGGAGGAAGAAGACCATGCAAGAAAAGCTGTTTGAAACCGTTTCGCCGGAGTCGCTGGGCATTCCGTCGGGCAGCATCGTCCGCTTTCTGGACAAGATGAAAACCTACGCTTTCCCGCTGCACTCCTACATAATCACGCGCCACGGAAAGATCGCCGCGGAGGGCTACACCCATCCTTTCGGTCCCGACACCAAGCACCGCATGTATTCCGTGAGCAAGAGCTTCACCTCCGTCGCGATCGGCATGCTGGTGACCGAAGGGCGCCTTCGGCTCGACGATACGGTCGCTTCCTTCTTCCCGGAATACCTTCCCGACGAACCCGACGAATACACGCTGCGCGCGACCGTGCGCGACCTTCTGAGAATGGCGACCCAGAACGAGGAGACCTCCTACGACTGGGACGATCCCGATTTTGTGAAGACCTTTTTCGACAATAAACAGCCAAAGCACGAGCCCGGCACGATCTTCCACTATGACACGGCCGGCACCACGGTGCTGATGGCCGTCGTGGAAAAGCTGAGCGGAAAACCGATCCTCGAATACATGCGTCCCCTGCTTAACGAACTGGGCATCTCGAAGGATATCTGGTGCGTCGAAACGCCCGAGGGCCGCTCCTGGACGGGCAGCGGCATTCTCTGCACGCCCCGCGACCTTCTGAAATTCGGCCAGTTCTGTTTAAACAGGGGTCAGTGGAACGGAAAGCAATTGGTGGACAGAGATTACATGCTCAAAGCCACCACAAAACAGATCGACATCACCACCGCCGATTCTTCCTACATCCGGGACGGCTACGGCTACCAGTTCTGGATGATGCGCCGCGGGGGCTTCGCCTGCTGCGGCATGGGCTGCCAGTACGCGTTCATGGACCCCGAAAACGATGTCGTGGTTGTGCTGACCGCGGACACGCAGGGCATCAACAACGCGGAGGACGCCATCCGATACGCCTATTACGAACTGCTCGACGAAATGGACGCTTATCCCCTGCCCGCAAACCCCGAAGCGCTCGAACGTCTGAGGACGTACAAAACCGTCATCCCGATGCGCCCGGGCAGCGCAGACAGTCCGACGGCAAAGAAAGTGTCGGGCGTCACCTATATATTTGACAAAAACCTGTTCGATTTTCACTGGATGCGCCTTGATTTTGAAGAAGGCGCACTTCTCCTGAACTACGAAAAGCCGAACGGCCGCTTTACGCTGCGCTTCGGCCTTGGCAAATGGCAGGAAATCGTCTTTCCCGAAAAGTACGCGGGAAGAAACATCGCGCGTATGGACACGAACTACCGCTGCCTGACGCAGGCGGTGTGGGAGAGCGAAAACACGATCCTGGCCAGGGTGATGAGCGTGGACGATTATCTGGGCTCGATCCGGATGCAGCTGACCTTCAAAAACGACACGCTCACGGTGTTCATGGTCAAAAGCGCCGAAAACTTCTTTAACGATTATCGCGGGTATCTCGCCGGCAAAGCCCGGTGCGACTGAACCCGATGGGAGGACACTATGAAAACCTATGTGCTTGTGGGCACCGGATACAGGGGCCTGTGGTCGTACTGCGAACCTATCGTGAAGGATTTCGCGGACGTTGCGCGCCTTGCGGGCGTGTGCGACATAAATCCCCTGCGGGCGCAGCTGGTGGGCAAATACCTGAAGAGCGACATCCCGGCGTACACGGATTTCGATCGCATGCTCAGGGAACAAAAGCCGGACGTCGTCATCGTCACGACCAAGGACTGCGCCCACGCGGACTACATCTGCCGCGCGCTGGAAGCGGGCTGCGACGTGATCAGCGAAAAGCCGCTCACGACCGACGAAAAGATGTGCGCCGCCATTCTCGAGGCGGAAAAGCGCACCGGCCATAAGGTCACGGTCACGTTCAACTGCCGCTTCATGGATTTTTACGTGAAGATCAAGGAGCTCGTGTCCCACGGGCTGCTCGGAAACGTGCTATCGGCGCACTACGAATGGCTGCTGGACACCAGCCACGGCGCGGACTATTTCCGCCGCTGGCACTCCGTGCGCGCCAATTCCGGTTCGCTCCTGATCCACAAGTGCACGCATCACTTCGACCTGCTCAACTGGTTTTTGGACGACGAGCCCGTCAAGGTCAACGCCTTCGGCACGCGCCGCTTCTACGGCGACGACAGGCGGCCCCACGGCGAAAGGTGCCTGACCTGCCCGTACAAAAAACAGTGCGAGTTCTATCAGGACATCGACAACGAGGACGGCGGACGACTGAAGCTGCTGTATAAGGACTGCGAGTCGGCGGACGGATACATCAGGGACCGCTGCCTGTTCTCCAAAGAGATCGACATCGAGGACAGCGTATCGGTCAACATCCGCTACGCGAAGGGAACGGTCGTCAGCTATTCGCTCACGGCCCATTCGCCCTACGAGTGCATGAAGATCGTACTGAACGGCGAAAGAGGCCGCCTGGAGTGCGACAACGCCTTCGACAAGGAAACGATCCGCTTTTACGACCGCGACGGTGAGTGCCTGGTCTTCGACCGCTCGCACGTCAAGCAGCGCCCCGGCGGACACGGCGGTTCCGACCCCGCGCTCCGGGAAAAGCTGTTCAGAGGCTACAGCGAAGACCCGCTCGGGCAGATGGCAGACACCCGCGCCGGCGCGATGTCCATCGGCATCGGCATCGCGGCGAACATCTCCATGCGCGAGGACAGGGCTGTTCGCCTGGGCGAATTCCTGGGCGGCTTCTATCCGGAGCTTTTGAAATAAGCGAACCAAAAATACAGCATAACCAGCATAAGGGGGAAATCATATGAAGATCGTCATTTCCAAAACCGCGGACGAACTGGGCCGCCGCGCGGCGGAGAAGTCCGCGTCTCTGATCCGGGCAGCCATCGCCGATCACGGCAGCGCCCGCATCGTGCTGTCGACCGGCGCGAGCCAGTTCGAGACGCTCAAGTACCTCGTTCAGGAGGACATCGACTGGAAAAAGGTCGAAATGTTCCATCTCGACGAGTACGTCGATCTGCCCATCACCCATCCGGCCAGCTTCCGCAAGTACCTGAAGGAGCGCTTCGTGGACAAGACGGGCGTGGAGAAGGTCCACTTCGTCGACGGAACCCGCGAGGGGATTGAGCGCCTGACCAAGGAGATCCGCCTTGCGCCCATCGACGTCGGCCTCATCGGCATCGGCCGCAATTCCCATATCGCCTTCAACGACCCGCCGGCCGACTTTGACACACGCGAGGCGTACATCATCGTAAACCTCGACGAGGCCTGCCGCAATCAGCAGGTGGCCGAGGGCTGGTTTGCCGGCTTCGACGACGTGCCCAAACAGGCGGTCAGCATGAGCGTATGGCAGATCATGCAGTGCAAGGCCATCGTATCCGCCGTGCCGCACGCGGAGAAGGCGTGGGCGGTCGCCGCCGCGCTCAAAAACGAACTGACGCCCAAAGTGCCCGCCACGATGCTCAAGACGCATCCGGACTTCAATCTCTACGTGGACGCGGCCTCCTACGCGGACGTGACGGAATGCGTGTCGTTATACGGTGAGACGTCCGTCGAAGACTATCGGTAAAATATCACGAACTGTTTGATCCGGCGAAAGGGCGGTGCGATCTGTCATGGATGAATTGCGCGTGGCGCTGTTCGGAACGAGCGGCTTTGCCGCAAACTACGTAGAGGCTTTCAAGGCCCCGAAGCGCGAAAACGTGCGCCTCGCGGCCGCCGTCGATCCCTACGCCTCGGGCTTCGACATGTGTCCCCTGTACGCCGACGCGGAACGAATGTACGCGGAGGTCAGGCCGCACATCGTCGTCATCGCGACGCCCATCCAGCTGCACAAGGAACAGGCCGTGCAGGCCTTCGAACACGGCTGCCACGTGGTGCTCGAAAAACCGCTGGCGGGCTGCGCCGGGGACGCAAAGGCGATCCTCGCCGCCCGCGACCGCGCCGGAAGGCTTCTGAACGTGGACTACCAGCTGTGCTACGACCCCGTGATCCGCGCGGCCAAGCGCGACGCGGACGCGGGCCGCTTCGGCGCGCCCAAACAGCTCAAAGCCATCGTGCTCTGGCCGCGCGGCTTCGTCTACTACGGGCGCTCCACGCACTGGGCCGGGCGCAAATACGACGCGCAGGGCAGGGCGATCTTCGACAGCGTGCTCAACAACGCGACGGCGCATTATCTTATGAACATGCTGTTCATGACCGGGCAGCCCATCCGGGACGTAAACTGCCGCACCTATCGCGCAAACCCCATCGAGACCTACGACACCGCCGTCCTCAAGGGCATAAGCGCCGGCGCGGACGTCTTTCTGGCCGTCAGCCACGCGGTCGCCCCGGAGGAAAAGCAGGAGCCGCTGCTTGAATACCGTTTCGAGCACGCCAGCCTGCATTTCGGCGCAAAGGGCGTAAGGGGCAGCAGCCTCACCGTGCGCTTCGACGACGGCAGCGTTCTTGACTACGGAACGGTGAAGCAGCCGTACACGGAAAACCTCTGGAACATGGTGGACGCGCTGCGCTTAGGCTCTCCGCTTCTGTGCACCGGCGAGACCGCGCTTTTGCAGACGCTCGCGCTGGAGAGCATGCGCCAGGTTCAGCCCGAGGCCGAGGTCTTCCCGCCTTCGCTCGTACTGAACGACGGCAGCATGAACCGGGTCGAAGGGCTGGCAGACGCGCTGTGGCGCGCCTTTGAAACGACCGAGCTGCCGGAACTCGGTAAAAACGGCCTGTTCTTTCCCGGCAAAGACATTGAAAACAGCTGAGGTGCTTTTATGAGCTGCTTTACGCCTTTTGCGCTGCCCACGGGCGCCTGC
Organism: Clostridia bacterium; assembly: GCA_017395065.1. Lineage (GTDB taxonomy): Bacteria > Bacillota > Clostridia > Christensenellales > Aristaeellaceae > RUG14130. The sequence continues at coordinate 46,962 of JAFPWH010000068.1, read as the reverse complement.
ATACCGGACAGGGAGGTTTCCGTCCTCGATTTCGGCGCGGTGCCCGGCGGGAAAGTAAAAAACACATCCGCGTTCCGGGAAGCGATCGAATACCTCCATGAAAAGGGCGGCGGGCGCGTAAACGTGCCGGACGGCTTGTGGCTGACCGGCCCCATCCACTTGAAAAGCGGCATAGAGCTTCACCTGAGCCCGCAAAGCGAGGTGCGCTTCTCCGCGGACAAGGAAGACTATCTGCCGCCGGTGTTTACGCTGTTCGAGGGCGTTCGCTGCTATGCATGCTCTGCGCAGCTCTACGCGCTGAACTGTCACGACATCGCCGTCACGGGCGAAGGCACGTTCAACGGCCAGGGCTTCAACTGGTGGTACATGGCGGTGGAACGCGCGGGCGTGGAGGCGCTGTATAAAGCCGGGGAAGAGGATCTGCCGGTCGAAAAGCGCGTGTACGCGCAGGACAAGCTCATGCTGCGGCCGGGCCTGCTGCACTTCGTGGGCTGTGAAAACGTGACCATCGACGGTCCGCTTTTCACCTTCAGCCCGTTCTGGACCGTGCACCCGACCTGGTGCAAAAACCTGATCGTGCGCAACATCCGCGTGCAGAACCCCTGGGTGCACGCGCCCAACACCGACGGCTGCAACCTGGAGGGCTGCTCCCGCGCGCTGGTCGACGGCGTGTTCACCGATACCGGCGACGACGCGGTGTGCCTGAAATCCGGCCGTGACGCGGACGGACGGCGCGCAGGCATCCCCTGTGAGGACGTCGTCGTGCGCCGCGTGGTGTCCGAGCGCAGCCACGGGGGCATCACCATCGGCTCTGAAATGAGCGGCGGCATAAGGAACGTGCTGGTTGAGGACTGTGAGTTCAGAAACAACCTGATCGGCATCTGGATCAAGACCGCGCCCGAGCGCGGCGGCGTCGTGGAGAACATCGAATACAGAAACATCCGCGTGCTGAAGGTCCGCGAGCAGGCGCTGTGCATCACGATGGGCTATTACGTGGACGACAATCAGCCCAGAACGGCGTACATGCCGAAGGTGCGCCATATCTGCGTCGACGGCCTGACCTGCGGATACGCCGGCACGGGCATACTGATCGACGGGCACAAGGACAGCCCGTTTGAAGACATCACGCTCCGCAACGTCCGCTGCCACAGCAAAACGAACGCCGATATAAGATACGTAAACGGGCTCAATCTGATAAACGCTTCCTTCGAGTGAGCGCAAATTCCGCAAACGAAAAAAACCGGGCGAAGACACCCGGCTTTTTTTATGGAAGCATTACAGACAGAAGCTTTACAGGCTTTCCAGAAAATCGATCGCCCTGTCCGGCCAGCCCGCCACGTCCGTGCCGCTTCCCTCACCGAAGGCGTGGGGCGCGTGGTCGCCCTCCTCCAAAATGGCGGGGACGCCGGCTTTCAAAAGCAGCTCGGCCAGCTTCTCGGAGTTGTACGGGGGCACGCTCATGTCGTCCCTGCCGCAGACGATGTAGCAGGGCGGATAGTCCGCGTCGATCCGGTCGACGACGTTGTATTCGTCGATGTATTTGCTTATTTCCTCCCCGAACATTGGCTCAAGCAGGTCGGGCACGCAATTGTGCTTTCCCATGGCCTTCAGATCTATGAAGGCGTAGACCGGAAACAGTGCCGCCGGCCTCGGCAGGCCGTACTTTTTGTAGCCCAGAGCGGGCACGCCGTAATTGCAGATCAGGTTCGCGCCCGCGGAAAAGCCGCCGATGGCGCATCTCTCCGTTTTGACGCCGAGCGCTTCTTTGTGCTCGTTCACATAGCGGACGGCGGCCGCGAGGTCGCTCAGCGCCTTGGGAGCCGCCTTGTCGCACCGCACGCGGTAGGTCAGCAGAAACACCGTGTAGCCCCTCTTGACCATTGGAACGGCCGTCGGCAGGGATTCTATGATCGTGCTGACCCACTTGTACGCGCCGCCGCCGCACAGGATTATGTAGGGGCGCGCTGCGTCCGAAGCGCCGTCCTCGGGCGTAAGCTGTATCAGGTTCACGTCCCGCTTCAGCGCGTCGTCTTCGCAGTCCTCGCCGCCGTAGAGGAAATGCTGCTTTACGCGTCCCAGCTCCATCTGCCGCGCAAGGAAGTTAAGCCCCCGCAGGACGCCCTCTGCCGCCCAGCCGCCCGCGCTTTCGCGGATCGACTTGTCGGACATGCGCTCACCGGGTTCGCCGACGGAGGTGTAGATCAGGTATTTTTGAAGCGGCGCAAGCAGCGGATCGGCAAAGACCGCCCGCATCGTCGTGTCGAGGGTGTATCTGTCCATTTTACGTCACCTTTCTTATTATGTTTTCGCGGGGGATCGGCGCGGGTCTTTCCGACGTTCGGTCAGATCGCGACCTTGATCTCCGGATCGTTTTTGCTCCTCATGGCGTAGATTTCCGACAATTCTTTGAGGACGTCCGCCTTTTTCCGTATCAGCCCCCGAAAATGACTGACCAGCAGGTATTCGGCCCGGAGCGACCTCAGGACTTCGATTTCGTCCTTCAAAAGCGTCGCGTTGTAGACGTAAAACCCGTCCTTTACCCTGCTGTAGAGACCGTCGCCGACAAAGGCGAAGCCTTCGTCCGTCTCCAGCCCCAGACATCCCTTTGCGTGGGAAGACGGCAGGGGAAAGATGTGAAGGCCGCCGATCGTCAGATCGCTTTGCACGAGCGTGCCCGCATGGACGTGCGCGCCCGTCTCCTTTGAAACGTAGAGCGCTTCAACCCTCAGCCTTTCGAGATTTCCGGTGTGGTCCGCGTGAAAATGGGACAGCACGATCCGATAGCTGTCCTTTAAGCCGGAAACGGCTCTCTCGTCGTTTCCGACGTCGTAAAGCCAGATTTTGCCGCCGTCCCGTACGATCCCGATGTCCGCAGAGAGGGGATCGTCCGTCGCTTCGATATAGGAAATCCTATCGCTGATCGCAATCATCGCCGTCTTCTCCCGTCCGCTCGCGGTACTTTTTCCAGACCGTCTCGAACCACTGCTCTCCCTCGGGTACCGGGCGGGCAGGCTCGGCTTCGGTCACGAACTCGCCGCCCTCCATTTGCGTGTACAAAACGAGGTTCTTTCCGGGCTCCCTGTGCGCAAGATGTCCGCCCTTGCCGTCCGAGACGAGCCCCGCGCCGGTGCTGCCGTAGACTTCGGCGGCTGCGAGCATCGCGCTGATCACGGCCCGCTGGGTGACCAACTGGTCCCGCAGGCGCACGCGCGCCTCCAGGTCGCTGGGAAGCTCCTCAAGCGGCGCTTCAGCGCTTTCCAGCGTTTTGCGAAGCTGCCTGTCCAGCTCCCTGAGTGAAGAAAGATCGCGGATGTGCGCGCCGCAGCGGCTCATTTCCCTGCGGAAAAGCGCGCCCGTTTCTTCGGGATCGCCGCCGAAGGCCAGGCCGCGAAGGGCTTCCTCCGCCTGCGTAAGCAGCGGTTCGGGGTCTTTTGTGGGCTGCAATTTGCTTTCAAAGGCGATGTGAGCGGCGGCGCGCATCGAACCCACCTGCGTCGCGTTCAGCGCGGAGCCACCCGGGCGGTATGCCCCGAAGGTGCCCGCGGCCTCGCCCGCGGCGTAGAGGCCGGGTATGCTCGTGAGCCAGTTTCTGTCCACGGCGACGCCGCCGTTGTGGTGCTGCGCGCAGACGCGTATCTCCAGCATCTCTTTCTCGAGATCGATGCCGTGCGCGCGGTACAGCTTTACGGCCGGTTCGTTCATCCACATGAGCCGCTTAAAGGGCGTGCCCTGCATTGCACCCGTTTTCCTGAGGTATTCCCCGGCTTCGCCGTCCAGATTGGCAAGATCGTCCTTCAGCGGCGAGGGATTGCGCCTGAAATCCAGAAAGACCCTGCGCCCCTTCAGGTTTTCCGCCTGCACGAGCAGGTCGATCTTCGAGGAGGCGTCCGCCTTGCGCACGTCGAAGGGCCACTGATAGCCCTTGAGAAAGGAAAGGCGCACGCCCTCCATGGGATCGTCGGAAAAGGCGTCGATCAAAAACTCGTGCTCCGTACCGTCCGCGTCCACCGACACGTAGCGCGGCAGCACCTGCTGGTAGCTGCCCGAGACGTTCCAGCGAAAGGCCACGGAGGCCAGGCCGTACTGCCACTGATGCAGATTGCTCATCCGCGCGCCGGCAAGCGCCGCCATGCCCGTCATGCCCTGCTGGCTTTCGGGGAACACGGAGGCTTCGTAGATCAGCGCGGGCCCGCCGGTCGCGAGGATCACGTGGGCAGTGAGCAGCAGCTTAAGCTTTCCTTCTTTTTCGGAATACGCCAGCACGCCGGCGACGCGGTTTTCGTGCGTGAGCAGCCGAAAGGCCGTCCAGCCGTCCAAAATGGGGACGTTTTTGCGCCTTACTTCCCTTTCCAGCGCCTCGGTCATCTTTTTCGAGGTCAGCGGGCCTGCGGAGGTGGCGCGTCCGCGGGTGTCGTGATCGGTCCTGTAGCCCACGAATTCGCCGTATTCGTTCGTCGGAAAGCCTACGCCCAGCTGCACGAGCCGGAAAAAGCACTGCGCCGAAGCGGCGGCTTCGCAAAGTGCCGTATCGCCATTCACGCCCTCGGAGATAAGGGAATCGGCCATTTCGCGCACGGAATCCGGCTTGTCTCCCGCGAGGGACAGCTTGTAGTACGTCTGCTTGTCGCTGCCGGCGTTGCGCGAGGTGCCGCGGTTGATCCCGTCCGTCAGCACGCACAGACTCTTTTCGCCGAGGTCCGACAGGCGGTCCGCCGCGTTCAGCCCCGCGCAGCCCGAGCCGATCACGACGGTGCGGTACGTGACGGTTTCGATCTCGCTTAAGGCGATTGGCATGCCTACAGCCTCCTTATGTGAAATCCGCCGTCGGCGTCGAGCACCTGCCCGGTCGTGAAGTCGAGAAGGCCCGAGCAGCAGGCCGCGACCATGTCGGCGACGTCCTCGGGCCGCCCGAAGCGTTTGATGGGCGTAAGCCCTCCGGCGATCAGGTCCTCGTATTTTTGATGCACGACTTTCGTCATGTCCGTGTCGATGATGCCGGGGCGTATTTCAAAGACGGGGATGCCGTATTCGGCGAGCCTGTCCGCAAACAGGAGCGTGACCATTCCCACGCCGGCTTTGGAGACGCAGTACTCGCCCCGGCTGGTCGAGGAGGTGTAGGCCGACATGGAGCCGATGTTGACGATGCGCGGACGGTAGTCGTCAAGGCGCATTTCCTTCATTTCGATCATGAGGTTCGCGGCGGCCTGGCACATAAAAAACGTGCCCTTCAGGTTTACGCCGAGCACCTCGTCGAAGCTCTCCTCGGTCGTTTCCAGAATGTCCCTGCGCACGCGCGGCGCCATGCCTGCGTTGTTGACGAGCACGTCCAGGCGCCCGAAACGCCGCATTACGTCGTCAAAGAGCGCTTTTCGCTGCGCGCTGTCGGAGACGTCGCAGCCGATGTACACCGCGCCCTCGGGCAGCTCCACCGCGGGAGACGGGCGCGTTCCCGAATAGACGACGGTATAGCCCTCTTTCGTAAGCTTTTCCGCGATGCCGCGGCCGATGCCGCGCGTAGAGCCGGTAACGACGGCGATTCTCATTTGAGCACCTCCAAAGAATACTTTTCTCTGTCGCGCACGATGCAGCCCGCGGGCGACCCGGCGCGCAAAAGCTGTGCGCAGCCGCCACAGGTCACGCAGGGCGCGTCGAGCGGCTTTCCGGACAGGATCTTGTTCGGAAACTCCGGATCGGCAAAGGCCATGCGGCCAAAGCCGGCCATCGCGCAGAGACCCTGTTCCACCATGCCCGCCGCAAGCTCGGGAGAAAACTGCCTCAGATACGAAAACGCGCTGCCGATCACCGGAAGGTCGGGATGGGCGCGCTGGATCTCGCCGACGCAGTGCATCATCCGGCCAAGCCCCACGAAGGGATGCTCGTCCGGCACGTAGTTTCCGCGGTCGTAGGGGCGGTTCACGTGCGGGTTTTTATAGGGGTTGCCGATGGTGATGTTGAGGACGGGGATGTGCATCTGCTCTTTCAGGATGCCGGCCAGGCGTATGCCCTCGTCAAGGCGCGGCGCAAGGCCGCTTTCCGGCTCCACGCCGAAACCGTAGGGGTAAGCAAAGCCGTCGTACACGTTCAGACGGCTGGTCAGGAAGAAGTCTCCCGAGACAGCGGCTTTGGCCGATCTGTGGGCGTTGAGCAAAAAGCGCGTGCGGTTTTCGAAGCTTCCGCCGTAGGCACCCGGACGGGTGTAGGCGCTCAGCAGTTCGCTTGCCAGATAGCGATGGCAGCACTTTACGTCCATGCCGTCGAAACCGGCTTGCTGCGCGAGGCGCGCGGTCACGCCGAAGAGTTCTTCGTAGGCTTTCAGCCGATCGTCCGAAAGGATGCAGCTTTTCGGCAGGGGCGTCTCTTCGAACAAAGGATTGTTGTAGGCGATCAGGGGTTCCGGGCGGCCGTGCGGCTTGGAATAGCGGCCGGAGTTCGTCGCCTGCATGACGATAACGGGCGCGTAGCCGTTCTTTTTGAGCCCGCGCTCCTTGATCTCGCTAACCAGACGCCTGAAATCGTCCAGATTGTCCTTCGTCAGCATCAGCTGGCGGGCACTTGCGCGCACCTCGGGGGCCGTCGCGACGGCTTCGAACCAGATCAGCCCCGCGCCGCCCTCGGCAAACCTCCGGTAGCGCCTTATCGTCAGTTCGCCCGGGCTGCCGCTTTCGGTGCCGTCCGTGCCCTCCATCGGCTGAAGGGCGATGCGGTTGTGCGCCGTGTGCGCGCCGATTGGAAGGGGCGCCTTCAATACATCTGTATTGCTGCTTCGGGGCAGCATAACGCCCTGCTCAAGTGCGGTCTTTTCGATGTCTTCCCACGATTTGTAGTGAAATACCTCATGCGCCAAATGCGTCGCCTCCGTTTCAAGCAAGTGGATTCAAGGTGTTTTTTGTGCTGCAGGGGCTTGATTTCGTCGTGCGTTTATATTATCATATTTTACGGAAAAATGCAATTCGCAAGGAGAGGAAAATGTCATGATCAGCGTCGGCATCATCGGCTGCGCCGGGCACTACCTGTTTGCGCCGGAGAGCGCGGATAAGGAAAAGACCTGTACGATCGCCGCCGTCGCGTCTTCCCAAGACGGCACGGGCGACGGGGGCCTGCGCGCGCTATCCGCGCAAAGGGGCATCCCGTTTTATGAGGATTGGCGCACGATGCTCGAAAAAGAGCGCCTCGACATCGTCGAAGTCGACACCCGCTACGACCGGCACGCCGCAGTGTCCGCAGAGTGTCTGAACAGGGGGCTGAACGTCTACTGCGAAAAACCGCTCGCGACCGAGCCCGAGCAGCTTGCCCTGCTTACGGACGTCTGGGAAAAAAGCGGCAAGGCGCTGGGCGGCATGTTCAACCTGCGCTGTTCGGCGTGGTTCCTGGGCGTAAAACAGGCGATCGAAGCCGGTCAGATCGGCAAAATCCGCCTGATCCACGCGCAGAAAAGCTACAAATTCGGCTCCCGGCCGGACTTTTTCAGGCAGCGCAGCCTAAACGGCGGCATCATCCCCTGGGTCGCGATCCACGCGCTGGACTGGTGCCTCGCGCTGGGCGGGCGCTGCCTGCGCGTTTCCGCGCTGCAAAGCGCCCGGGACAACCACGGCCACGGCGACATGGAGATGAGCGCCGTAATGCAGATGGAACTGGAAAACGAGGTCTTCGCCACGGTTTCGGCAGATTATTTCCGACCCCGGGGCGGCGCGCGCCACGACGACGACCGCATCCGCGTGACGGGCACCGAAGGCATGATCGAAGTAAAGGACGGCGTCGCCTGGCTGGAAAACGACGAGCCCCGCCGCGCGATCCCCCTGCCCGGGCAGCTCGACCCCTTTGGGGAGTTCGTGCGCGCGGTCGAGGCAGGCAGGGCGGAGGCCTTCGGGCGGGACGCGCTCGAGAGCACGCGCATATCCCTGCTGGCGCGCCGGGCGGCGGACGAAAGGACCACGCTCAGGGCAGATTGAACGCATCTTCGCACACGGGACGAAATCATGAAGCAAAAGACAGCGGGCATGCCCGCGCACGACCATGGATCGGAGGTATTGTATGTCTGACTTGTTTCCAAGAACGATGGTAGAAAACATTTCCCTGCCCCGAATGCTGATGGGCACGAACTGGATGCTGGGCTGGAGCCACACCACGGCCTCCGCGGACCGCATGATCACGCACCGCTTCCGGGACGCCGCCTCCTTCAGGGCGATGGTCGAAGCTTACCTGCGCTGGGGAATCGACGCGATGATGGCGCCCTTCAGCGGGCATACGGCGCTTTTGGACGGCATACGCGAAGCGGAGCAGGCGACGGGCAGGCACATCATAAAGATCGATACGCCTATCATCGACGTAGGAGACAGCGCTGCTTCCCGCGCCTCCGCCGAGGCCACGATCGCCGAGTGCGCGGCCAACGGCAGCGAGATCTGCCTGATCCACCACAGCTCGGCGGAGCAATTGGTCTCCAAGCTCAAGGGCACGATGGACCGCTTGCCGGACTATCTGGACATGATACGCCAGCACGGCATGGTGCCCGGGCTCTCGGCCCACATGCCCGAGCTTATACTCTATTCGGACGAAAACGGCTACGACGTGCAGACCTACATACAGATCTACAACTGCGCCGGGTTCCTGATGCAGGTGGAGGTCGAGGGCGTGCGCGCCATCATCGAAAAGGCGAAAAAGCCCGTCATGTCCATAAAGCCGATGGCAGCGGGCCGTGTTTCGCCCTATGTCGGGCTGTCCTTCTCCTTTGCCACGCTGCGCCCCTGCGACATGGTCACGGTCGGCGCGCATACGCCCGAGGAGGTCGACGAGGACGCGGAGATCGCCCTGGCGGCGATCGAGCGCCGCTATCCGGACATGCAGCGCCGTTCGAGCCCCAAAAAGACGGCAGTGCTGGGCGGAGAATTGCGTTAAAAAGCGTTTTCGCGCTGGATTTTTCGCGGCTCCTGCGTTATAATGGATTTCACAGAAAATGACGGATCGTGCATCCGGCAAAACCGGAAGGAGATTTAAGCTATGTCAGCAAGATACAAAACCCGCGCCCAGCGCAAAAAGCAGATCGTGATCTACGCTGTCGCCGCCGCGGTGCTGGTACTGATCGTGGGCTTTATCGTGGGGCACGGGATCTGGGTAAACAGCGATAAGGACAAGGCAGCTGCCGACAGCCCCGCTGCCCAAACGGCGCAAACGGACGGCGAGGGCAAGAACCCCGTCGCAACGATCACCATGCAGGACGGAAAGCAGATCGTGCTGGAGCTGTATCCTGACAAGGCGCCAAACACCGTCGCCAACTTCGTGGAGCTCGCCAACAGCGGCTTTTATGACGGACTGATCTTTCACCGCGTGATCAAGAACTTCGTGATTCAGGGCGGCGATCCCACCGGCACCGGCTCGGGCGGCCCCGGCTACTCGATCAAGGGCGAATTTTCGAAGAACGGCTTTACGAAAAACGACATAGCCCACGAACGCGGCGTGATCTCCATGGCCAGATCGAATCAGTACGATTCGGCGGGCAGCCAGTTCTTCATCGTCCATCAGGATTCGCCCCATCTCAACAACGTCTACGCGGCCTTCGGGCGCGTAACGAGCGGCCTGGAGACCGTGGACGCCATCGCCTCCACGCCCACCAACGCCCAGAACAGGCCCCTGACCGAGCAGGTGATCAAATCCATACGCGTGGAGACCTTCGGCGTGGAATACAAGGCGGAGAAGATCAAATAAGCAGATACTGTCCCAAACGAAATAAACGGCGCCTTGCGGCTTTCTTCAGCCGCGGGCGCCGTTTTTAAACCTTCAGCCCCAACGGGTCGAAATACGGTTCTTCTTTCAGAGGACAGCCGTCGAACAGCAGCTCCGAGCGCTCCAGATACTCCCGCGCGTCGCGGGCCTTGCGCATCGCTTTGAGCGCCTTTTTCGGGTTTTCGAAGCAGCAGCTCATGTAGGATACGATCTCGCACATGCGCCCGTGGAGCCCCTGAAAGGGCATTTCTTCCGCGTAGGCGCATGTGAGCGCGGCGTGGAAGGCCTTGAGCTTTTGCGCCTGAAGACCTTCGCCGAATCGCAATTCGAGCGCCAGAGAGGGGTTCGCCACGAGCCCGCGCCCCAGCATGAAGCCGCTGAGAAAGCCGAGCTTCTCTTCGAGCGCCTGCGCGTCTGCGGGGGAGAACACGTCGCCGTTGTAAAAAACCGGAAACGGCGCGTCCCCGCACGTTTCCATCGCTTCCGGGTGCGTGCCGCCGCGGTAGTATTCCTCGCGGGTTCGCGGATGGACGATGAGCTCCGCGAAGGGATAGCTCCTCAGCGCGCCCCAAATGCGCGGCCACTCGTCCGCGGACGCAAAGCCGATGCGCGTCTTGGCCGACAGGCGCATGTCTCCCCGCAGGCGGAACGCCGCGTCCAGCAGGCGCCTGAGGGCGTCCAAGTCCCTGAGCAGCCCCGCGCCCTTGCCCTTTGCGGTCACGGTGCCCGAGGGACAGCCGAGGTTCAGGTTTATTTCCGTAAAACCGAATCCGCCGAGCTTTTCAAAAGCGGGCGCGAGCGTTTCGGTTTCCCGCACCAGCAGCTGCGGCACGACGGTATACGGCGCGCCCAGATCGCACAGCAGCTGGCGCTTCTCGCGGTGCGTGATGCGAAAATCGCCCGAGGGACTCAGAAAGGGCGCGAAGTACTTGTCCGCGCCGCCGAAGTATTCATGAAAGACGCGTCTGTAGACGCCGTCGGTGATGCCCTCCATGGGGGCGAAGTAAAGCTTCATCGTTTTCGTTCGTTCTGTCATTCCATAAAAGCGGCCGCGGGCGCTTCAGCGCACGATGACGCTCACGCCGTCCGGTATGACGGTCACGGGGGCGCCCTTTCGCCCGAGCAGCTCGTCCGCACGCGCCATGGCTTCGCTCAGCGTGTGAACGGGGTGCATGTGCAGGCTGCGGACCAGGCTGTCGTCCGCGTCCGAAAGATAGACGATCTTCGCCTTCTTGAGGACGCGCAGGAAGATCTGCGCCTGCCACTGATCCGGTTTCGTCTCGCTGCGGCCGCGCGCGAGGATGCCGGCCATGAGCCGTTCGGGGTCATCAGAAGCGGTGAGCTCGCGGCAGAACGCTTCTCCGCCGTGGCCGTCGTTTGACTTTGCCAGCATCACGATGACGCCGCCGTGGTTTACGGTCGCCTCCGCCGCCGTCATGCCCTTGACCGCCTGATAGATGTTCTGATCCAGCGGATAGCCGCCGTTGGTGGTGACGACGATGTCCACCGGGGCGGGCGCGGCTCCGCACTGCCCGTCCAGAAAGCGGCAGCCGGCCTCGTGCGCCTTTACGAAATCGCCCGCGACGGCGTGGATGATATGCTTTTGGGCGTTCAAAACCACGTTCAGTATGAATCTGAGCCCCGCTTTCTCGGCAGCCCACACCATGTCGCGGTGGATGGGGTTCCCGTTCAGGCTTCCCGCCCGCGCCCGCGGGTCGGCGATGAACTCCGCGCAGTGGTTCGCGAGCACGCTCTCGCGCGCGGCGACGCCGGGCAATACGGATTTGCGCCCGCCGGAGAAGCCGGCGAAAAAGTGCGGCTCAATGAAGCCCTCCGAAACGAGCAGATCGGCCTTTGCGGCAAGGCGGTTCACACGGCACTCTCCGCCGGAGGGCAGCGTGCCCAGCGGCGTCAGCACCGAAGCGTCGTCGCAGTCGTGCACGACGATGTTTTCGCGCTGCGCGATCTCGTCTCCGAATTTTTCCCTGAGCTCCTCCCGTGTCGTGCTCCTGTGGCAGCCGGTCGCTATGAGGATCGTGATCTCCGCTTCGGGGTTCCCGCGGCGGATCTCGCTTAAGAGCGCGGGCATCAGTATGCGGCTGGGCACCGGCCGCGTGTGGTCGCTGGCGATGACCGTCACGCGCTTTTTCCCGCGCGCAAGCGCACGAAGCGGCGCAGACGCGACGGGGTTTTGCAGCGCCTGCCGGACGAGCTCTTCCTGCCCCACGCCCGGGTCGTACTCCTCGATGCGGGAGCGCAGCACGCCCCGAACGCGCGCGTCTTCGATTTCCAGCGCAAGCTTTTCCCTGCCGTAGGGCAATTCGATCTTCATGGATGAGCCTCTTCTTCAGAACTTCTTTGCTGCGAAATCTGTGCGGACGCTTACGCCGTCAGCGCGCTTTTGGCTGCCTCGAACATCGCCGCGATGTGGCGGGGCGGTATGTCCGGCAGCACGGCCTCGTGGCTGGGCGAGAGCACGAGCCCGGTGGGGAAGAGTTCCCTCAGCTCGAATACGCGTTTTCTGATCGCCTCGGCGGGGCCTTTGACCAAAAGCTCCTGCGTGTCCACGCCGCCCACGAAGGAGACCGCGTTTCCGAAGCGCTCCTTCAGCTCCTCGGCCTTCATGCCGGCGGCCTTTGCCTGTATGGGGTGGATCGCGTCCACGCCCGCGTCCGTAAGCATGTCTATGATCGGGACGATCGAGCCGCAGGAGTGATAGATCACCTTGATCCCGTACGCGTGCGCCTGATTTGTCAAAAGCTTACAGCCGGGCAGCACGAATTCCCCGATCAGCTCCGGCGAGAGCATAAGCCCCCGCTGCGTGCCCATGTCGTTTCCGATGATCACGCTGTCGAGCCGTCCCTTTGCGGCTTTATAGAAAATCTCGTTGGCCTTCAGATAAAAATCCACGATGCGCTCGTTCACCGCGTGCACGAGCCCGGGATTGTCGATCATGTTCATAAAGCAGTTGTTCATGCCGAAGGCCGCGCAGGTATCCTGAAAATGCGCGCTCCAGACCATGCCCACGCTGGCCTTGTCTTTGGGAAGGGCGGAAAAACGTTTCTCCATCTCTTCGGCGTCCATGTATTTTTCGGGCTCGGGCCAGTCGAATTCGTCCACCTCGCTTGCGTCCTCGCTGTCGGCAAAGAAGCCGGGCGTCGTCAGCGTGCGGTTGACCTTGTCCACGTTGCCGCGCTTATACCAGTCGAACGCCGCGTAGATGGCGCTCGCGGTCTCGCTCTCGTAGGGCGGCTCGATGGGGTATACGTCGTCGTCCAGCGCGGCCTTGAAGCCGGCCATGTCTTTTGCGCCGTAGTATTCGAACAGCGCGGGCAGGCTCTTCGGATCGGGCATGCCCACCCAGCAGGCGGGCCTGTCCACAGTTCTGCGCTCAAGGGTTGCAAGGAACCTTTCCTTTGAGGTCATGTCAGTCCTCCTTTCGGGCCGTGAAAACGCCGACATCGTTGGGCTTTACAGTGGCTTCGCCGCGCACGCGTTCGCCGGTCAGAAGATTCGTAAATTCTCCGCCTCCCAGCCGCACTTCGGCGTCGCTTTTGCCGTGATTGAGCGCGAAGAAGACGATTCTTTCCCCGTTTTCGCGCCGCGTGATCTCCATTTCCCCCGTATAGTCCAGTACGGGCTTAAGCCCCAGGCCGTCGATCAGATGCGACAAAAGCGCCTGTTCGGGCTGCGAAGCGACGTAGTACGCCCTGCCGCGCCCGTATTCGTTCAGCGTGACCGCGGGGCTTCCGGCGTAGAATTCACCCGTGAAACGCCCCAGCGTCTTTGCGCCTTCGGTGTGAACGACGTCGCACACCAGACGGCAGGAATATTCTTTGCCGTCCAGCTCGATCGCGTTTTCCCTGTCCTTGAGCAGCGCGTCGGTCTCCTCTATCCGAAGGCCCAGCACGTCTCTCAGATAAGCGGGATAGTCCTGCGCGGGCAGCTGGTCGTTTTCGTCCACGAGGCCGCTCATCGCCGTCGCGATCAGCGTGCCGCCGCCTTTGACGTAGGCTTCCAGCCTGTCTTTGAGATCGCCCCGGAACATGTACAGCATGGGCAGCACGATCACTCTGTAACCTTCGAAACTGCTCTTGCAGGACAGTACGTCCACGGCGATGTTCTTTTCGTAAAACGCCCTGTAATATTGGTTCACGCAGTCCAGATAGTCGATGTCCCGGTTGGGCCCGGACGAATTTTCCAGCGCCCACCAGTTGTTCCAGTCGAACAGCATGCCCACGTCCGCCTTGCTTCTCATGCCCGGCAGCACAGGCGAAAGCTTTTCGAGCTCCGCACCAAGCTGCGTCATTTCTTTAAATACCCGCGTGTCCTCCCGGCCGGATACGCCGACCACCGCGCCGTGGAATTTTTCCTGCCCCGCGCGGCTCTGCCGCAGTTGGAAAAACAGGCAGCTGTCCGCGCCGTGCGCCAGCGCCTGATAGGTTAGCATCCTTACTTCCCCGGGGCGCTTGAGCCTGTTGTAGGGCTGCCAGTTCTGCTGGTTCGGGCTTTGCTCTGCCAGAAGAAAGCTCTGTCCGCCCTTGAGACCGCGCATGATGTCGTGCTTGAGCGCGACGAGGGATTTATCGTGCAGGGGAGAAGGGTAATTGTCCCAGCCCACGACGTCCATGCGGGCGGCCATGACGAACTGGTCGAGCTTCTTTATATAGCCGGACATGTTGGTCTGGATGGGCTTGTCGCTGAAGCGGCGTATGGCGTCGTACTCGTTGGTGAAGCAGTCGGCGGTCGAGTCGGTCACGAAGCGCATGTAATCGAGCTGGATGGTGGGATTAAAGCGGTAGTCGTCGTTGAGCTCGCTGGGCAGGTTGATCTCCTCCCAGTCGGTGAGCGTGCGCCCCCAGAAGGAGGTATACCAGCGCTCGTTGAGCTTCTCAAGCGTACCGTAGCGGTTTTTGAGCCAGAGAATGAATTTGCTTCGGCAGATCGGGCAATAGCAATATGTGCCGTATTCGTTGGCCACGTGCCACAGCTTCAGCGCCGGATGGCCCGCGTACCGCTTTGCCAAGGCGCCTGCAATGGCGGCCGCGCGCTCCCTGTAGACGGGGCTGTTGTAGCAGAACATCACCCGCATGCCGTGGTTGCGCCTGCGCCCCGCGATGTCCACCGGCAGCACTTCGGGATACTTCGCGCTCATCCACGCGGGCTGCGCGACGGTGGGCGTGGCCAGGTTTACGCCGAGGCCGTTTTGTGCGAAGAGATCCATCAGCTTATCCAGCCAGCCGAAATCGTATTCTCCCTCGCGGGGTTCGAGCTTCGCCCAGGAAAACACGGGCAGCGTCACCAGATTTATGTGTGCCTTTTTGAACAGGCGCATATCCTCGAGTACGGTCTTTTCGTCCCACTGGTCGGGATTGTAGTCGCCTCCGAACCATATTTTTTCCATCGCCATGCGAACCACCTCCAGAATGCTCTGAAAGGATTATACACTATGCCGCGGGAAAAGGAAAGCCCCTTTTGCAACTAAAATAATTAGCTTACAGATATAAAAAATCAAGTAATATTTTAGCATTCTGTTTCGCGCGCCGTTTGCTCCAAAACCCGTACACGGGGAAAACGGGACGCAGAAGCGACTGCGCAACCCGCACCGCGCGAGGCGGGCCTTGCCGGCACAACTAAAATTTTAGTTCGACCGATCGGATTATTATAGTTAAATTTATGCAAATTTAGTAAAATTGAGTTTGACTTCGTATTGACAGTCCGTTCAGGATTGGCTATAATCGTTACAGGCTGAAAAATGTCTTTGTCACCTTGTCATCAAACCGGAGTTTTTCTTATCGGAAGCGTGCGACCGACTGTTATGAGGTGCTAACATGACCGAAGCACATACAAGGACTTATCCCGGCATCGCAAAGAAAAACCGTTTCCTGGGCTTTTTCAGGCTTCTGTGGAAACAGAGGACGCTGGTGGCGCTGTGCGTGCTGCCGATGACGCTTTTGTTCATTTTCTCCTACGGCCCCATGTACGGCGTGCTGATCGGCTTCAAAAACTATTTGCCGGGTTTCGGCATACTGAGCAGCCCGTGGGTGGGCTTTAAGCACCTGCAGGAATTTTTCGGCAATGTCAACTGCCTCAAGATCATCCTGCAAACGGTCAAGGTCGGCGTCTTCGCGCTGATTTTCACCTATCCCATGCCGATCATCCTGGCGCTGTCGCTGAACGAAGTCGCCTCCAAATGGCTGAAAAGGGGCGTTCAGTCCATTTCCTACCTTCCGCACTTCATTTCCGTCGTCGTCATCTGCACGATGCTCAACGAATTCGGCTCTCTCAACGGTCTTTTCAACGACATCCGCAAGCTCTTCGGCGCGCAGGCCGTCAACATGAACGAGGGCACGAGATACTTCATGCTCTTTTACATCGGTTCCGCGATCTGGCAGGGCGCCGGCTGGGGCTCGATCATTTACCTCAGCGCGCTTTCGAACGTAGACACCTCGCTGTACGACGTGGCCAACATCGACGGCGCGAACCGCTTCCAGAAGATCCGCCACGTGGCGCTGCCGGCGATACTGCCGACGACCACGATGGTGCTGATATTGAATTCCGGCAACATCCTCTCTCAGGACTTTACCAAAATACTGCTTCTGCAGAACAACACGAACCGCACCGATCTCGACGTCATAAGCACCTATGTCTACACGCAGGGCCTCACTATGGGCAGGTTCGACTACGCCACCGCGGTCAACCTGATGGTCGCGCTGGTCAGCCTCATACTGGTGCTCACCACGAACACCATCGTGCGCGCCATCGATCCCGAACAGAGCATCTGGTAAGGAGGCGGCCATGAATAAGACACAGCTTCTGCCCCGGGCGAAGAAAAACAAGATCCATATCGGCGGCTATTCCTTCGACATCGTGAACATAGCGTTTCTGCTGATCTGCTGCGCCCTGGTGCTTTTGCCCTTCATCCGCGTCGTAGCCATATCGCTTTCGTCCAGCCGCATGATCGACCGCGGCAGCGTCGGCATCTGGCCCAAGGAGTTCAATGTCAAGGGCTATGAGATCGTCTTCAGCAACCAGACCATCTACCGCGCCTATCTTTGGACGCTCGTCTACGCGCTGGGCTTTACGATGGTCACCGTCTCCATGACGGCGTGCCTTGCCTATCCGCTCTCGGTAAACGACTTCGTGCTCAGAAAACCCATCAGCGTCCTTTTGCTGATCACGATGTTCTTTTCCGGCGGTACGATCCCCTCGTACCTGCTGATCAAAAACCTGGGCCTGATGGACACGGCCTGGGCGCTCATACTGCCCGGCTCCGTGGGCGCGTGGAATACGTTCCTGTACCGCTCGTTCTTCAAGGGGATCTCCAACGAGATCCGCGAAGCGGCCCTGATCGACGGCGCGGGCGAATTCAGGATTCTGGTCAAGATCATTCTTCCCCTGTCCAAGGCGCTGTTTGCGACGTTTTCGCTCTTTGCCATCGTCGGCATGTGGAACAGCTATTTTGCCGCGATGCTCTATATAAAAGACACCACGAGGCAGCCGATCCAGAACATACTGCGCTCCATCGTCTACACCAGCGTGACCGCCACCTTCAGCGACGCGGCCATGCCGATGCAAAACGGCGGCGTGAACAAGTTCAACGTACAGTACGCCTGTCTGATCGCCACCATCGCGCCCATGCTCGTCATCTACCCATTCATTCAGAAGTACTTCGAGCAGGGCATGCAGGTCGGCGCGGTCAAGGGCTGAAGATGGGCCGTCTGTCCGTTTTTGCACGCGTAATCATCCGCGACATGCGGTTAGATTAAATAAGTTCAGGAGGGTTACCTACATGAAGAAACTGCTTACACTGGCAGTGGCGCTGATCCTCGCGCTGGGCTGCATGACGGCGTTTGCCGCCGACGGCCCCATCGCCGGCGTGGATTATCCCGATCTGCCCGACAACACGCTGCACATCACGGTATCCACCGCGCTGTTCACGCCCGATGCGCAGACGACCCGTATGCAGAAGCTCTGGAAGGAAAAGATGGAAGCCTATCTGGGCATCAAGCTCGACATCACCTGGCAGGCCATCGCCTGGGACGATTGGCAGGGCAACGAGCAGACCAAGCTCGTCGCCGGCGACTATGCCGACGTCAACAGCTACTCCGCGGGCGACTACATCGACAGCTTCGGCGCTGCCGGCAAAGTGCTCGACATTTCCCAGTACAAGGACTACATGGTCTACTATCCCGAATTCGTCGCCGGCGTTCTGGGCGGCTGGGACGGCATCAGCCCCTATGTTTTCTGGGACGGCTACGACAACGACGTGAACCTGGCCGGCGCGCAGAGCTTTGCCGGCTTCGCCTACCGCTTCGACGTGCTGCAGGAGTACGGCCTCGAACCCGCCACCACCTGGGAAGAGTTCAAAGACCTGTGCGCCGCGCTGCAGGACCTGATCGACGACGGCACCATCAAGGCTTCCGATCCCGAGGCGAAGGTCTACGTGATGACCAACTGCGCCAAGGGCTACGCCTTCTACCGCGGCTTCGTGGGTATCTTCCACACCTGGGACACCCTTTACTGGAACGGTGAAGAGTTCTCCTACGGCCCCATCGAGGACAACTTCCGCGAGATGCTGCGCGAATTACACGAGCTGTACGAGGCCGGCTACATCGATCCCGAGTTCCAGACCCGCGACGACGCCACCTCTGTCGCCACCACCGGTCAGGTGCTGTGCATCCCGACCCTGTGGCTGGGCTACCTGAACTTCTCCTACAATCCCAACGCCGAAGAGGGCATCGAGTGGGGCCTTGCCTACCTGCCCGAGAACGAAGAATACGGCAGACCCTGGAAGTGGGGCTCCAAGATCACCGGCAAGAACCTGGGCACCAACCGCACCATGGGCATCTACATCGACGCCGCGACCGAGTATCCCGAGTGGATCGTCAGCATGATCGACTATCAGTATTCTCCCGACATCTACATGATGCTCAACTGGGGCGAAGAGGGCGAAGACTGGTACCTGGGCGAAGACGGCCTGCGTCACTATTCCGACAAGTACATGAGCCTGCCCACCTCCGAGCGTCCTCAGGCGCTGGCCGACGAGGGCATCATGTCCTCCGCCACCTGCCGCACCGGTATCCCCTTCGTGCCGCAGATCTTCTCCACGACCGCCGCTTATGGCGATCCCGATCCGTGGTGGAGCCCCGAGAGAGGCTATTACGAGGGCTATTACTGGTACGAGACGGCCATCAACGGCGGTCCGGAATCCATTTCTCCCTATGACCGCGCGCCCCTGCTCAACCTGACCGACGAGCAGAGGACCCAGAGGTCCACGATGATCTCCGCGTGCGACAAGTACGCCAAGACCGAAGGCAACAAGTTCATTGTCGGTGAACTCGACATCAACGACGACGCCGTATGGGCCGAGTATGTCGAGGGCGTAAAGAGCCAGTATCAGGGCTTTGACGAGCTGCTCGCCATCATCAACGAGAGCGCGGATCTGAGCTCCCTGGCACTGTACAACGACTGATCTGACCACTTTTTGACGCGTGATTCCCGGGGGTTCGCCTCCGGGAATTACAACTTATTGAGGACGAAAGCATGTTTTACGGAACGAGGATCACGTACGGCCTGGACCACTGGCAGATACTGAAGGCCGAAAACGGAGAGTGCAGGCTCACCCTGGGCGGCAGCTGGCGCCTGCCGGAGGGCGCCAAAAAGGCGGGCGTGAGAAGCGCAGAGCCCTGCGTGCGCCTCGCCAGGGAAGACGACAACGTTTATCTTACAGACTGGATCAGGGCGGAGCACATCGACGCCGAGCGCTGGGAAACCGTACTGCGCGTGCCAGCGGGCGGCCTCTATCGGCTCGAAAGCTGTCTGGACGCCGTATCGAAGGAATCGGGCGAGCACTGGCGCTTTCGCGGCGACGTGAGGAACCACGTCGGCTGCGGCGAACTGTTCGCGATCGCCGGCCAATCCAACGCCGCGGGCTACGGCAAGGGCGTCATGCCGGACCCGCCCGATATCCGGGTGCACGTAAAGCGCAACAGCGGCCGGTGGGACATGGCGTCCCATCCCTTGAACGACGCGACGGACGCGCCGGATTGCCTGAACGCGCCGATGGGGCAGACGGGCACCTCGCCCTTCATCGCCTTCGGCAGGCGCCGCGCGGACCATACCGGTTTGCCTGTGGGTCTACTGCCCTGCGCACAGGGTGGCAGCCCGATCCGCCTCTGGGACCCCGAGCGGGACGGTTCCCTGCTCAGAAACATGATCGCGAAAATAAAGCGCGCCGGCGGCGCAAACGCGGTGCTCTGGTATCAGGGCTGCGCCGACGCGGACGGGGAAGCGGCCGGAAAGTACATGAAAAGCTTTGCAAACGTGGTCTCGTTCACGCGCAGGGCGCTCGGCTTCGACATTCCCTTTTATACATTTCAATTAAATAAATACCTTGCGCCCCACGACAGCGATGCCTGGGACGAAATCAGACAGATACAGCGAATAGCGGCGCGCGAAATAAAGGGCGTGAGCATACTGCCCACGGCCGATCTGGGCCTTTCGGACGAGATCCACTTAAACTCCGCGTCCAACGTCGCACTGGGTCAGCGCCTGGCCTTGCAAATGAACGAAGGCGTAAGCGCCCCGGACGTCGAGAGCATCGAAGCGGCGGGGCAAACGCTTCTGCGCCTGCGCTTTGCAAACGTCAAAGGCGAAATGATCAGGACGAACACCCGCGACGCGGGCGAATACTTTGAAGTGACGGACGAACTGGGCGCCGTGCCCGTGGAAAACGTAAAGACGGAGAAGGACTGCGCGCTGCTGACCCTTTCCCGCGCGGTGCGCGGCGCGGCGCGCGTATCCTACGAAAGAGAGTGCATGCGGGGCGCGGGCTCCCTGAAAGACAGCCTCACCCTTCTGCCCGCGCTGCCGTTTTTAAACGAAACGATTCATTGACGGAGGTCGCATATGGACTGGTCGAAACAGATGAGGACCGCACCGGAGTGGTTCGGCAAAGCCAAATTCGGCATGTTCTTTCACTGGGGGCCCTACAGCGTGCCCGCCTGTGAGAACGAATGGTATTCCCGCAACATGTACCTAAAGGGCTCGAAGCAGAATCTGGAGCACGTGAAGCGCTTCGGCCCGCTCGGCGAATTCGGCTACAAGGATTTTCTGCCCCTGTTCAAGGGCGAAAACTTCAGCGCCGAAGACTGGGCGGAGCTGGTCGAAAAGACCGGCGCGAAATACGCAGGCCCCGTCAGCGAGCACGCGGACAACTTTTCGATGTGGAACAGCAGGGTAAACCCGATCAATTCCGTGACCTACATGGGCAGGGACGTGGTGGGGGAGTGTGCCGAGGCGTTCAGGGGCAGGGGCATCAAATTCCTCGCAACGCTGCACCATCAGTGGCTGTGGGGCTGGTTCATGTCGAGCGACCCCGAGGCGGACGTGTACGACCCAAAAAACGAAGTCTATTACGGCCCCGCGCTGCCGCTGGAGACCTGCCGCTACATGCCCTACCGCCTGCCTGACAAGGCCTTCTGCGACGTCTGGCTCGAAAAGATCCGGGAGGTCTGCGTAAACTACAGGCCGGACGTGCTGTACTTCGACAGCCGCATGCTGATCCTGCCCGAAGAAGTGCGCCGCGCCGCAGCGGACATCTATTACAACGAGGCCGGCGTCAGGGACGGCATCATCACCTACAAGCAGGCGGACATGCCCAAGGGCGTGGGCGTGTACGACGTGGAATGCGGCCGCTTTGCCGACAAACAGCCCTTCATCTGGCAGACGGACGACCGACTGGAGGACAACATCACCTGGTGCATCGTGCAAAACCCCAAATACAAGAGCGCCTACCGCATCCTTCAGCAGTTAAGCGACGTGGTCAGCAAAAACGGAAACCTGCTGCTGAACGTCGGCCCGAACGCAGACGGCACCTTCCCCGAGGAAGCCCGCAGGGAGCTGTACAAGGTCGGCGACTGGCTAAGAAAATACGGTGAAGCGATCTACGGCACGGTGCCCTTCGAGATCGCCTCCGAGGGCGTCACCAAGGCCGGCAACGAGGATTACAACATCGAGCGCGTAAAACAGCAGATGAAGGACGGCATCGCCATGGAAAGCGGCCAGTATAAACTTACGGGGCAGGATTTCCGCTTTACCCGGAACGGCAAAAACGTCTACGTGCTCGCGATGGGTCAGCCGCAGGACGGCAAATACGTCATCCGCTCGCTGGGCGGAGACGGCTGCGTCAAGGGAGACGTCCGCGTTACGATCCCCGGCGCGGAGGCCGAAGTGCGCTTTGAAAGGACGGGCGAGGCGCTCACCGTCTCCCTGCCCGAGGGCATGCCCGAGGAGCCCATCTACGCGCTCAGGGTGAGCGAATCATGACGACGGATACTTTGCGTTCGCCCTACGCCCGGGCGGCACAGCTCCCCGCGCGCGTCGAGACAACGGGCGGCCTCGTCCATACGCGCCGCCTCGCCGCGCGTGACGTGATGATCCCGCACGTTCTGAGCATCTTTGCGGACAGGGACAGCTTTTTTCACGAGGTCGAAAACTTCCGCATCGCCGCGGGCGAAAGCGAGGGCGAGTTCCGCGGGAACGTCTACGGGGACGGCGACTTTTACAAGCTGCTCGAAGGCTGCGTCTGTTTCGGCATCGACATAACCGAGTACGCTGCTTTGATCGCCAAAGCGCAGGAGCCGGACGGCTACCTCTCCACAAAACAGATCATTGCCTCGAAAAAGGGACAGATGACCCGCCACGCCGATCAGGACGACTTTGAGGAGTACAACTTCGGGCACCTGTTCACGCTGGCGTGTGTACATTTCCGCCTGACAGGGGACGAAACGCTTCTGAACGTCGCAAAGAAGGCCGCCGATTACCTCTACCGCCGCTATCTCAGGGCAGTAGAAGAAAAAAGGGCCATGACCGCGGTGTGCCCGTCCCACTACATGGGCCTTGCGGAACTGTACCGCACGACGGGGGAAGCGTGCTATCTGGACGCGCTCAAAATGGCGATAAGCCTGCGCGACTTCGTGGAAAACGGCACGGACGACAATCAGGACGCGATCCCGCTCAGGCAGCAGCGCGCGATGCACGGCCACGCCGTGCGCGCCACTTACCTCTACGCGGGCGCGGCCGACCTGTACCTCGAAACGGGCGACAAGGAATTGCTGAGCGTGCTGGACAAATGCTTCGACAACCTCGTCAACACAAAAATGTACGTTACCGGCGGACTCGGCGCGCTGTATACGGGTGCTTCGCCCTTCGGGGACCTGATCAACTCCAAGCGCGTGCATCAGGCTTTCGGCTATGAATATCAATTGCCCAACATCACCGCCTACAACGAGACCTGCGCTTCCCTGGGCGGCGTCTTCTGGGCCGGGCGTATGTTCGCCGTCCGCCCGGACGGGCGCTACATGGACTTCATAGAGCGCGTCGTATACAACCTCGCCATGGCGGCGGTGAACGTGAAGGGCGACAAGTATTTTTACGAAAACATGCTGCGCAGAACACAGGAGGTGGACTACTTTCTGATGTGGCCGCGCGAGCGCACGGATACGTTCAAGTGCTTCTGCTGCCCCACGAATCTGAGCCGCTTCATGGCCGAACTGCCGGCTTACGCCTTCTATCAGGGCAACGACACGCTCTACGCCTGCCTGTACATGGCGTGCAAAACGCACGTTAAGCTCGAAAACGGCGCGGAATTCGACATCGAAGAACACACGGACTATCCCTGGGACGGCGAGGTATCGTTCGAAATATCGAATTGGAACGGCGTGGATTTCAGCTTCCTCGCCAGAAGGCCGTACTGGATGGGCGGGGGTTGGGAGGAACTCAGGGGCACGCGTCCCGTCCTCCACATCGATCTGAGACCGCGCCTCATCCGCTCGCACGCAAAGCTCGAGGAAAACGAGGCGAGCGTGTGCGTGATGCGCGGCCCGCTGGTGTACTGCGTGGAGCAGCCTGATGTAAGCGGGCTGTACCTGCCGGCGGACGCGCAATTCACTGAGCATGAAACCGAGATCGCCGGAGAACGCGTGATCGCGCTCGAAACCCGGGCATACCGCCTGAACAAAGCATGCGACGGCCTCTACGGCGAGGTGGGCGAAGCGGTCCTCGAACCCTGCACGCTCGAAATGATCCCGTATTTCGACTGGGACAATTCCGGCTTCGCAGAAATGCGCATATGGATCCCCGTAAGATACAACCTCACGAAAGGATGAGATCACATGGAATACAAGATCGCTTTGGTCTATACCGGCATGCCGGTAAAGCTGGTCGGCATGGTGGAGCAGGCGCTTACGAAGCGCTTTGAAGGCGACAAGCTCACGTTCCTCACGCTTTCCGATCCGTCGATCATCGCCGACGCCGTCAAGAACGGTTCGCCCTCGAAGCAGGCCGTTTCAAGGCTCGTGGGCCTGTACGCGCAGGCGCTGCACATGGGCGCGGACGCGATCCTGAACGTATGCTCCTCGGTCGGCGACGTCGCCTGTGCGGCGCAGGGGCTTAGCCGGATGGCCGGCGTCCCGCTCGTGCGCATCGACGAAAAAATGGCCGAGGAAGCGGTCGGACGCCATACGAAAATCGGCGTGATCGCGACGCTGTCCTCCACGATGGAACCCACAAAGCGCCTCTTGCGCGCCTGCGCAGAAAAGGCGGGAAAGCAGATCGAGCTGTACTGTGCGCTGGCGGACAACGCCTTCGGCGGCGGCGCGGCGCCGCTGATCGAGGCGGCGAAAAAACTCGATCAGGCGGAGTGCATCGTGCTTGCGCAGGGCTCGATGGGCGACAGCCGCGAAGAAGTGGAAAAAGCGTCCGGAAAGCCGACCTTCGCGAGCCCTTATTGGGGCGCGCTGGGCGTATACGAGGCGGTGAAGGCATGATGGACACGCGTGATCTTGCCCGCATGGGCAACCGCATCCGCCGCGACGTCATAGAGATGATCTACCGCGTCGGCGACGGCCATCCCGCGCCCTCGCTCTCGGCGGCGGACGTCATCGCCTGCCTGTATTTCGGTGTGATGAACGTAAGGCCCGATCAGCCGGACTGGGAGGACAGGGACCGCTTCGTGCTCTCCAAGGGGCACGCCTGCCCCGCGCTGTACGCGGCGCTCTGCCTGAAGGGGTATTTTTCAAGAGATCTGTATCCCACGCTCAGGCACATCGACAGCCGCCTGCAGGGACATCCGGACATGAAAAAGACGCCGGGCGTGGACATGACCAGCGGTTCCCTCGGCAACGGCCTCGCGGCAGCCACGGGCATGGCCCTCGCAGCGAAGCTCCTCAATAAGGATTATCGCACCTACGTGCTGACCGGCGACGGGGAGCTGGGCGAGGGCATCAACTGGGAGGCCGCGCAGACGGCGGCAAAGTACGCCTTGGACAGCCTTACTGTGATCGTGGACAACAACGGCATGCAGTCGGGAGGCAGCATAGAGAGCGTCGGCGGCATCGTAAACCTGCCCGCCAAGTTCGCCGCCTTCGGCTTCAAAACGCTGGAGGCCGACGGGCACGACTGCGCCGCGCTGCTCTCCGCCCTCCAAACGCCCCACCCGGGCCAGCCGCTGTGCGTCATCGCGCACACGGTCAAGGGCAAAGGCGTATCGTTTATGGAGCACAACAATGCCTGGCACAAGGGGGTGCCGAGCCCCGAACAGTACGACCTTGCGGTCAGGGAACTGGAGGCGCTGATCGATGAATGACGAAAAAAGCACCCGCACCGCTTTCGTAAACGCGCTGGAGGAGCTGTTTAAGCTGGACGAGCGCGTGGTCATGGTGAGCGCGGACTCGGTGGCCGTTTTCAGGGCCAAAGAGCTTCAGAACAAGTACCCTCGGCGCATCGTCGAGGCGGGCATCGCCGAGGGCAGCGCGGTCATGATCGCGGCGGGCCTGGCGAGCGCGGGCCTAAAACCCTACGTGTGCGCTTACGCCGGCTTTCTTACGATGCGCGCGTTGGAGCAGATGCGCACCTTCGTAGCTTACCCGCGCCTTGAGGTCAAGTTTTTCGGCGCCAACGCGGGCATGTGTGCGGGGGAGAGGGAAGGCGTGACGCACCAGTTTTTCGAGGATCTGGGCATCATGCGCGCGGTGCCGGGCTTTACGGTGTTCGCGCCGAGCGACGCGGACGACACCTACGACCTCGTAAAATGCGCCTACGAAACGAAGGGCCCGGTCTACTGCCGAATCGGCAGCGGCCGCGATCCGGTGGTCGGCCGGGACAGGGTGCTTCGCGCCTACGGCGACGACGCGCTGATCCTCGGCTGCGGCGCGCCCCTTGCGGACGCCTGCGAAGCCGCGGACGAACTGAAGGCGGAGGGCGTCAAAACGACGGTATTGAACGTAAACGTCATAAAGCCCCTGGACGAAGCCTTCTTAAAGCCGTTCATCGCCCGCGCGGGCAGCGTGATCACGATCGAGGATCACAACGTCTTCGGCGGTCTGGGCAGCGCAGTGTGCGAGATCGCGGGCAGAAAGGTGACGCGCCTGGGCCTTGACGACGTCTACCCGGAGAGCGGCACCGCGCAGGAGTTGAAGGAAAAATACCATATAGCCAAATCGGACGTGATAAAGGCGGTGAAGCAGGCATGAACAGCGGTTATTTCAGGCGCGTACACGCGCAGTCGCCCACCCGTTTCTGGATCAACAATCCCACCGTGGAGCAGGCGAAGAAAGCCATCGGGGCAGGCGCGATCAACTGTACGACCAACCCGACCTATACGGCCAAAATGCTGAAAAGCGACGAGATGCGCCCCTGTATCCTTCAGGCGATCGCGAAGGCCAAAGGCGAGGCACGGGATATACATCACGCGGCGGCGCTCACGCAGCGTGCGGCGGTAAAAACGCTGCTTCCGCTGTTTGAGGAAATGAACTGCGCGCATCCGAAAAGACAGGGCTTCGTCTCGCTTCAGGGCGACCCGACGCGCGAGGACGACCCGAAGAACATCGTCGACGAAGCGCTTTCCGATCTCGCGCTCGGCCCAAACATCATCGCGAAGATCCCCACGACCCGCGCGGGGCTGGAGGCGATGCGCTTTCTTGCGGCCAGGAACGTGCCGATCATCGCGACGGAGATCATGTCGGTCTCCCAGTGCCTTGCGGCCTGCGCGGCCTACAGGGAGGCGGGCGGCGAGGGCGCGTTTTTCGTCACCTGCATCGCCGGCATCTTCGACGATTGCCTCAAAATGCAGGCCGCGGAGGAAAAAACCGACGCCGCGCCCGACGTCCTCTTTCAGGCGGGCTGCGCGCTGATGCGCAGGCAATACCGCATCATGGTGCAGGAGGGACTGCCGGGCATACTGCTCGGCGGCGGCGCGCGGGGACTGCATCACTTCACCGAATTCGTGGGCGGAGCCTGCGACATCACGATCAACTGGAAGGGCACGGCGGAGGAGCTTCTCAAGCTCGACGGCCC
This sequence comes from Clostridia bacterium, assembly GCA_017395065.1. GTDB lineage: Bacteria > Bacillota > Clostridia > Christensenellales > Aristaeellaceae > RUG14130. The sequence continues at coordinate 19,887 of JAFPWH010000068.1, read as the reverse complement.
CGTGCTCAACCGCATGGACGCCCGCGAAAACGAGCTCGTCATCGACGAGCTTCTCGCTAAGTCCGAAGTGTTCCGGAAGGCCTGGCTCAGAGACGGCCTGTCCGTGGACGAATTTGAAAACTTCCCGCCCGTCCGCCTCTTCAGGGGCCAGTTCGAGGACGGCTGGGCGGCGCTTGTAAAGGAGATCGAAAACGCATGAGCAAGGTCAACAACAAGATCACGAATCTTTCCGAGCGCAACAGTGTGGAGCTGAGGCCGGGCCTCGTCAAGACCAACCTGTCCTACAACGAAGAGACGATGCTGTGCCACTTCAAAATGAAAAAGGGCTGCGTGCTTCCCCTGCACAACCACGCCGCCGTGCAGAACGGTTACGTGATCTCGGGGCGGCTCAAATACCAGCTGGCGGACGAAAATAAAAACGTGTACGAGGAAGGCGTCATCGAGCCCGGCGGAGGCTACGTGTGGGACGCCAACGAATACCATTCCACCGAAGCGCTGGAGGACATGGAATTTATAGAATTCTTCGCGCCGATGAGGGCGGAATACGTTGCGGAATAAAAGCCGGCTTTCGAATGAAATGAATCTTCGATTCATTTCATTCGGTTTTGGAGTTTTATATTGCGGTGAGAGGCGTTTTTGTACAGACGACAGGTTGCCGATACTTGTGCGACAGGTCAGCAGTTTTTGCTGAAAAATCTGCGGATTTTTCCGGGCGCAAAAAAACCGTAAGGTATGAATTTTTGCTTTCAGGCGGCAAGCTGCCCTTCGCAAAAATTCTCCTCGAACCGGCAAAGCCGGTCCTGCGGATTGAGGTTGGAGGGGCTGCGGCCCCTCCAAGCCTCCCCGGGGCTTTTTGGTTGAGTGAGAGTCACATGTTTGTTTTTGGAGGAAGATTTGAAAACCGATGTCAAGCGGGTGCTTGCGGTGAACAACCGCATGCTTCGCAAATACCCGGGCAAGTTGCTCTTTGGGCCCACGGGCGCGCGGCTCTGGGCGGACTATCTGGACAGTGCGCCGGGCTTCAGCGGGCGCTTGGATTTTATCCACAAGCTGAATCTGCCACTGCTGTTCACGCTGCGCGTGCGCGGCCGCAGTGAGATCATGGAGGGCGCGCAGGCCATCTGGTATCCGGACGAGCTCAGGCTGCACTATGAATGCACATCGTTCCGCTTTTTCGAAAGAAAGACGATTACCTGGCGGGACGAGGCGATCTCGCTTACGCAGTGGCAAAACCTGTCTGACGAGCCTTTGACGCTTGAACACGTACTGCCCGAGGGCGCACGCGAAGGGCGTCCATACGGCTTTCCCGTGCGGCTGCACGGGCTGGACGTCGTCATGCTCTTTTGCGCGGACGATTCGCTTTCTTCTGGTACGCTCACGCTGATGCCCGGCGAAACGCGCACGCTGCTGTGTGCGGCGGCGCTGGGGCTCAAGGGAGAGGAAGAAAAGCTGAAAGAAAGATGCGGCGCGATCCTTGCGCGCGCGGGAGACGCCGAAGCTTTTCTGGACGAATGCTGCGAAGAGTACTTCAAATGGTTTGAGGACGCGCCGGAATTTGAATGCTCCGATCCGTACCTTACCGTCTGCTGGTGGTACAGGGTGTACATCCTGCGCGCTTCCCTGGCCGAGCCCGCGCACGGATATCTTCGGCACCGGCTGTTTTACGAGGGCCGCGACCATCGGATGGACAAGACGGCTTGTGCGCCCTCGGGCTGGTCGTTTTCGAGGCTCATACCGCTTTCGACGCCGCAGACGCTGACCGACCTGCGCTGGATCAGATGTCCCGAAACCGGAAAGGAAGCCTTCCGCGCCCTCGCGGACTCGCTGAACGAAGACGGTGCGTTTTCCGTCACCGCCGTGGATTCCAAGGGCAAGGAATACTGCCAATACGCCGCATGGGCGCTGTACGGTTTTTATCTGCTTTGGAACGATAAGCCGTTCGTCAAAGAAGTGCTGCCGCATTTCAAGCGCGACTGCCGCAGCGTTTTTGAAAGGCACAAAGGCGAAAACGGCGCCTTGCAGATCTGCTATGCCCATGCGCTCACCGGCAAGGAATACCAGCCCGGCTTCTGGTATTTCGCTTCGGGCGGCTACCCGAAGAAGGTGCGCGGCACGAAGGAGGGTTACACGCCCTTAAAGCGCGTGGACAGCTCGGTGTACATGTATCTGAACTGTCTGGCGCTGGAGCGTCTGTGCCGTGAGATCGGAGACGCGGACGCGGAAGAATTCGCTTCCCGCGCCTGCGCGATCAAACGGGACGTCCTCGAAAAAATGTGGGACGAAGAGACCGGCTGCTTTTACGACCTGCACTGGCAAAGCGACGAAAAGGCCTTCGTCAGGCACGTCGTGGGCGTCTACCCGCTCTGGGCGGGCATGACGGAGGAAAAGCACCTGCGGCAGCTGGACTACATGCTTTCCCCCGAAACCTTTGCGCGGGGCAGCGGCTTTGCCTCCGTTTCCGCCGACTGCCCGGTGTATTCGCCCTCGGGCGGCTGGATGGGCGATTATTTCAAGGGAAGAGACGGCTGCATGTGGAACGGCCCGAGCTGGCCTTACACCACCTGCATCGTTTTGGACGCGCTGGCAAGGCAGAGCAAACTGCACGCGCACAGATACGACGGCGCGTTCGCAAAGCACCTTCGGGAATACACGCTCGAACACTTCCGCTATGGCGACCTTAAGCAGCCGTATCTCGTGGAGCATTATGACGCCGAGACCGGGCAGGCCATCAGCGACGAAGCGGACTACAACCATTCGTTCTTTCTCGATCTCATCGTGCGCCACGTCTGCGGTCTCGAAATCAAAGAAGACGGCTTGCTGTTCGAACCGCTGAGCGTCGGCCTCGAATACTTTTCGCTAAAGGGCGTACAGCTTCGCAGCCACACGGCGGACGTGTATTATCAGCAGCGCGAAAGCGCGCCCTATGACGGCTTCAAGGCCGGCTATACGCTTTTTCTCGACGGCGAAAAGCGCATAGACGGCGTTTCGGCGTCAGACGCGCATGTATTTCTGAAACTGTAAAAAACGCTACAGCAGATACTCGTGCGCCATGGCCAGGAAAGCCGAGGCGGTCCAGGTGTAGGCGCAGTCGCGCAGGCCTTCGCCGCTCACGGCGTCGAAGTTTTCGGCAAAGCCGCTCGTGCGCACCATATCCGCAAAGCGCCGGGCGATCTCCCTTGCAAATCCGCTCTCCCCGCAGCGATCCAGACCGTCTGTGAGCAGCATGGTGCTTGGCGCCCAGATCGGCCCGCGCCAGTAGCCGTCGCTTATGTAGGCGGGGCTGAGCAGCGCCTCGGTCGCAAAGCCGTGTTCGCTCAAAAACTTCCCGCTTTTCAAAACGCCGATCATGCGGCGGCGTATCTTTTCCGGCAGCTTTTCCCCGAGCACGATGCTGACGTAGGGCAAAAGGCTTTCGTTTGATACGGGCTCGTGCGACCCGCTTTTGACGACGGTCGGGCTGCCGTTTGTGAACAGTTTGTTCAGCGTAAGATCAAGCAGCCTTTCCGACTTTTGTTTCCACTCCGCGGCGGCGGTCTCGTTTCCGAGCTGCGCGGCGAGCTCGCTCAGCACGTCCATCTGCAAAATCAGAAACGCCTGCAATTCCGGCGTCGCGATCGGCGGCAGCACGGAGAAGGCCGTCGAATTGTCCCAGCCGGAATCGTTGCCGTGGTTGTACTCGCAAAGGCCGTCGCCGTCGTAATCCCTGTAGTCAAGCCACCACTTCGTCCATTTGGAAAGGCGCTCGTAGGCTTCCTTCGTCTGTTCGGGCGTCAGCGCCATGTTTCGCATCATCCATCTGAGCGCCCAGCCGTGGATCGGGGGCTTACAGAAATTCCACACCATGCGCACGTCGTTGATGCTGTCCGGCAAAAGCCCCGTAACGTCCTGACAGTCGAACAGGATCATGAACTGATCCCACGCCGCCTCGGGGTGTGCGTAGCTCAGTGCGATCGCATTGAAACAGTGGTCCCAGCTCCACACGTTTTTCATCCAGTTTTTGGACATCAGCATCGCGTCGCGCGGCAGGCAGCCGCCCTTTTCGACGACGCTTGCCCACAAAAGATACGCAGCCCTTTTCGCCGTTTCACTGTAGGCGGCGGGACAGGCGGGCATGCGCGCCTCAAAGGACAGCAGTTCCCCGTCCGCCGCGCCGGCGCTTGCATCAAAGTCGTATGTCCTTATTTCGCCGTCCCATTCGGTCAGTATCTCGCGCAGCGAGACTTCAAAGCCGTCCTCCCCCGAAAAGCGGAGCCGGGAATACCGCGCGGTCTTTTCCTCCCAGCGCTGATCGAGCTCCGAGGCACCCTTTTCCACGCCGATCAGGCAGCGGCAGGCGTTTTTGAAGCAGTTCGCCATGCTGTAAACGCGCCTGCCGCGGGATACGGTGTAGACGTACTCGAAGGGCCCCTTGTCCGAAAGTAAGTCCAGCGTCAGGCTCAGGCCCTTCCCGCCCCTGATCAGAAGCGTTTCGGGGTCGTCAAAGCAAAACGCGATTTCGCCCTCTCCGTCTTTCAATACGAGCATTGTACCGCGCAGCTCAGCCGTATAGTGCATTTCTTTTTCTTCGCGCATCGGAAGGAGCCGGGCGATCAGCGGCGTCATCGCCGCGCTGCGCACCGTGCGCAGGTACAGTCCGGCTTCGTTCTTCGCGCCACACCAGTCGTCGCCGATCTCCGAGATCACAAGATAAGAGCCCCTGCGGCTGAAGGGAACGGTCTTCAGGTCGAATTCCATCGCAATTCTCCTTTCGGGTCCATGGTTTCGGCAAAGAGCCGCATGATCGTACAGGCGGATTATAGCACTTTCCGTCTGTTTTGTCCAATGCGAATAATTTTTAACTTATCGTGCTTTTATGAACAGATCATTTGTGTTATGATGGCAAATGATATTTTCGGACGCTTCCTGCGGGAAGCAAGAGGAGAGTAGGTTTACCTATGAAAAACAACAGACCGATCAAAAACATCGCGTCGACGGCGCTTTCGGCTGTCTGCGTGCTTGCGCTGATCGTGCTGTGCGTCGTCCTTGGCGGCGATGCCCTTACGCGCGAACAGCTTTCGACGCTGAGAATCCTGCTGATCGTATGCGGCGCAAGCATACTGTACTGCTTCGCGGTCGGCGAGGCTTCCCAAAACTACTCCCAGATGGACAAGCTGTGGAGCCTTCTTCCGATCACCTATACGTGGATCGTCGCGGCAAGGGGCGGCATGAAGACGAGGCTCGTCGTCTTTGCGCTGATCGTGACCGCGTGGGGGATACGGCTCACCGTGAACTTTGCAAGAAAGGGCGCCTACAGCCTGAAATTCTGGACCGGTACGGAGGACTACCGCTGGGCCATCGTGCGCGGCACGCGCTTTTTCAAAAGCAAGCCCGCGTGGACGTGCTTCAACCTGTTCTTCATCAGCATCTATCAGAACCTGCTGGTGCTCTCCATCTGCCTGCCCGCGCTCGCCTGCATGGGCTCTTCGGCGCCGTTTCGCATCTGGGACGCGCTGGCAGCGGCGCTTTCTGTGCTCTTCCTGATCCTCGAAACGGTATCGGACGAATACCAGTGGAAATTCCACCAGACCAAAAAGCGGCTGCTTGCACAGGGAAAGGCCTTGAGCGAGCTGCCGAGCCCTTACGACCTCGGCTTTGACACGATGGGCCCCTGGGCGCGTATGCGCCATCCGAACTATCTGGGCGAGCAGGGCTTGTGGCTGAGCCTGTATCTGTTCGTGATCGGGGCAGGGTGTGCAAAGTGTGCTCTTTTCCACTGGTCGCTGATCGGGCCGCTGCTTCTGGTACTGCTCTTCATGGGCAGCTCCGCCCTGGGCGAAGCGATCTCGCTGAAAAAATATCCCCTGTACGCGGATTACACGCGCCGCGTGTATAAATACGTCCCGGCGCACAGGTACGAAAGCGGCAAATAACGAAGAACTGCGTTTGTATTTTCACCCATATCCGACCGCGTTTTGAACGTGCAGAAGGACTAACGATGGACACGAAAGCCGTCATCGAGCATTGGTACAAAAAGCTGCGCTTCCCCGATCGCTTGGGCGGGGCGTTTTACCGCGCGCTAAATTCGATCCCCGTTCCGGAGGACGTGACGCTTGAAAGCTATGACCTGGGCTCCAAAGACGGCGCGCGCAACCTCCTGACCTTCCTGTACCTGTGTGAAGAGACACATGCTCGGGCGGCCGCGCTGGGCATCCCGGAAAACGTGATCACGGATACGCTCGGCGACATACAGCTTTACGTCGACTTTGCCGTTGACGAAGAGATGGTCGATGCAGCATTCGGTATCGTCAGTGTCGGGCATCACCCGATAGCCGAAGTAGGTGGAGCAGCTGCGCTCGAGTACTGCCGCTTCTGCAAAGCACGCCGCAGACAGCGCAAGCGTCAAAATAAGGCAGAGCAGGCATACGAACAAGCGGCTGATCTTCATGGCAAGGCTTCCTTCGTTTCCGTCGCCGGTGCGGTTTGCGCGCGCCTCCCGGACGCGCCCACGCTGTCCGGCTTACAGCCGCACTTCCTTTCCCGTGGCGGCGGATTCGTACAGCGCGTCGAGGATGCGTATCATGTTTACGCCCTGCAGGGGCACGTAATCGGGCTTCGCGCCGTCCAGAACGATGGAAGCGAAATGCTTGAGACAGCGCGCGTGGCCGCTTCCCATCTCGCCGGTGTAGGGCTTTAAGTCGTTCAGCGTGCCGTGCTCGTCCTCTGCCCATATGCCCACGGTACCGTCCTCGTTCCAGGTAAAGCCGGCCTTCGTGCCGCGCAGCTCCACGAAGCGTTTCTCCTTCTCAATATTGGAAGCCCAGCTGAACTCAAGCTGGAGGCATGCGCCGTTGTCGAAACGGATAAAGCCCATGGCGAGGTCTTCCACGTCGAAGACGCCGTCCTGGACCTTCTCGCCGAAGCTCGCGTGCTCGGAATCGGCCTTGGCCTTGTTGTCGGCGAATTTATTGTACGTGCAGCCGGAGACCGCCACCGGCGTCGGGTTTCCCATGAGCCAGATGGCCAGGTCGAGCATGTGCACGCCCAGATCGATCAGCGGGCCGCCGCCGCTCTTTGCCTTTGTGGTGAACCAGCCGCCCCTGCCGGGGATGCCGCGCCTGCGGATCCAGCCGCAGCGCCCGCAGTAGATCTCGCCGGCCTTGCCGTCCTCGATGAACTGTTTGAGGTATTTCGAGTTGGAATAGTAGCGGTTGTTGCGCATGACCATCAGCACCTTGCCCGCCTTTTCGGAGGCCTCCTTCATGCGAAGGGCTTCCGAGGCGCTCACGGCGTCCGGCTTTTCGCTGAAAACGTGAAGACCCTTTTCAAGCGCGTATACGGCGATTATCGAGTGAAAATCGTTGGAGGTGCAAATATCCACCGCGTCCAGCTGTTCGCTTTCGATCAGCGCCTTGTAGTCTTCGTACACGGGCGTTTTCGGGTCAAGATTTGCTTTTTCCAGCGCCCGCGCGCACTTTTCCGGCTTCAGATCGCAAAGCGCGGCCACTTTGGCGCGTGGATCCTGTGCCCACCAGCACACATGGTTCGTGCCCATGCCGCCCGTACCGATGACCGCGATTCTGAGAACTTTTTCCATAACGCTTCCTCCTCACAGTTCGTTTCGATGTTTGTGTGCCGGGCGGCGGGGCCTGCGCTTCGGCGCATCATCCGCCGCGCCCATATCATTATACACAAACGCGAAGCGATTGTCGATGCTTTTGCAAAAAACGTTGCAAAAAACGGCATGCTGCGGTTGACTCCCAATATGGAAAATGACGTCCTGAACGCGATAAGCACTGAGGAACAGACATGAAGCCAAACCTGCTCACACCGGCCTTTGAGATAAACCGCGCACCCTGCCTTCGCCTCTCCATACACCCCGCTTGCGTTAATCTGTACGTTACCTAAAATTATCCTGCCCAATTTCACCGAAACCCTTGACTTTCCCCACGCCCGGTGATATAATGTTTCCATTCTGAGGTGCTTTGGCTCAGTTGGTAGAGCATCGTGTTCACATCGCGGGGGTCACTGGTTCGAGTCCAGTAAGCACCATCGCCTCTCCCAAACGGGAGAGGCATTTTCATGCAACAAAACGTAGGATAAGGAGTGAAAACGCATTAAAAAGTTCATTTCAAGGCAGAAACTGAGCAAAAAAGCGCGAAAAGAGCTCGATGCCAAACAACGAGCGACCTGGAGCTTCAGCCCCGTCACCAAGAAGGTGGAAAGCAAAAAGCTCTACAGCAGAAAGAGAAAGCCCTCTGCGAGATACGACGATTTCGGCAGAGGGTTTTGTTATGCTTGTGTTTAGTGGGTGTGCATCGAAAGGGTGTTTTTACGCGATGTAGACAAAATGCTCCACCATTCTGTTATCATCGCTGCGATGTGAACAGAATGCCGGTTGCGATGTGAACAGTATGGCAGATTTGCTTTGGCTTTATTGCCGGAATTGCTTTGGCTCAGTTGCCGGACAGCTTTCTCAGTGGACCAAAAAAGCAGGGCCATGCCCTGCAAGAACCTCTTCCCCTTATCAGGCCTCCTGTCCAAGAAATTGATTCAGGGAAATGCGGAACTTTATATTCATCTTGTAGCCTTTTGAGATCTCGACCCGTTCTATTAATCTCGAGATGATCATATGAACTTCCCGCACTATGCCTGCACCGCGGCGACCTGCGCGGACGCGGCTGCCATCTCGGGCATTTTCACCTTCCCGGTCTGGATCAACCACTGGATCTCGTCATGCATGGTCTCCTGATAGCTGCGGGTGCGGTAGCCCAGCTCGCGCATGGCCTTGGTGGAATCGAAGCAGTTGTTCCGGGCCAGGTTGTACACGGAGAACGAGGTCATCAGCGGCTTGGTCCCCTTGCGCTTGGCCTGTTTTTCCATCATTTTGCCCATCAGGCTTGCCATGCCCAGGGGCAGGAACATGCGCATGGGCCGGGTGCCCGCCTCCTCGGCGATCATCCGGGCGAAGTCCCTGAAGCGCACCTCGCGGTTTCCCAGGATGTAGCACTCGCCGCTGCGGCCGCGCTCAACGGCGCGAATGGTGCCGTCGGCGAGGTCGCGCACGTCACACAGGTTGAAGCTGCCGTCGATGCCCGCGGGCATTTCACCGTTGATGATCTTGATCATCGTGCTGGTGGTTTCTCCCACAGCGAAGTCCTCCGGGCCCATGATGCCGCTGGGATGCACCACGCAGGCGTTCAGGCCGCGAGTGTGCACCGCGTCCAGCACCGCCTGAGTGGCCAGCGCCTTGGACTGGCTGTAGCAGTCGCGCAGCACGCTGTCGTCGAAGTGATGATCTTCCGGAAATCGGAGATGAACCAGCGATAGCCGATAGCGCAAATCTGAGAGATAGTGAGATGGATGAAAACAACGGGTACTCAGAGAATTTAAAGCCAAAGGGAGACTTCAAGTATTACTACGACAAAAGCACAGGCCTTTTTCACAGGACAGACTGTCCAAAATGTACTTCGGACATAACGATGATACAAGGATTTGGTAGCCTGAAAGGCTGTCTGAAACGAAAACTCGTTCCGTGTGAATGCTGCGCCTCAGATGCGCAGGAACCGAAAACGGCAACAGCGCCCAAGTCAAAGAGCAGGATTGCGCCGGCGCCAATCAAGCTTATGTACAGCATAAACTCCAGAAAAAAACTGATCCACCACTACGGCTGCGTGGTGCTAAAACGGATAAAGCCACAAAACATCAAGTTTTTCACCGATGCCGCCGAAGCAAGAAAGCAGGGCTACAAGCAATGTCCTCACTGCAATCTGGTAGAATCGATGCTGATAAAGGAAGAGGATAAAACAGAAAAGTACTGTTGCGAAAACGGTCTCAAACTGACTTTAAAAGATGGAGCGATCTATATTGGATCCAGGCATGATTTTTGGCGGATCATACTGAATGATCAGACGGGTCAGTTGATGCTCTACCACAGAAACATCCAAAATCGCAAGAACCCCATTTTCATCCCGGGTCTGCCCAGGTACCACGTACAGAATTTCTCATCTACGACACTGCTCGGCTACCTAAAGTACATCGTCCAACACGACCAATACAGGGACGGAACCCAGCCAAAACCGCAGGACTTGCCTGCACGGAAGTCGGGAAATAAACCGCCGGCCAAGCACGGTAAAAAGGGCAAAAAACTTGCCAAAAACCAGAAGAACAAACAAAAGAAGCAGAGCGTTGCAAAAGTCCTTGCAATAATCGATGAGATGGAAGCACTTAGGCGTTGACGCGCAAAACGACATTTTTTGAGGAGTATGACGATGGGAAACAGGCAAAAGACTGGTAAACTAAAGCAAGCATTGAAAGCTCAGTACGCGAGCAAGCTTCAGCGGGCGCATATGGAGGCACAGGATAAGGCGCTGAATGATGTGTCACAGATCCTCGAGGAAAACGAGGCGAGGATTACAGAACTTGAGCAGGCGCTGAAGGATGCAAACGACAAGCTTGCAGAGCTTCAGCATGAAAACGTGCGCCTACGCCAGGCACTTGAAAAGGTGTCTGCAAACAGTCAACCCGTGGAGTCCGAACCGATGATCTCCATTTCACAAGGTACAGCACACAAAGAATGGTACGAAGGCGAACAGCACGATCTGATCATATCTATCCTGACGGAAACCCTCAAGAGCGGAAGCTTTGGACTTGCCAACACGAGAGCCGGAGTTCTGCTCAGCGACATACTTGCCAATAACGATTATGTCGGTATAGGTCGGGAGAAGTTTCTCGCCCTCAAGAAGATACTAACCAATTCAGGTTGTCTAAGCAACAGCGACTGCTCCCTAATCGAAGAACTCGGTTTTCGGGTCGAGCTGATGAACAGTGGACACTATGTTTTTTATTATAAAGGATATCGAAAGCAGCACCCCGTTACCATTCCTGCAACGCCGAGCGATAAAAGATCTGGGAAGAACGTCTTTTCCGATATTTGCAATAATCTGAGCGTATACAAAAACCTTTGACACCTTTGAGGACGAGGAGTAGAATATGAATGGAAAGAAGATAACGAGTATACTGGGCATCTTCGGCAGCATCGATCATTATGATGAAGATGGCAATCATATCGGCTACAGTCTCCCTGGGATCTTCGGCGGAGTAGATCATTATGATTCCGACAGAAAGCATATAGGTTATAGCCTGGACGGCATCTTCGGTGGCACAGACCACTACAAAGATGATGGAACACGGGTTGGCTACAGCGCTGAGGGAATATTCGGAGGCAAAAAGCATTATGACGCTACAGGAGCATACAAAGGTTTCAGCACTCCGGGCGTGATAGGCGGAAGCATCTTTACCGGAGATGATGACGGTTCTGACATAGGTATATTTGGCGGCAACAGTGAAGACGACTTTTAATAGACGGAGGAGGATGGATTTTATGGCAGACGACCGTATGCTCCTGATCAAAGAACAGAATGCAATCAAAGCACTCATTGGCAAAGGAATGGACAATGATCAATACCACTGCACATATATTGGTGACTTTCAAGCAGACGAACCGCGACTGTTTGTTGCAGCCATCGGATATGAATCAGACATCGACTGGAAAGCCTATCTCTCTGATGACTTCAGCAAATACCCTTTGTTTGATGCCATAAATAAAGAAATGGACCGGATCTATAAGGATCTCGTTACCCATATGCCCTTTATTATGGAAAACGAAGTAGTTTCAATTGATGCACCAAAGAAGTTCATCAGTCTTCGCATTAACCCTAAAGATGATCTCCTTGCAAATAGCAAATTGAAGGCGCCATATGTGCTAATCTACTCACAGAAAGACGGCATGATTATTGCAGATGCTGAGTTGGGACTCAATTATCTGAAAAACCAAAGTGTAGAATATTTCAAAATACACGGAAAGCGCGTAGAAGAGTTGTTGCTCCGAGTGACGGAAGAGCAAATCATGAAGGATATTACGCTTCCGATGCTCGAGGGCTCGAATTACATAGAAGAAATCAGAAGAAGAGCGACTTGGAGTTTTCAGATATTCAGGGATGTAAGCGGGCAGTACATGATGAAGATTTTTGATATACTCACCGTGGATGACCTTATGGAAATGGACATCGACGCACTAAGTGATGAAGAGCTTCGGGCACTATTGCCGCTCGCCAAGGATCTATACAATAATATAGGCTGCGAGGAGCCGGACGAGGAAGATTTTACAAGCGAGGCCGAATACAGTGATGCTTATGACGAATGGGAAGACGGCTACGGGATTGCAGAAGGAGCATTGGATAAAATCTGCAAGAAACTCGGTATGGGAATGGACGAACTGCTTGCAGACGGATGCAATCAAGATCTTAGATGAATCGGACTTATAGTGTCATGAAAAAGACGATCGACAACAAACAATGGCAGAGGTGCGACATGGGAGACTACGTGTTCTGCAATATTATTGCGGATCACATATCAAAATATGGCAACGGCGCTGCATCTGGACTAACAGCTGGCTTTATGGTATAATCATATCAAATAAAGCAGTCTCATAACAGCGAAGAGAACGATATATAAAATCTAAAATAGTATGGATAATAAACAGTTTGATCTATATCTCGATGAGAGCGGAAACTTTGATTCTGACGATTTTTCAAAGAATCGCAATCCATCGCTCGTAGGAGGAGTATTATGCCCAACACCTGTTATGACGCCCAGCACAATCAACAGGTTAATAGATCATACTATCCATGCTAATAAAGCTTACGATAAAGAACGTTTCTTTGGCATCATTGATAGCCTGTTAAACCTTGGCGGGCGCATCGTGATTTTTGAAAACAACGAGCGTGTTCATATACTTGACGCAGATACCACTTATTTGAATATAATTACCGAGGGATTGACAAAGCTTCTCCGGGATTTACATAACGAAATGCCTCAAGCGAACATCCGCATCAATATTCTTATCGCTACGCGGCAAAACAGCGCTGAACGTGATAAAGGGAATCTGATCAGAATAATGTCCGATGAGTACCTCAAGCGAATTGAAGAAAAGATGTATGTTGCCTTAGGACGAAACAAGATAGATCATGTTACATTCGAAATATCATATGACAACGCTTTAAAAAACAAGCGCCTCATGTTCGCCGATATCATTTGCAACACATGGCTGACACGAAAAGCGAGAGTGAGGTTCACAGAAGAGGACCGCGAGTGGATTTTGGCGCATTTTGCCAACAGTATTCGCTACGAGATATATGAGGATCAAGACGCGGCTTATCTTCGCAGATTGATTTCTGAGAACCGCATTGGGGAAGCAATAGCGCAGCTATGCGCTCATCAGAAAATGACACGCGCGTTGCTTGATGTGAAAGAGATTATTCTAAACCGCATTATATCAGAATACGCCAAGGATAGAGAACTGTATTTTTCGTATATATCTTTGAAAATCGGACAGTTTAATCGTCGGCGTGATTTTGATGCGGGAATCAAGTTTGCAGAGCAATACGAGACTCAGATACTGCTTCATCTCCTAGAGCAGAAAGACACACATGCATCCACTGCATACTGGATGTTTGATACAGACTTTTACCTGCTTACAATGTATGATCACTTGGGAAACGCAGATAAATGCACGGAATATGCTGATCGTTGCAATAACAACATCAGCGCAGTCAACCGATCCTGGGAACATATAGACTACTATTTCAATTTCAGAATTCGGGAATTGAATCGAAAAATCGGTCGATTTGAATTTGAGGATGTGCTCAAAGAAAGCGAGCCGCTTATAGATCAGCTCCAATCGGCAAAAGAGCTCTTTGCTATGATTGATCCGGAAGCTGAAAACAGTGCTGCGCTTCGCTCTGATTTACTGGGAAAAGTCTATGGCGTACGTTTGGAAGCGTACATTAATCTGCTCTACGATAAGCCAGAGTACTATGACAAGGCACTGGAGACTTCCGATCTTGCTATCGCGGAGTTTTCAAAGCTATATGACATAAAACGACAATATCAATATCGCTGCTTATTATATGTTACAGCCGAAAAAGTTGAAGAGGCCCTTGAAGCTCTTTTACAGTCCTATGATTTGGAATATGCAGAAGGGGTATTCAATCAATTTATAGACAAAGTGTTTGCGGTTGACACAAAATCAGATGCCTTCGCACTCTTCCATTTCACTAATGTCATGCTGCTCATGAAGCAGAAAAAGGATTCTCATGCTGAAGATATGATGGTTGCTTTGATGACATCTCGACGGTTTTCTACTGAAGCGGCAAACCCTATAGAAGATGACTATCCTTGGAATCTCATATTATGGAATCTTGGCCGCTATTGGAGATTTGACAGCAATAGTAAAAAAGCGGCTGAAGAATATATATCACGTGCGCTTTCGCTAACGGTTAAGCATACATCAGAAAAAACAATGTATTCTTTTGCTGTTTGCATTGCGGCAGACAGTCTGTATTGGGCAAAAAAGAATGCTCTATCAAACGAAAGAATAGCACAGAAAGAATTTGATACGGTTTATAACAAGTTTCTTCAAATGAATCCGCCCATGGCTATGAAAAAGCGACTACAGGTGGAAACCCATGGACAGAGTAATTCGCAGAGGTTAGAGCATATTTGTAAAAGTATTTTGAAATGAGCTCCATAATAGGTTACCCAATGAAATAAGTCAAGCAGGAGGCGGCAATTATGCAATTATCTTTTGAAGAACTGGTAACTAAGTTAAAGGAGCTTGACACACCGGTAAAACGAATCCGGTTTTTGGCAAAAACAATTTTTGAAGCGCAGGATCCAGTTATACCTGAATCAAATAGAATTCCATTATTCATTGGTCAGTTACAGATTAATGGCAGAGTAGTTAAGCTTACGGGTATCAAATCCATTTGTGGTGATGAGATCCAGGAATATCCATTTACAAAATACATCGTAGAGTTCACAGTTAGCAAGATCATAGCAGCGAGAAAAAGCGATGATGAAAAATACGCATTGTTTACAATAGTACCACGGATGGACTTGGAAAACACGGTACCAGGAAACTGCTTAACATTTGGCGAATGCCATGTGATTCCATCTGCATCATACTATGATGCAGCTAGTTATATAGTAAAGAATCCCAAACTCTTTACTGATATTCTCACAGAAGATGAGAGGAAAAGCCTAAGCCTCTCAATCTCGGACATAGATGAACAACTGATCGGCAAAAAGAACAAACTCGTTCAAGATATACAAATGCTAAGCGACGAGAAAAGTAGATTAGAAAAAGAACTGAAATCCATTCGCAGTGAAGAGCAAGAAGCGAAGAGAAGATGTCTATCGCAGAACGATGAACTAGATGATTTAAACAAGAAGATTGATATACTTCGTCAACGATATTCTTCGATGTTTCCGGATTGCTATGATAAGAAATACTTAACATGGTCTCATATGAGCGTTGCTTCCCCGAATACACTGGCCACGATTAAATCCCGTTTAATCTATAAATATGATGACAATAAAATCATAGCATTTCTGATGGCGCTTACAACATCGCAGATTATTGCACTCTGTGGTGATCCAGGTGTAGGTAAAACGACATTTGCAGAGCATATGGCAAAGGCGCTTGGAGCGAAATTTCACCAAATAGAGGTACAAAACAATTGCACGGATCGATCTGATATACTTGGCTTTTTTAATCCGACAAACGGCAGTTATCAAAGCACACCATTTTTGGATGCTCTGATTGAAGCACGGGATGATGAGGAAGAAAATGGAACTGATGCAAGGCTACATATCATATGTCTTGATGAAATGAACCTTGCTCGAGTTGAGTATTACTTTGCAACATTTTTAAGCCTTCTACAACAAAGCCCAGAACAAAGGACGATTCTTGTTCTGCCATGGGAAGCCAGATACAGGCATGCAGGTTCCGTAGATCCATCTAAAGCCGATGATAAACTAATGAGATACCAACACATATATATTCCATCAAATGTACGCTTCGTCGGTACTATGAACATGGATGATACCACACAGCATTTGAGTCCTAAAGTTATTGACCGCTGTATATTCATTGAGTTCAGTAAAATTGATACTTCCGGGAAAAATACTGAATACTGTATGAGTGACGCATATTTCCCTGTCAGTGATTTTATGGAGGTTTGGATGCCAGATGATGTTCCTGAGATTGAGCATGCTCTTGATCAGATCTCGGTCGATCCACAAAAAGAAGAAAGTGGATTTATTGCAGGAAAGCGCCTTCGGAAATATGCAAAGTGTATGTGGCCGATCTACCATCAAATGATGCCGGAAAAAACAATCGAGGATTACATTGATCTCATCCTCTGCAGTAAAGTTCTACCCGCAATTACGCTATTGTCAGAGACATCAAAGTTGTTACCTAATCATACTATCACAGAGAAACGTGTTGAAGCAGGACAAAGGCGCGGTGAGACGCTTCACCCATATGATAAAGACAGTTGGAGCTACTGGGAGTAAGCCATGGAAATCGAAGCATATCGAACAAGGTTTCGGGGGAAAAACTCTTTTGGTGTTCCCTTTGGCGATCTGATTCCTGTTATCAATGAAAAGGATGAACCAGATTCCTTTGCAACGGATGGTGTTACTACTTTTTCGGTAACCACCCATGATCGCGGCGACATAAAGCAACCCACAAAAGAGTTTTATCAAATTGTTTTTCGCATTGTTGGAAATGATAGAAAAAAGCAAGATCTTCAACTCATACTTGATAAGGATCACGAAAATCCGCTATACTATGATTCCGAATCCGACTTATGGTATCAGCGAACGTGGTTTAGCGCTAATGAACGCCCAGACCCCAGTAGCAATAAAGTGGATAGTATCAGCACAGCTGGCGTTTATTTCATTAGTCTTATTGATATTTTAACGGAGGAAGTACTCCTAAAAGCTAAAGTTGAAGTTCATCCATCATTACTTGAGAAAAAAGATTACCAATATATGCTGGATCGTTTACTATCAATACATGAACGACTTGTTGTACAAACAAACAGTTCAGTAGGGATAGGCAATCGCGATTCACAGAAAACAATAATCAAATCAGGCAATCCTAATAATGATGCTGAGTTATGGCAGAAATTAAAGCCAGAAATTCAAGCAATAATGCGTATGCCTGCAACTTTACAGCAAAAACAATACCAAAGGCTACCCCAGCACAAATTGAGGCGTTTTGACAGCCGAGTTTTACAGTCATATACTCATTCAGGCGGCCAATGGGCAGAAGGTGTTGTATATGAGGATGACCATAATTCTCATGAAAACAGAGTAATTAAGTGTATAATGCGCAAGATTGCCACCCAACTCTTTCCTTCACAGAAAAAGGATTTATACATACCGGCGCAAATAGATGATAGCATTAGAAATGAACTACTTAGCCAATTTAATGAAAAAGCAGTTCACTGGTACGATTGTGCCGTGAAACCATGTATCCAGAATTCATATCCAACAAACACTAACGCAAACAAAATCTCTTTTAATATAGGAACCTATCAAGAAAAGTCTTATCAGACTCAATACCAAAGTGGAAGTTCAAGAAAACTCCGAATATTCTTTAGAATTTGCGACGGGGGATTCGAAATTCGAACTTTTCCATTTAAATTGCAACAACGCTATTATGATCCGTTTAAAATGATTGATGATATACCAGGTTTTTCATTGTATCCTTTTACAAAAGACAACAATCCATGCGGTCTTTGGCTTCAAACAAAAGACTTGTCGGTTGCTTACCAAATAATAGATTCATTGGCAAAGGTCTATACTGATATAGAAAATGGTGACCTGAAACAACAGTCAATAATAATAGACTATCGTGGAGGTAACGTATCAAAGATAAAGAATGACAAACTTCCTTTCAAGTATAGGGGTGGTGATAGATCCGTTGAGATTATCAGTCTAACTGATGTATCAGCATGCACTACAAGCAGTAACGGCTCAGACGATCATATTCGAATCTGCTCATTATATGATTTTTTCTCACACATTGTTTCCTCATCAGCTCTTGTTTTTATGGAAACTACAAGGGAGATAGAATTAGTTGAATTTGTTGAGAGCAGGAGGAATTATTACCATCACCTTAATTCACAACGGGAAGCAGACAACCAAAGCTATTCCGCTCGTCAAGAAATTAAAACTATGTTAAGCAACCAATGGTTCGAACTAATTTCAGATAATGGTACGAGTAAGATACAACCGACACCACTTTTCCTCTACAACAGACATTATCGTGCGGTTTATAATACTCTCCATGAAATTATCCAAAATCATCCCATGTTGGCCAGTGACTTTATCGATAATCTGTATGGAGTGCATGAAACAGCACTGATTTATGAATACTGGGTATTTTATGAATTGCTAAACCGATTCCTGAATTTGGGTTTTACGATCAATGGAAATAAAGATTTAGTGCGCAACTCAGTGCGTAACCTTTTTGTCAATCATCTTTTAGGTCATTCAATGCCAGAACAATTCACCGTTTGTTTACAAAAGCACATATCTACGCTTGATGATTCTGGAAATCAGTCAGGCAACATATCAACGTTTGAAATAATGATCGGATTCAATTGTGTGTTTGGCACTCAAGAAGCACCAGCTAGGAGGCAATATGATAAATACCTCACACCAGACTATTTTATTAGAGTAACGCGAGATGGTGGGTATCATTGGTATTTCCTCGACGCCAAATATGAGGAGTATACCGAGGCAATGTTGTATGATCGAGCACAAAAAGGTAAACGTAAGAATAGTATTGGTGATGTTTGTTATGACAAGTACATAAATTTGATAACTGAACGTCATTTCATAAATGATTTTGCGGATTATCATTGCTCCATTCATCCTGAATGTTGGAAAAGGGAAATCATACATAATCATACTGTAGAAGGGGCATACTTGATTGTTGCAAAGTACCATAGCGAATTTGATGAGCAAATAACTACAAAAGACCGTTTGTGTGGTGCAGACTCGCATGGAATTACCAATGAAAAGCCATTGCATAAATATGGTTCAATTGTATTTCGCCCGGAAACAGAAAACGAGCTTACATCGCTTATACAGCTTATTTTTGAGTATAAAGAGGGTGGCGAAAGAATACAAACTGGAGAAGCAGAACGGAAACAGATCAATTCGAAAAATGGAAAGAAATGGATTCATGATGTCTTTTACAACAAACGAAGCCAAACTACTTACATCCATGCGGAGAAAAATATCACAAAAAAGCCGATCACCTTACATACATGCTGGGATTCATCGTCAGATCATACAATGATCGATGGATTATCCGTCACTACATCGCCTCAGTTGACCAAGACCGGTAAATACAAGTATTATACTTTATGTTCATGTGGAGCCAGACGCTACGAAAACTATTGTATTTGTAAAACTTGCAGACACGAAATAATCAAGCACGATACAGGCAATTATCATCATCGAAAAAGATCTACTAATTCTTGGGATAAATGGAATTATGTCTGTCCATATTGCGGAAGCGATATTGATTCATCAGAAGCAGAAGAATCCGATAGCTTCGAGTCCACCCCAAATTTTGTGTAAACCTCCAAACTGGTGTATAATAAGAGTAGCAGGATGGAGGTTTAATCATGGCGAAAAAGAATGGAAGACAGAGGAGTCCGGAGATAGCGTATAGTATTTTTCGCACAATTGAAAAAGGAAGTCCCCGGGTGTAGAATATAGTTTGCAGACACAAAACACACAGGAGGGACTTCCATGGGAGAGATTATACACCTAAACGAGGAAGAAGTCAAATCACAGTTGAGCGAGATGGTGCGCGAGACAGTGGAGAAGACGCTCAATCAGCTGCTGGATGCGGAAGCGGATGAGATCACGCGGGCACACAGGTACGAGCGAACGGACGAGAGAGTCGACACGCGGGCGGGGCACTACCACCGGAAGCTGGTAACAAAGGCGGGGACGGTGGACATAAAGGTGCCGAAGCTG
>JAFPWH010000067.1 GCA_017395065.1 Clostridia bacterium | reverse complement strand
TTGTGGATGCGGAACAGCACAACTGTGACCACAGGTAATAATATTATGGGGTCTTCATACAGTACCGTCGTTCCGGAAGACGCAAGCGGTACACGTATCGCCCTGAAAACTCCGGCGGTTATACCCACAGGCACGTATACGCTCCATGTGAACAGCGGTTATCACCTTTGCGTACTGGCGTTCCGTGACGATGATACGTATGTCGGCTCGGGCGGTGTACTTTTGGGGTTCTATGATAACTCAAATGAACTGACAGTAACAGACAGTACATACAGGCACCTGGGGATACTGGTACGCAAGGCAAGCGGCACGCTGTTGACAGAGAGTATCGCGGATGCGGGGCTCGTCCTGACCTACGAGGAAACGGTTGTTTTGGCGGCAAATACCATAACCCTGGCCACGGTCGTCGATGTACAGAGCTGCACGCGGTATTACCTGCTGCAGTCCTCTACCCTGAACCCGCCGGCGAAGCCCACCACGAAGCCGCCCGGCGGCAGCTGGGACGACACAGAGCCTACCTACACCAGCGGCAGCACGAACAGCCTGTATTTTTGCGACCTGACGTTGTTTTCGGACGGGACGTGGAGCTACAGCAACGTGAGCAAGTCCTCGGCCTATGAGGCGGCGAAGGAAGCGTATAACCGGGCGATCGCCGCAGGACAGACTGCTGAGGCTGCGCAGACGGCCGCGGAGCTGGCCGCCACGAACATAGAGCTGCTGGGCGGCAAGGTATCCTCTCGCGGGGGGCAGCTGATCACCAATGGCACGGGCATCATGGGCGACAACACGAACTTTTCGAGCTTTGTCTATGATCCGCTAAACGCCTGCAACGGCAGCAACGGTTCGTTTACACGGACAAGCCCGGCGAGCCCGGTCATGCTGGACGAGTATGTGCCGCTGATGGGTGGCGTGGACTACAGGCTGGAGTTTGACCTGAAGAGCCAGAACGGACTGGCGACCTCCTACAGCCTGATGCGCTTTTACGACGCGGACAAGCTGACCATAGTATCGTCGCAGATCATGTTCGTGCCGAGGACGCTGACGACGCTGACGCAGGATCTGGCGCCCGGTGACACGGTGGTACACCTGGCCGACCTGAGCGGGTGGAGCACGAACAACGCAAGCGCGACCCACCAGCGCGGGATTATCTTTTGGAATTACACGAACTCTTTTGGCTATACCTATCCGCCGGAAACGTATTCGCGCAAGGTGTATGGAAGCCTGTTTACGGACGCGAACGTGAACAAAAATGCCGGGACG
The DNA here is from genome assembly GCA_017395065.1 of Clostridia bacterium. Taxonomy (GTDB): domain Bacteria; phylum Bacillota; class Clostridia; order Christensenellales; family Aristaeellaceae; genus RUG14130. The sequence continues at coordinate 3,616 of JAFPWH010000067.1, read as the reverse complement.
ATCACGCTGACAAACCCCTGGCCGGCGGCGAACGGGGCCGTGCCGGCGGGCACGAAGGTATCCCAGCGCAGGAGCGGCTCAACGTACAAGTATATAGCCATCGAGGGCAGCGCAGTGCCGAATACGTGGACGCACTACAAGGGCGTGATGCACGGGGAAACGGACCTGAGCGGACAAAACAAGAGCGACATGCTGCCGCCGGGCGCGGCGTATTGCAAGGTGGGTTTCCTATGGAACTACAACAGCGCCAGTGACACGCTGTGGGTAGCGAACGTGAGCCTGAAAGAGGACTACTGGACGGCGATAGACAAAGCGCAGGAGGACGCGGAGCAGGCACAGGACGCGGCGGACAGAGCGCAGGACGCCGCGGACGACGCGCAGGAAAGCGCGGATGCGAATGCCCGGGCTATACAGCTGCTGGATCAGAGCGTGAGCGGCCTGAGCACGCAGTTTAATGTGTTTTCAAGCGGCATCGAGGCGACCATCGAGGATCACAGCGAGATTCTGAGTGCGATGTCGTTCAGCACGGAGGGCATGAAAATACAGATGGCAGGGAGCATTTACTATACGCTCACGGATGACGTCGGATACCATATCTACCAAAATGATAAGGAGATTGCTTCCTTCTCGGAGGGCAAGGGCAAGATGGACGAATTGCAGATAGGCGGTATCATCTGCCGGCGCACTTCCAAGGGTGGCTGGGTTTGGACAGGGGTGACATAAGTGGCAATCGGTTATTTGACTTTATCCAGCAATCAGGCGGGCGCGATCAGTACATGGACGTGCATCATGTATCCAGACGGACCGGCCTATACGACGCCCACATGGGGCGGGCAGACGATAACGGTCACGATCCCGGCAGAAATGCAGGGAGCGACGTTCAATAGTGCGACGCTGACTTACACAGTCTCCTCGCCCAGCGGAACGCGTTACGTGCGCTATAACGGCGAAAGCATGAGCGTGGGCAATGCGAATCTGTTGGAACGACTGATCGCAGGCGGCAACATCGACCTGTATTTTTCCTACAAGGCGACAGGCGGCACAGGCGGAGCAGGATCGCACTCGGCAAGCTGCACGTGGGACAACATAACGATCACGGTGGATTATACGCCGGCCACGGGACTGACCGGCAATGCGACGATCACAAACGCGGGCAGCGTTTTTTACTCTCTTGAGAAGGCGTCCCTGGCTTACGGGGAGAGCATCGCGTTCGGACTTACGGTCAGGCCAACGGTGGCGATCACGAAGGTGACAACGGTGATATACCCCGGGAGCCTATCAACCGGCATAACGCTGAGCACGGACAAGAACGTGGCGGCGAACGGAGGCGCGTCGCTTTCCTATACGCTGGCGATTACGGATGCGGTATACGCAGCCATGACGCAGCGGGCGCACAACGCCCAGATTCAGATCACGCTGACGGGGGCGAACGGTACGAACTATACGACCGGACGCATTCAGTGCGCGGATGCCACAAGCCTGCAGCGGTTCAAGCTGCTGAAAGCGAGGGCTGCGCCGGTCATATCCAGCGTAAATTGGAGCGAGAGCGGAACGAGCCATATAAGCACATACGGCAACCTGATCGCCGGAAAGACTGTACCGACGATAAGCTTCTCCGTTACCCTCGACACGGATGCCGACAGCGGGATCGGCTATGAAGGCCGATCGCTGACGGTGGGCAGCAAAACGTACACGCTGAGCGCCAACAGCGGCACGCTGAGCGCGATCATTGAAAGCGGCAGCGTAGCGTATACGATTACCGTTACAGACAGCTACGGCCAAACGGGCACGTTTTCGGGTACGGTAACGGTATTGGCCTACACACCTCCTACGCTCAGTGGAGTGGCAATAAGCCGCTATGTGAGCAGCCTGAATACGCAGGGTCAGACGGTATACGAGCTGGATGACGACGGGAACAAGCTGTGGTTTGACGCGACGATCACGGTACATGCTTCCCTTGGGAGCGGCACGAATAAATGGTCGCTGAGGATCACGCCTTCGGGTAGTACGACTATAAACGTGCTGACCAATTCCAGCTTAAGCACGAAAACGTACAGTCATGACCGCAGCGTGCTGACCGCAACCTACGCGAATACGTCATCCTTTGATTTCACTGTGGAATTGTCCGACGCATTCACCACGATCACGTATCAGGTGAACGTACCCAAGGCAGGCGGCATATTCAACATCGAGACGACGGGCGTTGCTGTGGGCATGAGGAGCACCGGCACGGATGCCAATCCTCTGTTCCAGTCCGCCTATCCTGCCCACTTCCTTGCAGGCGCATACGGCGCGGATGGAAACCGGATCGACGTTTCGGACGATACCGGCTGGCAGGCAGTCACGCTGGTGAACAGCGCGGCCTATGACAGCACTACGACACCCATGGCCCGGCGAAGGAACAAGGTGATCTATGTTAAAGGGGCGATCAAGCTGAACGCTCAGCTGGCATCCTATGCACAGGGTGCAACGAACAGGACACAGATCGGCACGCTGCCGACGGGCATCCGGCCGGCGGACAATTACCAGTTCTCGATCGTCGTCGAAGCCCGGTACATCAAGTTCATCATAGAGACCGACGGGAAAATGTACCTTATGAACCACTGCGGCAATGCCGTGGGAGCGTCACTGAAGATCTCCCTGGCGTGCAGCTTTATGGAAGACTGACTTTATTATACGGAGGCAGACATGGAAGTCAAGAGGCAATACGAAAATCAGTACTGCGAGGACAATCCGACCGACGAGGTGTGGGTACTCGTAGACGGCGAACTCAAACAAATCGCGGGAGGTGAATATGAAGATGACGACAGTGAAGAAAGGCAGTAAGGGCGAGGCGGTAAAGCAGCTGCAGATGCTGCTGGGCATCACAGCCGACGGGATCTTCGGTCCCAAAACCAAGGCGGCGGTTATAGCGTACCAGACTGCCCACAATCTTGAACCTGATGGCATCGTGGGTCCGCTCACATGGGCGTCGCTGCAGGGAGAAACGATCCCCGCTTCGGCGCACATGAAGCCGGTGGACTACAAACAGTACGACTCCAAATGGGCGAAGAAAATGTATTCGTCCCATGGGGATAAGACCCAGACGATGAAGTCCTCAGCCTGCGGACCCACAGCCATGGCGGACATCGTGGCTACGCTGATCGACAGCACGGTCACACCGCCCGATCTGGCGGACAAGGCGATGGCCTGGGGCGACCGCACGTATTCCAGCGGCACCGCGTGGAGTTTCTTTCCGCACATAGCGAAGGAATATGGCTTCAGTAAATACCTGAAGACCACGAGCCTTGCCACGCTGAAGGGCTGCCTTGACACCGGCGGCTACGCAGTGGCGAGTATGGCCCACGGGTATTGGACGTCAGGCTCTGGTCATTACGTATGTATTTGGAAATACGACGGCGATTATATCTACGCGAATGATCCCGCTTCATCGAAACGGACCAAACAGAAAATAACAGATTTTATAAAGGAGCGGAAATGCTTCTTTTGTTTTTGGAAATAAGGAAGGAGTAAAGCATCATGAGGAATTTTTCAATCGACATCATTTGGGCTAAGATACAGGCCGCCATTACAGCGCTGGGCGGATGGCTGGGGCTATTCCTCGGGGGAGTAGACG
>JAFPWH010000066.1 GCA_017395065.1 Clostridia bacterium | reverse complement strand
CAAACAGTTAGAATACAACTGGCTGATTACAGCTACCGATATCGTCGCGAACAGCGACAGATTGGATGCTCTCAATACGAGTGTGCGTTGGCAATATAAAAATGGAAAGTCGATTGCGGTTCCCGCACCGGATTACTACTTCCTGTCCGGTGATGAGCTTACAAAAATCATTACGATAGACGATTCTCAATGGATTTGGGGCGTCCTTTCGGGATTTGAAAAAAACATACCGCTGGATGAGATCCTGAGATATCCGCTCCCGGAAGCTGAGGGATACAAAGGTTTCTGGAAGAATCCGCCGTCCATTCAGCACCCTTTAGCATCTGTGGAAATTGTACTCTGGGATAGTTCTCTGGTACTTTTATTCAGCAAAAACAAAGAAATCATCGACAGTTTCAGATTGGCATTTCCTGGAAGCCAGGATCTAAGTGAGTTTAATTCGTAACTCTAGGCATTGCGGAGAAAAACGATAGCTACATCACCAAAAGTCCGTCCCTGACTGACATTTTAGACAATTCCGGTCACAGACCGTCATAAACGCACAAAAATGAATAATGATGAATAATAAAGCGAAAACCCCGCCACTGCGTGACAGGATTTTCGCTTCAGCCTCTCCGGAGCAAGCGGAACGGGGTTTTATTTTCCCGTCACTTCCACGATCACGTACTCGGCGCGGCAGCCGGTCTTGAAGGGGATGGACCAGTCGGCTATGCCGCTGTTTACGATGAAATCGGTGTTCTCGCGGCGGCTCAGGCCCAGGAATTCGTCGTTTGCGCCCATCAGCAGCCCCACGTAGCCCAGCGGGAACAGCTGCCCGCCGTGGGTGTGGCCGCACAGCACCAAATCCGCGCCGGAGGCGGCCTCGGCGTCAAAGTTGTTTGGCTCGTGGTCCAGGACGATGACGTAGCTGCCCTCTTTTACGCTTTGCATGAGATCGGCCATGCTCTTTCTGTTTGCGCTGCGGGACGCGTCGTCGCGCCCGATCAGCGTGACGTTCAGATCTTCCAGATAAACGACGTCGTCGCGCAGCATCGTGACGCCGGCGGCCTTTAAGCTGTCGGTCAGCGTCTGCGCGTCGAATTCGCCGCCGCCGAAATACCTGCGGTCGTGGTTTCCGTAGACGAAGCAGACCGGCGCGTTCGTCTTTCCAAGCGCCTCGCAGCTCAAAAGCAGGTCTTTCAGCGGCGTGTCGTCGTCCACGAAATCGCCGGTCAGCACGATGAGGTCGGGAGACAGCGCGTCGATTTGCTTTACGTACTCGCCGAACTTCGCGCCGTCAAGCAGCGCGCCCACGTGCGAATCGCTGATCTGTGCGACGGTGATTTTTCCCTTCGGCAGCGTTTTTTCGGTCGAAAGCGCGTAATCCGTCCTGACCACGTGATGGGCGGCGTACCAGCCGAAGCCCAGATAGACGGTCGTGACGAGCAGCGCCGAAACGCCCTGCCAGTAGATTTTACGGCCGGGTACGAATTTGCCCTGGACGAGCCGCCCGATCCCGTCGAACAAAAGCCAGAACAACAGCAGATGGATCAGCACGATCGCCGCGTTCAGGGGCTTGTTCGTGACGTTTGAAAGCACCGCGAAAACGATCCCCGCGAGCAGTGCAAGCAGAAGAAGCGGGAGCGCGACGCCCCAAACGCGGTTTTTCTCCTTCAGGCGGCAGACGAAGCGGAAGCGCCTGAAGCGGCAAAACAAAAACGCGAGCGCGGCAAGGCTCACGAGCCCCGCCGACGCCAAAAGAATCGTCCAGAAATGCATGCAAGTAAACTCCCCGGAAAGTATAGAAAAAGGAAAAGGGCGAAGGCTTTTACAGCAGGAACACGCCGTTTTGCCCGCAGACGCGCAGGGTGTCCTCGTCCCACTTGCTCACCTGCACCTCGCCGATGTGGCACTTTTTCAGGATGAGCATGCAGATGCGGCTCTGCCCGATGCCGCCGCCGATGGACAGGGGCATGTTTCCCTCGATCAGCGCCTTGTGGAAGGGCAGCTGCTTTCTCTCTTCGCAGCCGGATATCTTCAGCTGCCTTAGCATCGCCTCGCGGTCGACGCGGATGCCCATCGACGAGATCTCGAAGGCGCGCCCCAGAACCTCGTTCCAGACGATGATGTCGCCGTTTAAGCTCCAGTCGTCGTAGTCCGGCGCGCGGCCGTCGTGGGGCAGCCCGCTTTTGAGCGCGCCGCCGATGTTCTCGATGAACACGGTGCCGAACCTGCGCGAGATCGCGTCCTCGCGCTGCTTGGGCGTGAGGTCGGGGTATTTTTCCTCCAGTTCCTCGCTCGTAACGAACGTGACGCGGGGATTGATCGAGGGTTCGAGCGCCGGGAACATCGCGCAGGTGGCCAGCTCCGTCGCCGCCAGCGCGCGCACGATGATCTTGACCGTGCCCTCGAGGTACTCCCTCGTGCGGTCCTCCTTCAGGATGACCTTTTCCCAGTCCCACTGGTCCACGTAGACGGAATGCAGGTTGTCGATTTCCTCGTCCCTGCGGATGGCGTTCATGTCGGTGTACAGGCCCTCGTGCGGCTGAAAGCCGTAGTCGCGCAGCGCCTGCCGCTTCCATTTGGCCAGGGAATGCACGATCTCCATGTCCGTGCCCTCGATCTCTTTGATGCCGAAGCTCACGGGGCGCTCCACGCCGTTCAGATTGTCGTTGAGGCCTGAATCCGCCGATACGAACAGCGGCGCGGAGATGCGCAAAAGGCCTATGCTTTCGGCAAAAATCTGTTCAAAGGTGTCCTTTACGTATTTGATGGCTTTTTCCGTCTGCATCACGTCCAGCAGGCTTTTGTATCCCTCGGGTATGAATGTGTTCTTCACGTGCATATGCCTCCGAAATGAATATGGATGTATTTTAGCACTGTTTAAGCCGCGTGTCTACATTTTTTGCATAAAAATACGCTCGCTTTACGCGTCGATCCCTTCCGCGAAGGAACGGCCGAGTTCGCTTAAAAGGCGCATCTGCCTGTCCGTCTCGTCCCTTTGCAAAACGTACCAGAGCTTGTGCGTCTCAAAGGAGATCGCGCCCGAATAACGTATTTCCTTAAGCGCCGCCGCGAAGGCGTCCCAGTCGGCCGTGCCCATGTGCGGCACGAGGTGCTGATCCCTGACGCCGTCGTTGTCGTGTATGTGCAGCGCCTTCACGCGCCGGCCGAGAAAAACGAGCGCGCTCCTTACGTCGGTTTTGCAGATGTTTGCGTGGCCGGTGTCGAAGCAGAAGCCGAACGTTTCCTCCCCGGCAAGGGCGTTCAGTTCGTCTATATATACCGCCGCTTCCTTCGGGTCGGCGCAGCAGGCGGGATGCAGCTTTTTTGTGAACCCCCTCGAAAACATGTTCTCGAGGCAGATGCTGACGCCGTAGCGCTTCGCGGTCGGTATGAGCTTTGAAAACGCCTCGATGTTCCGCCTGTGCTCGAAAGGCTTTACAAGCCGAAGGGACGGCCCCGCGTAAAACGGATGGACGATCAGCTTCCGGCAGCCGATATGGTCGCAGCCGCGCAGCATGTTTTTGAACACCTCGATCAGCGCCGCGTTCGTTTTTCCCATGAGCGGCAGCCAGCTCGGGTACGGCGCGTGCGCCTGCGCGTTCAGTATGCCGCTTTCCAGCGACGCCTTCCGCCAGGGCTCGAACAGCTCCTTTAAGCCGCTGCCGCTTACGAGGATTTCGGGGATGTCCCGCCGGAAGATCCGGTTTTTGGGCAAAAGAATATTCAGGTTCGCGTCCGCGGCGTCAAAGCCCCACAGGCGCAGCCTTTGGTATACCTCGTCCAGCGTATAATAGCGCGAAGGCCCCTCGGTCTGCAGCGCGACGGGATTTCTGTTCATCGGTATTCGTCCGCAACGTCGTTTACGCTGCCGCTGCCGCTTATGCCCTTCAGGACGGGCTCAAGAAGCCAGTCGTCGTTTTTTCGAATCAGCTCCGCCGCGATCACGGCGCTTTTGTGCGCAAGTCCTTTTCCGATCTCCATCCTGACGAGTTCCTTTCCGCCGTCCAGGTCCGTCAGGCGAAAAAAGCCGTTTTTCACCATGCCCAGGTGCTGTTTTCGCTCCTTTGCACCGTAGAGGTTCACCGCCAGCACCGCCCGGGAGACGTTTTCCGGCATGCGGCTCAGATCGAAAACGACGCGCTCGTTGTCGCCCTCGCCCGCGCCGGTTCTGTTGTTGCCCATGTGCATGACCGCGCCGCTCAAGTGCCTGGGCGAAGCGTAATATACGCAGCAGGAATTCAAAAACGGGCTTAGCGGCTTTCCGTCCTTTCCCAGCAGCAGGCAGCAAAGATCGAGGTCCAGGTCCTCGGCCGGCCTTCCGATCAGCGGGCGCAGGCGCTTTTGCACGGGGCTTACCGCGTCCCAGCCGATCGACACCTGAAGGCGCGGTGGCAGTGCGGTCGTCCGTGCATTATCCGTATCCATTCGCTTTCTCCTCTCCCGCCGTCTGTTCTTTGTTCCGATTGTAGCGTTTTTCGTTTCTTTGCGCCACGGCGGGGCTGTAAACAATATGAAAATTTCCGCCGCGCGCCCGCACGTCTTGTTTAATTGTGTAAAGTGTGATACGATTCCTTACACAGAACGCTCAAGTCAGGAGGCGATCCCATGTTTACGAAACCTCTGCCCTACCGCGGTTTCATGCTGGATTCGGCGCGGCACTTCATGCCGACGGAAAACGTGCTCAAAATCATCGACGCCGCTGCCAAATGCGGCATAAACCGCTTTCACTGGCATCTGACCGACGACCAGGGCTGGCGCGTGGAGATCAGGCGCTACCCGAAGCTGACCGAAATCGGCTCCCGCAGGGGCAAAAGCTGCTTCTGGGGCGCGGACGAGTACGAAAACAACAACGGCTTCTATACGCAGGAGGACATTAAACGCACGGTCGCCTTCGCGCGCGAAAGGGGCGTGGAGATCGTGCCGGAGATCGAAGTGCCCGGACACGCCAGCGCGATGCTCGCCGCCTACCCCGAATTCGGCTGCAGGCGGCAGGACGGGGACAAGGTCACAGAAAGTCCCTATAAATACGAGGTACTGACCTACGCGGGCGTGTTCCCGAACCTGATCTGCGCGGGCAGGGAGGATTCCGTGGGCTTCCTCGAAAACATACTGGAGGAGATCTGCGAGCTCTTCCCCGGACCGGAGATCCACATCGGCGGCGACGAGGCCGTGAAGATGCACTGGCGCAGGTGCCCCGACTGCGGGCGGCGCATGGCCGAAAACGGCTTAAAAGACGCAAACGAGCTGCAGCGGTGGCTTGTTCTGCGGGTCGGCGAATTTCTGAAAGCGCGCGGAAAGAGCGCGATCGTCTGGAACGAAAGCCTTGCCGGCGGGCTGCTTCCGCACAACTTCATCGTGCAGCACTGGCTGGGAAACGACAAGGAGACCGCGGCCTTCATGGACGAGGGCGGCAGGGTGCTGATCTCCGACGCGGACAGCTATTACATCAGCCGCCCGTACTACTCCTTGAGCGCCTACAAGGTCTGGAAGGCGGGCGTGCCGGCGTTCGCCGCCGGGCGCGAGGACGAGCTCTTCGGCCTCGAAAGCCCGGTGTGGGCCGAGCGCGTGACGAACCCCGAAAGGGCGGAATATCTGTTGTTCCCGCGCGTCGCGATCGTTGCGATGAAGGCAGCAGGCAAGCAACTTTCCTGGCAGAAGACCAAAACGGAGCTCAGAAAGCTTGAGAGCGAAACGCCCATGGTCAAGTGGGCGCCCGAGGGGGAGCGCTGCCCGGACAGGAAGACCGTGCGCGCCGCGTTCAAAGAGGAAAAGCGCAGGCGCAGCCTCCCCGGCATGCCGCGCGTGTTCGAGATCTGCGATTACATCCTTTTGCAGGAGGCGCTGGAAAGGCTGCTCGAGCAGATCGAAATGCCCTGTGAATTTGCCCGCGAGGTGATGGACGCGTCCTGGGTCGACCTCAAGGAATTCGCCTGTGCGAAGGAGCGCGAGTACCTGCCCGGCGCAAAGGAGATGGCTTTGCAGCTCAAAACGGCGCTTCAGAGCCGCTCGGAGGGCGCGTGGAAGGGCGTGCCGGAAACGATCTGGCTTGGCACGCTCAAATGCTTTACGCGCTTCGTGAACGAATACAAAAACACGTACGGCGCTTATGGCTTCGACCGGGCGTTCTGGACGGTGCGGCAGGCGGAGGGCCGGCTCTTCCGGATCGGCGAACTGGAATACGAATTAATAAACGAAAGCAAGGAAGTGTTCATCCACATCCCCTCGGACGCCGTGCTCGAAAAAGACCGTCTGAACGAATCCGCCCGCGCGGCGCGGGAATTCTTCGCCGCGCACTTCCCCGGATTTGCCGGGGCGCCGATGCGCTGCGAAACCTGGCTGCTCTCCCCCGAGATCAAAGCCCTGCTCGGCGGAAAAGGCAACATCTCACGCTTCCAAAAGGCGTTCGAGCCGATCGCGCAGGGCGAAGACTGTTTCGAAGCGCTGATGGAATGGGTGTACTGCCTGCCGGCGGACGAGCGCAAAAACGCCGATATCGCAAGCCTCAAAGAGGACACCTCGCTTCGCAGGGCGCTCAAAAAATACCTCGCCGGCGGCGGGCGCGTGCACGCGGGCGCGGGCGTCTTCAGGGGCCGTTTTGAATAAGATGCGCAACTTTGTGCGGCAAAGCCCTTGCATGCGGGCGCGTTTGGTGATATAATCCATTTTGAGAAATGATGCGGAGGACAGGCACTTGAGGGTACGGGTCTCAACGCGCAGACTTTGCTTTGACGGCACCTACGTGCGCTTTAAGCTCTACACGCCCGAGGACGGGAAGGTCCTCAGGCGCTGCGCGTTCGTGTGCTCGCCCCTGGGCGACGCGGAAAGCTGGGACAGCCTGAGCCGCATACTGGCCTCTCAGGGCTGCCTGTGCCTCGCCTTCGAGCTGCCGGGTTTCGGACACACGCCGGTCGGCGCCCCGCAGGACAACATGACCCGCGCCTCGATCCTCTGGGGCGTATTGGACGAGGTCGACATATCCCGCGGCGAGGACAGTTCCAAGTGGCACCTCGTCACCCACGGCAGCGGCTGCCACGTCGCGCTGGAAATGGCGCGCACGCAGCCGGACAGCGTATTGAGCCGCGTGTTCATTTCGCCGGTCACGCACCGCTTCGGCTACAACAGGCGCTCCTACAGCCTGGGCAAGCTGCGCGTAAAGCTCTACACGAAGGTCTACGGCTTTTGCGAAAAGCATCCCTCTTACTTCTTCAACAAGATCGCAAGGCTCTACGGAACGGACCTGCCGAGCGAAAGGCTGGACAAGCTTTCCCGCGAGTTCTTCCGCGACGGCCGCATGGAGAGCCTCGTGCGCCTGTTCGAAAAGGGCTACTGGCTGCACAATAAGAGCCTCGGCATCGAAAACCCGCTGATGCTGATCTGGGGAAAGAGCGACCCCTTCGGCCAAAGGCCGGACGAACTGCTGATGCGCAGCATAAACGACGTGGAGGTGCACTACATAAGCGCCGCCCACATGTCGATGGAGACGATGCCGCAGGAGATCAGCGAATACTTAAAGGGCTGGTTCGACTTCGTCGAGGGCCGCATGAAGACCCCGGCAAAAAAGAAATAGAGCTTTTTCCATGTAAACAGGCAAGGCCGCGTGCGTTCAGGTGCCCGCGGCCCTTCCCTTCAGAAAACGCAAAAGCAGAAAGGAGCGTCTCATGGATCGGAGAATAACGCAGCGCGGCGCATGTGCATATCTGACAGGTGTCCTGCTCTCGCTCTGCCTGTTTGCAGCCCTTGCGGCGTCCCTCCGCGCGGGCGCGGAGGCGGATACGGTCAGGACCGTGCGCGCCGGGAGCGTGGACGAAATGCTTTCCGCCATCGCGCCGGACACGCTGATCGAGCTGGACGGAGTGGACTTTTCGCTCGCCGACGCGTCGGACTACGGCTTCGAAAGCGAGAGCCCCTACTATTCGTGGAGCGTCCAATACGATTGGAACGACGAAGGACAGTACGTTTCCGGCGCGGAACTGAACGTTCACGGCGTGAGCAACCTGACCGTCCGCGGCGCGGGCGCGGCGGACACGCGGGTGCTTGCCGAACCGCGCTTTGCGAACGTGCTCGTCTTTACAGACTGCGCAAATATAAGCCTCGAAGACCTCACGCTCGGGCATACCCCCGCCGGGGAATGCAGCGGCGGCGTTGTGCGGCTTGCGGGCTGCACCGATGTGTTTTTTCGCAATTGCGGTCTTTTCGGCTGCGGCACGATCGGCCTGCAGGCGGTAAACTGCGTGCGCGTGCGCGTGCTCGATTCAGCTGTCTACGAATGCAGCCTGTCGGCCGCGGACGCCTTCTGCTGCCGGGATTTCCTCGTGCGGGGCTGCGACGTATATTCGGTAAAGGGGCAGGGCATGCCCGCCTCCGCCCTGTTTTCGGCGCGCAGCTGCGACGGCTTTACCGTCTGCGACAGCCGCGTTCACGAAAACGACGCCGTGGAGCTTATGCACCTTGAAGACGTCAAAAACGCGTTCTTTCTGTCAAACAAGGTGTACGGGAACCGCTGCGAGGGCGCGGCGTTCCTGAGTGCAAACTGCCGCGTGCTGATCGGCGGCTGCGGCTTTACGGGCAACGATTTTCCGGAATGGTTCAAGGCGGATTTGCCTGCTCCGATATTGCCGGGCGGCGAAGAATTGAGCGCCGAAGCACTCGAGAACATGCGCTATGCGGACATATCTCCCGAGGAAGCCAAACGCTCGCTCGAAACCGAGGACACGGTCGCCGTCCCTCCGGGCGGCACGGTGCGCGTGCGCGACATGCGCGAGCTCATGCTGGCCATCGGCCCGGAACGCACCGTGGTATTGGAGCCGGGCGCGTACGACGCGGCGAGCGTCTCGGGCATGGCCGATACGGAATACTGCGCCTTCGTCGGCGGCACCCTTAACGTCACCATGGCGGACGGCCTTACGCTCACGGGCGCGCAGTACGAAGCGCGCTGCTCCGTTTTGTTTTCCTCCGCGCAGAGCGGGCCCGCGATCTGCTTTCGTGACTGCGAAGGGCTCACGCTGTCCGGCCTGTGCTTCGGAAGCGAAAACGAGCCCTTTTCCGGAACGCTCGTAAGTCTCGTGTACTGCTCCGGATCGTCTGTCTGTGACTGCGTTTTCCAAAACGCGCAGACGGGCATATGCCTTCAGCAGTCCGTCTCTTTTTACGCAAACGGCCTCGAATTTGCCTCCTTCGGCGAATACGCCTTCGACTCGCAGAATTCGGACGGCCTTGCGTTTCTGAACTGCCGCGCCGCTGTCGGCGCGTCCCCCTGCTTCCGCTTCACCCTCACCGGAGACACGACCTGGAACGGCGCACCATTCGGCGGAAACGGAGAATACGTCCTGACCGAGAGCGGGGAATTGAAAGCGAAATAGTGACTGCTCACGCCCTGCAAATTTCTGTATAGCCCTACAAATCACTCATAAGCTGAGTATTGACAAATACTCAAAGATTGAGTAATATATAGTTGACGGTGTTTAAATTCGTAATTAAACTGCGAGAGGAGAGAAAAATCAGCATGGGAAGAGCGGGATATGACGGGCCGGAGAAGTTCAGACCATTATCAGCTTTAGGGTATATAGGCTATACAATCCTATTTGCAATACCAGTTTTAGGACTAGTACTTTTACTTGTTTTTTCTTTTTCCGGAAAGAACATTAACAGAAGAAACTTTGCGAGGTCATACTTGTGGGTCATCTTCATTTTTGTGATAGTTTTTGTCATATTGATTCGTGGTAACTTTGGGGGATTCAAGAATAAACTACTGACAGATTATCCGAAGCTGGAAAAGGTTATAAATTTAATAAGTGGTACCGAATCAAAAGTGCGGGAATTAACCGATGATATCAAAGGCAGGGATAAAGCAGAGCCTGACGAGAGATCGAAAGATGAGGATGGCAGTAAACCGGCAAATGAAGCTACAACTGAGGCAACTGTAGCGTCTACAACAAAAACGGCTACAGCTACCCCTGTTGCCATAACGGCAACACCTAAAGCAGTTGCAGCTACGCCCAAAGCTGTTACGCCTACACCAAAACCCACGCCGACAAAAAATACAAATACGTCAGGTGTCAGGAAAGAAGTGAAAGAAGCTATAGATGGATACGAGAAATACTTTAATGAATACGCAGAATTTATGAAGAAGTATTCTGATTCACCTGATAATATTGGAATGCATGATTATTACAGATTATTGGCATCGTATAAAGAGAATATGGAAGCGTGGGATAGTTTTCCTGATGATAATGATCTGAATAATGCGGAGTTAAAGTATTATACGGATGCACAAATCCGTATAAACCGGGTTTTACTAGATGTCCTTCAATAGGCCTATAACACTATAACAGAGGAAGTATTTTGATCGTATGTCTTAAGACTGAAAAAGCAACGCCCCGCACCTTGACGGTATGGGGCGCTCCTTTTACAGTCCAATGGAAACCTTATTGGTTCTACTTCACCTTGTCGCACAGCGCCTTGAAGGCGTCGGCGTTGTTGATGGCGAGCTCGGAGAGCATCTTGCGGTTGATGTCGATGTTGTTCTTCTTCAGGCCGTCCATGAGCTTGGAGTAGCTGAGGCCGTTCATTCTCGCGGCGGCGTTGATGCGGGCGATCCACAGGCGGCGGAAGTCGCGCTTCTTGAGCTTGCGGCCGATGTAGGCGTAGCGCAGGGAGCGGCGGACCTGTTCGCCGGCGGCGCGGTACTGCTTGGATTTTGCACCGAAATAGCCCTTTGCGAGCTTGAATACTTTACGACGCTTCTTTACGGCGTTGACTGCGCGTTTTACTCTTGCCATTTATGTAATCCTCCTTACTTGTAGGGAATGAGCTTCTTCATGGTGTGGCCTTCGGTGGTGGTGAGATAGGCCGCCTTGCGAAGGTTGCGGGTGCGCTTGGTGGGCTTCTTGGTCAGGATATGGCGCTTGAAGGCCTGCGCATGCTTGACTCTTCCGGACTTAGTAAGGCTGAACCGCTTCGCGGCGCCCTTGTGGGTTTTCTGTTTGGGCATGTATTTGCTCCTCCTTGTTGATTATTCCTTTTTGGGATCGCGGGGCGCGAGCATCATGGTCATGTTTCTGCCCTCGATCATGGGCTTTTTCTCCACGACGCCGTAGTCCTTTATGCGCTCGGCAAAGCTCTGCATCACTTCCGAGCCGATCTCGCTGTGGGCGATCTGGCGGCCGCGGAAACGGATGGAAACCTTGACCTTGTTGCCGTCCTGCAGGAACTTGACTGCCTGGCGGTATCTTACGTCAATATCATGATCCTCTATGGTGGCGGACAGGCGAACTTCCTTTGTCTCTATGATCTTCTGATTCTTCTTGATTTCCTTCTCCCGCTTGCTCTGCTCAAAGCGATACTTGCCGTAATCCATGAGCTTGCACACCGGGGGCTTGGCCGCGGGCGCGATGTTTACCAGATCCAGCTGCTTTTCCTCTGCAAGGCGCAGCGCCTGCTGTGTCGGCATGATGCCAAGCTGCTGACCCTGTTCGTCGACGACGCGAACCTCTCTTTCGCGGATATCCTCGTTGATTAGCAGATCGTTGATAGGGACACACCTCCGAATTTCATGGTAGCGCGCCGCGCATAAAAAAACAGACCGGCGCACAGCACCGCTCCTGCAAACAGACCCTGTCTCACGGGATCCTTTGTACCGCGCCTGACTTGAGCCGGCGGGTGAGAAGCGGTAAACTTCTGCTTTGACTTTAGCATTATAGCACACGCTCGCCGTATGTCAAGCGAAATAACAAGGTTTTACGAAAACTTAGGATTTTGAGTCGCGCGTTTTTTTGCGCGCAGGGTTTGCGCTTTTGGGCTTTATCTGTTATAATAATTAAGAAAGAGAATTCAGAAAGCGGGTGCAGGCATGAAAAAAGTGGGCATACTCGGGCTCGCGCACGGGCACGTGTTTTCCTTCGGCAACGAATGGGTAAACAGGCCGGAGCTGGGCGTCGAGATCGCGGGCGCGTGGGACAGAGACGAAGAAAGGCTCAGAAGCGGCGCGGAAAAGCTGAAGACGCGCGCGTATACGGATATCGACGCGCTGCTCGGCAGCGGCATCGACGCCGTCGTCATCACCTCCGAGACCGCGTATCACGCGGACCTCGTTGAAAAGGCCGCCGCGGCCGGAAAGGACGTCATCCTCTATAAGCCCATGGCCCTCACGATGCGGGACGCGGACAGGATCGCGCAGACCGTAAGCAAAAACGGCGTGCGCCTCACGATGGGCTGGCAGATGCGCGTGGACGAGCAAAACCGTGAGATCAAGCGCCTGATCGAATCGGGCGAATTGGGCAAGGTGTGCCTCTTCAGGCGGCGGCACTGCCTGAGCACCCACATCTGGAAGGACTTCGAAAACACCTGGCACAACGACCCGAAAATGAACCGCGACATCTTCGCGGACGACTCCTCCCACCCCTTCGACCTGATGCTCTGGCTGTTCGGCATGCCGGAATCGGTGGTGTGCGAAATGAGCACCGTCGTAAACCCCAAGGTGCCCAACGACAACGCAGTCGCCGTGTTCCGCTATCCGGACGGGAAGATCTGCGAGATCAGCCTGTGCTTTACCTGCTCCGCCGCCGAGGTGACGACCGAGGTGTACCTGTCCGCAGGCTCGATCCAGCAGTATTTCGGCGACAATCCCGCCTGCCGCCTGCCCCGTAATGAAGGCATGCCCGCGCTCAAGTGGTACAGGGAGGGCGACAAGAGCTGGACCGTTTCGCCCATCCCCGCCCCCAAGGCGCATCAGGAGCGCCTGAAGGCGCAGGCAAAGCCCTTTGCGGACTTTCTGTACGGCGCGGCCCCGATCGCGACGGCCGAGGAAGGCCGCGACTGCCTGCGTCTCGTGCTGATGTGCTACCTCTCGGCAAGAGAGGGCCGCCGCGTTTATACCGACGACGAAAGGGTGTATCAGCTCTGAGGCGCGTTCATAGCGCGCGACGCGACAAAATTCGGCGGCATTTTCATTTTCTCATTGACAAGACGCGCGATTGCCTTTAGAATAGAAGCGGCAAATGAGGCGACCGGACGTCCGTAAGGTGTAAAGGAGCGGATGCGGGTGAAGGATCTGGGACTGCTCAGCTTCATTACGCAGTTGGGCATGAGCGTGGCTGCGCCGCTTGCGGGCTTTACGCTGCTGGGCGTGTGGCTGAAAAACCGCTTCGGGCTGGGCGTATGGATCGTGCTTGTCCTCATGGCGGTCGGGCTGATCTCGGCGGCGAGCGGGTTCATGACGACGCTCAAAACCCTCGAAAAGCGCGAAAGCCGCAAGGACAAACCCGCGTCCGACAGCTTCAACGAACACAAATGATTTTTGCAGGCGGCAGGAGCATGAACGATCGAAACCTCGCGTTCAGGGAGACGGCCCTCGTCGGGGCGCTGGAAGCGGCAAGCGCGCTGCTTACGTGCCTTGTGTACGCGCTTCTCAAAAAGCTCGGCGGCGGCGTGTGGCTTGGCGCCTTCGCCGGCGCGCTGCTTGCGACGCTCAATTACCTGATCATGGCGCTCTCCGCCGACAAGGTAAGCCGCGAAGCCGTTCAGGGAAAGACCGTTTCCGGCCGGGGCACGATGCGTTTCAGCTATATTTTAAGGCTCGTTCTGCTCTTCGGCGTGCTGGCGCTGCTGGTAAAAATGAAGGTGATCGAGCCGATCCCCGCGATCGTGCCGATCGTTCTGATGCAGCCGATCATACTGTTTACGCAGTACTTTTTTCAAAGGAAGGTGAAATAGATGGATCTTAGCGTGACCGGCGCGTTTATCTATTTCACGATACCGGTCTTCGGCGGCATACCGATCACGCAGACGACGGTCAGCTCCTTTCTGGTGGCCGTCGGGCTGATCGTCTTATCCCTCGTAATAGGCCGAAAGCTCAAAAAGCGCCCGGACGGCTGGCAGGTGCTGGTCGAAAAGGGCGTAGGCATGCTCTACGACATGGTGGAGCAGACGATGGGAAAGCACAACCTGCGCTGGGCGCCCCTGATCGGCACGGTGTTTCTGAGCAGTCTGTGCGGAAGCCTGATCGGCCTTACCGGTTTTTTGCGCTCCTCCACGGCGGACCTGAGCTGCGTGATGGTGTGGGCGCTCGCGGTCAGCGCCATCTGCTGGTACAACGGCATCAAATACAACGGCTTTTTCGGCTGGCTCAAGGGCTTTACAAAGCCCATCGCCGTCATGACGCCGATGAACGTGATCTCGGAGATCGCCCAGCCCGTGTCCATGGCGTTCAGGCATTTCGGAAACGTGGCGGGCGGCGGCGTGATCACCGGCATACTGTACCTTGCGCTTTCGATGCTTTCGGCAAAGATATTGGGCCTGATCGCAAAAAGCGGCGTCGCCGTCGCGATCATGCTGCTGGCGCTTGGAATTGCCTTGCTTTTGTACAGAAAGCTAAAGCATTCGAAGCGCAAGCTTACGCTTATTCTCGGCGTCCTTTCGGCGGTACTGGGGCTGTTCGGCCTGCTGGAGGTTACGGGCGTACTGAAGGGCGTGCCCGTTTTGTCCTTCGGTATCCCCGCGCTGCTGAGCTGCTATTTCGACCTGTTCAGCGGCTTCGTGCAGGCGTACGTGTTCACGCTTTTGACGATGGTATACATAGGCAATTCCTGCCCGGAGCCCGAACAGGGCGCGCAGGAATGACACTTATAATAATACAAAGCCAATCATAAACTGACTTCAAGGAGGCACTATCATGAACGAACTCATCGCGGAGGCAATCGCCACGGCGGGCAAGGCAATCGGCGCGGGACTGTGCATGGGCATCGGCGCCATAGGACCGGGCGTGGGCGAAGGCAACGCCGTCAGCAAGGCGCTGGAGGGCATGGCCCGTCAGCCCGAAGCCGCGGGCACGCTCAGGTCCACAATGATCATGGGCTGCGCCATCGCAGAGACCACGGGCATCTACTCTCTGCTGATCGCGTTTCTGATCCTGTTCGTACTGTAAGACGCGGAGGAATCGGCAGTGGGACGGTTTGAAGGTTTTATCGGCGTCGATTTCTGGACGGCGCTGTTTGTGCTTCTGAACACCCTCGCCATCTTCTTCGTGGCCAAAAAATATCTCTTCAAGCCCGTGCACAAGCTGATCAGCGACAGGCAAAACGAGATAGACGGCATGTATCAGAAGGCCGAAGCATGTAAAAAAGAAGCCGAGGAACAGCTTGACGAGCTTTCCAAGCGGCTGGAAAAGGCCCAGAGCGAGTCCGACCGCATCGTAAGCGAAGCGGTGAAGCGGGCCGAAAAGCGCGAAAGCGACATCCTTTCGCGCGCCAAGAGCGAGGCGCAGGGCGTGCTGGAAAAGGCGCGCCTGGACGCAGAGCGCGAGAAAAAGCAGGCGCTGAGCGACGCGAAAAGCGAGATAAGCTCCCTTGCGCTCTCGATCGCCGAAAAGGTCGTGCAGCGCGAGGTGAACGAAGAGGACAATCTGCGCCTCGCCGACAGCTTTATCGACAGGCTGGGTGAAGGCAAATGAGCGCTTTAGCTGCGAGCTACGCCGAGGCGCTGTATTCCGTCGTGCGCGAAAAAAGCGCGCAGAAGGAGGCGCTGGGCGACCTTATGACGATCAAAGGCGCCTTTGACGAAAATGCGCGCTTCACCGCGATACTGCGCTCTCCCGAGATCGGCCGCGAAGAAAAGCGCGCGCTGCTTGACACCTGCTTTGCAGGCGCGCAGCGGGATACGCTGAACTGCGTAAAGCTCCTGTGCGACAAGGGGCACATTTCCGAATTCGCCTCCGTCTGCGCCCGCTTTAAGCATCTCTACGACGAGGAGATGGGCATTTTGACGGTGAAGGTGACCTCGTCTGCGCCCCTTAGCGACGGGCAGACCGCGCGGCTCAGGGAAAAGCTCGAAAAGCTTTGCGAAAAGCGCGTAGAGCTCGTTTTCTTCACCGACCCCGGCTGTCTGGGCGGCGTGCGCGTGGAATACGGCGGCGTGCGCATAGACGACACGCTAAAAAACCGGCTAAGCAAGATAGGCAGGCTGCTTGAAAACACGAGCGTCTGACGGAAGGCAGGGATAGTATGCTTTTCAGCTCCGAACAGATAACCAAGATCATACGCGATCAGATAAAGAATTACGAAAACCGCATCGAGACCGACGAGGTCGGCACCGTTATCCTGGTGGGCGACGGCGTCGCGCGCATAAGCGGTCTGGACCGCTGCATGGCGGGCGAGCTGATCGAGCTGTCCAACGGCTCCTACGGCATGGCGCTCAACCTTGAGGAGGAGGCCGTGTCCGTCGTGATCCTGGGCAGCGACGAGGGCATCCGCGAGGGCGACAGGGCAAAGCGTACCGGCAGGGTCGTGTCCGTGCCCGTGGGCGAAAAACTGATCGGCCGCGTGGTCGACGCGCTGGGCCGGCCCATCGACGGAAAAGGTGCGATTGAGGCAGCCGAATATCTGCCCATCGAGCGCAAGGCCCCCGGCATCATTCAAAGAAAGCACGTGGACACGCCGCTGGAGACCGGCATAAAGGCCATCGACTCCATGATCCCCATCGGCAAGGGCCAGCGCGAACTGATCATCGGCGACCGCCAGACGGGCAAGACGACGCTGGCGACAGACACGATACTCAACCAAAAGGGCAAGGGCGTCATATGCGTCTACGTGGCCATCGGCCAGAAGCGCTCCACCGTCGCCCAGGTCGTGAGCATGCTGGAGAGCCGCGGCGCGATGGATTACACGATCGTCGTGTCCGCAACGGCCTCGGAGCTGGCGCCGATGCAGTACATCGCGCCCTATGCCGGCTGCACGATGGGCGAATACTTTATGGAAAAGGGCGGGCACGTGCTGGTCATCTACGACGATCTGAGCAAGCACGCGGTGGCATACCGCGCCATTTCCCTGCTCATCCGCCGTCCTCCGGGCAGAGAGGCCTACCCCGGCGACGTGTTCTATCTGCATTCGCGCCTGCTGGAAAGGGCCGCGCAGCTGAGCGACAAGCTGGGCGGAGGCAGCCTTACGGCGCTGCCCATCGTCGAAACGCAGGCGGGCGACATCTCGGCCTACATTTCCACGAACGTGATCTCGATCACCGACGGGCAGATCTTCCTCGAGACCGAGCTTTTCAATTCAGGCATCATGCCCGCCGTGAACCCCGGCATATCGGTAAGCCGCGTGGGCGGCGACGCGCAGATCAAAGCGATGAAGAGCGTGGCCGGGCCGCTGAAGCTGCTCTACTCGCAGTACAGGGAGCTTCAGTCCTTCGCGCAGTTCGGCAGCGAGCTGGACGCGGACACGAAGGCGCGCCTGGAGCTGGGGCAAAGGATCGTGGAGATCCTGAAACAAAAGAACGAGTCCCCCGTGCCGGTCGAGCAGCAGGTCTGCGTCATCTACGCGCTGGTCAAGGGGCATTTGAACGGCGTCGCCTTAAATCGCGTAAAGGAGTTCGAGCAGCGACTGGGCGAGGTCATGCTTTTGCGTCACGAAGACGTTCTGGACAGCATACGCAAAACCGGAAAGCTCGATAGCGACGCGGAGCAGGCGCTGATCGAAGCGCTTACCGAACTCAAGGCGGAGTTTTAGCGGGAGGCGGCACAGGTGGCGAGCGCGTCCATAAAAGAGATCAAAAACCGAATACGCTCGATCCAGTCCACGCGCCAGATCACCCGCGCGATGGAGCTGGTGGCGGCGAGCAAGCTCAAAAAGGCGCAGGCGCGCATAGACGCCTCGCGTCCGTATTTCCGCATCATCTACGGGATGCTTCAGGACATTTTGAGCCAGAACGCCGAGCGCGCGCTGCCCTACCTCGCGCCCGCCGGCACAGAAGGCCGGCCGGCCTACGTGGTGATCGCGGGCGACAGGGGGCTTGCGGGCGGCTACAACGCCGCCGTGTTCAAAAACGCGCTCCGGCGCATGGAAAACGAAGACCCGGTCATTCTGCCCATCGGCAGGCGCGCCGAGGAGTTTTTTACGAACCGATCCTTCGAAGTGATGAGCCGCGCCTACGCGCAGGCGGAGGGCGTGTCGGTGGGCGACTGCTTTTCGATGGCAGACATGCTTTGCCGCCGCTTTCTGGGCGGCGAATTCTCGTCCGTCGCCGTACTGTACACCGAATACGTGTCCCCGCTGGCCCAGCGTCCGGAAAAAATTGAGCTTTTGCCCCTCAGGCGGGACGAGGGCCGCGCCGCGCGGCGCGACATCCTCTACGAGCCTTCGCCCGAGGAGGCGTTCGAAGCGATGATCCCCGAATACGTGGGCGGCGTGCTCTACGGCGCGCTGTGCGAAAGCCGCGCGAGCGAGCAGGCCGCGCGCCGCGCCGCGATGGACACCGCGACGCAGAACGCGGGCGACATGATCGACAGCCTGAGCCTGAAGTACAATCAGGCGCGCCAGGCCGCCATCACGCAGGAGATCACCGAGATCGTCGCGGGCTCCCAAAAGTGAGCCATCCTTGAAACAAGGGAGATAAGACAGATGAACAAAGGTACCGTGATACAGGTAATGGGCCCCGTGCTGGACATACGCTTTGAAGAAGGCTGCATGCCCAATCTCTTAAACGCCGTCGAGATCGAATTAAGCGGCGAAAAGCTCGTCTGCGAGGTGGCCCAGCACATCGGCGACAACGTGGCAAGGTGCGTATCCATGGCGTCGACCGACGGGCTGACGCGCGGGACGCAGGCCCTGGACACAGGCGCGCCGATCAGCGTGCCCGTGGGCGAAGCCTGCCTTGGGCGCGTGTTCAACCTGCTTGGGCAGCCCATCGACGAAAAGGAGCCCCTGCCGCCCGACACGCCGCGCAGGTCCATCCACAGAAGCGCGCCTTCCTACGAGGAACAGATGACCTCCAGCGAGATCCTCGAGACCGGCATCAAGGTCGTGGACCTGATCTGCCCCTACGCCAAGGGCGGAAAGATCGGCCTGTTCGGCGGCGCGGGCGTGGGCAAGACGGTATTGATCATGGAGCTTATCAACAACGTGGCCAAGTCGCACGGCGGAATATCGGTTTTCACGGGCGTCGGCGAGCGCACGAGGGAGGGCAACGACCTCTATAACGAAATGATCGCCTCCGGCGTCATCAACAAGACCGCGATGGTCTACGGCCAGATGAACGAGCCGCCGGGAGCCAGGATGCGCGTAGGGCTCAGCGGCCTTACGATGGCGGAATACTTCCGCGACGTAAAGCATCAGGACGTGCTTTTGTTTATCGACAACATCTTCCGCTTCACGCAGGCGGGCAGCGAAGTGAGCGCGCTGCTTGGGCGCATGCCCTCGGCCGTTGGCTACCAGCCGACGCTGGCCACCGAAATGGGCCAATTGCAGGAGAGGATCACCTCCACCCGGGACGGCTCCATCACCTCGGTGCAGGCCGTGTACGTGCCCGCGGACGACTATACCGATCCCGCGCCCGCGACGACCTTTGCCCACCTGGACGCGACCACCGCGCTGGACAGGGCCATCGCTTCGCTGGGCATCTTCCCGGCGGTGGACCCGCTGGCCTCCAATTCGCGCATCCTCACGCCCGAGATCGTGGGGCGCGAGCACTACGAGACCGCAAGGGACGTGCAGCGCATGCTTCAGCGCTACAAGGAGCTGCAGGACATCATCGCCATCATGGGCATGGACGAATTGAGCGACGAGGACAAGCTGACCGTCGCCCGCGCACGAAGGGTGCAGCGCTTCCTTTCGCAGCCCTTCGCCGTGGCCGAGCAGTTCACGGGGTACGAGGGCAAATACGTGCCCATGAAGGAGACGATACGGGGTTTCCGCGAGATCATCGACGGAAAGCACGACGACATTCCCGAAAGCTGCTTCCTGTTTGCGGGCAGCATCGACGACGTGGTCGAGAAATACAAAAAGACGCAAGAGAAGTGAGCTTTCTTCCCAGAACGGCCGGACACGCGGAAAGCAACTTTTCCGCGCGCGGTCAAAAGCGGGGCTTGATTTATGCCCCGCTTTGCTGTATAATGAATCCAAAATGGGGCGGTGTGTTCAAAGGGCCTTTTGTGCGCCCGGACGCCGCCCGCGCAGAAGCGATTCATACAATCAAACCCACCGAACAAGCACCGCAAACGAACGCGCGGACCGACTTTTGAAAGGCACGAGAACTATGGCACTTATGCATGTTGACTTCTTTTCCGAGGCGCTGGGCATGTGCACCCAGATGGACGTGATCCTGCCCCAGAATTCCGGCGGGCTGATCGGCATGGACACCGGAAAGGCGCAGGGCAAATGGAAGGTACTGTACCTTCTGCACGGCTTGAGCGACGACCACACGATCTGGCAAAGGCGCACGAGCATCGAGCGCTACGCTGCGAACAAAAACCTGGCCGTCATCATGCCCGAGACCCAGCGCGGCTGGTACACCGACATGAAATACGGCTTCAAATGGTACACCTTCTTCAGCGAGGAGCTGCCCGCGATCTGCCGCTCGTTTTTCCCGAACCTCTCCGACAAAAGGGAGGACACGGCGATCTGCGGCCTTTCGATGGGCGGTTACGGCGCGCTCAAGCTGGCGATGCGAAACCCCGGGCAGTACGGCTGGGCCGCGTCGCTCAGCGGCGCTGTGGACGTAGCGGAAATGTGCGAAAAGGCGAGCGGCCCCATGGCGCACGAACTGGAAGACGTCTTCGGCGAGGCGGATAAGGTACGAAACAGCGAAAACGACCTGTTCTCCCTCGCGGCAAAGCTCAAGGACGCGCCCGAAATCCCCGCGCTGTACATGTGCTGCGGCCTGCAGGACGGGCTGTACTGGCAGAACGTGCGCTTAAGGAACCTGCTCAAGAGTCTGGACATCCCTCTGACCTACGAGGAGGAGGACGGCGTACACTCCTGGGATTACTGGGACATGAAGATCCAGTCCGTGCTCAATTGGCTGACGGCGGGAAAGGAGCGGTAATATGGCGCTGATACACACGTATTTCTTTTCCGAGGCGCTGGGCATGTGCGTTTCCTGCGACGTGATTTTGCCCCAGAAGCGCGAACTGAGCTCGGCCGAGGCCGCCGCAGACGAGCGCTTCAAGACGCTGTACCTTCTGCACGGCTTCAGCGACGACGAGACCATCTGGCAGCGCAGGACCTCGATCGAGCGCTACGTGTCGAAGCTGGGCCTTGCCGTGGTCATGCCCTGCGCGCACGTTTCCGGCTATGCGGACATGGCGCACGGCGGCAAATACTACACCTACATCGCCAAAGAGCTTCCGTCGGTGATGCGCTCGTTTTTCCCGCTGAGCGACCGCAGGGAGGACAATTACATCTGCGGGCTCTCGATGGGCGGCGCGGGCGCGATGAAGATCGGCCTTGCCAACATCGAATGCTTCAGCGCGATCGGCTGCCTGTCCGCCGGTGCGGTCAACCGTACGCCCGGCGCGGACCTCACCCCGCGCCAGAAGCTGCGGGACGAGATGCTCTACGGAGACAGAGACATAAAAAACACCGAAGAGGACGTCTTCGGCAGCGCGGAAAAGGCCATGAAGAGTGGGAAGCCCCTGCCCAGGATCTATCACTCCTGCGGCAGCGAGGACTTTATCCTCCCCTCGGCCCTGCGCACGAAGGACTACTTCGAGTCCCTGAAGGGCAATCCCTTCGGCTACGTGTACGAGGCTGACAGCGGCGTGCACTCCTGGGAATACTGGGACGAACACATACAGCACTTTTTGCGCTTTCTCGGGCTGACCCCGCAGGAAAGATTCATTTAGGAGGCCGACGATGTTGAGGCATACTTTGGCGGACGCCATCTGGAGCGCGGGCTATCCCGGCGCGGGAATACTGGCGGGCAAGAGCGTGGACGGCGAAAGCGCGGTCGCCGCGTTTTTCGTGTGCGGCCTTACCGACAGCGACCTGCAGCGCAGGTTCGTGGAGGACGGCGGCGGCGTGCTTTTGCAGCCGGCGGAGGGCGCGCCCAACAACGCGCTGAACATTTACCAGCCGGTCATCACGTTCGAAAACAAAATGCTGATCGGAAACGGCGCGCACACGGAGAGCATCTTCAATACCTTCCAGAACGGCAAAAGCTTCGGCCGCGCCGTGAAGGAACAGATGTGCTTAAGCCGCGACGATTCCCTGGCCCCGCGCATAACCGCCCTGATCGACATGGGCGAAAACGATTTCGACGTGGACCTTCGAATCACCAAGGCGGCGGACGAGCAGGGCGGTATCAAGCGCCAGAGCTTCAAGTACGCCGAGATCATGCCCGGAACCGGCTATCTTCTGAGCATGTACCAGGGCACCCCGAACAGCTTCAGCGACTTCGAGGGCGAACCGCGGAGCGTGGAGCTTGGCGCGTCGATCTTCGACATCGTGGCAGACATCTGGGAAAACTTAAGCTCCCACGAGCGCGTCAGCCTCTGGGTCAAGTGCACTTCTATGAAGAGCCACCGCTCGATCAGCCGCATCATAAACAAAAACAGATAACGAAAGAAAGTCCTTGCGACGGAAGGGTGATATTATGAAGGCCGTGATCTATCAGAGCGCGTTTCAGACTGAGAGCAAAAACGCGGATATCGGCATAAGCGCGCTTATGCGCTTTTTGGATACCCACGACAAGGAGACCGACGTCATGGTGCTTCCCGAGAGCGCGGATATGCCCTTTGCCCCGCAAAGCCGCGAGGAATACGTGCGCGCGCGGGAAAAATATACGCAGCCGCTTTTGGACAAGGCCTCCGAGACCGCAAAGCGGCTCAGGTGCGTCCTTTTCGTAAACGCCGCCGACGAAATTGACGGCACGTTTTACAACACGACCTTCGCCTTCGGGCGCGACGGAAAGCTCGCCGGCAAATACCTGAAGCAACACCTGACGCCCGGCGAGGTGAACAAATTAAAGCTCGGCAGCGACTACTGCAGCTGCTTTAACCCGCCCTACGTCCTCGAGATCGAGGGCGTGCGATACGCCTTTCTGACCTGCTACGACTTTTACTTTTACGAGATGTACTCCTTTATCGCCCAGCAGAAGCCGCACGTCGTCATCGGCTGCGCGCAGCAAAGGAGCGATACGCACGAGACCGCGCGCATCTACGGCCGCTTTATCGCCTACGTGACCGGCGCCTATCTGCTGAGGGCCGGCGTCAGCATGGGGCCCGACTGCCCCACCGCGGGCTCCTCGATGGCCGTTGCGCCCGACGGAGAGATTTTAGCCTGCAAAGACAGCGGCGACGGGTACATCGAGTGCGAGTTCGACCCGTTCAAGAAATATCTGAAACCCATGGGCTACCAGAATCCCGTGGGGCTTCACCACGATTACACCGAAAAGGGCCGCCGCCCCTGGAAGTACCGCCCCGCGGGCAGCGCGATCATTCCGGACAACGCGTCCCTGCCCTATCCCCGCCTGTGCGCGCACAGGGGCTTCAGCACCGTCGCACCCGAAAACTCCATGCCCGCGTTCGGCTCCGCCGTGGCGCTGGGCGCGCAGGAGATCGAGTTCGACCTGTGGCCGACCGCGGACGGCGAGATCGTCTCCATGCACGACGACACGCTGGAGCGCATCTCAAACGGCAGCGGCAAGGTGTACGAAAAGACCTTCGCCGAGCTGGAAAAGCTCGATTTCGGCGGCAAGTTTTCGCGCGGTTACGAGGGGCTGGGCGTCGTACGGTTTGAAGACATCCTCAAAAAGTTCGCAGGGCACGTGATCATGAACGTGCATATAAAGGACGCAAACGAGGATATTCCGCTGGACGAAGCTTTTCTCAAAAAGATCATATCGCTGATCGACCGTTACGACAACCGCCGCTACGTGTATTTCATGAGCGCAAACGACTGCGTGCTCAAGCAGCTGGGCCTGCTCGCGCCGGACATCAGGCGCTGCGTCGGTGAAAACAGGCAGCACTTTAGCATCGTGGACAGGGCGATCGAAATGGGCATCGACCGGGTGCAGCTGTTCAAGCCCTATTTTAACGACGAGATGATCCAAAAAGCCAAGGAGCACGGCATACTGCTCAACCTGTTCTGGTCGGACGATCCCGACGAAGCCCGCATGTATCTGGACAAGGGCATCGACTGCATCCTCACGAACGACTATCTGAAGATCAAAAACGCGCTGAAGCTGTAAAGCGAAAGCGCGCGGCAACCCCAACGAAAAGGAGGGCACCATGAAGATCTTAGCTTACGCCTGCAACGAGAACCTCAAAAAGATCACCCGCGAGGACGCGCTGATGCTGGACGGCGTAAACGTCGCCTTCGGCCACGTGGGCAAGGACGGTTTGCTCGAATACCGCTCTAAAGAATACCTCAAGGCGCTCGATCCCATCCGTGCCTGGCATCCGGGCATCAAAATCGTTCTGTCCGTCGGCGGCTGGGGCGCGGGCGGCTTTTCGCTGATGAGCCGCACGAAGGCGGGGCAGAAGGCCTTCGCCGAAAGCTGCGCCGATTTCTGCTTCAAAAACGATATCGACGGCATCGACATCGACTGGGAATATCCCTGCAACGATTCGGCGGGCATCGACGCCGACCCCTCGGACAGGCAAAACTTCACGGGCCTTCTTTGGGAGCTAAGGCAGGCGCTGGGCAAGGAGAAGATCGTCTCCATCGCCGCGGGCGCGGGAAGCTACTTTGTGCGCGACACGGAAATGGACAAGGTCGCCGAAATCTGCGACTACGTACAGCTGATGACCTACGACATGCGCAGCGGCTTTTGCCGCGAATCCGGCCACCACACCGCGCCCTTTGCCTCAAAAGACGGCCCTAAGGGCTTCGACACGAAGAGCGTGACCGAGATGTTCATTGCTGCGGGCGTGCCGAAGGAAAAAGTGATCATAGGCGCGGCGTTCTATTCCAGAAGGTGGGACGGCGTGCCCAACGTGAACAACGGCCTTTTCCAGAAGGCCGAAACCGTAGGCCAATACGGGCCGAACTACCACACGCTGGTCGAAAAGTATATCGACAAGGACGGCTTTACCCGCTACTGGGACGGGGAGGCGCAGGCCCCCTACCTCTTTAACGGCTCCAGCCTCATCAGCTACGACGATCCCGCTTCCCTGAAGGCCAAATGCGAATACCTGAAGCGGGCAGGCCTCATGGGCATCATGTACTGGGAGCACGGCAGCGACGAAACCAAGACGCTGCTCAAAGCGCTGAACGACGCAAGATGACACACTAAAAACACGGAGGGTGAGCATATGGCGCAGAATACTCGCTGCTATCTG
The DNA here is from genome assembly GCA_017395065.1 of Clostridia bacterium. Taxonomy (GTDB): domain Bacteria; phylum Bacillota; class Clostridia; order Christensenellales; family Aristaeellaceae; genus RUG14130. The sequence continues at coordinate 14,418 of JAFPWH010000066.1, read as the reverse complement.
GGCTTCGATTTCGGGGCCTCCAGCGGCAGGGCGATTTTGGGAAGGCTGAACACCGAATGCGAGCGCAGGCTCGAGATCGAAGAGATCTACCGCTTCCCCAACGAGGCGGTGCGCGGCGAAAAGCATCTGGAGTGGGAGATCGAGCGCTTATTTGACGAAATGAAGACCGCGCTCAACATCGTTGCAGACAGGGGCGTGCACATCGATTCGATCGGCATCGACACCTGGGGCGTCGATTTCGGCATCATAGACGCCGAAGGCAAGCTCGTCTACCGCCCCGTCTCCTACCGCGACGAGCGCACGAACGGATTGATGGAGGAGGCGTTCGAGACCCTCTCCAAGCAGGAGATATTCAAAAACACCGGCCTTGCGTTCATGCAGTTCAATACGCTGTATCAGCTGATCGCGATGCGCAAGGACCCGGAGGAGAGCAAGTATTTAAAGAGCGAAAACACGCTTCTGTTCATGCCCGATCTGTTCGCCTGGTACCTGACCGGAAAGGCCGGCACCGAGTACACGATCGCCTCCACCAGCCAGCTGATCGACCCGAACACCCGCTCCTGGGCAAAGCCCGTGCTGGACGCCTTCGGCATAGACGAAAAGCTGTTTGCGCCGCTCGAGCAGCCGGGGACCGTGCGCGGCTTCCTCAGGCGCGACCTCTGCCCCCGCCTTGACTACGACATCCCCGTCATCGCCGTGGCCTCGCACGACACCGCCTCCGCCGTGGCCGCCGTGCCCGCCCGCGAGGGAGAGAGCTTCGCCTACATTTCCAGCGGCACCTGGTCGCTGATGGGCGTGGAGACGCTGACGCCCGTGTGCACGCCCGAGGTCATGAAGTCGAACTTCACCAACGAGGGCGGGCTCAACGGCACCACGCGCATGCTCAAAAACATCATGGGTCTTTGGATCATACAGGAGTGCCGCAAGCAATTCAACCTCGAAAGGGAAAAACGCGGCCTCGAAAAGCTGTCCTTTGCCGACATCGTAAACGAGGTCGAGGCGCTCCCCTCCCCCACCCGGGACATCATCGACGTGGACGACGACCTGTTCTTCGCGCCGGACGGCATGGCCGACCGCATCGTTTCCTACGTGGAAAAGCACGGCGGCAGCATATCGCCCGCGCAGAAAGTCGGACAGGTCGCGGACATCGTCTACCGCTCGCTGGCGCTCAAGTACCGCTGGGCGATCGAATGCATCGAGGACATCATCAAAAAGCCGATCGACGTGCTGTACATCGTGGGCGGCGGCGGCAAAAACGAGCTGCTCAACCGTTACACCGCGCAGGCCATCAAGCGCCCCGTGCGCATCGGCGCGGGCGAGGGCACGGTGATCGGAAACCTGCTGGTGCAGGCGATGGGGCTGGGGGACGTGAAGGACCTGTGGGAGCTTCGCCAGATCGTGCGCACGTCCTTCGGCGACAAGGAATACACCTTCGATCCCGCGCTGAACGCGCGCTGGGACGACGATTACAAAACGCTGCTGGGGCTGATCGGCTGATGTCCAGGGAAATGGACCTGGCCGCCTTTCCCCACGGGCAAAAGCCGGGTTCGCTGGAGCTCGCGTTCGTGGGCGACAGCGTGTACGACCTGTTCGTGCGCTCGCGCCTGGTGCTTAAGGCCGCGGGCAAGGTGAACGCGCTCAGCAAAAGCGCAAGCGCCGTCGTAAACGCCGGCGCGCAGGCAAAGAGTCTGGAAAAGCTGCGCCCGCTTCTGAGCGATGAAGAGGCCGCCATCGCGCGCCGCGCCGAAAACGCGCGCCAGACGCCCACCAAAAACGCCGACCCCCTGGATTACCGCAAGGCGACCGCGCTGGAGGCGGTGCTGGGGTATCTGTACCTCACGGGACAAAGGGAGAGGCTGAACGAACTATTGAAACTGGCCACCGAGATGGAGGGAACGCTGTAATGCCCTACGACGACAAGCCGTCCATGCCCTATCACGGCAATCATTCCGGCAAAAGGCTGAACGATTGGACGGGCACCGGCCAAAGAAACTATAAAGACCCGAAAAAGCGCGCGCAGGCCGTATCGGGCGCCGCATCGCCCGTCCGCGGCGAAGCGCCGGAACTGCCGGAAAACCTGCTCGTGGGCCGCAACCCGATCCGCGAGGCGCTCAAAAACGACCGCCCGATGGAAAAGCTGCTGGTGATGAAGGGCGACTTATCCTCCGCAGCCCGCGAGATCGTGCGCCTTGCCAGAGACAAGGGCGTGGTGGTGCAGGAGGTCGAAAAGAACCGCCTGGACAGCGTGTATCCAAACCATCAGGGGCTGCTGGCGTACGTGTCGAGCGCGGAGTATTCCAGCGTCGACGACATCTTCGAAAATGCCGAAAGCAGGGGCGAAGCGCCCTTTATCATCCTTTTGGACGGCATCACCGACCCGCACAATCTGGGCGCCATCATCCGCAGCGCCGAATGCGCGGGCGCGCACGGCGTCATCATACCGGAGAGGCGCTCGGCCGGCCTCAATCCCGCCTGTGTGAAGGCGGCGGCGGGCGCGGCGGAATACATGAAGGTCGCCCGCGTGAGCAATCTGAGCCGCACGATCGACGAGCTGCGTCAAAGGGGCGTCTGGATCTACGGCGCGGACATGGACGGCGAAAACGTGTACGAAGCCGACCTGAGCGGCCCGCTGGGCATCGTCATCGGCGCGGAGGGCGACGGAATAACGCGCCTCGTGCTGGAAAAGTGCGACAAGATCGTATCCATTCCGATGCGGGGGCACATCAATTCCTTAAACGCCTCCGTCGCCGCGGGGATCATACTGTTTCAGGCGTCGCTGAAGCGATAAATCAGGAAAGGAACCATACGCTTTGTTTGAGTCAAAGAACTTAAGCGACGAGCAGATCGTGCAAATGGCGCAGTCCGGCGACAGCGAAGCCATGGACTACATACTCGAAACCTACAAAAACCTCGTGCGCTCCCGTGCGCGCAGCTATTTTCTGGTCGGCGCGGATCACGAGGACATCGTGCAGGAGGGCATGATCGGCCTGTACAAGGCCATACGCGACTACAAGAGCGAAAGGCAGACCGCCTTCGCGGTGTTCGCGGAGATCTGCGTGACCCGCCAGATCATCACCGCGATCAAGACCGCCACGCGGCAAAAGCACATCCCTCTGAACAATTACATTTCACTGGACAAGCCTGCCTACAACGAGGACAGCAACCGCACCCTCGTCGAAGTGATACGGGAGACAAACCTGACCAGCCCGGAATCGCTGATGATCTCCTCCGAGGATTTCAGCGACATCAAGGAAAGCTTAAACCACCTCCTCACGCCCCTTGAGATGGACGCGCTGAGCGGCTACATCGAGGGCAAGAGCTATCAGGAGATCAGCGCGCAGTCCGGCCACCACGTGAAGGCCGTCGACAACGCGCTGCAGCGGGTCAAGCGAAAGCTTTTGAAATATCTGAGCACGAGGCAGTAATGCGCTTAGAGCGGCGAGTACGCCGGCTTCCGCGCAAAGCTGTCTTTTTTGAACGCGAAAAAAGGCGGTGAATGCGAACGAAAACACTCGTGACCGGCCCGAAGGGCTTCGTGGGCGCGCGCGTCATGGACGCGCTGAAGTGCGCCGTGCCCGCGCCGTCGCTGAGAAATGTCGACGAAGACGGCGTAAAGCGCCTCGTGGACGAGGTGCAGCCCGATCTCATCATCCACACGGCGGCTGTATCGGACATCGGCGCCTGCGCGAAGGACCCCGAGGGCTCCTACCGCGCAAACGTGCTTTTGCCACTCTGGCTCGCCCGCACGGGCGTCAAGGCCGTGCTGTTCAGCAGCGATCAGGTCTACGGCGGCTGCAAGGGCGAAGGCCCCTACACCGAGGACGAAGCCGCGCCCGAAAACCTCTACGCCCGCGAGAAGCTCGAAATGGAGCAAAGGACGCTGGACGCAAATCCCGCCTCGGTGCTTTTGCGCGCCGCGTGGATGTACGACATGCCGATTTACGGCGTCAAAAACCGCGGAAACTTTTTGATGAACATGCTCAGGAGCCCGTCTCTGTCCTTTTCGTCCACGGAAATGCGCTCGGTCACCTATGTGCGCGAGGTGGCAGGGCTGATCGCAAAGGCTGCCGAACTGCCGGGCGGCGTATACAATTACGGCAGCGAAAACGAGCTGAGCATGCTGGAAACGGCGAAGTGGCTGGCAAACGAGCTCAACTTGAGCATTACGCTCAGCGACGCCGGCCCGCGGCGCAATCTCTGGATGGATACCGCAAAGCTGAAAAGAAACGGCATTTCTTTTCTCAGCACCGTCGACGAGCTCAGGCTCTGCATAAGCGATTACGCCCTGAAGGACCGATGAACGATTTACGGATAAAGGAGAAGGAACTATGAACTGGATCGACGAAGCGACGCGGCCGCTGTGCGAAAAACTGGACTCTCTCGGCCGGACGAAGCTTTCAAAAATGTACCGCAAGTGCTTTGCCAGCACCTGGGACACCACGCTTCAGCGCGCGGAGGGCACCGTTTTCCTGATCACGGGCGACATTCCCGCGATGTGGCTCAGGGATTCCTCCGCGCAGGTGTATCGCTACCTGCCCTACGCAAACAGCTTCCCCGAGGTGAAGCAGGCCGTCTCCGGGCTTTTGCGCCGGCAGCTGTTCTACGTAAACCTCGACCCCTACGCCAACGCCTTCAACCGCGAGCCGAACGGCAAGCGCTACCGCGACGACGACACGAACTGGACAAGGGAGCAGAAGCCCTGGATCTGGGAGCGCAAGTACGAGATCGACTCCCTGTGCTACCCCATCCGCCTGTGCCACGCCTTCTGGAAGCAGACGGGCGACATCTCCTGGCTGGACGGCGAAGCGCGCAAGGCCTTTCAGACCATCCTTTCCACCTGGGAGACGGAGCAAAATCACCCGGAAAAAAGCGCCTACTTCTTCAACCGCAGCGACTGCCGCCCCTCCGACACGCTGCCCTGCGCGGGAAAGGGCAATCCCGTGGGCTATACCGGCATGACCTGGAGCGGCTTTCGGCCCAGCGACGACGCCTGCAGATACGGCTATCTCGTGCCGTCCAACTTCTTTGCCGCAAAGAGCCTTGAACAGATCAGCGAGATCGCACGGACGCTCATGAACGACGAAGAGACCGCGCTTCGGGCGGAAAAGCTCAGAAGCGAGATCCTGGACGGCCTCAAGCGTTTCGCCGTCGTGCACGACGACGCCTTTGGCGACGTATACGCCTACGAGGTCGACGGCCTGGGCAATCGGCTCTTTATGGACGACGCCAACGTGCCGAGCCTGCTCAGCCTGCCCTATCTCGGCTGCGTGGACGCGGAGGACGAAATCTATCTGAACACGCGCAGGATGATCCTGAGCAAGGCAAATCCCTACTACTACGAGGGCAAGTGCGCATGCGGCATCGGCAGCCCGCACACCCCCGAGGACTACATCTGGCCGATCTCCCTGTGCGTACAAGGGCTGAGCTCGAAGGACGAAGGCGAGATCGTAAGGCTTCTGAACACCCTCGAAAACATCGACGCGGGCACCTGCCTCATGCACGAGGGCGTGCACAAGGACGATCCCTCCCGCTTCACGCGCGAGTGGTTCGCCTGGGCCAATTCCATCTTCAGCGAGTTCGTGGAGAAGGCAGCTTCTTACCTCGCGTAAGCCTTTTTTACCGAAAGCACAACCGACCAGGAAAGGAAAAAGCGCCATGAAAAAACTCGGCCGGCTCGTAAAGACGCTCGAGACCTCGCCCGAAAACCCCAGAAAGGGAGAGGGCAGCTTTATCAGATTAAAGGACGGTACGATCATGCTCGCCTTCACGCGCTACGTTGGAGGCGGCTCGGACCACGACTATTCGAGGATCGTGTGCATCCTTTCCTCCGACGAAGGCGAAAGCTGGAGCGAGGAAAGGGAGCTGTTCAACGACGATACCGACTGCCGCAACAACATGGCTGTCTCGATGCTCCGCCTGCCGGACGGAAACCTGGGCGTGTGCTACTTAAGAAAAGTGGACCGGCCGGGCGGCATCATCGCCTGCCAGCCCGCGTTTCGGCATTCCGAAGACGAGGGCCTGAGCTGGAGCCCCTACACGGACTGCATCGACCGCTTCAGCTACTTCGCGGGCACGAACGCGGCCTCGATCGTCACCAAAGCCGGGCGCATCATCACGCCGTTTTCCGACTGCGGAAACACCGTGCACAAATACGACCTCGACCCGGGCGTCGTGCGCTTCGTGTGCTCGGACGACTGCGGGCGCACCTGGAAGGAAGATATGAGCCCAATAGCCTCCCCGTACGGAGACAAAACGGGCCTGCAGGAGCCGGGCCTTCTGGAAATGGACGACGGGACGCTGTTTTGCCATATGCGCACGGCCTACGGCTTTCAGTACCAGTCCGTGTCGACCGACGGCGGCAAGAGCTGGTCGACCCCGGAGCCCGCGCTCCTGTTCCCCTCGCCGGACGCCCCCATGCGCATATGCCGCGCGGGCGAAAGGGTGCTCGCTGTCTTCAACCCCCGCACGCACAACCCCGCCGGCGGTCCGCAGACGCCCTGGGGCTCGCCCGCGCGCACGCCGCTGATGATGGCCGTATCCCGTGATGGCGGCGCTTCGTTCGTTTGCCGGGCGAAGGATTTCAATTTCAGAGCGTTCAAAGCGTTCAGCGCGAATTGCAGAATGCTCGAAAACGACCCCTGCGACAGCTACTGCTATCCCGCGATGATCGATACCATTGACGGCTGTCTGGTGACGTACTACTGCGACGAGGGCAGCGGGCGCGTGCTCAACGTCTCGCGCGTCCTCAAGCTCACGAACGCCGAGCTGAACGGCGAAGCGTAAACATACGATATTCAAACAAGCGAAGGAGGCAGATCATGACCAAGCGAGAACGCGTTACCGCGGCATTTCAGGGAAAAAGCGTAGACCACGTGCCCGTGTGCATGTGGCAGCACGTCCCGCAAAAATACTGGGCCGACGACAAGGAATTTGCGGCCTTTCAGGTAAACGCCTGGAAGCAGACGGACGTCGATTTCATGAAGCTTTCCGGCGACAAGTACTTCCCCTGGCCCTCGCCCGAGCTTGAGACCATCAAGAGCGCGGACGAACTGTACAAGCTGCAGCCCCTCGGCGCAGGTCACAGCTACATCCGCGAACAGATCGAGCGCGCGAAGATCGTCGTTGGCGCGCTGGGGCCGGATTGCGTCACGCTGCAGCTCGTCTTCGCGCCCCTTTCGTATCTCAGGCTCAAGGTGGGCTACCCCGCGATGATGCGCCTGATCCGTGAAAACCCGGACGCGATGAAGCACGCCTGCGACGTGATCGCCGAAGACGTAAAACTGCTCGTCAGGGGCCTGATCTGCGAAGCCGGCGTCGACGGCATCTTCTACAGCGTGCAAAACGGCGAGATCGACCGCTTTACCGCCGACGAATACGCCGCCTGGGTACGGCCGAGCGACAAAAAGGTCCTGGATTACGCAAATACCCTGAGCGCCATGAACGCGATCCACTTCTGCGCCTGGGAGCAGATCCCCAACCGCCTCTCCGTCTGGGCGGACTACAAGGCCCCCGTGGTCAGCTGGTCGCGCTACATGGACATCATGGACATAGACGAGGCGAAGAAGCACTTCGGCTGCACGGTATGGGGCGGCTTCGACAACCGGCCCGGCACGCTGCTCTACACCGGCACCAAAGAGGAGGTCGGGCAGGAGGCGCGCGCCCTCATCGCCAAGGGCGGCAAGACCGGCTTCATTCTCGGCGCGGACTGCAGCATCCACAACGAGCTGAACCCCGAGCGCATCCGCTGGGTCGCAGACGTTGCGCACGGCATCTGATCCACCAAAGCCCGCAGGGGCAATACCGACAAAAGGAGAAAAGCCATGTATACACCCGACGAACACCGCTATGAACACAGCGGCTTTTACCGCAGATGCGGACGCAGCGGCCTCATGCTGCCCGCGATCTCTCTGGGCCTTTGGCACAATTTCGGAAACATCACGCCCTTCGGACAGCAGCAGAGCATACTGCGCACGGCGTTCGACTGCGGCATCACGCACTTCGACCTCGCCAACAATTACGGCCCGCCCTACGGCGAAGCCGAACGCAATTTCGGCATCCACATGGACCGCGACTGGCACAGCCACAGGGACGAGCTCGTCATCTCGACCAAGGCCGGCTACGACATGTGGCCCGGCCCCTACGGAGATCACGGCAGCCGCAAGTACCTGATCGCGAGCCTCGACCAGTCCTTAAAGCGCATGCATCTGGACTACGTGGACATCTTCTACCACCACAGGCCCGACCCCGCCACGCCCATAGAGGAAACGATGGGCGCGCTGGATCTGATCGTAAGGAGCGGAAAGGCGCTGTACGTGGGCATCTCCAACTACTACGATCCCGCGCAGGCCGAGACCGCCATCCGCACGCTCAGGGCCATGGGCACGCCGATGCTGATCCACCAGCCCAATTACTCGCTCTTCAACCGCTCCATCGAAAACGGCCTGGGCGACGTGCTCGAAAGGGAGGGCGTGGGCTGCATCGCGTTCGCGCCGCTGGCAAGCGGGCTTCTGGCCGGCAGATACCTAAACGGCATTCCCGCCGATTCCCGCGCCGCGCACGACGCCAGATACTTAAAGCCCGAATCCATCACTGAGGAAAAGGCCGCAAAGACGCGCCTCCTCAACGAGATCGCCCTGTCCCGCGGGCAGACGCTGGCCCAGATGTCGCTCAAATGGGTGCTGCGAAACGACGTGGTGACCTCCGCCCTCATCGGCGCCAGCCGCCCCGAGCAGATCACCGAAAACGTAAAAGCCGTCGACGGCAGCGATTTCACGAAAGAAGAGCTCGATCGGATCGACGAGATCCTGGCGAAGTAAAACCCCGCCGCCGGATCCGCGCGTCCCGGCCAAAAACAGCCGTTCCGGAGCACGAATACCGTCTTCGCGCCCCGGAACGGCTTTATAAACCCCGAATCCGGCCGAAAGCGGAACGCTTGAAGAGAACAGAGACGCAAGGGAAGAATTCTTTAGCGACCTGATCGCCCATGACGTCAGTATGATCGGCGAATGAACCCGGATCGAAGATGACTTCTCGGAATACGAACCGTTCCCGGTCGAAGAACGGGAGTATGCGGCCTAAGCAGACGCCGTCTGTCATAAAACTCACAAAACACTTGCAAGTACAGCCGCTTTGATTTATAATACAAATCATCAACACAAAGGAGAAAAGAAATGAAGCTTTCCATGTCATCGGCCCCGGCCTTCAAAAAGACTCGCGCAATAAAGCTGACGGCGCTGGTTTTGCTGGCGACCCTGTGCGTCCTCTTGCTGTCTTCCTGCGGGGAGGAAGATTCAGACGGCTACTCGAGCCCAAAGGAAATTGCTTCAAACTATCAGGCCATTCTTCAAGGCAAAACGCAAAGCGGCCTCACTCCCGCAGAAGCGTATTGGAAAATGATCAGTCCGAAGATCAAGCAAAACGTCTACTTTAATAACTTCGAGGTCTTTGAAAAAGAGAACAAGAATTATCTGTGGGATCTGGAATTCAGGACATGGGTCAACGACATATCGTATGTCAATTATGAAACGACGGACAGCGGCGACGGTGTCGAGATCGGAAATCTCACGCTCCTGCTGTCGGATCTGACGCCCTCGAATTCAAGAAGCATGCGCTATGTGATCGAAGTGGTAAAGGTCGACGGCAGATGGTACCTCCGAAACGAAAAAGCGGTTCCCATCAATCCGTGATCCCATAAATCCTGAAAGCGCTTTCCTCGGGAAGCAGCATCTGTCAAAGGAGAGAGTGTCATGTTATTCACTTATACCACAAAGCCGGGCACCCCGAGCAAGGTTTTGATCATTGTTTGCGTCGTTGTCCTGCTGCTTTGCACGGGCGTGTTCTTTGTCACTAAATCGCTTGACCATGAGAAAGAAGAAAAAGCATTGAACGACGCGCAGAGCGTAGTCGATATGTACGAAAAGGTCGCCGAGACCATCGCCCTGCACAGCGATCCTTCTTCGGCAAACTCAGCGCAGACACAGCGTCAAATTGCAAGATGGGAGGAAAAATGGCCGGACTTTACCCGCTGCGTCGCAACCTATTCAGACGATCCCGAAGGCTTGCAGCGTCTGACAGAAAAAGCCAAGGCTGAAAGAGACGCGCGTTGGGAAGAGTATGCGGATAAAGCGGCCGCCTCCAGTAAGGTAAGTGACTTGGCGATCATTGTCGGCGTTTTCGACCTGATCGTGCTTCTTCTGGCCCTTTACTACCGCAGCGGGTGGACCGTTCGCCATAAGAACTCCGATTCGTAGCGCTTTCCTGAAGGACGCCCGAAGGGCAAAATCAATCAAAAATCAATCATAATCGATCAGGCTCGTGTGAGGCATTTTTGTTTCCACAGCTTCAGGGGGCAAAGCGCTGATCCGGAGCTCAAGCTTTGTCTGATTCGTCTTCTCGTTCTTATTCTTCAGATATTCATCGAGCCGGTTCTCCTCGAACAGGGATCATAAATCTCTCGACGTTCCACAGATTGATCTCATCTGCAAGGCAGGATTTCTCATGCTCAATCATATGCAAACGGGATGTCATTTGCATAACGGTATACATAATCATTTTCAAGGCAATATCGTTCTGCGTATGAATTCTTTTCAACATAAAATACAAGGTTTGCATTGCAACAGTCAAATGCGTTTTTATTGATTTCTGTTAAACTGGCAGGGAGATTCATGCTATTTAAGCTTGTACAACCGAAAAAAGCGTTCCACCCGATTTCGGTAACACTCTCCGGAATGGGTACAGCCTCTAAACTTTCGCAATAAGCAAACGCCATATCATCAATTGAAGTCAATTCAAATGGCAAGTATACGTTACGTAAATTGGTACAGTTAAAGAAGGTTTGTGTATTGATTTTCGTTATGCTGTCGGGTATAGTGATCTCAGTCAGGCTTTCGCAATAGCTAAAAGCCTGGCTGCCAAGAAACATCAGCCCATCGGGAAGTTCAATGCTGTTCAACATCAAACATCTGCCGAACGCAATGTCACCAATCGAGGCGAGACCTTCCGGCAGCTTGATATTTTCAAGCTTTTCACAATAAGCAAACGTCCATGCTGCAATTTCGGTCATGGTGGCCGGAAGACTTATTTCTTTCAGTTCCGTACATTTTGTAAAAGCGCCTTCTCCGATATATAAAAGGCCTTCCGGCAGATCGATGCGTTTCAGGTTTTCGCAGGCAAAAAACGCTCTTTCGCCAAGATTCGTCAGACCTTCCTGCAATTGCACAACGTTTAAGTCAAGACAGCGAGAAAACGCGAATGGAGCGATGGATGTCACACGTGTTTCACCAAAGCAGTTTGGTACGATGAGTTCTTGTGCCTCCCCGGTATAACCGGTAATCTCAGCTGTGCCATCTTCAAGCATCCTGTATGTATAATTGTCGAAATAGAAATCTTCACTTCCGGCACTTTCAGCCAAAGCTGCAGGACATATGGCAAACAGGATAATCAGAACAAAGCAAAACTCTCTTTTCACACCGGTTCCATCCTTTTCATTTATTTGTGTGCTGTTTCTTCATTTTATTTCCACAGCTTCAGGGGGGGCAAAGCGCTGATCCAGAGCTCAAGCTTTTCATTATGCGTTTGCTTGACGTCGGCCGTGATCGGCGCGGTAACCTTGTAAATTTGCATCATCTCCTTGATCGTCCCGCTCAGTAAGTCTTTCAGCGCTTCCTGTATGTCGGCCGCACTTTCGATGATGTATTTCTGCGGCAATCCCCGGATGATGTTCCGTTTCCCTTCCGTCATGGGTCCTGGTTTGTAATTCTCTTTCTTCTCGTTTGCTATAATCAAAGCCTCCTATGATTTGTTATTCTATCACAAAAAGCCTCGGTTTTCACCTGTTTACAGACTTTTTTCACAAGCTCGCGTGTGGTGCATCTTCATTATAGCAATCAAGACAATAAGATAACCAGCACGCTAACTGGTTTTTTGGCTCTTCTTCAAATTATGTATATAAGCCATAACTCTTGTAAAGCACGCAGAGAATCCGTTCCAAATCATAGATATTATCTTTCTTGTAATCGGCAAAGATCGGATAACCAGGTGAAGCGCTCGAATTTTTGATTTCCGATTTCAGTTGTGGTTTGCCCGGATAATTTCCTATTTTGAATATTTGCATTTCGCTTATTATATGAAGACTATCGATATAGAGAGCAAATTCAAATTCATAAACGCTTCCGTCCAAACGTGGTTGATGAGGAATGAAACCTAAGTTAAGCATATCTTCACATGTTTTTGGTATTCTATCTTGTTCACAGACAGAAAGATAGACTATGTGTGCTTGTTTCCGCCATGTCTTAGCTTCATCATATATCTTCCAAATTACAGCATATCGGTTCTCTATATGGTACTTTTTAGCGATTTCTGATCGCAAGGGGAAAGCGAACGCATCTCCATTCTTCCAATCAATTGGATTGGGCGCAGGTAACGATTCCGACGATAGCCTTTTGAGGTCAACAGGCTCAGACAGAAAGGCCTTTATATCCTCAAAAAACTGTGTATCGGATAACCAATTCATAGATAAATCATTTATGGACTTCTCTGTCTTCCGTTCTTTTTCGCCATTATTAAAACCTCCATCCTGTTACTCTTATTATACACCAGTTTGGAGGTTTACACAAAATTTGGGATGGACTCGTGATGTTCCGTTTCCCTTTCGTCATGGCCCCGGCTTTTAGTGCTCTTTCTTCTTGTTTACCATAATCAAGGCCTCCTATGATTTATTATTCTATCACAGAAGGCCTCGATTTTCACATAATTCGCTGGCTTTTCTTCACAGGCTCGCTTTGATAGGGCTTGGGGTGGAGTTTAGTCAGAAGCGCTGCTGAACACATTGTTTCGGTCGCGCCTTGCAAGCTCTGTTCCTGTTTTCCTTTGTCTTACTGCGCAGAATCATTGTGCAGCGGAGGCAATTCGTGTATATCGTAGGTTTCATAATAGATCTCGAAGGCTGTCTCCACATCTCCCGACAGCTCGATCAGCGCACCTGCCTGGAACATCGTTGACAGTGTGCCGCCGGGCGCATGCCACGCGGCATTGCCGACGATCTCAATATCGCTGTCACGGAGAATCGCTTCCGCGCCGAACAGCAGAACTCCGGTAGCAATGTGATAATCGCTGGTAATTACGGCGATCTGTTTCACCTGCGGATACAGCTTCGCCAGGATGTCAAAAGTATAGATGGCATTCTGTGCGGTGGTCAGGGAACGGTCCTCTGCGATCAGCCGGGAAGGATCCACACCGTGCGCCTCAAGCCATTCAGCCATCCGGCCGGCTTCTGTCGCAGACGGGTCGTCGGCAGCTGTGCCGCCGCCTGTGCATACAATGAGCGCGTTCGGATATTTCTCCGACGCGGCAAGCATTACTTTCAGGCGCTCTTCCAGTTCTTCACGAATCGTGCCATCCGGGTTCAGTTGAAAACCAAGCGCGATCAGACACAGCGAATCATCACCTGGCAGGTCGTCCTGAAGCGCGTCATAAACCGTAACGGGTGCTTCCCAAAGATCCATGATGCGCGTCCATTTTTCACCAATTGACGGTTCAAGTGAGACAAGGGCCGACAGTGCTTTCTCATCTTTTGTTCCGTTGGCTGCGTAGGACACCACGATCCGTTCGATCTGTGGCTGGATCGGATCGGAAGTTCTTTCTTCAGCCGTGGCATGAAGGGTTATTGCAGCTGCCATACATATCACAAGGATCAACACAATCAGTTTGGTTTTCATCTTCCGGCATTCCCCTCTTTCTCAGCGATATAAGCCTGAATTCTTCTTTTCAGGAACTGGCCGATTAAATTATACATATTAATACGATTGACGTCAATATGAACTTTCCTTCGGCTCAAAACCGCGAATTGATAAAACGTGGATAAACCCATCCGGATATGCCTCGTGCTTTATTGCCTGTATTCTCACTTGTTGCACCTCCCGTGTCTGACAAAATCGCTTAGATTCTATCCAACTTCCTTAGACACGGTATCTCACTTCTTTGACTCCTTTGCGAGGTGTAATCTATTTTGCGCTTACGATGTACTTCGCCTTTAGCAGCCGTTGCCGTTTGAATTGTGGTATGATTGGTTCTTAGCAGATTTTCGGCTGAAAATAAAAAAGTCCCCATCCGATCGACTGATCTGAATGAGGACTTTCGCTCCTCAGGTAGGACTCGAACCTACAACCCTTCGGTTAACAGCCGAATGCTCTGCCATTGAGCTACTGAGGATTATCTTTGTGGGAGTGCGGTTTGAGCGGCGCTGCGCGGGATGTGGGTGGGAGGGTAGCTGATTGCTTTTCCGAGTCCCGGTTTGCTGCTCTTTTCTATTTGAATTGAGGGGATAATTGCTTATCCCCTCGTTGGAATCCGGCGGCGTCCTAATCTCCCGGGCCGTTGCCAGCCAAGTACCTTCGGCGCTAAGAGGCTTAACTTCTGTGT
>JAFPWH010000065.1 GCA_017395065.1 Clostridia bacterium | reverse complement strand
GGAACGGCGCGTGCGTTAGTCGCGGGGTCGCCGAAGGTCGGCTGTCCTGCGTGGACTGCCAGCGTTTCAATGTGGAATTTCTTGTCGCTCATGTTGCGTTCTCCTTTCTTTCGTTTGGACGCGAACATTATCGCATATCCCCGAGCCATTGCATAATCGGAAATAATTCCCCCTGCCCATAGGGTATTCCTATATCCAAAAACCATTGTCCAACTGCTTTGCGCAGCGCCATTGCTTCAACCAAACCGCGCTACAGGTAGTTTTGAGACTCCATGTCCCATCGCTGTGACAGTTCGGCGCATTTTTCCGATGGATCCGCCGACTTTCCGCCTTTGGCATGGGTGGTGCAATATTTCTGGTTGTCTGCGCAAGATGACGCAGGCAGAAGATTTGAAAGGAGAAAGAAAAATGAACACGATAATGAACATCGATCCGTGGGGATTCCTGGACGACCTGCTCGGCGTGCCGAGCCGCACGTTCCAGGCGATGAGGGCGCGTGCCGCCGGGCGTTTCCCGCCCGTGAACGTGTTTCTCGACGACAACGCGGTTCTGCTCGACCTGCAGCTGCCGGGGAAAACCGCAAAGGACGTGACGCTCACGCTCGAACCACAGGCAGTCGTGATCGCCGACAAGCCGGTGGCCGAGGAAGGCAAAGAGGTGCAACCCGCATGGAGCCGCCGACTCGATCTGCCCTTCCGCGTCAACGCGGAGAAGGCCAACGCGAAATTCACGAACGGCATACTCCGCATCGAGCTGCCGAAGGCCGAGAAGGATGGCGTCAAGCACATCGCGATCCAGTAAGGACCACACATAAAGAAAGGAGATTTAAAATGAACACCGAAGAGAAATTCACCGTTCCGTCCACGCAGTTTGTGGAGAATCCCGAAGGCTACGTGCTAAAGGCATCGCTGCCGGGAATCGCAAAGGAGGACACGGAGCTTCATGTCGAAGGCAAAACGCTCGTCCTCAAGGCGCACAGCCGCTACCAGAACCCGGCCGGGTTCCGCCAGGTAGCCGCAGAGTTCGAGCACGAGAGCTACGCGATGAGCGCAGACCTCCCCGAAATGGCAGACGTGGGAACGCTGACGGCAAAGCTCGAAAACGGGCTTCTCACCGTAACGATCAAGAAGCGTCCCGAGACGCAGCCGAAGAAGATCGAAATCCTCTAACGGCCAAACTACCAACAAATAGCGGCGGGTGTACTTTGCGCCCGCCGCTATTTGTTAGCGGCGGCTGAGGCCTGCGCCCGACCTGCTCGCACCCCGCATAGCGCCCGCTTCGCGGCTCACTTCGTTCGGGGGATACCAACCCGCAGTTTGCGGGCACCCCACCGGCATGATTTTGACGCGCGCGCACCGCTCTAGCGACTTGCTTCGCAAGCGGGCTTCGCCCGGCGGATATTTCACGCGCGCCCTTTACGCTGGCGGTCAAAATCACACCGGGCCCGCAAACGTGCTCTCGTGCGCCAGTCGGCTCTCCGGCCTCGGACCTTCGCTCCACCGCTAACTTCACTTCGCCGCTATTTGTTGTCGGCGCCGCGTCCACCCCAAAGGTTGTTTCGGCTTAGGGCTTGCTGCGCATACTGCTAGAGCTTATCGACGACAAATTCCCCTACTTTCTGGAGCCACCAGCGCGAACGTAACCCTTGCTCACGAATTCTCCGACCATCAGCCTCCAATCCCTCGATGACACTTGCAAGTGCAACCCGCTCACGCCTCAAGTCATCAAGATTCAGCTTATCAGAAACCTCAACACTTGCTATCTTTGC
>JAFPWH010000064.1 GCA_017395065.1 Clostridia bacterium | reverse complement strand
TTTGAAGTAGAACGCGAGTTTTTCCACAATCGTCCCCTTGTGTTCGCGTGCCTTGCGGTCCACGTCGCAGAACCACGCCTTGCAGCACTCGAATACGATATCCTCCTTGCGCTTGAAATAGACGTAGAAGGTGCCCTTGGCGACGCCACAGGCGTCCGTGATGTCCTCGACGGACACGTTGGCGAATCCCTTTTCCTCGATGAGGGAACAGGCCGTCTCGTATATCTTTTGCCGCGTCTCCAGCGCGTTCTTCTGCCGCTTTGTCACTTGCTTTGTCTCCTATTGGGTGAAAGACGGCGCATATTATATCACATCGCCGACTGTAGGTCAATGACCTGCGGTCAGTCATTTAGGCTTGTCTCGCCTTTCTCTTGGTGGAAACTACGGTTCTTGGCGAGTCAGCGGACGGTTAGTAGCTCGTCCCATCGGGTCGTGGGGCGTTTGGAGAGTTTCGACCGCTTCATCTGCCAGGAGCGGGGCTGGATACTACCGGCTGGAGAACTTGTAGCCGACGCCGTGGACGGACTCGATTCGTGCGGCATCTGGGCCGAGTTTTTTACGAAGGAGGGTCAGGCGCTGGTCAAGCGTGCGCGTGGTGCCATAGTAGGAGACGCCCCAGAAGCGGTCCAGCAACTCGTCGCGGGTGAACACCTTGCCGGGGTTGTCGGCGAAAAGCTTCAACAGCCCGAGTTCGCGCGGCAAGAGTCGGCTCGACGTGCCATCGGCGGCAACAACCGTCAGCGTGGCTGCATCCACGCGCGCCGAACCGACGGCAAAAGCGCCTGCCTCCTCCGGTCGGGCCGCGAGTAGCGCCCGCCGCAGGAGGGCGGCGATACGGGCAAGGAGCTCGGTGATGGAGAATGGCTTGGTGAGGTAATCGTCCGCACCGGCGGAAAGCCCTTCGACCTTTTGGGAGTCAAGTCCTCGTGCCGTCAGCATGAGGATAGGCAGGTAGGCGTCCGTCCGCCGGATGGTCCTGCAGGCGGAAAGACCGTCCATCCCCGGCATCATGATATCCAGCACCAGCACGTCCGGACGCCGCTCGGCGATTGCCGCGAGGGCCGCCTCGCCGTCGGCGACATGCCGCACACGATACCTTTCGGACTTCAGCGCCGTGCAGATGCCCTTGGCGAGCAAGGCGTTGTCTTCCGCCACAAGGATCTCACGCATGGTGGCCTCCGTCCTCGTCTACCCCCTCGATCACGCCGAATAGCGCCTTGTCGAGGACGATTTCGACGAGCCGCCTGCTTTCATCCGCCACCGCGTCCAGCGCCTCGTCGCGCTCCGCGTCGGATTCATAGCGCCGCTCCTTTACGATTTCGCTGTAGAGCTGCACATTGGCCAGCGGTGTGCGAAGCTCATGCGCCACAGCCGTGATGACGGCCGTCTTGCGACGCGATTCGCGGCGTGCGGCGTGTGCCAGCAGGAGCAAGGTCGCCCCTCCGCCCACAAGCGACAGTACGAGAAGCGCGACAAGGCACCCTCCGATCAATCGAACCGGCCGAACGTCGGCGACAAACGGCGCTTCGGGCGGGAGAGCTGCTTCTACCACCTTCATGCGCAGCTCGAAGCCGATGACGGTATCCGAGTCCATGCGACGCCAGTAGAGCAGCTCGCCATACGGTCCATGGTCGGTCGCCTTCCAGCCTTCCTCTGGCGCGTCTCGCTTGAGCCACGGCTGCCGGGCGGTGAGGAACCCTGAGAACCGATTGAGGAAGTCCAGCCCCTCCCGCGTGGCCGTGTCTCGTAAGGGTTCGACAAGACCCTCCTTCCGCGTCCACTTGAAGGCGTTACGCACAAGCTGATTGTCTTTCGCGGGGAACTGTCTGGTCAGTTGGCGGACGGTGTCAAGCAGTTCGTTCTGGGCGCGTGCCGAAAGGCGCTGCCCGGATTGGGCGTGGAATGTCCGCTCTGTCTCTTTCAGTTTGTTCTCTTCCTCCCGCAAAAGCCATAGACCACCCAGCGCAACCAGCACTGTCGGCAACGCAATCAGGAGCAGATAGATGGATAGAGCCTTTCGCATGTTGGGAGATTATACCATTTCTTGGCTCACCTGAATGAGATTTTCATCCCGGTCGGCACGGCCACGAGCCGGAACCCAACCGTGGCGAAACACGTTTTGGGCGCTCGTCCCTCGCCTCGATATGTCAGCGCGCAGCTTGCCTTGGTGGCGTACCACGACCCCCCGCGAACGGCATTTACGGATTGCCCCTGCTCCGCGCCGTT
This sequence comes from Clostridia bacterium, assembly GCA_017395065.1. Taxonomy (GTDB): domain Bacteria; phylum Bacillota; class Clostridia; order Christensenellales; family Aristaeellaceae; genus RUG14130. The sequence continues at coordinate 1,942 of JAFPWH010000064.1, read as the reverse complement.
GACGGCTACGATCACGGAACACGTCCAGTCCCACGAGTTGCCGAGCATGTCGAAGATGCCGTATTGGCTGGCGCAAGCCGGGAATGCATCCCAGTCAAGCGTGTAGCCGCCTGCATCGTTGATGCTCTTGAAGAGATCAGTATAGACGAACCCCGTGTAGTTTGCATGGTTCACCCAGCCAGACACAGCGCCTGAGGCGTTGACAGAAATGACATCAGAGAGCTTGTCCTGCTCGCCCTGACGGGTGCTTTTTGCGTGGTAGTAGGTCACGAGCCGGTCGGGATCCTCGGCGAGGAGTTTTGTCGCAATCACGGCGTTGTAGTTGCCGACCTTGGCACCAGTTGCGGCGTTCTCCCATTCGGCCTCGGTCGGAACCCGGAACCGCCACCCCGCAGTCTTCCCGCTCTTCCATTCACAGAAGGCCAGCACGTCCGTGTAGGAGACCGAAAGCACGGGGTGACGTTCGCGTCCTTGTGGACACGTACGCCCACCCCAGTACCCCGGCGCACGGTGGCCGGTGTCCGTCACGAACTCGGCGTATTCGGCATTCGTTACCGGATGTCGGCAAAGGTAGTATGCAGCCGTAATGGGCGAGGTTTCGCCCGAGTCGCTGGAATGCGGGTTGAGAGACTTCGCGAACGCAAACGCCGGGTTCGCGGGTATCAGAACGAATTCGTCCGCGATTCCCGCCCAGGAGACTGCGGTTAGCGACACGAACAGCAGCGAAAGCGTCGATCTCATTTCTCGGCTTTCGCTTTCTTCGCCTCGGCGACCACGCGGAATCCGACCGTGTTGTAGCACCCACCCGGGCGGCGCCCCTCGCCTTGATACGATGTCAAACACGAATTACGGTTCGCATACCACGATCCGCCCTTGATCGCATTGACCTTCTTTCCGCGCTCCGCGCCGTTCTTCGCCACGATTTCAGTGCTTGTCCATTCCCAGCAATTGCCCCACATGTCGAGCGCGCCGCAGGCGGCTTTTGTCCCTGGATAAGCATCAACTGGAGTCGTGTAGCCACCGGTCTCGCCCAGCTCCTTGAACAAGTCGGTGTAGATGAATCCCGTATGGTTGCGGTGATTCACCCAGCCGCGCACGCGCCTGCCGTCAGGGCTTACGGAAATCACCTCGTCAAGCGGGACGGTCTTCCCCTTGAGAGCAGACTTCGGATGAACGAACGTCACCTGCCGTTTCGGATTCTCCTTCATGTAGTGCGAGGCGACCACGCCGTTGAAGTTGAACTTGGCATCCGGCGGCATGTCGCCCGCCGCCTTTTCCCATTCTTCCTTCGTCGGGAGCCGGTAGATGTGCGCGGGGTCCTTTGAACCGAGCCAGCCGCAGTAGGCGAGGGCGTCGTTGTACGACACGCACAATACCGGATGCCGTTCTTTTCCCTTCGGGAACGTACCGTCTTTCCAGTAGCGGGGGACGGCATGGCTGGTCGCCTTCACGAATTCGGCGTATTCCGCATTGGTGACAGGCGTGCGCGCGATCTGCGGATTGTTCGTTGCGCCGCCGATGGCGAGTAGCGCGCTTGCGAGACAGGTTGGTATCGTCATGTTTGTGTTTCCTTTTTTCGTCCGAGACACTATGTCTCGGATGGGCGCATATTAAACACTATTCCCATCCGCAAGTTGTCACACAATTGTCACGCATGAAGAAGCGAAACTATGACCAGTAATCTTGACTTCTTCATTTTGGATTTCCTTTATGTATCTTCGCAACAACTCGGCATGGCAACCCCGTCATGCCCGTGAAGTTGACGGGATATGTTCCCGCTGTGAACGTCGCGAACTTGCGCCCGTCCAGCACGGAGGAGAGATTGCAGAGGTTCTCGACGACGAACGTTCCGGCGTCGGCGCAGAGCTGATCCGTCGGAGTGTGTTCCTTCCCGCGCCGGATGCCCGCGAAATCGACGGCGATGATGGCGACCTTGCGTTTG